>CAZXXS010000012.1:0-151822 GCA_964644845.1 uncultured Cytophagia bacterium | reverse complement strand
TGCAAAGTGACCTGCGTCGGTACGGAGCAAGGGTTAGCTGGACACGACCTGAAGGATTGCACGTAACGCTCAAGTTTCTCGGCAATGTGGACGAGAGGCAGATCGAAGCAATCGCGGAAGCGGTGAAAACCGCTGTTGCTGGAGAAAAACAGCCGCGGTTGACCGTGGTGGGCACAGGAGCCTTCCCCAGTTGGGGTAGCCCCCGCGTGCTCTGGGTTGGGGTAGAAGACGAAAAGAATCGCCTGGCAGAGATTCAGGCCCGTTTGGACAAGGAGCTGGAGAAACTGGGTTTTGAGCGCGAAAAACGAGCGTTCAAACCCCACCTCACACTTGGTCGCGTGAAGGCGATCGGCGGTGTGCGTCCCGTGTGTGAAGATTTGCGGAATCGAGAGGTTGCTCTGGGAACCTTTGAGGTTGCGGAGATCGTTGTAATGAAGAGTGATCTGAAACCCACGGGAGCCGTGTACACGCCGTTGGCGAAGATTTCAATTGACTAATTGGAAGGCGGGAAGATGGCCTCAGAAAAAAGCGAAAAAGAAAGAGCCCTCGAGCTGGCGCTGGCGCAGATTGACCGCCAGTTTGGTAAGGGTTCGATCATGCGGCTTGGGGACGGCCGGGCCAGAGTGAAGGTGGATGTCATCCCCACGGGATCGATCTCCCTGGACGCTGCGTTGGGCATCGGAGGCGTGCCGCGGGGCCGCATTGTGGAAATCTACGGACCGGAAAGCTCGGGCAAGACGACCCTCGCACTGCACATCATTGCTGAGGCCCAAAAACAAGGGGGACTGGCAGCCTTCATCGATGCCGAGCACGCGCTGGACGCCACCTACGCGAAGGCACTCGGTGTGGACATCGAGAACCTGCTCGTAAGCCAGCCAGACACAGGGGAACAGGCCCTGGAAATTGCCGAAACCCTGGTGCGCAGCGGCGCCCTGGACGTGATTGTGGTGGATTCGGTGGCCGCTTTGGTGCCACGCGCGGAGATCGAAGGCGACATGGGTGATGCCCAGATGGGCTTGCAGGCACGTCTGATGTCGCAGGCCATGCGCAAACTGGCCGGCGCCATTTCCAAGTCCAACACGTGCGTTATTTTCATCAACCAGATCCGCGAGAAAATCGGGGTCATGTTTGGGCCCTCGGAGACAACCACCGGCGGCCGAGCTCTGAAGTTCTACGCCTCGGTGCGTCTCGACATCCGCAGGATTGCGTCGATCAAGGACGGCGACCGGGTGCTGGGCAACCGTACGATCGTGAAGGTTGTGAAGAACAAGCTGGCGCCGCCTTTTCGCCAGGTAACGTTCGACATCATGTTTGGTAAAGGCATTTCGAAAGTTGGCGACCTGCTGGACCAGGCGGTCGAGCACAACATCGTTCAGAAGAGCGGAACCTGGTATTCGTACGGCGAAGAGCGTCTCGGTCAGGGTCGGGAGAATGTGCGCCGCTACCTGGAGGAAAATCCTGAACTTCTGAACGAAATCGAGTTCAAAGTGCGCAAAGCTCTCGGTTTGTTACCCGAGGAAGAGGTGGCCGAGAAAGAGGAAGCGCCGGCGAAGGCGTAAGGCCAGCTCCCGGCCAGGCGAGACGGTAGGCGACGGGCCCTGTGATGGCTACTCACCGAATCACGCGGATCGAACCGCAGAAGCATCGGAAAAATCGTTTGTCGATTTTCGTAGACGGCGAATTTGCGTTCGGCGTGGATGCCGATCTGCTGGTCGAATTTCAACTGTACGAGGGGGCTGAGCTCGACGACGACGGTCTCGCGCGGGTCCGCGCCGAGAGCGAACGTCGGAAAGCCCGTGAGCGCGCTTACCGACTGCTCGCTACCCGCGACCGGAGCGAGCACGAGATGCGGACGCGGCTGAAGGAAATCGGTTTTGGCCCGGATGTGATCGAGCAGACAGTGGCCAAGCTTCGCAATCAAGGCTACCTGAATGACAGGCGGTTTGCAGTCAACTTCGCGCGGTCTCAGCTGGCCACGCATCCTGTGGGCCGGCGCGAGCTTGAGTGGCGACTGCGGAACAAGGGGCTCGCAGACGCAATCGTGGCAGAAGCGGTTGAAGCGGCTTACAGGGAGCGAGATGAGCGGACACTGGCACTGGAGTTGGCACGGGCTAGGATGCGGCGTTACCGAAATGAGCTCGGCGAATGCAAAGTGAAGAAACGTGTGGCTGATTTCCTGGCCAGACGCGGTTTTGGCTGGGAAATCATTTCAGATGTTCTCGAACAGTGGCAGAACCTCCAATCCCAGGACACTCAAGCGAGCGACGACGAGCGACCATGACGACAACGAAATCCAAGCAAATGACAGCGGCAGAGGTTCGTTCTTCTTTTCTCGAGTTCTTTCGGCGGCACGGTCACACCATCGTGCCGAGCGCACCCGTTGTGCCTCAGGACGACCCCACTCTCCTGTTCACGAACGCAGGGATGAATCAGTTCAAGGACGTGTTTCTGGGGATCGGCAGTCGTCCCTACAAGCGAGCCGCCGATGTCCAGAAGTGCATCCGCGTTTCGGGCAAACACAACGACCTGGAAGAGGTGGGGCGCGACACCTACCACCACACCTTCTTTGAGATGCTTGGTAACTGGTCCTTTGGCGACTACTACAAGCGCGAGGCCATCCAGTGGGCCTGGGAGCTGCTGACGGAGGTGTGGGGCTTGCCGAAAGACGCCCTCTGGGCCACAGTGTTCGAGGAGGACGACGAAGCCGCTGCGTTGTGGCCTGAGGTCACAGATTTGCCCCCGGAGCGGGTACTGCGCTTTGGCCACAAAGACAACTTCTGGGAGATGGGTGCGACCGGCCCCTGCGGTCCGTGCACGGAAATCCACATCGACCGCGGGCCGGAGTACTGCGACAAGAAGGACGACCCGAACCACGTCTGCCAGGTGAACGGTGGTTGTGCCCGGTTCATCGAATTGTGGAACCTGGTGTTCATTCAGTACAACCGGGATGAAAACGGAGACCTGCATGAGCTGCCAGCGAAACACGTGGACACGGGGGCCGGCCTCGAGCGCCTGGTAGCTGTTCTGCAGGGCAAGGCAAGTAACTACGACACTGACTTGTTTCAACCGATCATTCGCCGGATCGAAGAGCTCACGGGCAAGGGGTACACCGGTGGATTCGGGGAACCGGATGTGGCCTTCCGCGTCCTGGCGGACCACATTCGTGCTCTGAGTTTCGCCATCGCGGACGGTGCTCTGCCTTCGAATGAGGGACGCGGCTACGTGCTGAGGCGCATCCTTCGTCGCGCTGCCCGCTTTGGGCGCGTTCTGGACATGCACGAACCCTTCATCTTTCGCCTGGTTCAGCCTGTGGCCGACGTGATGGGCGATTTTTACCCCGAAATTCGGGAACGCCAGGAACTGATCGAACGGGTGATCAAAACCGAAGAGGAAAGCTTCGGACGTACGCTTGACCGCGGGCTCGAGATTTTTGAGCAGAAAGCCGCAGCGTTGCTGGCTTCCGGCGAGAAGGTTTTCCCTGGCGACGTGGCTTTCCTCCTGCACGACACGTACGGTTTCCCGCTCGACCTAACGCAGCTGATGGCCCGAGAGCGGGGTCTGACGGTGGACGAAGAAGGCTTCAACCGCCTGATGGCTGAGCAGCGGGAGCGTTCGCAAAAGGCCTCGACGTTCGAAGCCGCGGCAGCCGAGGCAGCCACCGAGATCAGCTCCGACATTCCGCCGACGCGGTTTGTGGGATACACGAAGGACGAGACCGAGACCAAAGTTCTGGCTGTACTGGGCAACAAGGTGGTCCTCGAGGAAACGCCGTTCTACGCTGAGAGCGGTGGTCAGGTAGGCGACACGGGTGTGCTAATTGCCGATGGTCGCGAGTACCGCGTGGCGGACACCCAGAAGACCGGCGACCGCTACCTGCATTTCGTTGAGGGCGCTGCGGAAGAAGACCTGACCAGCTTGGTCGGCAAGATGGTGGTGGCGAGAATCGACGTGGAGAGGCGGCGCGCTACCGAGCGTAACCACACAGCCACCCACCTGTTGCACAAGGCGCTCAGGACCATCCTCGGCGAACACGCTCAACAATCGGGTTCGCTGGTGCACCCCCGCTACCTGCGTTTCGACTTCAACCACTTCGAAAAGGTGAAGCCGGGGGAGCTGGAAGCGATCGAACGAATGGTGAATGAGGCGATTGTGGCCAACTACCCAGTGCGCTGGGAGATTGTTCCGTTCGACGAGGCCAAACGTCGGGGTGCCGTGGCGCTTTTCGGTGAAAAGTACGGCGATCAGGTCCGGATTGTGGAGGTGGACGACTACTCTCGCGAGCTCTGCGGTGGAACCCACGTGCGCGCCACGGGTGAAATTGGCTACTTCCACATTGTTTCGGAGTCTGCGGTAGCGGCAGGGGTGAGGCGGATCGAAGCTGTCACAGGGTTGGTGGCGCACGAGGTGATCGTCGAGGATGAGAAGCGGCTGGATGCGTTGCAGCAGCTCCTCAACTCCCGCCGCGAGGAATTGGTGGAACGGGTGAAGGCACTCCTGGAGGAGCGACGGGAACTCGAAAAACGCCTGCGCGAGGTCCGGATGGGCGGCGGCAGGGACCAGGTGAAACAGTGGTTGCAGTCGGCTGTGCAGGTGGACGGTGTACGCGTGGTCAGTGCCAAGGCCGAAGCGGCGGACGTGGACGAGCTGAAGCACCTGGCTGATTTGTTGCGGGCGGAGATTGGCTCGGGTGTGGGCGTGCTGGCGACGGTAATTGATGGCAAGGCTTCCCTTGTGTGTGTTGTGACACAGGACCTCGTGGCAAAGGGCGTGCGTGCGGACCTGATCGTTCGCAAAGCCGCTGCCGTAGCGGGTGGCGGAGGTGGAGGGCGTCCGCACATGGCTCAAGCTGGCGTAAGACAAATCGAGAAGCTTGGTGAGGTTCTGAGAGCGGTTCCAGGCATCGTTCAGGAGGCGCTTCGGGCGAAGTAGGCAACGAACCAGGGAGTCGGGACGCAGCGGTGGCGGTTTACGACGATCTGCTGGCCGTGGCTGAGGCAAAGGGTGCGGGGTACCTGGTTTTACTGGACCCAGACAAGCAACAGCCAGCTGAGACGAAGGAAATGGCGGTTGCCGCGCAGGAAGCAGGGGCGGATGCTCTGCTGGTGGGCGGCAGCCTTTTGTTGACCAACCGTTTCGACGAGACCGTGGAGGCCGTAGCTGAGGTGGCCTCGGTCCCGGTGATCATCTTCCCGGGGAGCCCGCGGCAGGTGTGCAGTTACGCGGATGCCATTCTCTTCTTGTCCCTGGTCAGTGGGCGGAATGCTACGCACCTGATCGGCGACCAGGTGGTCTCCGCTCCGTTGATTAAGGAGGTCGGCATCGAACCGATCGCCACCGGTTACATCCTGGTGGAGTCGGGACGAATGACCAGCGCCGAGTTCATGAGCAACACACTGCCGATTCCGCGACACAAACCGGACATCGCTAAAGCCCACGCGCTTGCGGCTGAGTACCTCGGGATGAAACTGGTGTACCTGGAAGCTGGGAGTGGCGCCCAGTATCCGGTACCGGACGAAATGGTGCGCGAAGTGGCCGACTACGTGTCAATTCCGGTCATCGTAGGCGGTGGGATTCGTACACCGGAAGAAGCACACCGGAAAGTGCGGTCGGGTGCTCGCTTTGTCGTCACCGGAAATGTTCTTGAGGGAAAGGGGGGACAGCGGCTTCTGAGGGAGTTCGCCCAGGCAATCCACTGGAAGGAAGCCCAACCGGCGTAACCCAGCGTTTCTTCGAACCGCAGAGGTGCTCCGATTTTGATTGACATCCACGCCCACATCATTCCTCAGGTCGACGACGGCCCGGGGTCTCTGCAAGTCAGCTTAGAAATGCTCGAGATTGCGGCTGAAGACGGCATCACGGAGATCGTCGCTACGCCGCACATTTTGAGCAATCTGGAATTTCAGCGGGAAAAGGAAATCCTGACCCGCTTCGAAGAGCTGAAAAGCGCAGTTGAAGCGAAGGGCTTGCCAGTCAAGTTGCACCTTGGCTCTGAGATTTACATCGAGCCAGAAATTGATTTGAATCACCGGATTGCAACTCTTGGTGGCAACGGCAGGTATTTCCTGATCGAGTTCCCGATGCAGGGCATCCCGGTTTTTGCGGCCGAACATTTTTTCCAGGTCATGATGGAAGAGCGGACGCCGATCATTGCGCATCCTGAGCGGAATGCGGGCATCATCGGAAGGCCCGAGCGCGCGGCCGAATTTGTACAGCGCGGCTCTCTGCTGCAGGTGAACGCCGGGAGTTTGACGGGGCGATTTGGAACCACTGTGAAGGAAACAGCCTGGAAGCTTCTGGACGCCCATCTGGTGCACTTTGTGGCCAGCGACGCTCACGACACCCAGGGACGTCCGCCGAAGTTGCGGCGTGCCTACGAGCTGGTGGCGGAACGCCTCGGGGAAGAGTGGGCCAAAATGCTTTTCCACGACAACCAGGTGCGCGTGTTGCGTGGGGAAGTGCTGGAGCCCCCTCAGCCATTGCCACTCGAGGCGTCTGGGAGGAAAAAAACGGGCCTGCGCGAGAAAATCGTGAAGTGGTGGCGGAAGGAGGAGGCGTGACGAGCCTTGGAGTCCGACCGATTTGCAGCCGGCCGGTGCGTCTCATCGTCTGTCTCCCCAACGTAGACGTTTTGCGGAGATCTTTCCCGGGAGAGGTTCGGTCTTGACTTTTCTGAACCCTTCGGTGCTGTACGCCCTGCCCGCAGTGGCTCTTCCCCTGCTCATTCACTTCTTTGCCCGTCGGCGCGCGAAAATTCTGCCATTCAGTAGCCTACGTTTCCTGAAAGAATTGCAGCAAACCGAGATCCGGCGTTTTCGCCTGCGGGAGTGGCTGTTGTTGCTGCTGCGAACGCTGGCAGTGGCACTGGCTGTGCTTGCTTTCGCGCGCCCCGCTCAGGTACCCCCCGGTGTAAATCCGAAGGCGGTGGGTTCCCGCATCGTCGCTGCGTTGGTTCTGGACGACTCCTACAGCATGCAAGTCGCTACGCCGCGGGGCAGTTTGTTCCAGGAAGCCTGCGACCGTGTTGAACAGGTGCTGGCGACCCTCGGTCCGGCCGACGCGGCCGTGGTCGTGCGACCGCGAGGTAAGGCCTGGAAATCAAAACTGTTTCCTGTACGCAACCCGGGAATGAACAAGGCAAAAGAGCGTTGGGCGGAGGAACCGCGGGGAGCGTACGACACGGACCTGGTGGGAGGGGTGGAATCGGCGGCGGACTGGTTTACGCGTTTCCCCGGCGCCCGGCGAGAGCTGTACGTGGTTTCGGATTTCGCAGGCCAACCGTTTGCGTCGGAGGATTCGACGCTGCGGTTGCGTCTCAGGAACTGGCAGGTCTTTCTGGTCCCGGTCTCGGCCCGAACGGTTCCGAATGCCGGTGTCCGGAAAGTAACGCTGGAAAGCCAAATTCTGGAACCCGGTGCAGCCGTGCAGGTTGTTGCGCGTGTGGTGAACACCGGCACAGAGAAGCTGGACGAGCGCCTTGTGCAGCTGAGCTGGCAGGGGCGCCCAGTGGACCAGACAACCGTGACGCTGAAGCCAGGGCAGGGAGCAAGCGTCCGACTGCGGGTTATTCCGGCGACTTCGGGCTGGCAGTTCGGCGCGGTGTCGGTTGAGGACGATGCCCTGGCGACGGACAACACGTTCTGGTTTGCCGTTCAAGTGCCCGGGAAGTTGAAAGTTCTTGTCGTAGCCGGAACCCGACGTGAAGCTGAACCCGTGGCTGTGGCCCTGGCGCCACCTGGTGCAGAACACCGGATCTACAGCGTTACCGTGAAGTCTCCCTCTCAAGTGGCCACGGCGGACTTGAGGAACGCTGACGCCGTTTTCCTGGTGGACGTGAACAGTCTTCCGGCAGTGGGGTGGGCGGAAATTGTTCGCTTTGTCCGCCAGGGTGGAACGCTTGTTGTTTTCCCGGGGCCGCAAGTCGAGCCTCGTGTGCTCAGTCAGCAGCTTCTTGGCCCCCTTGGTCTACCGCCGCTGGGAGAAACGCTGGGCTCCCCGGGCGCGGCGGTCCCGGTGCTCACTCTCGGACGCGTGGATTTGACGCACCCGCTGTTCCAGGGTGTGTTCGAGAAGAAAGCCCAGATTACCAGCCCTGCTTTCTACGTTGTGCTGCACGCGCTGTCTTCGCCCCGGATCCAACCGGTGCTTTCGTACAGTGACGGTAGCCCGATGTTGTACGAGGCTGCGGTTGACGCGGGCGAAGTGTTCGTGTTCACCACCGGTGTGGACACGAGCTGGTCGGATTTGACCCGGCGTGGTCTGTTCGTGCCGCTGGTAGTGCGTTTGCCGATCTACGGGCGGAGCAAAGGGCAAAATGCTGTGATCCCCTCAAAAGTTGGCGACAGATTGAAACTGGTGGACCAGCGACTGTCTCTCGAAAATGACTACGCCGTTCGACGGCCGAACGGAGTGGAAGTGAAACTTATGCCACGTGCAGTTGGTGGGGGAATTCTACTGCAGTACGACGACACCGATGTCCCGGGCGTTTACCAGTTGCTCGCAGGGGGGGAACTCGTTCACATCTGGGCTGTAAATCCGGAGCCAGCCGAGACAAACTTGAAACAGGCAGACGTAAAAGCGCTAGCTGCTCGGCTCGGTGCGCACGTGATCCCGCCGTCGGCAAAGCTCGACCAATTTGTGAATGCCACGCGGCGGGGACGCGAACTGTGGCCGTACCTGTCAGCACTGCTGTTTTTGGCGCTGCTTGCGGAGACGCTTTTGGCCCGTACACGCCCCGCGGAGGACGAAACGCGGGAACCTGAACGGGCTTTGGAACATTCCCCTGGCGAAAACGTCTGAAGGGGCACAAGAAGCCTGTGGAACAAATGCTGTACAGGTTTTGAAAGGTCGGCGAAAGCCCTGGGAGTTCAGTTTCTGAGGGTGATCGAGGAAGCCCCGGGGCGGATGAAGTGGCCGTTCAGGAGGAGGTGGTAGACTATTTGACCAGAACTTTGCCAGTGACTGAGAGAGAAAGGGCGATTCTCGTTGGGGTGGTGCAGCCACCAAACATGCGTTGGGAGGAAGAGGAGTACCTGGATGAACTGGCGCTGCTTGCAGACACTGCTGGGGCTGTGGTGGTCGGGCGCATTCTTCAGGAGCGAGGGCGGATGGACCCGGCTTTCCTGATTGGCCGGGGGAAGCTCGCCGAGTTAACCCGGATGGTTGAGGAGCAAGAAGCCGACGTGGTGATTTTCGACCACGATCTGAGCCCGGCCCAGGTGAAGAACCTCGAGAAAGCGTGCGGAATCAAGATTCTCGACCGCAGTGGGTTGATCCTTGACATTTTCGCGCGTCGGGCCAAATCGCGCGAGGCGAAAACGCAGGTAGAACTGGCACAATTGCGCTACCTGTTGCCACGGCTTACCCGGCAGTGGACCCACCTGTCGCGGCAGGTGGGAGGCATTGGTACACGTGGGCCGGGCGAAACACAGCTGGAAGTCGACCGCCGGATGATCCGCCGGCGAATTGGCATTCTCAACCGGCAGCTCGAGAGCATCCGAAAGCAGCGGCACGTGCGGCGGCGACACCGCGACAACGTGTACAAGGCAGCGCTCGTAGGATACACGAACGTTGGGAAGTCGTCGCTTCTGAACGCGCTTACCTCCTCAGAAGTATTTGTGGAGGATCGCCTGTTCGCGACGCTGGACCCAACCGTGCGGGCCATGCGGGAGGATCAGGGACGACGAATTCTGCTGATCGACACGGTGGGGTTCATCCGGAAACTGCCGCCGAATCTGGTGGCTTCCTTTCTCAGCACGCTGGAGGAAGCTGCTGAAGCGGACTTGCTGCTCCACGTTGTGGATTTGAGTCATCCCCAGTTCGAAGCGCAGATTTCCACCGTCAAAGAAGTGCTGCGGGAACTGAACCTGGACAGCAAGCCGGTTCTCTACGTGTTCAACAAGATCGACAGGGTTAGCGAGACCGGATTGTTCCCTCGCCTGCGGCGTCAGTACGCACCGTGCGTGTTCGTGTCGGCTGCGCGAGGGATTTTTCTCAACGAATTGCGCGCAGCCATCGTGCGCTTCGCGGACGAGCACCTGATCGATGTGGAGGTGACACTGCCTTACGAACGCAGCGGGATGTTGCACTTCATCAAGCAACTGGCGGAGGTAACGTCAGTGCGGCAGAGCACCACGGGGCTCACGGTACGTCTCCGGACGGATCGGGATCGCTGGTCGCGGTTGCGGAGCTCTTTGCACCGGAGCGAGTACGCGGACACGACAGGCTGAGACGCTGACGAACACGCGGATTCCGTGTAGGGCAGATCGTTTCAAGCGGCAGGCGTGTTGCCGCGCCGGGGTCGGCCTCGGGGCGTTGTGCAGCGCCGCCGGGCCGGCAAACACGGGTGCGAGTAAGACAGCGAGCAACAATGCGGATTTTGGTGATCGACGACGAACCGGATGTTTGTGACGCCCTGGTCGGTTTTCTGAGAGACGAGGGGCACGAGGCCTACGCTGTGCACAGCGGCGAAGAAGGGCTTCGGCATGCCACCGAGTCCGTGTGTGATGTGGTGTTTCTGGACGTCAGATTGCCGGGGATGGACGGCCTTCAGGTGCTGCAACAGCTCCGCCAGAACGTGCCGGGGACGGATGTGGTGATGATTTCGGGACAGGCCGACGTAAGTACAGCCGTGAAGGCGACCAAGCTGGGCGCGTACGATTTTCTGGAGAAACCGCTCCAGCCGGAACGTCTGGCGCTTCTTTTGAAGCATTTGGATGAGCGTCGGCGAATGCAGCGGGAGGTAGACGCGCTGCGCGACGTGGCCGAGTTTGAGGGCCACCTTGTTGGTAGTAGCCCGGCCATGCAGCGCTTGCGCGAGCAAATCGCTCGCGCTGCTCCCAGTGACGGGCGCGTGCTGATTTTCGGAGAAAATGGCACCGGCAAGGAGCTGGTTGCTCGGCAGATTCACCTGCAGAGCGCGCGTCGCAACGGCCCCTTCGTGAAGTTGAACTGTGCGGCGGTGCCTGTAACCCTTGTGGAAAGTGAACTTTTTGGGCACGTGAAAGGCGCCTTCACCGGTGCGGTGCACAGCAAGAAAGGGTTACTGGAAGAGGCGGACGGGGGCACACTGTTGCTGGACGAGATTGGCGACATGGCCCCGGAGACCCAGGCTAAGCTGTTGCGGGTGTTGCAGGAGGACGAATTCTTGCCGGTGGGCGGTGTGAAACCTCGACGGTTCGACGCGCGAATCCTGGCAGCTACGAACAAGGACCTGGAAGCGGAAATGGAAACGGGCCGTTTCAGACGCGATCTGTACTACCGCCTGAACGTAATCCCGCTGCGGGTACCGGCCTTGCGGGAGCGGAAGGAGGACATCCCCGAGCTGGTACACCATTTTCGCCTGCTTTTTGAGAAGCGAACCGGCAGGAAGGCGGCGGTTTTTTCGCCCGAGGCGCTGGAGGCGATGGCTGACTACCACTGGCCCGGCAATGTGCGGGAACTGCGAAACTTTGTGGAGCGGTTGTTGATCATGGTCGAAGGGGACGAAATTGGTGTAGAACACGTGGTGTACGGGCTGCGCTCGGCCGATTCGAAAACTCACGGAGAAGAAGAGGGATCTCTGCCGCTGCGGGAACGCGTGCGCCTGTTCGAGCGACGTGTGCTGGCAGAGGAATTTCGGCGCACAAGCGGCAACATCGCCGAAATGGCACGGCGTCTCGGTGTGGACCGCGCTAATCTCAGCAAGCGGCTTCGCCAATTCGGAATCAAAGGAAGTGCACCTTGATGTGGTTGCGACCTTTCCAGAAGGTGTTTTGTTTTCTGCTGGTGGCCTGGTGGTTCACCGGTGGCAGAGGTGTTGCCCAGGAAGCTGAGGAACTACGAATTCCGTTTTCGAACCCGGAGTACCAGATCGGCGACTGGACGAGTTACACCACGTTCCGCTACGTGAACGCGCTTGCCGTTGGTAGCCGTTACGTCTACTTCGCCACCACAGGCGGCATTACCCGTTACAACTTGTTCAGTAACGAGTGGGATTCCCCCTGGACGATCAGCGACGGTTTGCCCGGTCTCAACGTGACCGTGGTGGCTTACGACGTGGACACGGACATGATCTGGTGTGCCACGGAAGGTGCAGTGAGCTTCAGGAGTCCCACATCCCGGCAGTGGCAGAATTTCTACCTCGAGGACTTTGGGCTGGCAGCGGTTGAGCCAATTATCTCAATTGGTGTTGGCGCGAACGGCGTTTTCTTGGAAACTCGGGATGGCTCCCTGGTTCGTGCGGACAAATACGGAGGCGGCTTGGAGCCAGCAGAGCCTGCGGATCTTGGCGAAAATGTCCGCTGGTTTGGCGCCAGAGCCAAGAAAATCAAGAAATTCCCCCTTTTCCACATGAGTCAGGGGTACTTTTTCGACACGGAGGGGATTATTCGTGATTTCCGCCTGCGCGAGTATCCGGTGACGTGCGCAGCCCGGGATCCCTGGAGCCAGCTCTGGCTGGGAACGTGGGGAATCTCCGTGGGTCGAGCGGACCTTCGCCTGGCGCGGTTGGATCTGCTGCCGATTGGACCGTGGCAGCCTGAGGTGCGCGCTCTGGCTGAAGACGGCAACGAAATGTGGATGGGGGGACTGGAAGGTGAGGACGGCGACGGAGCCATCACCATTTGGAACAGGCGAGACAACAGCTGGGCCTACCTTCAGGCACGCTACGTAACCGGGGTTCCAAGCGACCGAGTCTTGGCCATTGCCACGGACGGTCCAGTCGTGTGGTTGGGAACCGATCTTGGACTGGTGGCGTACGACCGGGCCCACGAGCGCTGGCGAACGTTTGAAGCTCCCAGGTACCTGGATGACGACCTGGTTTACGACGTACTCGTGGACAGCGGCTGGGTGGTGGTCGCCACAGGGCGGGGCGTGTCGGAGATTCGGGTTTTCCCCGGGCAGAAAGGGAAGAAGGACTCTGTTGCGGTGCGCCGGCTGGATCCTGCCAACCTTTCCAATGTGGCCGTGTACGACTTGGAAAAGACCGAGAACCTGCTCTGGGCCGGTACGTCGGATGGCCTGTACGTGTACGATCGGGGAGAAAAGCGCGGGGGGTACGTGATCGACGGCGATGGTCCGATGGGGGCGCCAGTTTCGGCGATTGGGCGCGCCGGTGACACGCTGTGGGTGGCCAGCTGGAAGACCGTTTACGCCTACGACATGCGGAAGCGAAAATGGTTGCCGCCGCCCATGGGGCGCACAGATCTCGGTTCACGGGTGTACCGGATCCGCGGCGACAACCGGGTGGTCTGGTTTGCAACCGAGCAGGGTGTGTACAAATTCGACTACTCGCGGCAGCGTTGGCGTCGCTTTGTTGTAGAAGATGGCCTGATCGGCAGTCATGTCTACACGATTTTGCCGGAGGGGGACTACGTATGGTTCGGCACAAATCGAGGCATCACGCGGTTCTACTGGAATAGCCCCTACAGAGCGGACTGAAGCATGTCGGGTTCAGACGAGCTGATTGATTACCTTTTTTCCCGCCGACGCTTTGGCCTCAAACCCGGTCTCCAGCGTGTGCAGGCGCTTCTGGAGTATCTGGGTCATCCTGAACGAAAGTTCGAGGTCATTCACATTGCGGGGACGAATGGCAAAGGCACGACGGCGGCGTTTCTGGAAGGGATTCTCCGGGCGGGTGGACTTCGGACGGGGCTCTACACATCCCCACACCTGGTCTCGCCCGAGGAACGCGTACGGGTTAACTGGGCGAAAATTCCGCGCGAGCGGCTGGTTGGTTGGATTGCCGATTTGAGGCCGCAGATTGAAAGAACGGAGGCGACTTTTTTTGAGGCCATGACGGCCATTGGGCTTGCTTACTTTGCCGAAACCGGAGTCGACGTGGCTGTGGTAGAAGTGGGCCTTGGTGGACGTTGGGATGCGACGAACGTGGTTGTGCCGCGGGTGTCTGTGGTAACGGATGTTCATCTCGATCACCAGCGGCATCTGGGGAGAACGCTGAGCGAAATCGCTGCTGAGAAAGCGGGTATTTTGAAACCGGGTGTTCCCTGTGTGACTTACGTACAGCGGTACGTGGCGCGAATTGTTCTGGAGCAAAAAGCGCGCGAGGTTGGGGCTGAGCTTCTGCGGTTGCAGGCGGAGGCGCACACCCGCGTGAGGAGAGTGGAGGCTTCCGGTACAACCGTCGACTACCGCGGTCGGGAGTTACACCTGCGAGGGATGAGAACGCGGCTTGTTGGAGAGCATCAGGGACGGAATCTCGCATTGGCTTTGCTGTCGGCGGAGGTGTACGGTCTCCCCGGCGATCTGTCCGAGGAAACGCTTCGGGGGGCTGTGGCGGCCGTCCGTTGGGATGGACGTTTTCAGGTGCTTACCCAAAATCCACTCCGCCTGGTGGATGTGGCGCACAACATTCAGGGTGTGCGGGCCTTTGTGGACACGTTCCAGTGGGTTTGGGGTGAGGAACCCAACACCGTGCTCGTTCTCGGCCTATTGCGCGACAAGCCCGCCAGCGGAATGTTCGAAACACTTGCACGGCTGGGGCGCCGTGTCGTCGTTACGCCATTGCCTTCGCAGCGGAGCGCTGATGCCGAGACCCTGGCTGCGCTTGCTCGCGAGCGCGGGTGGGAGGTCCAACTCGCCAGCTCGCCAGTTGAGGCCTGGCAGCTGGCCGAGGATTGGGCTGGTAACGATCCGGTCGTGGGGCTTGGCTCGCACTACCTGGTAGGCGACGTTTTGCGCCTACAGGGGGTGCCCCCAGTGTGACCCTGGCTGGAGGGGCGGAACTGGAACAAAACCCGTTGCCGCGAAAAACGGCGCAAGTGTGCGCAAAATACTGTGTTTCTGGGGAAATGGCTTGACAAACGGATGCGGATTTGGTAAATTGGCGGGCCTTGTTGGGCAGCGACCGGAGAAGACCTTTACAGGAGCTCCATGGCAAGCGTTCGACTGAACAACGTCACGAAGGTTTTCGACAACAAAGTCGTAGCCGTCCGCAACGTGAATGTTGACATTGCGGACAAGGAGTTTGTGGTCCTGGTTGGTCCGTCCGGCTGTGGAAAATCGACCACCTTGCGGATGATCGCCGGCCTGGAGGAGGTGACGGAAGGCGAGATTTACATCGGGGATCGGCTGGTAAACGACGTTCCTCCGAAGGACCGCGACATCGCCATGGTGTTTCAGAATTACGCTCTGTACCCGCACATGACGGTTTACCAGAACATGGCATTCGGGCTGAAACTGCGGAAGTACCCGAAGAAGGAGATTGACAGGCGGGTACGTGAGGCAGCTGAGATTCTCGGAATCAGTGAGCTCCTGGATCGCAAGCCTAAAGCCCTGTCCGGTGGGCAGCGTCAACGGGTGGCCGTGGGGCGAGCGATCGTCCGGAAGCCGCAAGTTTTTCTGTTCGACGAGCCGCTTTCGAACTTAGATGCCAAACTGCGCGTGCAGATGCGGACCGAGATCTCCAAGCTGCACCAACGGCTTGAGACAACCATGATCTACGTGACCCACGATCAGGTCGAGGCCATGACCATGGGTGACCGGATTGTGGTCATGCGGGATGGCGTGGTGCAGCAAATCGATACACCCCTGGCGCTCTACAACCACCCGAAGAACAAGTTTGTAGCTGGTTTCATCGGTAGCCCGTCGATGAATTTTGTCGACGGCCGCGTCGTGCAGGAAAATGGTCTGTGGTTCGACGAGGGCGGTTTCCGCGTGCCGATTCCGGCGGAACGCCAGAAAGCTCTTGACGCCTACGTCGGGCGGGCTGTTACTCTGGGCATCCGACCAGAGCACATCAGCTTACCCCAGGGTGGGGTTGCGCGAGAAGCGGCTGGCGAAGTTCAGACGGTTGTGGAGGTGGTGGAGCCAATGGGAAGTGAGCTCTACCTCTACCTCCGCGCTGGTAGTAGCGACTTCGTGGCCCGCGTGCCAACCATGGGACAGCCACCAACGGAGGGGGAAGCTCTCTCCGTCCTGTTCGACATGCAGAAGGCTCACTTTTTCGATCCAGATACCGAAGAGACGATTGGGTACGGCAAAGATTAAGGTTGGGGTCCGGAGCAAAACGGCTTTTCCGCCAAGTTGGTCCCAATCGGAACGAAACTTGCAAGGGGTGAAGAGCGTTAAGGGCAATGTCGGGAGGGACGTCTGCCCGATGTAGCCATCCGTGTCAGTCGGTTCCGCGCTTTCGAGTAATTTCTCCCGAGATCCCGCTTCTGGCTAATCTGGAAGGATCTCACTCCTGATACAACCCCGGTGAACGTTTTCGAGTAACCCTGGAAAGGTAATCCCTTTTTGCGGCCGTTCTTGGATGACGTGGCGGCTGGTGTTTGTGTTTGCGGCGACAACGAGGGAACGAGTACGCGGTCGGTGAGTTGGAGGAAATTGGTCGGGCTAATGAGTGAGGTGAACAAACGATGGACATCGCAGAACTGAAAGCCATGAAGATCCCTGAGCTCTTGAAAATTGCCCAGGATCTCAACATCCAAGGGTGTACGGGCCTCAAGAAACAAGAGCTCATTTTCCGGATCCTGGAAGAGCAAACTCGCCAGGAAGGTTTGGTGTTTGCGGAGGGTGTGCTGGAGGTGCTGCCGGACGGCTACGGCTTCTTGCGGTCACCGGATTTCAACTACCTGCCGGGTCCGGACGACATTTACGTCAGTCCTTCTCAGATCAAGCGCTTTGATCTGCGTACGGGCGATGTGGTCTCGGGCCAAATTCGGCCGCCGAAGGAGAACGAGCGTTTCTTCGCCCTCTTGAAGGTCGAAGCGGTCAACTACGAAGACCCTGAGAAGGCGAAGAACCGCACGTTGTTCGACAATTTGACTCCTCTTTACCCGATGGAGCGAATCCGGCTGGAGACCTCGCCGCTCGACTACTCAACGCGCATCATGGACCTGCTTACCCCGATTGGGAAAGGCCAGCGCGGGCTCATTGTGGCTCAGCCGAAAACTGGCAAAACGACGCTGCTTCAGAAAATCGCCAACGCGGTACTGAAGAATCACCCGGAAATCCGCTTAATCGTGTTGCTCATCGATGAGCGACCGGAAGAAGTGACGGACATGGAACGTTCAGTAGATGCAGAAGTGATCAGCTCCACCTTCGACGAGCCTGCGGAAAGGCACGTGCAGGTTGCTGACATGGTGCTGGAAAAGGCGAAACGCCTGGTTGAGTACGGCAACGACGTGATGATTCTACTCGACAGCATCACGCGGCTTGCACGAGCCCACAACGCCGTGATTCCCCACAGTGGCAAGATCCTCTCGGGTGGTCTCGACGCGAACGCGCTCCACAAGCCCAAGCGGTTCTTTGGCGCTGCCCGGAACGTGGAAGAGGGTGGAAGTCTCACCATCATCGCTACCGCCCTGATTGACACGGGCAGCCGAATGGACGACGTGATTTTCGAAGAATTCAAAGGCACCGGAAACATGGAGCTTGTTCTGGATCGGCGCTTGGCGGACCGTCGCGTGTTCCCCGCCATCGACATCAACAAATCGGGCACGCGAAAAGAGGAGCTGCTCCTGGACAAGCACGAGCTCAATCGCGTCTGGATTCTGCGCAAGCTTCTGGCTGAATTGAACCCCGTGGAGGCAATGGAATTCCTGCTGGAGAAAATGCGCGGGACGAAATCGAATCGGGAATTCCTGGAATCGATGAGTACCTGATTTCACCGGAGCCGCTGTTTTTTGTTGCATTAGGCCACAGATTTTGCTAAATTTGCGTTTGTTGAGGAAGCATCTGGACCAGTCTGCTGAACATTGCTGTCAAAAGGAGGTCTTGACTTGAAACCGAACATTCATCCCGAATACAAGCTCGGTACCGTTCGTTGCGCGTGCGGTAACGAATTTCAGGTCCGTTCCACAATCGGCGACATGCGGATCGAAATCTGCTCGAAATGCCATCCTTTCTTCACGGGTCGTCAGAAGCTTGTGGACACGACCGGACGTGTGGAGAAATTCATGCGCAAGTACGGGCTGGACAAGAAAAGCCAGGAACAGAAGGCCGAAGCCAAGGAGAACGCCTGAGAACCCCGCGGTTGAGGTTCGAAAAGATGGGTGGCCTTTGAGGCTTGAAAGTGACTAAGAGTTGATGAGGTTGTGGCGGAATGCGGAGTTTTGGCTGCGTGTTCCGCTTTTTTGTGCCTGGAGGCAGGTTCTGACGTTGAAAGAACAGAAGGAAGGCAAGGGTAGACCGAATCGCACGGTTGATCCTGTTGGTGGACAGGCGGTCATCGAAGGCGTCATGATGCGGTCCGGTGACACGGTGAGCGTGGCTGTTCGAAAGCCGGACGGCAAGGTGGCGCTGAACAAACGGCGGCATGTGGCGTTCACCAAGCGTGGTCGGCTGTGGTCCTTGCCGGTGCTGCGCGGTGCGGTTGTGTTGGTTGAGTCCCTGGCCCTGGGCTACTGGGCTCTCAACTTCTCGGCCAGAATGGCCAGTGAAGAAGAGGCCGAGGAAGCATCGGGTTTTTCTCGTGTTCTCTCGTGGTTGACGTTGCCACTGGCCCTTTTCCTTGGGCTGGGACTGTTCTTTTACCTGCCCATGATGGTGACGACGTGGTTGGGCGTTCAGGGTGGAGTGGCGTTTAATCTCGTGGATGGGTTGCTGAGATTGGGCGTTTTCCTGGCTTACTTGTACGCCATCAGCCGGTGGAAAGAAATCAGACGGCTGTTTGAGTACCACGGCGCCGAGCACAAATCCATTTTTGCTTACGAGAGCACGGGTCGCTTGGACCCAGAAGAGGCTAAAGCGTACAGTCGGCGGCATCCACGCTGTGGCACGAGCTTTCTGCTGATCGTGATGCTGGTCAGTGTTGCGGTTTTCATGTTTCTGGGCCGCCCCGATTCGCTGACTGACCGGCTTGTGCGGCTGGCTTTCGTGCCGCTGATTGCGGGGCTGTCGTACGAAACGATTAAGCTTTCGGATCGGCAGCGCTACACCTGGCTGGGACGTCTCGTCGTTGCGCCTGGTTTGTGGTTACAGGGTCTCACCACTCGCGAGCCGGACACAGAACAGCTCGAGGTAGCCCAGGTTAGTCTTCGCGCAGCTGTGGATGATGCCGTGCCGTTTGGGGTGACCACCTTGGAACCCAGGGAATTGCTGGGTGAGGTCGCGGAACGCCAAACCGAGCCGACTAACGCTTGAAGCCGGGAAGAGGCAACTGGCTTGCGCGTCATCGGAGAGCCGGCAGGTCCCGTTTGCATTCGTGACCGGACGGAGCCCCGCGTGCCAACGAGCGATTGCGTCTGTTTGACAAAGCAACGCTGAGAGCCTCCCAGGGTGATGGGGTAAAAGGCCGCTCGAGGGGAACTCGGGGACAAGTCGAAACGACTGCTGGTTTTGCTCACCAGTTCTTTTGCTGCGTGCGCGCGGCACTTTTGAGGTGAGTTTCTCAAACAATTAGATTTCTTCGGACGAACATGGCTGAAGCACTTTTCGAAAAACTCGACGAGATCGTTGAACGCTACCAGGAAATCACGCGGAAACTTTCGGATCCCGCCGTGACGAGTGACCCTGAGAAGCTTCGCAAGCTGGCACAGGAACAGCACGAGCTGGAGCCAATCGTTACGACCTACACAGAGTACAAGCAGACGCGTGAGGAACTGGAAGGGGTCGAACGAATCCTCCGAGAGGAGGATGACCAGGAGCTCAAAGAGTTGGCTGAAGCGGAAGTCGAGGATTTGAAGACAAAACTCGACGAGCTGGTGAACCAGCTCAAGTTGTTGCTGATTCCGAAGGATGAGCAGGACGCGAAAAACGCGATCGTCGAGATCCGGGCTGGGACCGGCGGCGACGAGGCAGGTCTGTTTGCGGGCGATCTGTTTCGCATGTACTCGCGTTACGCCGAACGGAAGGGATGGAAAATCGAGGTCATGAGCTCGCACCCGCAGGACATCGGTGGGTTCAAAGAAATCATTTTCCTCGTAAAGGGCAAGGGCGCCTACGGCACGCTCAAGTACGAAAGTGGTGTCCACAGGGTGCAACGGGTCCCGGTGACGGAGGCAAGCGGCCGAATTCACACGTCGGCGGCCTCCGTGGCTGTCCTGCCTGAAGCCGACGAGGTGGACGTGCACATCGATCCGAAAGATCTGCGCATCGACGTGTTTCGCAGTTCGGGTCCGGGCGGGCAAAGCGTGAACACCACGGATTCCGCGGTCCGGATTACGCACATTCCAACGGGAATCGTGGTCACATGCCAGGATGAGAAAAGCCAGCACAAAAACAAGGCAAAAGCGCTTCAGGTTTTGAGAGCCCGCTTGTACGAGAAGGCCCTGGAGGAAGAACGGGCAAAAGAGACGGCAACCCGACGTTCGATGATCAGCACGGGTGACCGCAGCGCCAAGATCCGCACCTTCAACTTCCCGCAGAACCGCGTTACGGACCACCGAATCGGTCTGACTCTCTACCGCCTGGAACAGATCCTCGACGGTGAACTCGACGAATTGATTGAACAGCTTCGAATTGCGGACCAGGCGGAGAAACTCAAGCAACTCGGATGACTGCCGAAAGCGCTAAGGCTCAAAAGAGCCGCATTTGGACTGTCGTCGAGTTGATTCGGTGGACGACTGGTTACCTGGAGGAAAAGGGGTTTGAGGATGCCAGGCTTCAGGTTGAACGCCTGCTGGCTCACGTCCTGAACTGCGATCGGGTCGGCCTGTACCTGCAATTCGACCGACCCCTCACCCCGGAGGAACTTGGTTCCTTCAAGGTTTTGTTGAAACGTCGTCTGGCTCGCGAGCCCCTGCAGTACGTGCTGGGCGAATGCGACTTTCACGGCATTCACCTCAAGGTCGATCACCGGGCTTTGATCCCCAGGCCCGAAACCGAGCAGTTGGTGGACCGTTGCCTGGATCTGTTCGCGGGGCGAAGGCCCGCACGTGTGTTGGATGTGGGCACGGGCTCGGGCAACATCGTGCTGGCGTTGGCTGAAGCATGGCCGGAGGCCGAGTTCGTTGCGGTCGATCTTTCTCGGGAAGCCCTGGCCTTGGCCGTGGAGAATGCCCAGGCTTTGGACTTGGCCAACCGGATCCGTTTCCTCGAGGCGGACGTTTTTTCTGGGGAATTCGTGGAGAGAGTAGGGCGCGGGTTTGACCTGGTGGTTTCGAACCCACCTTACGTTCGACCGGAGGAATGGTCTGCGCTGCAGCCGGAGATTTCCCGGTACGAACCGCGTCTTGCGCTTGTCGCTGGGCCAGATGGCCTGCATTTCTACCGGCGACTTGCAGCGATTGCTCGGGGACTGTTGAAGAAAGGAGGCTGGTTGGCTGTCGAGATTGGGGACGATCAGGCCACAAACGTACGAGCGATTTTCGAAGCATCTGGTTTGCAGGAGCTCGCAACTTACCAGGACCTGGCTGGGAAAGATCGCGTAGTGATCGGTCGGGTTTGACTGCCATGAGGGTGGAACGGGAACGAACAGACGAGGATGGAGGGGAAAGATGAACGTGAATCCGAATATTTTCCGTCAGTACGACGTAAGAGGCATTGCGGACCGTGATCTTACCGACGATGTCGTTGAGGCGTTGGGCAAAGCTTTTGGTACCTACCTCCGCCGAAGAGGCATGCGGACAGCTGCAGTTGGCCGCGACGTGCGGTTGTCAGGCCCGCGGCTTCGTGATGCCCTGGTGCGTGGGCTGACGGCGACCGGGGTTGACGTGATCGATGTTGGCGTGGTGCCTACCCCGGTGCTGTACTTCTCGATCGTCCACTTCAAAACGGACGGCGGTGTGATGATTACCGGTAGTCACAACCCCATCGAGTACAACGGTTTCAAAATGAACATCGGGGTAACGTCCATTTACGGAGAAGACATTCAGCAGTTGCGAAAGCTAATCGAAACCGAGGATTTTGAGTCGGGACAGGGTCAGGTCGAGCAGCGGGATCCTGTGCCAGCCTACCTGGATCTTTTGGGTAGCAAGTTCCACTTCGACCGCAAGCTCAAGATTGTGATGGACGCAGGAAACGGCACGGCGGGTGCGATCGCCCCTGAACTCTTCCGGCGCTACGGGCACGAGGTCATCTGCCTGTACTGCGAGCCAGACGGAAACTTCCCGAATCACCTGCCAGACCCAACTGTTCCCGAGTTTATCATTGATTTGCGCCGCCGCGTGGTGGAAGAAGGGGCTGACCTTGGCATCGGCTACGACGGCGACGCAGACCGAATCGGCGCGATCGACGAAAGAGGGCAAATGATCTTCGCCGATCGCCTTCTGGCGCTGTACAGCCGAGAGATCCTGAAAAAGCGCCCTGGAGCCAAGATCGTGTTTGACGTGAAGTGCAGCCAGGCGCTCCCGGATTTCATCCGTCAGCACGGTGGTGAACCTGTGATGTGGAAAACCGGGCATTCCCTCTTGAAGGCGAAAATGCGGGAGCTGGAAGCGCCGTTCGCTGGTGAGATGTCGGGACACATGTTCTTTGCTGACGATTACTTCGGCTACGACGACGCGATTTACGCCTCGTTGCGACTGGCCGAGTTACTGGCGAACTCGGGCAAGACGCTTTCGGAGCTCGTTGCTGAGATTCCGGCCTTTGTTTCCACCCCGGAGATCCGAGTGGATTGTCCGGATGAAAAGAAGTTCGACGTGGTCGCGAACATTGTGCGCCGCTTCAAAAAGGAGTACGAGGTCATTGACGTTGATGGGGCACGTGTGCAGTTTGGCGACGGTTGGGGTCTTGTTCGCGCTTCGAACACCCAGCCGGTGCTCGTGCTGCGGTTCGAGGCCAAGACCCCGGAAAGGCTGAAGGAAATCGCGAGGGTTTTTCTCGACGAACTGAAGCAGTACGAGTCGGTCAACGTGGTGCCCCTGGAAAAGGCCATTGCCGAGGTGAAGTGAGTTGTTCGCTTCCTGGCGAGTTGTTCGCGCGGCAGCCAAACGATCTTTCGTCGAGAAGAGCGGGCACTGAGGTCAGTAAGGCGATGCCCCGGAGCACAACGCGGTTAGGATGAGGCAGGGTTGGGTGGGTGTTGACGTTTTGGTCACTGGAAGCTGAACTGCCGGCAAATAAGCGGCGGAGGGTAAGCAAAGAGGGAGGCCGGGGGAGCGCGCGTTTGGTTTTTTCCCAAAGGTTAAGGAGGAGGCTGCGATGAAGCGTTGGTTTGGAGAGCTGGTTGTTGGCGTGCTGGTTGCGGCGTTCATTCTCGGCTGCGCCGGTGCGGCGAAGATGAACGTGTTTGAAGAACCGACGTCGGATCAAACAGGAATCGTCATCGGGAATGTGCTTGTCGAAAGCCGCTACTTCGAGGAGCGCCCCGAGCTTTACCGGGCGAACATCGATGTGGCAGTGATCGGCCAAACGACGGAAAATGGCAAGAAGAAAATCCACGGCTACTGGGCAACGACCGATGACCAGGGATACTTTTTCTTGACCAATGTTCCGGTTGGCAATTACGCAATCAAAGGAATTCGGTTCTCCACAAACCAGGGAACGTTGCTCACGATCACGAACTCGCTTCGCTACGCCGGGAGCACCTACGTCATTGACCGCAAGGAAACGGTAATCTTTGACGGCTCGTATTTTCCGGTTGAGCCGAAGGGCCGCGTGATTAATCTGGGCTACAACCACTTCGTGATCGATCAGACCACGCGCAGTACGGGTCATGTGGACCACGTGCGGCTTCCCCGGTTGGTGAATTACCAGGTGATCACGGGTGAGAAACTGAACCTGGGACCGGTGGAGGAGTATTTCATCCAAAAGTACCCGCAGAGTGCGTGGGTACAGGTTCTCAAGCAAGCGCTTGGGAAGAAGTGATGAGTGCAGCGGCCGAAAGCCCGCTGCGGTGCATCGCTTGCCCGCTGGCGCGTTTTCCTGATCCCGACGAACAGTGCTACAAGTTTGGGGGACTGATTTGCACCGTTGACGGAGCGAACGTTGGGAAGTACGACGTTTGCCGATTTGGTTACACAAAGAGTTCGGTTCCGGCGACCGGGGATTCGGCGGGCGCGTCTCCAGAGTAATCCTGCAGGGGGAACTTGGGGTAGAGGCTGTGCGTTGGTAACGTGTGTTGGGGTGGAGTCCTAAGTGAGAGAATCTCGAGCGGTGGGACTTTCTTTTTCCCACCGCTTTGTTTTTGTGGGTTAGGAGGCTGTCCGAAAAATTGGATGTTCAAACAAGTTGCACCGTTTTTTCCGGTGAACGAAGAGAGAAAGTGACGGAATGAGCAAGTCGACACGAAGAAAAATGGATGTAAGAGCAGTAAAGAATCAAATCCTGGATTTTCTGGAACAGCACCGGGGACACGGCTACAAGGCTAAAGAGCTGGCGCGTGCACTGGGGATTCCGCAGGCAAGTTACGTGCGGTTTCGCAATTTGCTCAAGGAGATGGCAGACGAAGGGGAAATCCGCAAAGGGAGACACGCGAAGTATTCGAAGAGGGCCCCCTCGGCAGAAATTGTGGGACGTCTGCACGTGAAGACGCAAGGCTACGGCTTTGTGATTGCGGACGACGGGACCGAAGTGTTCGTGAGCCAGCGAAACATGGGGACGGCTTTTCACCAGGACCGGGTGCGTGTTCGCCTGTTCGCGACGCGCAAAGGAGACAGTCCGGAGGGAAAGATCGTTGAGGTCGTGGAGCGCGCGCGGGAGAACATCGTGGGCACGTACCGCCGAGGCAAGCGGTTTGGCTTTGTCGTGCCCGACGAGGTAAAGATTCAGTGGGACATTTTAGTAGACGATCTGGACAGCATGGGTGCTGTTTCTGGGCAAAAGGTCGTTGTGCAGATCACAGAGTGGGAGCACGAACAGGCGAACCCGATCGGCAAGGTTGTGCGGGTACTTGGCTTCCCCGACGAACCTGGCGTAGACGTAGCGAGTGTCGCGTACTCCTTTGACCTACCGCTGGAGTTTCCCGCGTCGGTTGAGAAAGAGGCCGAGCGCCTGCCCGAACGCATTCCTGAAGCAGAGCTGTCGCGTCGACTCGATCTTCGGGAACTGGAGATGTTCACCATCGACCCGGCGGAGGCCAAGGACTTCGATGACGCGGTGTCGCTGGAGGAGCTCGAGAACGGGAACCTCCGCCTGGGTGTGCACATCGCCGACGTAAGCTTCTACGTGAAAGAGGGGAGCGCCATCGATCGCGAGGCCCGAAAACGCGGCACATCGGTGTATCTGGTGGACCGGGTGATCCCGATGCTGCCGGAGCGCCTGTCGAACCAGCTCTGCAGCCTGCGGCCGGAGGAAGACCGACTGGCGTTCTCGGTGCTGATGGAGGTCACCGAGAAAGGCGACCTGGTGAACTACGAGATCCGTGAGTCGGTGATCCGAAGCGACCGCCGGTACACGTACGAAGAGGTGCAGGACATTCTGGATGGCAGGCGTGAAGACGAACACGGAGCTGTGCTGCGGAGGATGCACGCTTTGAGTCGGGCTTTGATCAGTAAGCGGCACCGACGCGGCGGGATCGATTTCGACACGGCTGAAGTGGAAATCGAGCTGGACGCTGAGGGAGTCCCAGTTACGATTCGGAGGAAAAAGCGGCTTGACAGTCACCGTTTGATTGAGGAGTTCATGTTGCTGGCGAACGAGACGGTGGCGAGGCACGTAGGTGTCAACCTGGCGCGCAAAACGGGGACGGCGTTCCCGTTTGTTTACCGCGTTCACGAAAAGCCCAGTGAAGAGAAGATGACGGCGTTTCTGCAACTGTTGCGAGCCTTTGGCGTCGAGGCGGCTCCACCGACGCAGATTCGTCCGCGCTACTTTCAGCGGCTGGTGGAACAGGTTGCAGACGAGGAAATCGGGGTCATTGTTCAAGATGCCATGATCCGAGCCATGATGAAAGCGCGGTACAGCACGGAGAACGTGGGGCACTTCGGTCTGGCGTACCGTTACTACACGCACTTCACGTCTCCGATCCGCCGCTACCCGGATTTGATGGTTCATCGCTTGTTGAAACGCTACGCTCGACACGGCGGCGCGGTTTCTGTCGGCAACCTTGAGGAAACCTGTGAACTGGCGACGCGTCGCGAGATCGTCGCGATGGAGGCGGAGCGGGAGTCCGTAAAGCTCAAACAGGTGGAGTACATGGAGCAACATGTTGGTGAGGTGTTCGAAGGAGTGATCGCCAGGGTTGTGCCTTTCGGAATGTTTGTGGAACTGCCGCAGTTCCTTGTTGACGGACTCGTGCACGTCAGCGAAATGGGCGACGACTACTTTTCCTTCGACCCCGATCGTTTTGCCCTGATCGGAGAACGCTCCGGTCGTGTTTTCCGGCTGGGGGACAAGGTGAAAGTGGAAGTGACTCGCGCTGACAAGAATCAGAGGTTGCTCGACTTCAAGCTGGTGGATGAAGAGGAAAAAGGAGCCGGCAAGGCGCGGCCAAAAGAAAAAGCCAAGACAAGAGGAAAGAAGCGGCACCGCCGTCGGTAAGGCGACACAACGAAGAGGGACCCGTAACGCTGGAGGCTCCGGGTCCGTGCGACACGGTTGGCCACTGGCCCGACCGGGAAGGCTCTTCACTGAAGCAGTGGCTTCGACGGATCGCGGCGCCGGCCTCGTACTGAGGAGGTGTTTGGCATGTTGAGGACGGCAAAGACGGCGACGAATCCGGGGGCCGCAATCGGTTGGCTTGTGACCTGCGAGCGTTGACGTCCTCTCGTCGCCGAGCGCTTTGCGTGGGGATTCTGGCCCGCTGTGTCTACGTCGTCCGTTCGTCTGCTGTGTGTTTCGTGTGCCTGTCTTCTCACCAGACGATCCAAATACGAAAGAAAACGCAAAAAGGCGTACCTGTCGCTTTGGACCTCGGCGAAGGCCCTGACGATGTGGTTGTTGGGTCCGTTTGGACGTCGAAGCCTGAGTCGCGCCTCTTGGCGAAGTTTTGTGCCAACGAGGCTAAAGCTCAAACGGCAACACCCGCACCACGTCGTCAAGCCGTTCAATTTCCTCGATCACGGTTTTGGGTACGGGATCGTCGACCTTCACGACGGCTAAAGCTTCTTCGTTGCGACGGAGGCGGCCCAGACGCCACTCGGCGATGTTGACGCCAGCGTTGCCGAGAATGGTGCCCACGCGTCCGATCACACCGGGGCGGTCGTAGTTCCGGACGATCAGAAAGCGCCCGGAAGGCTCGACGTCCAACCCGAAGCCGTCGATTTCGACAATTCGGGGAATGGTTCGACTCAACAGGGTACCCGCCACCGTCTGCTGTGTACGGTCGGTCTTGACGGTGACACGCATCAAATTCGTGTAGTCGACTGGCTCGAACGAGCGTGTCTGCCGGACGCGGATGTGACGCTCGTCGGCGATGTACGGCGCGTTGATGTAGTTGACTTTCTCCCGCAAGATCGGAGCCAGAATTCCTTTCAACACGGCAACCGTGAGCGGCTTAACGTACCTCGAAATGTCGCCGTAGTACTCCACAGAAACTTCGGCAACGCGTCCCGGAACGGTTTGCACCTGCAGTTTCCCAATTTTTTCGGCCAGCTCGAGGAAGGGCCGCAAACGCTGGTATTCCTCGCGACTGGCAATGGGCATGTTCACGGAATTTTCGAACTCGTCGCGTTTAAGTGCAGCAATCACCTGCTCGGCCAGTTGCACAGCCACGTTGATCTGGGCCTCAACCGTGTTGGCTCCGATGTGCGGTGTCGCTACGACGTTGTCGAGTTCCAGGAGTTTGCAGCCTTTGGGCGGTTCTTCTTCGAACACGTCCATTGCCGCGCCTGCAAGCTTGCCGCTCGTCAGTGCCTGGTACAAGGCCTCTGGGTCGACGATGGGGCCCCTCGCAGCGTTCACGAGCAGGGCGCCGTCCTTCATTTGAGCAATTTCCTCGGCTGAAATCATGTGGAACGTCTCGTCCGTCAGCGGGGCGTGGATGGTAAGCACATCCGAGCGACGCAACAGCTCCTCGAACTCGACCAGCGGTACACCAATTTGCTCGGCTTTGTCGACGCTGACGTACGGGTCGTAAGCGATGACCTGCATCTCGAAGGCCTGCAAGCGCGTAGCGACGCGGCTTCCGATGCGGCCCAGACCGATGATGCCGAGCGTTTTGCCTTGCAACTGTGTCCCGAGGAATTTTTTGCGTTTCCATTCGCCGCTGCGGACGGAGGCGTGGGCCCAGGGGATCCGGCGACAAAGCGCCAGAAGAATGCCGATTGTGTGCTCGACAGCAGCAATCGTGTTGGCGCCCGGTGTGTTCATCACCGCGACACCCTTCTGGCTGGCGTAGTCGATGTCTACGTTGTCGAGCCCGACCCCGCCACGAGCAACGACCTTCAGGTTTTCGGCTGCGTCGAGAAGTTCGCGGTCGATGGCGGTTTCGCTGCGTGTGACCAGGGCGTGGTAGGCCGGGATGATCTTCAACAATTCCGCGCGGGGTAAGCCGGTACGGACGTCGACCTGAAAGTCTGGCTCAGCCTGAAGCAATGCCAGCCCTTCCGGCAGGATCTCGCCCGTGACCAGGATGCGGTGGCGGTCTGGTTTCACTTCTTCCATCGTCACCTCAGAAGGTTTGACAGTTCGTAGACTGTGTGCGCAACGTGGTTGCCACTGTTTACCAAAACGAGCGGTCTCGTGCCCACGGTTTCAACTTCCCAGTAACTCTTTCCGGTGTTTGTAGGGCGTCTTCACGGGGCTTCAGCGGACGGGTGACCCACGTCTTTCCCTGAAGATCCGTGAATGCGTTTCAACCGGCTTTCCCGGGTTGGCTCCGCAGCTGGTCTCAGAACAAGCGGTCCAGCGTGGAGAGGAGATCTCGAATGTCCTGCTCCTGCAACTCACCCATGTGTGCGATGCGAAACGTTTGGTCCTTCAGTTCACCGTAGCCGGAAGCGAGAAGGTAACCGTGTTGTCTGGCGAATGCCAGAATGTCCTGCGGCGCGAGTTTGTTCCCGGTTGCCACGGCGGTGACTGTAGGCGACAGCGCGGACGGGTCGGCGAAAAGCGCCAAACGGTCCTGTGCCCAGTTCTGAACGAGGGCAGCCATTCGCAAATGACGCTGGTAGCGTCGCTCGAGACCTTCCTCCAGAATGCGGTCGAGCTGGTGGTCGAGGCCGTAGAGGTGCGGTAGCGACGGTGTAATCGGCGTTTGTCCGCGCTCTGCGTAGTCTTTCATCAGGAGAAAGTCGAAGTAGTAGCCCCGGTTTTGCACCGTCGCGGCGCGTTGTAGAGCGCGCTCCGAAACGGCGCAGAGCGCGAAACCGGGCGGTAGAGCAAGTGCTTTTTGAACAGACGCCAGACACACGTCCAGGCCGAGCTCGTCAAAGGAGATCGGCACAGCTCCCATCGAGGTGACAGCATCCACCAGGAGCAAGGTTTCCGGAAAATCGCGCAGCACGTCAGCGATTTCTGCGAGTGGAGAAATTACCCCGGTCGACGTCTCATTGTGGACCACAGTTACCGCCTCGACGGGACGCTCGCGAAGCGCGCGACGCAACCTGTCGGGATCCACGGGTCTACCCAGTGGGAAGTCAAGTCGCGTGGCGTCTTTGCCGTTGGCTACAGCGATCTTGTGCCAACGCGCGCTGAAAGCGCCGTTCACCGCACACAGTACGGTCTTTTGAACAAGATTGCGGACGGCGGCCTCCATCAGACCGGTAGCGGAGCTGGTGGAAAGTAACACCGTCTGATCTGTGTTCAACAGTTTCTTGGCCTTTTGGGTGACTCGAAAGATGAGTTGCCTGGCCTCGTCTGTACGGTGACCGATGGGGGGACGGGAGAAATCCTCCAAAACCTCTGGTGCCACCTCTGTTGGTCCTGGGATAAACAGGCGCAGTCGCTGCGAACGTTGTTCAACCGGAGTCATCTCAGAGTATCCCGTTGGTTTGGGGTTCCAGTTGTTGCGTAGTGTTCTGGCCGTGCAACCAATTGGAAAACACATCTGGCAAGGTTTTCAGATCTGTGCGGCGGACACGTGCGGTGCTCGCGAAGAGCTCAACGCCCTTCCGGAACAGGCGCGCAAATTCGGACCCCAGCAGACGGGAAGCGTCTTGAGAACCTGCAGCGAGGGCGAGAACGGGGGCCAAGCTGGGATGCGGGAGGAAGATGTCTGCGGTTTCCCGCACTGCAGCCCGTTGGGCGATGCCGCCGTAGCCGACGAAGAGATCGACGGCTTCTCTGGCGGCGAGATCGCTGGCGCCGTCTCCAACAAGCAAAGTCCCACCAGCGAGGGGGCCAAGGTTGCGAATTGCCGTCGCTTTCCCGGTGCTACGGACGGTTGGGGCACTGTCGTCGAGCGCGAGGTACCGCTCGTCGGGGTTGGGACGGTACTGGTGTTTGTGGTAGCGGAACCACTCGCCCTGAAGCTCGTCGAACCACAGGTCAACACCGAGTACGTTAGCCTGGGGAATCCCAAGATGAGCGGCAAGACGGCGTAGCGCCAGCACGAAGCCGCCGCTCACGATGTACACCTGGCGTCCCAGGAACACCAGCGCGCGTACCACATCCCGGGCATCCGGCACCAAACGCCGCACGTACAGTTCCCCGAGCTGTTCAATTTGGCCGCGGGTAGGCCGCAACAACTCAAGGCGGCGTCGTAGCGCTTCTTCGAGGTCAATTTCGCCCTCCATTGCCAGCCGGGTGAGTTCGCGGACTTCGTCGTCCTTTCCAACCAGCCTGGCGAGCTCATCGATGCCTTCGATCTGCGTCAGCGTGCTGTCGCAGTCGAAAAAGATGTGCTGGTACGGCCTCCAGACCTCGGCTCCGGAGCTCATTGGTTACCCTCTCTGTTGGTTTTGGAAACTACCTGAGGAGCAAGATCCGGCGTGTTTGTGAGTGGGATCCAAGCTGCACGCGACAAAGGTAAATGCCGCTCGGACACGATCGGCCGCTTGAACTTCGACCGTCCCACGTGAGGCGCAACCGCTGGGCGCGTGCAAACCCGTCGAAGAGGGTGCGAACCTGCCGCCCCCGGACGTCGTACAGATCGACGCGCAGGTGAGCGGCCCGTGGGATCTGGATCTGCAGCGTCGTGCTGCTGTTGAACGGATTGGGGTACGCAGGGCTGAGTTCAAAGCGGCCGGGTGCGGCCGGGTGCGCCTGATTGGAAACCGAAGCGTTCAAGTTAGCAAGAGCCAATTCCAGGACAAAGCGCTGCGAGTCGGGCTGGTCGATGGCCGGTACAGGCACGGAAAGCAGGGCGACGTGGTAGCTTTGTCTCTCACAAAGTGTGAGCGCCGCCACCGAGTCGCTCGCAAAACGAAGCAGCGGTGTGGTACCGCCGAGGGGGCAAAGAGCATCCACACTGTCCGGTGTGAACGGACCGTGCCCGAAGCGTAGCGTGGTTTCCGACTGCTGGACTAAGGAAAGCGAGCCGATCCCAGAGCGACGGCCGCAGGGAGCCACGCCAAGAAGATTCCGTAAGAAAGCGTTCGCCGAAGCTGAAGCGTAGGGGTTAGTGGTGGAATCCAGGCTGGATGCCAGGTTGGCCCCTGCCAGCAGCAACCGCGCGTACGGTGTTGTTTGCAGCCAGTGGTCCAGCAGCGAGATGGCCGAATCCGACACGGCCTGACGTCCGCCGCCGTTGTCGCCCGTGAACCACACGATTTCGCCGAAGTCCTTCAGCTGCACGGCGGAATCGAGAACAGCGTCTTCGGAGCAGGTGGCAAAGCCGAGCGTGTTCCGCTGCTCTTCGGGCAAGGCCTGGGCGTAGAAGAAAGCGAACGGGTGAGATGGCTGCGACCACGCACTTCCCTGCTCTGGGGAACGATGAAAGCCGTCCACAATCAGGAGCGGCGCAACTCCCTGCTGCATTCCGTAAACATCTGAGGGTGCGCTTTCGTTTGGCAAAGGGGCGTTGTCCACTGCCGTGAGGCGAAAGTAGAGGGGTCGGTGCAGTGTCGCCCGAAAAGTCACAGATGTGCAGTCGGCCGGTAGCTGGTGCTCGGTGAACTTCAGTTTCCAGTCGCGGTTGTCGAAGCTGTACCAAAGTCGGTACCCGACCACGTCGGGTTCCGGACTGCGTTTCCACCGAATTTCGAAGCTCGAGCTGTCGCCGCGCACTAACAGGAGTTCGGGTGGGGCAGGGGGAGTTTTGTCCTCCGGAACCACGTAAAAAGGGACCACCAGCGTGTCGGCATTACCCCGGGTGTCGCGGGCCCACACCAGGGCGTAGTAACGCCCAGGCCCCAGCTCTCCGGTGTCCAAGTAGCCATTGCGATCGACGTGGTTGGTGGCGATGTACACGTGGCTGGTGATGCTGGACAACTTTTTTAGGAAAACGTTGTGGACGTAGCGGTTGCTGGGTTTCGTGAGGAAACGGAAACGTACGCCGCTACGGAGGAGAACTGTGACACTGTCGGAGTCAAGAACGGCGTAGCCGAGCTCGTAGGTCCCGTTGTTGCGACAGGCCAGGGATGAGCTGGGTGGACCATTTTGCTCATCGACTTTGGCGACCAGATCGATTTTCCCGCTAACGTGATTGCCCGGAAACGGTTGCGATGAACCGTCCGGGTAGAAACGGATGTAGCGTACGATCGGGGCCCACGGATCCACGTACGGGGTGAGCCCGCCTCCGGATCGCAGCGCGTTGCGTTCGTGGTCGTACGTACCCTCGATGAAATGAACGTGTCCGGCACCCGACAGAATGGTTCCGATCACAGTTTGATGGGCCTTGACCCTGGAACCGACTGTCAGATTGGGGGCTGGTTTGATGTGCACGTAAGCAAACTCGCCCACCCGGACGTAGGCGTTGCCTCCCGTGCGTTGAATGCTGCTCACCGTTCCGTCTGTGACGGCGTAGACGGGCGAACCATCGGCTTTGGGAATGTCCACGCCGTTGTGGAAGTGAGGTGAACTGAGCGTGGGCCGGTACTCGCAAAATGTGCCGGTGATGAGCTGACTGCTGTTGAACGGTGTCACAGGCCAGCCGTACTGGGCCTGCGCTCCACCCGCAGCAAGAGAAGCCAGGGCAAGAATCGACGAGAGGAAGTGCCGCAGTGTCATTTCGAATCCTACTGAGCCAGCGAAACAGTCCAGATGCGGTCCTGGGTCAGCACACGTAGACCGCCACGGGGATCAGGAGCCAAACGCGCCTCTGCCAGCAAAGTGTCCGGGAAAGCGGTAACGCCGATTTGTTTTCCTCGCCTGTTAACCAGTGAGACTTTGGGTTCGATGTAAAGGAATGTGTTTTCCCGGAAAGCAACCGTGGCGCTGAGCAGCGCCACACAGGCCGGTTTGTCCACGACAACAGCGTCGAGGATGCTGCGGTTGTCTGTCGCCGGAGTGTGCCGCCAAAGTTCGAGCTTCTGCAGAAGGTCTACCGCCACTGCCCCGGATGGATCCGCGAGGACAGACAAGCGGCGGTCCGGCGTGATGGCGAAATTCTCGGGAGTAACCTGCTCGACCCGGGTTACCAGACGTCCATCGGCCGACCGAACCTCAGCATAGGGTAGGGGGCGGTCCGGTGCGGGGAAATCCGTGCCACCCACCACGAGGATGCGTGAGCTGCGGTCGAATCGGAGCGTTGTCACGCCCTCGGTTTCGAGTGCCAGGCTCTTCAGCATTTGCCCGCTTGGATTGATCCAAAAAAGTCGAGCACCGACGGACCGTTCGGCCTGGGAGGATGCGGTAGGGTTGATGCCGTGCCTGGTTGCCAGGACGATGAATTGGTTCATACTGTCGTCGTACGCGAAGCACAAACAGCGTTCGTAGCCGTAGGTGTCGTCGGCGTAAAGGTCGACCCGCGCGGGTTCGGATTTGCCGGGCGAAAAAACCCACACGATCCCGACGTCTGCCCACCCGACTGCCACGGCTGAAGCGCCGCGGGCAAGAGCCAGGGCAGGAACGGGTCGGTCGTAGTCCCAAGGCAGATTCCAGCTGCCCAGGATGGCGCCCGAGGCATCGCGGAGGTGAAGCGTTAACTCACCGGGGGCGCCCGGCTTTGGCCGACGGGTGTAGCTCAGGACGCCGAAGAAGTGTCCACGGGGCGAAGCCTCCAGCGCCACAAGGGAGGAGTCCACCGCGAAGACCGGTCTCCACTGGTTCGTTGAAGAACGCACGAGGACGCGGCTTGCAGTAACTGCAACGTCGACATCTTTTGCAGCGGCGGCCACGTGCACCCAGCGCACCACACGTTCCGGCAGAGCCTGGGCGCGAAGCGACAATTTCAGTGTTTTGCTGCCGCGTAGCTGATGTGCGGACAGAAAAGCCAAACCGAGCACCACCACTGCGACAAGTGCAAATCGAAACGTCTGTGCCAGACGTGATCTCATCGTTGGTCTTCCAAATTAGCCACTTTGCCGACAGCGCTGACGTTTCTCCGTGCGCTGCAACGCCAGCCAAATTTGGGTCCGGAGTGGGTAACTTGCCAGCCGGTCCCTCAATCCGAAAAAAACACGACCTTGCCTTCACGTCCGTGATCGGACGCCAATCCACGCCGTGAAGGCTTTCCGGGCGCGGCGGGGACATCCAACAGTGCGCGCCCTAAGCTTCGCGGTAACGGTTGGTGATTGGCATCCTTCGATCCTTCCCGAAAGCCCGTGGCGTGATCTTGACGCCCGGCGGTGCCTGGCGCCGTTTGTACTCGGCCAGATCGACACGCCGAATCACATCCCGGACCACGCCGGGGTCAAAGCCGAGCGCCACGATTTCCTGGAAACTCATGTCGCGTTCCACGTACGCTTCGATAATTGGGTCCAGAATTTCGTAGGGTGGTAGTGTGTCTTGATCCTTCTGGTTGGGACGAAGCTCGGCCGACGGCGGCTTGGTCAAGATGGCCTCGGGGATCAAATCGTACCCGGCGCGCTGGTTACGGTAATGGGCCAGCCGGTAGACAAGTGTCTTGGGTACGTCTTTGAGCACTGCAAAGCCGCCGACCATGTCGCCGTAGATCGTGCAGTAACCTACGCTGAGTTCGCTCTTATTGCCCGTGGAAAGGACGATCCAGTTGAACTTGTTGGCGAAGGCCATTAGCAAGTTGCCGCGAATCCGGGCTTGCAAATTTTCTTCGGTGATGTCCGGCGGTAAGCCGCGAAAATGCGGCTCGAGTACGTTCAGATACTGGTCGAAGATTTCTCGAATCGGAACTTGTTCGAACCGGATGCCCAGGTTCCTGGCCAGCTTTTCGGAATCGGCCACGCTACCCGTGCTGGAGAACTGACTGGGCATGGTCACACCCATCACATTGTCCGATCCGAGTGCATCGACGGCGATGGCGGCGGTGAGCGCCGAATCGATCCCGCCACTCAGGCCAAGTACCACTTTGTCGAAACCGTTTTTGTGCACGTAGTCGCGCACACCGAGCACCAGGGCACCGTAGATTTCTTCCAGCTCGCCGGGGGCAAGTTCTTCGGGCGAGCGGATCTCGAGCGGTGGCTTTTTTTTCGGTGCCTCGCGATTTTGCAGTTTGACGACGCGAAGCGACATGGGTGCATCGTAGCCTTCGCTTAGAGAGGCAAACTGCGGATCGAGGCGACGGGCCCGCTGAACGGCGTCGGCATCCACGTCGAAAAGGATGAGATCTTCTTCGAACGATTTGCCACCAGTGTACGGTTTGCCGGTGAAATCAGCTACGACGGAGTTGCCGTCGAAAACGAGTTCGTCTTGTCCTCCGACCAGATTGACCATGGCGACCCAGACCCAGTTGTCGCGGGCTCGACTTGTCACCAATTCCTGACGGACCTTGCGTTTGCCGGCGTGGTAAGGACTGGCCGAGATGTTCAGAAGCAACTCGGCGTCGCCTTTAAGGGCCTGCACGGCGGCCACGTCGGGAAACCAGATGTCCTCGCAGATGTTGATGCCGACGTTCACGCCGTTGAGTTGTAGCACGACGGGCTCGTCGCCTGGTTCGAAGTAGCGCTTCTCGTCGAAAACACCGTAGTTGGGCAAATGGATTTTCTGGTAGGTGGTAGCGACGTAGCCATCAGCGATTACCGCTGCGGCGTTGTACAGGTGTCCGTTTCGGCGCTCCGGGAAACCGACGATCGCCGTCACGTCCTTGATCTGCGGGGCGAGTTCGTGAACAACGCGCTCCGCTTGGGCGACGAAAGAATGTCGGAGCAGCAAATCCTCAGGGGGGTAGCCGGTCACTGTGAGCTCCGGAAACGCGACGAGATCGGCGCCGAACCTACGGGCCCGGTCCACTGCGTTGAGGATGCGCTTCTGGTTGCCGGCGAAGTCCCCAACAACGGTGTTGATTTGTGCCAGCGCAATGCGTAGCTTTCCGTCGGCCATTTCGGCGCACGTCCTTTGTTTTCACGATTCGTGTTCAACCAGCGCCAGCGCTAAGGTTGAACAATTGCTTGGGGTTGAATGTAAAAAGTCTTCGGATAAATCAAACAAAAACCTTGGTAACTTTGTGACAGTGAGCAAACGGGTTCGCTGAAGTTCTTCAGCAAGTGGTTTTTGCATCCACGGCGTGTGGCGTGAGTGCGTGCTTGTTGTGGGTTCTGGAGATGACTTTTGCAGGACTCGATCCGACCGCAGCACCGAAAAAAGCCACGGCGGCCGCTGCCGTGGACGAGTTCGGGCGGGTGCAAGACGTACAGCTGCTCCAATCGGACGAGGCGATCCTCGGCTGGTTGCAGAACTTGGGTCCGGACAACGTGGAACTCGTGGGTTTCGACGGTCCGACGGTCTTACCAGGGAGGATGTCGGAGGATGCGTTCATACGGGGTGAACTACCCGAAGCCCGCCGAGCTGCAGAGGTGGCTTTGGCCAGACGCGGGATCGGTTGTTTTTTCACCACGTCGAAGAGTTTTGCCAAACCGTGGGCTCTTCGCTGCGTAAGGCTTGCTCAAAAGCTTGGGGGAGCGGGCTTTCAGCTTGTGGAGGTGTACCCCCACGCGACAAAAGTGATGTTGTGGGGAAAAGATTACCCCAGGCCCAAAGGGCGCCGAGAGGTGCGCCTGTGGCTGCTGGAGGCGCTTCGGGAAGCTGGGCTCAGCTGGGACATTCAGCGTCTGCCAACGCACGACGAGTTGGATGCCGTTGTGGCAGCTCTGACGGCGTTTCTGGCCTGGCGAGGTCTGGTAGAATGGCTTGGCTTGCCGGAACCTCCGGTGGCCGTTCCCGTGGACCGCAGCAAACTGCCCTTGAGACTCTTTCTTGGCAGAACCAAAGGAGGAAAACGATGATCGTGGGAATTCTGTCGGACTCGCACGACAATCTGGACGCTTTGCGAAAAGCAGTGGAACGCTTCAACCGTCGCCAGGTGGGACTGGTGATTCACGCCGGCGATCTGGTGGCACCGTTTGTGCAGCGCGCTCTTTCCGATCTCAAAGCTCCCTTGGTGATGGTCTTTGGCAACAACGATGGTGAGCGGTTAGGGTTGGCGCGGACGTTCGAAGGCAAGATTTTTCAGCCTCCGTACACGTTGAGCGTGGAAGGCAAACGCGTGTTGGTCTTGCACGAGCCTCACAACCTGGAAGCGCTCAAGGTGAGCGGACTGTACGACGTTGTGATTTACGGGCACACGCACGAGATTGACGTGACGCGCACGGGCAAAACGTTGGTGATCAATCCGGGTGAGTGTGGGGGCTGGCTCAACGGGAGACGTACCGTAGCTTTCTGGGACACGGAGACAAACGAAGTGGAAATCGTAGAGTTGTGAGGACTGGAACAGCACAGCTTCCGCTCCACGGTGGCAGAGCGCCTGCGTGGCTCTTCCAGCGAATGGTTGCGCTGGCGCGGGAGATCGCGGCGGCCATCGTGCTGGAACAGGGGAGGGACGAGTTCCTGCGAAAGCTGGCTGATCCCTTCTGGTTCCAGGCTCTGGGGGCGCTTCTTGGTTTCGACTGGCACTCCAGCGGCGTTACAACCACTGTCTGTGGCGCTTTCAAAGAAGCACTGAAAAAAACTGGGCCGGAGCTCGGGATCTTTGTGTGTGGCGGCAAGGGAAGAGCGTCGAGAAAAACGCCCGAGGAGATTGAAAGGGTCGCTGATCGCTACGGTTTACCAGGCGAGGCGCTGGTCTACGCCAGCCGGATGTCGGCGAAGGTCGACAACAACGCCGTGCAGGATGGTTACCAGATTTACCATCACACCTTTGTGGTGACCAGTGAGGGCAAGTGGGCGGTTGTTCAGCAAGGCATGAATGAGAGCACGGGCTGGGCCAGACGGTACCACTGGCTGAGCGATGCACTCAAGGAGTTTGTGAACGAGCCACACACCGGGGTGGTCAGTGTCGAGCGCGGTCAGGCCCTGAATCTGGTGGCGCAGGAAAGCGATCCGGCTCGGGAGGTGGTAACGGAATTGGCCCGAGAAAGGCCCGACAAGCTTGTGGCGGATCTGAAACGGCTGCCGAGCCTGAAATTGCCGCGAAGGCATCACATTCTGTTAGCGGACGTCAGACCTGATCGCCTCGAGTCGATTTTTGCGAAGACGTACGAACGGCAGCCGGAGAATTTTGAGGCCCTTCTTGGCATGCCGGGTGTGGGTGGCAAGACACTTCGGGCGCTGAGTTTGCTTTCCGAGATCCTGTACGGCACACCACCGAGTTTCCGTGATCCAGCGCGCTACAGTTTTGCACATGGTGGTAAGGATGGGCACCCGTACCCTGTGGACAGAGAAACCTACGACAGGACGATCGACCTTTTGAGGAAGGCGGTTGAAAAGGCGCAAATCGGCCAGCGGGAACAGATGGCGGCTTTGCGACGCCTGGCGAGAATGGAAAGGAGTACAACCGGCAGCCCTGGACGGGATGGAGATCTCGCAGAGGATCTTGGTCAAGAGGGACCGACTTTGTCGGGAGGTCGACGCTGAGGACGGTAAGTTCGGTGCTCAGTTGTGGTTGAGACCGAGGACAAACCGATTGATTTTTGGTCGGCTGTTTCGTAAGTTAACTTCTTGATGGAGGGCAACATGATTGACGGCGTCCGTGTGAAGAAACTGCGGGTAATCCCTGACGAGCGTGGTCGCTTGATGGAAATCCTTCGGGAGGACGACCCGGAATTCACACGATTCGGTCAGGTCTACATGACCACCACGTACCCCGGCGTGATCAAGGGCTGGCACTACCATCTGAAGCAGGAAGACAACATTGCCGTTGTGTACGGCATGTTGAAAGTGGTTCTGTACGACGCGCGTGAGGGCTCACCGACGAAGGGCGAGGTGAATGAGTTTTTCATCGGTGAGCACAACCCGATGCTGATTCATGTGCCCAAAGGGGTTTACCACGGCTGGAAGTGCATTGGCCAGAAAGAAGCCATCGTGGTGAACACGGTGAGTCAGAAATACAACTACGAACACCCGGACGAACACCGCGTGCCGTACGACAGCCCGGATATTCCGTACGACTGGGAGATCAAGATGGGGTGAGGGTGTGTAAGTAAGATTTCTGCGCGCGTGGGGCAGGGTGAGGCAGTGCAAGATGCGAAGGCGGGAAGAGTTTGTTTCTGTTTTGCCCGGTGGGGACGCCGGCGGCGTGGCGGTTTGGCAGGGGGCAGCCCCTGCAGCTTGACGACCTGATGTGGAGGGGTGCGCTGCCATGGGATTCGGATTGAGTCGGTGGCAACGAATTTTCCTGTCGCTCGGCTGCGGCAGTTTCCTGTTGCTGGCTTGTACGCGAAATCCGACGGAGCCTACACTTGCCTTGCCAGTCGAGGTGAGCTACCAGGGGCAAGGTGAGGTTAGCTATTGGCTTGGAGGGAAAAGAGCCGCGGTTTCGGTTGCTTTCGATGATGCACGTGCTTCGCACTGGCAGCTCGCGGCGCCAACGCTGGAGGAATATGGTTTTCGTGGTACCTTTAATTTGAACACGGGGTGCATCCGTAACTGGGAGGCGTGGATACGGCTATTTGAGCATGGTCATGAGATTGGATCCCACACTCGTTCACATCCCGATCTCGCGAAAATCAGTCTCGACGAGGCTGAGGAGGAAATGCGACGCTCTCTGCAGGATCTGGCCAGCGGCATCCCGGGATTGGCTCGGGTCGTTAGCTTTTGTTACCCGTACGGAAGTAGCACGCCGGAGCTTCGCGCCATTGGAAGCCGATATTTCGTCTGCCAGAGAGCGATCAACGGGCGGAGTGCCACGGCGATCAATTGTCGTCCTGTGACGCGTAGCACGCTGTCGTGCGCAAGGGGCTACGGGGTGTACCCGCCCTACGACAGTATTTCTTTCGGGCCGATCCTTGATGAAACCATTAGGTGCGGAGGTTGGATAATCATCTACTGGCATTCTTTGTCGATGGATGGACCCTTCACCAGCACGGTTGCTCCGTACGGCTTGTTTCGGGATTTGATGGACGAGCTTGAGCAACGGTCAGACTCCATTTGGGTGGCGACTCAGGCGGAAATCGCAAGGTACGTACTCGAGCGGGAACAGACTCGGGTTACTGTGAGAATCCAACCGGACGGCCGCGCCCTCGCGGTATCCTTGTCGGACGTGTACACCGGTTTGCCGATTATTCCGCTAACAGTATGCTTGCGGCTGCCGCGAAAGTGGCAGTCAACAGGCACCAAGCTACGTCTACGGGCTCGTTTTCCACGAACCTGCCGCAGGAAACGCAAAAACATGGCCGAGATTCAAATTGCCCCGGGAGAAACGGTCGAAGTACAGGCTTTTCATGAATAAGTTTCCAGATGGATTGGCTTACAGCCCTGCCTCAAGCTCAAGCGTGGGGGAATTCGTCTTGAGAAGAATCTACTTATCTTGAGAAAGTGGCGTCCGGGATGTGAGAAGCTCCTGGTTCGGCTGAATTCTGAGCTTTTGCGGCGGCAGGTTGAGTTGGAATGAAGCTAAGTCACGGGGAAGGGTGTGTGTCGACACCATTTCCTTTTGGGAGAAATGTTTGGGGTGAGGGTCAGTGCAGCGTTCACTCACGGCAATGAACCAGCAATTAGTCGTAAGAATGCGCGTGGTGTTTACATCCGTTTTGCCAGGGCGGGTGGGAAGTGAGACGTTGCAGGGCAGACGAAAGGGCTGCTAGTTGCCTCGCCTTAGCGCTGAGAGAGCGTCCGTTTGTGCGGTTCTTTGGGAGCATCAAAATTCCCCGCAGGACGAGGGCAAGTGGATTCGCTGGGTAGGGACAGGAAGAAGTGGAGTTGATCATGGAAACCTTCTTGGTTACCGGTGGTGCGGGGTTCATCGGGAGTAATTTCATTCGCTACTTGTTCGCCAAGTACCCCGACGTCCGGGTGATTAATCTGGATAAGCTGACGTACGCAGGCAACCTGGACAACTTGCGCGATGTTGAGGACAACCCGAACTACCGTTTCGTGAAGGGGGACATCTGTGACGAAAAAGTGGTGGAAGAAGTGATGCCGGGCGTGGATGTGGTGGTGAATTTTGCTGCGGAAAGCCACGTCGACAGGTCCATCGGAGCTCCCGGCGACTTCATCCGAACGGACATGTTCGGTGTGTTTGTCCTTCTGGAAGCGGCCAAACGTCACGGGGTTAAGAAATTCGTGCAGATCAGCACGGATGAGGTGTACGGCAGCATCGAGGACGGCTCGTTCAAAGAGACCGATCCCTTAATGCCTTCGAGTCCCTACTCAGCTTCCAAAGCGGGCGGAGATCGCCTGGCCTACTCGTACTACGTCACGTACGGCATGCCCGTGGTCATCACACGCTGCTCCAACAATTTCGGCCCTTACCAGTACCCGGAGAAGCTCATCCCGCTCTTTATCACGAACGCGCTGGACGACAAGGAGCTGCCGATTTACGGGGATGGGCTGAACGTCCGCGACTGGATTTACGTGGAAGATCACTGCTCCGCCATCGACGTCGTGATGAGGAAAGGGGAGGATGGTGAGGTCTACAACATCGGCGCTGGCAACGAGAAAACGAATCTGGAAATTACCGAGTACATTCTCGACAAGCTGGGCAAGCCGCGCTCGTTGATGACGTTTGTCAAGGACCGCCCTGGTCACGATCGCCGCTACTCGCTCGATTGGTCGAAAATCAAGCGGCTTGGGTGGTCTCCCTCACGCAGTTTTGAGCAGGCGATGGATTTGACGATTGACTGGTACGCGAAGAATCGTTGGTGGTGGGAGAAGCTGAAGAGCGGTGAATACCTGGAGTTCTACCGAAAACACTATCAAAGGGATCTTTAACAAGCGGGGAGAAAGGGGAGCAAGTGGACAATCAGGGCAAATCACTCGAAGCCAAGATTCGGGACAAAACCGCGCGAATCGGAATCATCGGACTCGGCTATGTGGGGCTCCCGCTGGCCGTGGAGTATGCGGAGAAAGGCTTCACAACGTGCGGTTTCGATGTTGACCGGAGCAAAGTTGACAAGCTGAACCGGGGTGAGAACTACATCATCGACATTCCCGACGAGCAACTGGCCCGGGTTGTGAAGAGCGGCAAGTTCAGAGCGTTCGACACGTTTGGCCATGTCGGCGAATGCGATGTGGTGTACATTTGCGTGCCAACCCCTTTCACGCCGAACAAGGATCCGGACATCTCTTACATTGAAGCTGCGACGGACGAAATTCGCAAACGCTTGCGAATCGGCCAGCTTGTGATCTTGAAAAGCACAACTTTTCCTGAGACCACTGAGAAAGTTGTTTTGCCCTTGCTGGAAGAGTCGGGCCTGAAGGTCGGCGAAGATTTTCACCTGGCCTTTTCGCCCGAGCGAATTGACCCGGGCAACAAGAAATTCACCACGAAGAACACGCCAATTGTGGTGGGGGGAGTCACGCCACGGTGCACGGAATTGGCCAAGCTTGCGATTGAGCAGGTTGTGGAACACGTCCACGTGGTCAGCAGCCCGCGGGCAGCGGAGATGACCAAGTTGCTTGAGAACATTTTCCGCAGCGTGAACATTGCGCTGGTGAATGAGCTGGCCCGGATGTGTGACCGAATGGGCGGCATTGACATTTGGGAGGTCATCGAAGCTGCCTCGACCAAGCCTTTCGGTTTCATGCCCTTTTACCCTGGTCCGGGGATCGGAGGACACTGCATTCTTGTGGACCCGTACTACCTTTCGTGGAAAGCGCGCGAGTACGATTTCCACACCAATTTCATCGAGTTGGCGGCGGAAACGAACGAAGACATGCCCTTCTACGTGTTGGGCATGACCCGCCGCGCTCTCAGCGAGACGGGGGTGCCGTTTGGAAAAGCGAAGATCTTAATCCTTGGTGTGGCGTTCAAAAAAGACATCGATGATGTGCGAAATTCACCGGCCTTGAAGGTGATGGAGTTGCTCTTTCAGCGCGGCGCCAAGAATGTGGTGTACAATGATCCCTACGTGCCAGAAGTACGCGTTGTTGGGCATGAGCTGCGGAGTCAGAAGCTAACGCCTGATCTTCTGAAGTCAGCGGATGTCGTGGTGATTACGACAGACCATTCGGACTACGACTTTCAGGAGATCGTAAACCAGGCCAAAATGGTGGTGGACACACGCAACGCAACGAGGGGGCTGAAAGGGACAAAAGGAAAGGTATTTCGATTGGGGTCGGGGAGGGGATTTTAGGCCGGGTGATTGTGTGAGGAGGGAAAATTCTTTGGCTTCCGCGTTCTTCAGTTGGCCGGTGCCGGCTTGGTGCCAGGTGTAAGCCTGCTAAAACGAGCCAGAAGAGTTTATCCACAGTAGCTCAAGAAACCTCTAATAAGGAGCGAGTGACTTTGCCTTTGCATCGCCCACGGACGATGGACAAGAAAAAGCGGCGGATTTTTGACCTTTCATTCGCCTTTGGGGTTGTTTTCGTGCTTCTGTTGAACGGGCTGACAGGATCAGCTGGTGCCCAGACTCAGCAAGGAACCCCTCCGCAGAAATCATCTCCACTCCGCAAGGAGCAAGAGGAATTTCTCAAACCCTCTGCGATGGAAAGGAAGGTACCTTCAGCCTACGACGAGATTCAGGCGCTGGAAGGGGCGGTGTCGGATACCGAGTACGTGGTTGGTCCCGGCGACGTCTTTTCCGTGACCATCTACGGAGGCGAGGTGTTCAGTCAAGAGTTCATCGTTAGTCCCGAGGGTAAGCTTGTAATCCCCACGCTGGGGATAATTGACGTAGCAGGAAAGACCTTGGCCGAGACAAAGTCGCTCGTTAGGAAGCTAAGCCGCCAGAAGTACCGGCTCGCCAAAGTTACGATCAGTTTGGCACGCCTTCGACCGATTCGTGTGCACGTGCTCGGAGAGGTCCAAAAAGCGGACACTTATGTTGCAACCCCGGTGGACCGTGTTTCCCGGCTTATTCAAATGGCTGAGGGCTTCACGCCGTGGAGCAACAAGGGCCACATTGAGATCCGCCATCGTGATGGGACTGTGGATACCCTCGACTATCTGAAGTGTCTGAACGAAGGGTCATTGAAGCAAGATATATTTGTACGGGATGGCGATGTAATCTACGTGCCGCCCATTGAGTTTTCGGGACCGTTAGTGCGAGTGGAAGGACTCAGCGAGCTGGCTGGTTATTACAAGCTCCGGCCTGCCGAGACCATTTGGAGCTTTCTGAGGAGGTTTACGGCCTATTTTCGGATGTTCAAACTGGACGACGTCGTAGTGCTACGAGAAAGCCCGCATGGCCGGAAGTTGCACCGTGTGAACCTGTTGTCGGATGGTGAACAGAGTCAAGGCCTTGGGGCCCATTCTCTGTTGAAGCCTGGAGACATCGTAGTGATACCTATGCTGCACCGGTATGTCTACGTGTCCGGCGCTGTCCAGGTCCCGGGAAATCAACCTTTCATGGAGGGGTTTACGGTACTTGACTACGTGGGGATGGCAGGTGGGACTCGGGAAAGCGCAAACATCAACGCGGCAAAAGTGTACCACGTTCGCACGGGTAAGTGGGCCAAAGGTCCTGGTGAGCCTGTGGAGAGAGGTGATTTCATCGTTGTCCCAGAAACTCCTCGAAGGAAGTGGATGGACTATTTGAGTATCACGTCGGGGATTGCATCGATCATTCTGGCCGCAAAAGCCATCGGCGTGATTTGAACCGCTATCCTGGAATCGGAAGACAGAACATGCGAGACTGGACGTTGCTCGATTTTGCGTACGTTATTGCGAAGAGAAAACGGTTTGTTGGCGGGGCTTTTTTGATCGCAGCTATTGTTTCCGTGACGGTTAGCCTGCTTTTGCCCAAATGGTATCGTGCTACCGCCACAATCATGCCTCCAAGGAAAGACCTTGGGCTTTTCGGTCTTGAGCAAGCGTTGCCCATGGGTTCATTCAACTTGCTGGGTTTCTCGGAAGAGACACTTAAATACAAGGCCGTCCTGGAGAGTCGTGTTGTGGCGGAGAAGGTGATTCAGAAATTCGACATCATGAACCGTTACCACAAAAAGAGGCTGGATGACGCTCTGAAATACATTCGAAACAAAACCAACATCGAAATCAACGAAGAGAATACGATCAGTGTTTCCGTACTGGACAGGAAGCCGCAAGGTGCTGCCGCAATGGCAAACGAGTACGTACGGCTCTTGGACAGTCTGCTCACACATTTCGATGTAGAAAAAGCGAGAAACGACCGCATTTTCATCGGCCGGCGTTTGGAGCAGAATAAGCGCGATCTGGCGCGGGCAGAAGAGAAACTGAAAGAGTTCAGCCTGCGCTACGGTGCAATTGATCTGCCGAGTCAAACCCAGGCTGAAATCGAAAACGCGGCGGAAGTGCAAGCGAAGATTTATGCTACAGAAGTAGAGCTCGGAGTGAAATCGCGGTATCTCTCGCCGAAGCATGATGAGGTGAGACGCCTTCGTTTCCAGCTGGAAGAGCTGAAGCGGCAATTGGCCTCCATGAAGTTTGGCCCCGTCAGCTCTTTAGATGACAAGAGCGGTAACGAAGGGGTAATGATTCCGTTCCAGCACATCCCGGATGTGGCAATGGAATACGCTCGACTCTACCGGGAAGTAGAAGTCCAGAGCAAGCTGTACGAGTTCCTAATGCAGCAGTACGAACAAGCTCGTATCCGTGAGGCAAAAACGACCCCGGTCGTGCAGGTGCTCGATTACGCTGTTCCACCTCAGCGCAAAGCTAAGCCGAAACGAGCATTGATTGTGGCCTCAGCGACGCTTCTGGTTACACTTCTGGCTGCGCTCATTGCGACTGCTCAGGAGAGAATCGAGCAAATGAAGTTGAAGGAACCGGAACGGTACGCGCGCTACCAGGAGTTGTCCAGCCTGATTCGCCTGCGGCGGAGGAAGTGAACAAGTGACCGGGGTGGCAAGCCGAACAAAGTCCGTTTGGTTCATCCCGACGCCGTCCACCTTTCTCCTCCTGCTTGCCCTGAGTTTCACGATATTGAGCACGTACGAGTTTGGTTGGATGGGGGTAGCCTTTCTGCTCGTCATCGTGGGCGGGGCGCTGGTCACTTGGTACTTACCCGAGTTTTGGACAGCTGCTCTGTTCTCGTCGGGAATCTTCAAGGAGTGGGCGACGGCGAACATCCCTCTGTTCGCTCAATTCGACTTCACGGTTGCTCTCTCCATGATGGCGTTGCTTGCACACGTACTTTATCGCTTACGTCAACGGGAGGCTTTGACACTGCCTGGCCTTTCCGGACTTCTGACCTTTGCGGTACTCGCCGCTTACCTTTTACTGAGCACATCGTGGAGTTCTGCCCCCGGATACGGCCTGTCGAAGGCGTTCAGCTTCGCCGGATTCGGGGGCGTGTTGTTTCTGACCGCTTCGGGTTACAATCGCTTGCAGCGTATTCGAAGCACATTCTGGATTCTGTTCGTCTTTGGGGTTGCGACTTCCGTTTACACACTTGTGACCCTCAGCCAGGCGCTCTCGAATCTGCCAAAAATCCTGGAATTCTACCGGGCCTCGTTTCTCGGCGTTAATCCGATCAGCTATGCCCAATGGGTTGGGGTGATAGCTGTTGTTTCTCTCGTACTGGTATCAGGTGTATGTTCACGTCCACGGCGAATTTTGGTGTACGTCGGTTCGGGGATTATGATCTTGGCTGTTCTGGCGGCCAATAGCCGCGGTCCCATGTTAAGTCTCCTTGTGTCCTTGTTGGGACTTGGGGTGATCCAGTTCAGACACACTCGTTCAGTCCGTGTGTTTGCATGGGTCGGGGCTATTGGGGGTCTCATGCTAATCCTCGTCAGCTTGCTGCCTTCGCAATTGGTAAGTCGCTACTCCGATTTTTCCAGTAGCAAAACGGGTGAAGCGCAAGTCCAGTCGCGAATCACTGTCTACCAGCGTTTGCGTTTGTGGCAGACTGCGCTCGATTTACCCACCGAGGGTGTGGACACGGCTTTGTTCGGCGTAGGATGCGGAGCTTTTGGCCACGTTTATTACAGGGGTGACGTGGCCTGGTGGCCTCACAACATTTTTCTGGAGGTGTTGAGCGAAGGAGGCCTGGTCGGGTTACTGCTGCTGTTGACGCACTGGGGTACCTTGCTGGCGGACACGGTTGATGCCAAACGTAAACAAACCGCTTCTGCTGGCTCGTTTCAAAGGGTTTACATCGCGATCGGTGTTGCAATTCTTTTTCTCCTGATTGGCGCGCAGGTGAGCGGAGATCTCAGTCACAATCGTCGCCTGTGGTACTTCTTGGGGATGCTTGTGGCGGCAAACTCTGCCGTCCGAAACGAGTCGGGTGAAGCGTGACGGAGCAAATTGACGACTCCCTGGAGAAGCGGGTTGGCAAAAACTCGCTTGCGATTTACGCCGCTCGCGCAGCCAATTTGGGGATCAATCTTTTCGTTTTTGTTTACCTGGCCAATTACTTAGGTGAACGGTCGTACGGTCGGCTGTCATTTGCGCTGACTTACATCGGGTTCTTTGACATCATCGTGAACGCTGGCTGCAACCAGATCCTGGTTAGGGAACTTGCCCGTGGGGAGCTGCTCCGGGATCGAGTACTCGGGACAGGCTTTGTGCTACGTGCCGCGACATTGGTTGTAGGGGTGCTGGCGAGCTGGCTCGGGATCTTTGCCCTCGGTTACCCCAGGGAGGTTGTGTGGCTGGTGATGATTGTTTCTGCCAATCTTCTGCTTTCCAGCCGAATAGCCTCGGGTCGATCCCTGTTTGAGACAGTCTACCAGGCCGATCTCCGCATGTATTTTCCCATGGCTCTGGTGTTGCTGGACAACATGATCTTCTTATTGCTTGTGATCTGGCGGACTCGACACGGGGCAGGGCTTCTGGAGATTGGGGTACTGTACACTTTGGCCAATTTGGGCGGGTTTCTGTTACTGGCGTTTCGGTTTTTTCGGGAAAACCGCCTCTGGTGGGGATTCGATGGCCCTCTGGCCCGCTACTTTCTGAAACAAGCCGTACCCGTGATGCTTTATCTTGGTTTTTCGAACCTGAATACCCGTTTGGACGTTCTTCTGGTGTCCTTGCTGCGCGGAGACGCCGAAGTGGGCTTGTACACCTCTGCTACGCGTTTGGTTCTCCCGCTTACCCTTTTTTCCATGGCCATCACGATGTCTCTTTACCCCGTGTACTCTCGTGCGTACCGGCGAGATTCGCATCTGTTTGAAATCGTGCTCCGGACTGGCACAAAACTGTTGGTGGCATTGGGTGTAGGGTTGGGATTCGGCTTGTTTTTCAATGCGCAGTGGATCTATCAGTTTCTCTATCGTCCGGAGTACGCGGGGGCTGTGGAAGCGTTCCGGTTGCTTGTGATTGCGGTTGCATTCATCTTTCTTACGTTCTACTTTGTAGAGGTGCTGATCGGTACGGGCCACCAGCATTTGGCCACGGTAACCATGATCTTGGTATTGGCTGCGAATGTCGGGTTGAATTTGATGCTGATCCGGCGGTTTGGATTTATCGGTGCAGCCTACACGCGTTTGGCTACCGCGGGGCTGAGCGCTACACTTTTTCTTCTAATGGTGTTTTTCGCCACGGGCGTGAACCTCGCTCGTGATTGGTTGCGCATGGCTGGCTTGACTGCGATTTATGGCTCGTTGGCCTATTTGCTGCGAGATTGGAATCCGTTTGTCCAACTCCCAATCTTGGGACTTTCGCTGCTCTTTCTGAGTCTTGTCGGACCCTATTTTCGTCCGGATGAGAGACAACTGCTAAGACGTTTCATAGGTTTTAAGACTACCACAGCGTGAGTGTGTTCAAGTGCGGGCACGCAAGATTCGCATACTGATGGCGGTGACGACGGCATTTGAACCGGATCCTCGGGTCTACAAAGAAGCGCGCAGTTTGGTCCGAGCCGGATACGATGTAACCGTGTGTTCCTGGGACCGAGAGCGAAAGTTTCCGGCACGCGAAATTCTGGACGGGATAAGCGTACTGAGGTTTCACCAGCCCAGCCAGCTGGGTAGCCGATTCCGTCAGCTCCCCGCTTTCCTCGGTTTTTACCGCTTCGTCTGGCGGAACCTTCGCAGTGGCGGTTACCAGGTTCTGCATTGTCACGATCTGGACACGATGCCGGTTGGAATTGCCGCGCGTGCCAAGGGAATGCCTGTGATATTTGACGCACACGAGCCGCAGTACTACGCGGCATACGGTGCTCCGTGGCCGGCTCTCTTCAAGGGGTTGGAAAGGATTTCTGCGCGATTCGCAAACTGGGTGTTAGTGACCAACGCCTTGCAGTTCAAGAAGTACCGCCATTGGGGGTTCCCGCGGGTGAGTGAAATTCGAAATGTACCTCCGGCCGAGTTCGCCGGATTCAGGAAGTCCCGGGGAGAGGCCAACGGAGCCCTCACAGTTGGCAGAATCGGTTTCATTAAGAGAGGGGTCGGGGTTGAGGAACTGTTTGATGCGCTGGCCAGCGTCCGTGCAGAAGGGTACAACGTGCGAGGCCTGCTGGTCGGAAAAATCCATCCAGATATTCGGGATGCGTTCGGACTTTTGTTGAAGGATGCCTCTTACGTCCAATACGCTGGAGAAGTTCGGTACAATGAGGTCCCCGGCTGGTACGGCAAGATGGACCTGGCAGTTGCGCTCTACACCCGCATTGAGGAGCATCGCTTCATTACCCCGACGAAAGTGCTCGAAGCCCTGGCATCAGGAGTGCCTGTGTTGGCCAACGCCGTCGGAGATGTCGAGGAACTCGCGGCGCGTTACGGTGGGATTGTGGTTCTCAAGGAAAGAACGAGCGAAGCGCTAGCTCAAGCAATCCGTGAATTGGTTGAGAGCCCGGCCAAGCTCACTGCCCTACGCAACGCGACGAAGCAGGCTTCTCGGGAACTGATCTGGGAAAACATGGAGACGAGGTTACTGCGTGTGTACAGCGAACTGCTCGGGGCGACGCAGTTCGGAAAAAGTCCGCTGGATTCTTGATTGGCGGTGCCGCGTCATGTGGGGCACCGCTGGCTGAATGGGAACCCAACGCAAAGGCAAGGGAGGAAGATTTGCAGGACGGGAAAATCGGCATCGCTGTTATCGGCTGTGGTCACTGGGGGCCCAATCATGTCCGCGTGTTCCGTTCACTTCCTGAGGCACAGGTACTGTACGCTGTGGATGTCGACTCGGCGCGGCTCGAGAGAGCGCAGACTCTTTTCCCGGGCTTGCGCACCGAATCCGATCTTAGAGTGGTTTTGGATGACCCGGCAGTGGACGCCATCGTAGTGGCCACACCGACACAGACACACTACGAGATTGTGAAAGCTTCTCTCAACGCAGGGAAGCATGTGCTGTGCGAAAAACCCCTTTGCGCGACGGCAAACGAAGCACGGGAGCTAGTACGTACAGCCAGCGAAGCTGGCCGGGTGCTGATGGTGGGCCACGTGTTCCTTTTCAACTCCGGTATTTTGAAGGTCAAAGAGTTGGTGGATTCGGGGGAGGTTGGCGAGCTCCAGTACATTTCTGCGATGAGAACGAATCTCGGCCCCATTCGCGGGGATGTAAATGCGGCGTACGATCTTGCCACTCACGACATTTCGATTTTCAACTTCCTACTGGGTACGAAGCCAGAGCTTGTGTCCGCTACAGGCGCGAGTTTCTTACAACCGGGCGTAGAAGACGTAGTGTTCATTTCTTTGCGGTATCGGAACGGTACTTTGGCCAATATCAGAGCGAGCTGGCTCGATCCCAAAAAGGTTCGCCAAATGACCGTGGTGGGGACCAAGAAAATGGTGACCTGGGATGATTTGGCTCTGACCAGCCCAGTGGCTGTGTACGACAAGGGTGCGAATGCTGTTCAGGAGTACGCTGACTACGGCGAGTTTCTCCGTGTGACGATGTGGGATGGCGATGTTTTGTTGCCAAAGGTGCAAATGCAGGAACCCCTGAAGAATCAGAACCAGTATTTTCTCGAGAGTTTGCGTTCGGGCAGCCTTGAACGTTCAGGACCCCAGTTCTCGCTTGAGGTAGTGGAAGTGCTCGAGGCAATCAACGAGTCCCTCAAAAACGATGGTGTCCCAGTGAGGATCGAAGGATGAGCGAGTTCTACAAGCATCCGACAGCGCTTGTGGAGACGGACGACGTGGGGGATGGCACGCGGATTTGGGCGCTAACGCACGTAATGACTGACGTTCACATTGGCGAGAAGTGCAACATCGGCAGTCATTGTTTCATCGAAAGCGGCGTGCACATTGGTGACCGTGTGACGATCAAGAACGGCAACATGATTTGGGAAGGCGTAACAATCGAAGACGACGCGTTTGTTGGTCCCCAGGTTGTGTTTACCAACGATCTGCGACCACGATCGCCGCGCTTCCCCGCGGTTCAGAACCGGTACGAGGGCAAGTCGTGGTTGGTACCTACGCACGTTGGTAGAGGAGCGTCGATTGGGGCTGGTGCAGTGATCCTTGCAGGCGCTGATATTGGGATGTTTGCGTTGGTGGGCGCAGGGGCTGTGGTCACGCACCCGGTGCCTGCTCACGCGCTGGTGTTTGGGAATCCGGCACGCCAGCGCGGGTGGGTGTGTGTGTGCGGCCAGACGTTAAAGCTTGAAGGATCAAATTGGCGGTGTCCATCCTGCGGCCGAACCTACGTGGAGTCAGAAGATGGTCTCAGCCCTAAGCTGTGAACGAATGCACAGAACGGTGGAGGTCGAATGGAAGTCAAAGTGCCTTTTGTAGATTTGCGCGTTCAGTATCGAGCATTGCAAGATGAGATCAACGCCGCTGTTCTGGGCGTATTCGAACGGTGCGATTTTATTCTCGGGGGTGAAGTTGAGCGTTTCGAGAGAAATTTCGCATCATACCTTAGCGTTGAGCACGGTATTGGTGTGAGCAGTGGTCTTGATGCGCTTCAGTTGGCTTTGCGAGCGCTGGAAGTTGGGCCCGGGGACGAGGTGATCGTGCCTGCTAACACCTTTGTCGCCACAGCACTGGCCGTCAGCACGGTAGGGGCAAAACCGGTGCTGGTGGACTGTCTGCGTGACACGTACAACGTGGACACAGATCAAATCGAGGCCGCGATCACGCAGCGGACGAAAGCGATCATCCCAGTTCACCTGACGGGCCAGGCTGCGAACATGGATGTAGTGTTAGAAATCGCGAGCAAACATGGACTCGCAGTGGTGGAAGATGCTGCCCAGGCCCACGGAACGCTCTACAAAGGGCGAAAGTGCGGATCGATCGGGCAGATTGGCTGTTTTAGTTTCTACCCGGGAAAGAATCTCGGGGCTTACGGTGATGGCGGTTTCGTGGCGACCAGTGATGCTTCGCTGGCGCAGAAGCTGCGGATGCTGCGCAACTACGGGCAGCGCGTGAAGTACGAACACGTTGTCAAGGGCGTGAATGCCCGCCTTGATACGGTTCAGGCGGCAGTTCTCAACGTGAAGTTACGGCATTTGGATGCGTGGAATCAACTGCGCGCCGATCATGCGGCAAAATATCGTTCTCTTCTCGAGAATGTGGGCGACCTGCGTTTCCAGCGCGTGGCCGAATTTTCAACACACATTTACCATCTGTTTATCGTCGAAACAGAACACCGGGATGCGTTGCGACAACATCTTCAGGAAGCTGGTATTCAGACCGGAATCCATTATCCGATTCCAGTGCATTTGTTGGAAGCCTATCGCGATCTTGGCTACAAAAAAGGCGATTTCCCGAACACAGAAATTCTGGCCGAAAGAATGTTGTCGCTGCCCATGTTTCCCGAATTGACGGATGAGCAAATTGAGTACGTGGCCCGTAACATACGTGGATTTTTCGACAAGAGAGCGGCTCAGGCGTGATGAAGCAAGAGACGGCAGGCACAAGGCGGGAAGCAGAGCCCGTGGACAAAAAAAACGATGGGCAGCGCTACGCTGACCGTGTCGCGGTCGTGATCCCCATGTTCAATGAGCGGGAGAGTATCGGCCGGTGCCTGGATTCCCTCCTGGCACAAGACTACCCGCAGGATCTGCTCGAAATCGCCGTGGTCAATGGGATGTCGACAGACGGGAGCCGAGAGATTGTTGCGGAGTATGCGGCTCGCTATCCGAATATTCGTGTGTACGACAACCCGGCGCGTTTGACCCCAACCAACATCAACGTTGGGATACGAAACTCGCAGAGTGATGTCGTTGTCATCCTTGGCTCCCACACCACTGTGCGTCCCGACTTTATTCGTAAGAACGTGGAATACCTTAACGAGAAGAACGTTCCCGTGGTAGGCGGGACCCAGGTGAACGTGGGCGACACGTACTTGCAACAAGCCATCGGCTTGGCCATGAGCTCGCCCTTTGGGATCGCCAGTGCCCCGTATCGGTACGTCAAACGCCCCCGGTTTGTGGATACGGTGGTGTACGCAGCCTACCGCCGCTGGTTGTTCAATAAGGTTGGTTACTTTGACGAAACATTACCCATTTCGGAAGATGCTGAGTTCAACTGGCGCATCCGGAAAGCAGGGTACAGAATCTTCTACTCCCCGGACATCGTTTCCTACTACTACCCACGCAAAACGCTGGCGAAGCTTGCTAAACAGTTTTTCTGGTACGGTGTGCAGCGGATGAACGTTGTCCGCAAGCACTTTGACGCGCTGAAGCCACTGCACGTCCTGCCGCCCGTCGTGCTGTTGACGGGGCTTGCTCTCACAGCCGTGAGTGTTGCGCGGGGCGAAATTGTGATGCCTTTGCGGGTGCTAGTTGGGGGGTATCTGTTGGCGAATCTCCTGGCCTCTGCAGATCTTGCACGAAAGCACGGCTGGAAGTACCTCCCCGTTTTGCCCGTTGCTTTCCTCACGATGCATCTCGCCTGGGCGGCGGGGGCGATTGTCGGACTGTTCTACCGTAAGAAGCCCCCGGCATCTTCAGTTAGTACCGCCAGCTCTAACGCATGAGGCGAAAGAACATGCCGCATCGCCTGCAAAGAGTCGTGACTTTCCTGGTGGACTTCGTGGCGATTCACGCAGCCTTTTTCGTCTGGATAACGCTGCGTCAGGAAATGGGCTTCTTTGCAGGCTTTGGGTTGTGGCATCGCTTCCTCATCTCCCTCATCCTTTGGTTCTTTTGGGTTTTGCTGTTTTTATTCTTTGGCCTTTACCGCAGGTGGCACGCCCAGTCGCGGTTCGACGAATTCGTGGCGGTGTTTAAAACCGTCAGCTTCGGGATTCTCATCATCTTTGTGCTGACATTCGAACCAGAACGCGACCTGTCCCAGCCCCCCACAGTGGGCCGGATGATGATCCTGTCCTACTGGGCTCTCATGGTTGGCTTTGTGGGGGGTGGACGAATGGCGCTGCGGACCCTCCAGCGCAAACTGCTGGAAGCCGGGCATGGTCTCAAACGCACCCTTGTGGTTGGATGCAACCAGAAAGGACGCGAACTCGCCGACAAATTGGAGCGCTTCCCGGCTTTGGGCTACAAAGTGATCGGGTTTGCAGACGTAGATCCCGGGCGGTCACGCAAGGTTCGCAAACAGGACACGCCCGTGCTCGGAACAATCAAAAACCTGCCAAACCTGATTCGTAAGCATCAGGTTGAAGAAGTGGTGGTCGCGTTGGAGGACGAGGAACGCCGACGGCTTGTCGACATCCTGGACCGTTGCGACGGTCTGCCAGTAGGCGTGAAGATTGTGCCCGACCTCTACGACATCGTGCTCGGACAAGCCCGGACGAATCAACTTTACGGTGTACCGCTCATCGAGGTGATGCCCCACCTGATGCCGCCCTGGGAGGAGCGGATCAAGCGCATTCTGGATGTGGCGGTCTCGGCAGCCGTCCTGATCGCTGGCATCCCTCTGTGGATCCTGGTGGCTCTGGCCATCAAACTCGACTCGAGGGGGCCAGTTTTTTTCAGGCAGAAGCGGGTGGGTAAGGACGGGAAGATTTTCACAATCTACAAGTTCCGCTCGATGGTGGTCGGGGCTGAGAAAATGACCGGGCCGAAGTGGGCAGACGAAGACGATCCGCGTGTGACGCGTGTGGGCCGGGTACTGCGAAAACTGCGCATCGATGAATTTCCGCAACTGATTAACGTGCTCGCCGGTGACATGAGTCTCGTAGGCCCGAGGCCGGAACGCCCGTACTTCGTCAAGCGTTTGAAACACCAAATTCCGCTTTACACACGGCGGCTGAAGGTCAAACCGGGCATCACCGGCTGGGCTCAGGTGAAGGGGGACTACGACGCGAGCATTGAGGATGTCAAGCGAAAGCTGGAGTACGATCTCTTTTACATTGAGAACATGTCGCTGCGAATGGACTTCAAGATCCTGTTGACCACGATCTACGTTGTGCTCAGAGGAAAGGGAAGGTAGAATGCTGGACCTGAAATTCATCCGGGAAAACCCGGACGTGGTGCGCCGAGCCATTGAGAGCAAGCGGGAAAAAGCAGATCTGGACCGGCTGCTGGAGCTGGACGAGGAGCGGCGTAAGCTGCTTGCTGAGGTGGAGGCCCTCAAACACCAGCGGAACGTGGTGTCGCAGCAGATTGCTGCCAAGAAGAAAGCGGGGGAGGACGCCTCGGATGCGATCAGCGAAATGCAGCGGGTGGCTGAGCGCATCAAAGCGCTGGACGACCAGCTGAGGTCCGTCGAAAAACAGATTTACAGCATCCAGATCTGGATTCCAAACGTGCCGCATCCATCCGTCCCGGAAGGGGTAGACGAGCGCGACAACGTGGAGGTGCGGCGCTGGGGGGAGATCCCGGAAATGGATTTCGAGCCGCGACCACACTGGGAGCTCGCGGAACGCCTTGGCTTGGTCGACTTCGCGCGGGGCTCAAAAATCTCGGGTTCCTTCTTCGTGAGCTTCCGGGGCGCAGGGGCGCGTCTCGAACGTGCCCTCATCAATTTCATGATCGATTTGCACGTGCAAAAGCACGGCTACACCGAGATTTGGCCCCCGGCCGTCGTGCGGCGCGAAACGATGTTTGGCACAGGGCAGTTGCCCAAGCTGGAAGAAGACATGTACCGGATCGAGCAAGATGATCTTTTTCTGATTCCGACGGCCGAGGTGCCGGTGACCAATCTGCACCGTGATGAAGTCCTAGATGGCGACGCGCTACCCATCAAGTACGTGGCGTACACACCCTGCTTTCGACGCGAAGCGGGTAGCTACGGGCGCGACACGCGTGGCCTGATTCGCATTCACCAGTTCGACAAAGTGGAAATGGTGAATTTCGTACACCCCGACACGTCCTACGACCGTTTGGAGGGACTCGTAGCCGAGGCGGAAGAGGTGCTGCAGCTTTTGAACCTCCCGTACCGAGTTGTTGAGCTTTGCACGGGCGAGCTCAGTTTCGCGGCGGCCAAGTGCTACGACCTGGAGGTGTGGGCGCCGGGTGTGAAGAAGTACCTGGAAGTGTCGAGTTGTAGCAATTTCGAGGACTTTCAGGCGCGCCGGGCCAACATCCGGTTTCGGCCGAAAGAAGGCGGCAAGACGCGCTTTGTGCACACGCTGAATGGCTCCGGCCTGGCGTTGCCCCGGACGGTGATTGCCATTCTGGAAAACTACCAGACGGATGAAGGTACCGTGGTTGTGCCCGAGGTGCTGCGCGAGTACGTGGGAGCAGACGTGCTCAAATGAGCGTTCGTTTGCCTCAGTGCATGAGATCGAAAGGGGGACGTGGTGCGTGTAAAAGAGTGGCTCTGGGTTCCCCTGAATTTCCAGTTTGAGGACAAAGCATGGATTTCTCTGAAGAGTACCGTATTCGGAAAGAAATTGTCGAGGTTTGTCGCCACATTTACGAAAAGGGCTTCGTAGCGGCAAACGACGGTAATGTGAGTGTTCTTCTGGATGATGGCCGCGTGCTCATTACGCCTACGGGCGTGAGCAAGGGGTTCATCAATCCGGAGGACTTAGCCGTAGTTACCCTGGACGGCCAGATCCTGAGCCAGGACCATCGGCCGTCTTCGGAGCTCCCGATGCACCTGTACATTTACCGCAATCGCTCGGAGGTGCGCGCTGTTGTGCACGCGCATCCGTTGTACAGCACCGGTTTCGCGGTGGCTGGCATCCCGCTGGACAAAAACGTGCTGGCCGAAGTGGTGCTGACCCTGGGTGCTGTGCCGCTGGTGGAGTACGGGACCCCGAGCACGGACGAGCTGCCGGCAGCTCTGGGCGAGTACATTCACAAAGCCGATGCCTTTCTGCTGGCCAATCACGGTGTGGTGACGATCGGACGCAATCTCATGGAAACGTTTTGGAAACTGGAGCGTGTGGAGCACTTCGCGCAAATCAGTTTCATCGCGCGTTTGCTTGGCGGAGAGCGTCTGTTGTCGCGCGAAGAAGTGGAGAAACTGACCCAATTGCGGCAAAAGCTGGGTCTGACACCAGCGGCACAAAACTGAAGAGATGCAAACGGGGTGGGTGTTGCGGCGGGAATGACGCGAGATGACCAGTTCGGAGCTTGAGGTTTGTCCCACGTAGGTTGGCTTTCCATCGTTCCTCCCTTGGCGGCCATTGTGCTGGCCATTCGTACCCGTCAGGTCTACATTTCGCTTTTTGTGGGCATCTGGTTCGGGTGGACTATTCTCAAAGGTTTCAACCCTGTAGCAGGCTTTGCGGAAGCCGTAGAAGCCTGTGTGCGGGTGTTTCAGGATCCGTCGAACACGAAAGTGATCCTGTTCAGCACCCTGATGGGCGTGCTGATCGTCTACACCCAGTACTCCGGCGGGATGCAGGGTTTTGTCGACTGGGTTGTGGGAAGGGGCTGGGTGCGTACGCGGAAGCAGGCCGGATTGCTGGCATGGCTGGTCGGAATGGTCATTTTCGTGGAGTCGAGCATCTGTGTGCTGATTGCCGGCGCTGTGTCCCGGCCGATCTTCGACAAAGTCGGGGTGTCCAGAGAAAAGCTGGCCTACATTTGCGATTCCACCTCGGCACCCAAGTGCATTCTGATCCCGCTGAACGCCTGGGGGGCATTTGTGATCGGGCTTCTGTCGGAACAGGGGGTTCGTGAGCCTGTGCGCGAACTTCTGGTTTCGATGCCGTTCAATTTCTACGCCATCCTGGCCATCGGGATGGTGCTTTTCTTTGTGCTGACCGAGCGCGATTTTGGGCCGATGGCAGCTGCCGAACGCCGTGTACGCGAAACAGGGAAGCTGCTTGGCGACGGTGCGGAACCGCTGATTTCCACCGAGGTGCTCATGGTCAGCACGAAATCTGGGGTTCAGCCGCGCATGCGGAACATGCTGGTACCTATCCTGGTGCTGGTGGTGATGATGCCGCTGGGCCTGGCCATCACAGGCGGTGGCAACGTGATGCGCGGGTCGGGTTCCACGGCGGTGCTGTGGTCCGTGATCGCAAGCATCGTAGTTGCGGCTGTCATGTACCGTGTTCAGGGCATCATGAACGTCCGTGAGCTCACGGATCAATTCATGAAAGGTGCGGGTGGCCTGATGCCTCTGGCTTCGCTGATGGTTTTTGCGTTCGCCATTGGCGCCACGTGCCGGGAGTTGGGAACGGGTCCGTACGTGGCTGAAGTGGCCAAAGCCTGGCTGAGCCCTAAACTGGTGCCAGCGCTGGTGTTCGCGGTGAGCGCTTTCATCGCCTTCGCCACGGGCACCTCCTGGGGAACCTTTGCCATCATGATGCCCATTGCTGTGCCGATGGCCGAGCTGATGCACGTGCCGTTGGCTCCGGCCGTCGCTGCTGTGCTCGGCGGTGGCGTGTTCGGCGACCACTGCTCCCCCATTTCCGACACGACCATCATCGCCAGCATGGCCTCGGCCTGTGACCACATCGATCACGTGCGGACGCAGCTACCCTACGCCTTGGCGGCTGCGAGTGTGGCGCTGGTTCTGTACCTGGTGGTGGGGGTGGTGGGATGAAACGCGTGGGACTGATTTCGGACACGCACGGGAGCGTTCACCCCGAGGTGTTCCGTCTGTTTGACGGCGTAGACCTGATTCTCCACGCGGGCGACGTGGATTCGGCCACGGTACTGTCGGATCTGGAAGTGGTGGCACCGGTGCTTGCCGTGAAAGGCAACATGGACGCAGACTGGGCGCCGGCTTCCCTGCCGGCGTTGCGCCTGATCGACGTGGAGGGGCACCGCGTAGCCGTGATTCACAATGTTCGTCACTTGAGCGCAGAGTTGATCCGTGTGGGTGCAAAGCTTGAAGAGGTGGATGTGGTGGTCTACGGGCACACGCACCTGGCGGAGTGGCACCGGGAAGGGCCTATCCTGTACGTGAACCCGGGAAGCGCGCGAGCGGATGCTCCGAAGGCAAGCGTAGCACTGCTGGAAGTGACTTCGGAGCGTGTAACTGCGCGGCTTGTGCCGTTGGCCAAGGGTGCCGAGGAGGGATGACTGCAGGTCACAAACATGAGACTGGCCCGTGGAAGGCGGAGGAGCCGGCGCTGATTTCCGTGATCGTACCCGTGTACAACGAAGAGCGCACGGTCCGGGAGCTGTTGCACGAGGTACTGGTGGCGCCGATCGGCCGAAATCACCTGGAAGTGGTGGTTGTGGACGACGGCTCAACGGACGCGACGCCGGCGATCCTGCGGCAAATTCGCGACCCCCGGGTAAAGGTGGTGCGCCACGACCGCAACCGGGGCAAAGGGGCCGCGGTGCGCACGGGACTGCAACACGTGACTGGGGACGTGATCCTGATCCAGGATGCCGATCTCGAGTACTCGCCGCGTGACTATCCGAACCTTCTGGCGCCGATTCTGGAGGGCAGAGCCGACGTTGTGTACGGTTCGCGCTTTGTCGGGCACGCACCACACCGGGTGCTGTACTTTTGGCACTACGTTGGCAACAAGCTGGTGACGCTGCTGTCGAACGCGTTTACCAACCTGAACCTGACGGACATCGAGACCGGCTTCAAGGTTTTCCGGGCGGAAGTGCTCCGCCAGGTCCGGCTTAAGGAAAACGGTTTTGGCTTTGAGCCCGAAATCACGGCGAAAATTGCCCGTTTGGATTGTCGTGTTTACGAGGTTGGGATTTCTTACTGGGGGCGGAAGTACACCGAGGGGAAAAAGATCCGCTGGACGGACGGCTTCCGGGCGGTTTACGTGATCCTCAAAGTGGCGCTCCAGGGATGGTTCCAGCGGATGACACAGCACCTGCGGCGGAGGTAGGCGCGGGCCGGGGGGAGCTTTGCGTTTCCGGAGGCCTTCGCAGGGCGAATTTCTGATTGTCGTCCGGAAATGTGGCGTTGATGGGGGAGTTCGTTAGGCTACGCGGTTTGCGCTACGGAAAACACCCCTGGCACGTAGAATTGCGTGACGCGGGCGGGGGAACAAGCGGAGTCGGGTCCAAGTTTCACAACGTGCGGTGTTTGCGTCGGAAATTGTTCGCGGGCTGACCGTAGAGGTTCTGCGCAGGCGCCGGACGGTGGGCTGACGCGGGTCCCGTTACGATCGTTCGGGGGGCAGCGAAGCTTCCGCGATCTTGACGGAGCCTTCCCGAAATTGGGTTCGTGTGACGGACACACCGGGCGAGTGAGTGGCAAGGCTTTGGCAAAGCCAGATTAGCGGCAGGTGAAAAGGCCGGGAAGGAGATTGTTCCAGCTGTTGCCTGTGTGCGTCCGTGTTTCGGCGAAAGTGCGTCGGTTTTCTGGTCGCGGAAGGCTACGGCGGTGAAGAGATTGGGTTGAGCACGAGGCAGAAAAAGGTTGATTTGGTGCCTTGATTTTCTTATCTTTGCCGCCGTGTGAGGGCGTAGCTCAGTTTGGTAGAGCAGCGGCCTTTTAAGCCGTTGGTCGTGGGTTCGAGTCCCGCCGCCCTCACGAATCCGGAAGACAATGCGCCCATAGCTCAATTGGTAGAGCAACTGACTCTTAATCAGTGGGTTCCAGGTTCGAGTCCTGGTGGGCGCACGGAAGGCTCCACTGGGAACCCGGTGGAGCCTTTGTCGTTTACAAGGTGACAACAATTCGGGGACGACGTGGTTTCGACGGGGGTGAAGAAGCCAGGAGCAGCACGCCGGGGTTCCTCGGGGCCCCGTTAACAAACCGAGGGCAAAAATTAAACGCAGACTATGCGTACCCCATGGCTGCCTAATTAGAGGCGGCCACGCTCTTCTCGGGTTTGGCCCGTCGGCCTGAGAAAGAGCGTCAGAAAGGCGGGCTGGCAGCGGCTCTGGCCCAGGGGGCCGCTGTGAGAATGCACTGGGCTGGCTCCGAAGCAGCTTCGTCTGCTGCGCTGCTCGGAGCGAGAACGAGCAGCCGACTAAGCGTGTAGAAGCTCCGCGCTTCGCACCTTCGGACGCGGGTTCGACTCCCGCCGTCTCCACAAAGTGGTAGGGCAAGGCCGCGACGGTCTTGCCCTTTTGTTGTTTCACTGGACTCACCTGAAGGTGGTATCTCCCCACCGACCTTTGCTCCAACAGCACCCGTTTGTGTGCTTTTTCAAAGCGCGCGTCGGATGCCGTACCCTCGCCGTGAACGGTGTTTGGGTCCAGAATCCGCTGCGCCTGCTACCCCGCGGAATCGCGTGGAGTCCTTCCGGGAGTTTTCCGAGACGCCGTGGCTTGCTTCTTTCTCCACGTTTGTGTACATTTTATCTCAGTTTTTGAAAGCTTTTGCCGTGGAATGCCAAATGGTACCGGGAACATGACGGCCGAAGTTGCCGTCCGGTAGGTTGCGAAGGAGCGCTAAGTACAAGGGAGTGGAATGATGACACAGTGGACACGACTTGGATTTGAGAGAGAAGCACTGCCTGAAGAGACGGTGGCCTGGCTGCGCGAAACAGCGCGTCACGCTCGGGGCGACATCCTGAAAATGACGACGGTAGCGAATTCGGGACACCCTGGTGGCTCCATGTCGTCCATCGACATTTACCTGACGGTGTGGTCCTGTGCAAACGTGGATCCGGCCAATCCGGACGATCCCGGGCGCGACCGGATCGTTGTAAGTCACGGCCACACGTCGCCGGGTGTGTACGCCACCCTGGCGCGACTGGGCTTTTTCGATTTGGAAGAGGTCATCGCCACGTTTCGGAAAGCGGGGAGCGTGTTTGAGGGACACATTGAGAGGGATGTACCCGGTGTGGAGTGGAGCACAGGGAATCTCGGGCAGGGACTCTCGGCGGCGTGTGGTTTCGCCTTGGCCAGCCGGTTGCTGCAGAAACCGTTTCGCGTCTTCGCTCTGATGAGCGACGGCGAGCAGCAAAAAGGGCAAATTTCGGAAGCGCGGCGCTTTGCCAAGAAGTACGGCTTGACAAACATCACGGCCGTTCTGGACTACAACCAAATCCAGATCAGTGGCCACACGTACGAAATCATGCCGCAAGACATCAAAGCCAACTGGGAAAGCGATGGCTGGCGAGTGCTCGAAGTCGACGGCCACGATCCCCAGGCGATTTACCAGGCTGTGCGCGAGGGTGTTCTGGACGAGGATCACCTTGTGATGGTTCTGGCCCACACCACCATCGGCAAAGGGGTGTCGTTCATGGAAGACACACCGGCCTACCACGGCAAACCGCTCAACAAAGAGCAACTGGACCAGGCGCTGAAAGAACTGGGACTGGAGAACGACGTCGAGAAGTACGAGAAGCTGAGGGTTGAGCGCAGAGGGATCGCCGGTGACAAGGATCGAACGCAACCCCTTCCGATCACGATCGACACAGGGGAACCGCGCACCTACGACGTGGACCAAAAGACGGACAACCGGAGCGCCTGGGGTCATGCCATGCGCGATCTGGCCGAGAGGAACTGTGGTGTGGCCAGCCGGTCGCCAATTGCCGTGTTCGATTGCGACCTGGCCAGTTCGGTCAAAACGGATGGATTTGCCAAGGCTTGCCCACAGCAGTTCTTCCAGGCGGGCATCCAGGAACACAACACCGCGGCCATGGCTGGGGCCTTGTCCACACAGGGTGTGGTGACGTTCTGGTCCGATTTCGGTGTGTTCGGAATTGACGAGACGTACAACCAGCACCGTTTGAACGACATTAACCGTACGAATCTCAAGGTCGTCACTACCCACGACGGTTTGGACGTAGGCGAGGACGGCAAGACCCACCAGTGCATCGATTACCTTGGCGCGGTGCGCAACCTGTACGGATTTCGGGTCATTGTTCCAGCCGATCCCAACCAGACTGACCGGGCTGTGCGCTGGGTTGCGGCTCAGGAAGGCAACTACGTGTTAGCAATGGGGCGGTCCAAACTTCCGGTGATCACCACTCTGGACGGCAAGCCCTTCTTCGCTGGGGACTACACGTTCGTCTACGGCAAAATGGATTTGCTGCGGCCAGGTAAACGCGGCGCCATTCTGGCGATGGGCTCGATGGTGCACCGGGCAGTCGCGGCCTGGGAAAGGCTTCGCGAAAAGGGCATCGAGGTAGCCGTGTGGAATGTGGCCTGCCCCCGTGACCTGGATGTGGAAGCGTTGAAAGAAGCCGCAGCGACCGGTCTGATCGTTACCTACGAGGATCACAACGTGGAAACGGGCCTCGGCAGTAGCGTGGCCAATGCCCTGCTCGACAACGGATTGAACGCTCGACTGGTGAAGCTTGGTGTCCGCACCTACGGTGGTTCGGGAAAGCCCGACGAGCTGTTTGCCATGCAGGGACTCGACGTCGAGTCGCTTGTGAAGGCTGTGCAAGAGCACCTGTAACGGGCATGTGGGGCCACGGTCTCCAAGTAGGCTGTGGCCCCGTGATTTGGTTTGGAGGGGGAACCTTCACGGTTGGCAGCAAACGGTCGCGACGCAGCGCACGCTGACAGTCACGGCGCGGCTGCGTCGGTTTCAGCCAGCTGGAGCAGCACGGCTGCGTCGAAAGTCGCGCAGTTGATCCAACCCTCGCTCTCGCCGCGTTCGTTGTGTTCCCAGTAGGTTGGAAAGCGCCCGGTAGTGGCCACCTGTGCGTGCGTCATCGTGTTTGCCAGAGCCATCGCTTTCAGGCGGTAGAGGGGTTTTCCGGTTGCCCGGTAGGCCTTCCAGAACGTCTGAATCATCAGGGCGGCGCTGGCATCGATGGGAACGTAGTACGCGTACTGCTCCAGCACGCAGGGGATGATCCAATCAGCAACGTGCCACTTTTCTTGGGGCATCGGGTGGTCCCAGACGACAAATTGGTCTTCCGCGAAACGGATGAGTTCTTCGGCCAGGCGAACATTCTCTGGCCTCTCGGCAGCGCGGTCGAGGAGAAGCTGGGCTGTCCAACAGGCTGGATCTTTGGAAAGATTCTCGTACGGAGGACGCGGGTGCACGTCTTCAAACTGGCCTTCCCAATTGAATGTTTGGACCGGATTTTGGAGGATCCAGCGGAAGGCGCGCTCGGCGGGTTCGGCGAATTGATTCAAGCCGTACGCTGTTTGCAGCCGTCGGAAGAGGCGTACGGGATCCGTCGGGATGCAGAGATTGGGACCTACCGGCTCGCCGGTTCGAGCCACCACTTTAAGCGGCCACGTTCCGTCGGGGCGTTGTTGGCGGACGTAGGTCTCGGCAATGCGAACAGCTGCTTGAAAGTACCGCGGAACGTGCGTCGCGTCAAACAAATCCAGGTAAATTAACGCAGCGCGCGCCGGGTACAGGAGCATCAACTGGCCAGCGTAGCGGCCGGCTGTTCGCGCTTCGCCGCGGTAGGTGGGCGGGCAATGCGCCCAGGGTGTCCCTTCGGGTTCGCTGATCTCGATCAGGTAATCCGCCGCGCGCTTGGCAATGGTCAGGGCATCGGCCGAATCTTCAGGACTGAGCGTGGCGTAGAGCAACATGCTCTGCACGACCGCGGCTACGATCTTGGAAGGGTAGCAGTACAGCTCGTACTGGGGATCTGGCTGGCCTGTCAACAACCAGTGCTGGAAGTGGGGTTGATGAAACAGGTAGGCCAACCCCAGGCGAGCGCTCTGGCGGTAGGGCAGGCGTGCGGCAAAGCGTAGGCCCTGAAAAACGGCGGCGCGGTAGAAGCGTCGTCGTCCAGCTGTACCAAGCACGCGGCCGTTAGCGTCCAGACCGTGGGCGGTTGCCTGCACGAAACCTACGGGGATCTTGTTCCAGATGGGCGAAAGGGCACTCCACGGGGTGCTGGCCACGAAGTGGAGAGGCGTGCAACCCTCGGGTTCGACGGTGAAACGGTAGCGGACAGCCCCGGAAACCTCTCTGAAGTCAAAAGCCGGCGCAAACATGAACCGCTGGCTGTGTACGTTCCAGAAGGGACGGACACCGGGTTTACCCGGAGCGATGGGGCGGGCGGTTTCGCGCAGAACTTCAGCTTTCCAGCTGGGTTTCCCCGCGAACCGCGAGCAGGAGCAGAGTACCAGGGAAAACGACGCTGCCAGAGTGAAGACAGACGCGGTTTTGAACTGTTGCATGATTGGAGCCTCCAGTAAGCCGCACGTGCCCCCGAGGGTAAACCGTCGGGAGTTAGCTCGAAGTTTGGGCGTGGCGAAGGCGCGTGCGGGCTCGAATCCGAGTTCGAGACAACCCCTGGGCAGGGTCAGCGCCGTTGAACACAGGCCGGTTCCGGGAAGCCACAAGACAAAGGTAAGAAAGCCGGAGGTTGTGTGCAAGCTAACGGGGAGCAGGGATTCGCCATCTTCCCGCGGGAACTCGCAGCGGCTTGGCGATTGCTGGTAAGACGGTTTCAAGGCTGAGGCAGCAGCCCAAAGATCGCTCCGCGTTACCGCTAAGCCCTTTCGGGCACGGTTCCGTCAGGTGAAAGGCCGTAGGAATTGATCGTGTGTCGGACACGTGTTAGCGAATCTTCGTGCGGGATACCGCCGGGGTCGAAATCGTGGGTTGTGTGAAAATGTGAGCGCCGAGGGGTAGAGTGTACGGGGAGGAGTTCGGGAGTACTTCGGTGTGTAACGTGTGGACCTGAGTTTTCGGCGTGAAAACCTGCGGCGAGGATGTGCCAATCTCTCCCGGTGTACTGTGCAACTGGTGAGGAGAACACGCGAGTGGACGGTAGCTGCTGGGTGGGTTAGGGCGAGGAATTTGAGACCGTTAACAAACCTTTGAAAAAGAAGAGGAAAAAGGATCTGCAAATTTTCTGCTTGACTTTTCACCTGGGTTTAAATAAAATGCCCGCGGTGAACAAAAAAAGAACCGCCGGAAGTTTTGGCCGGGCCTCCGGCGGTTCGCCAGTTGAGGAGCCCTCTCCTTTGAATGAGAAGGAGGGGAGGGCTTTCTGTTTTTTGTAGACGATCCGGCCACGCGAAAGGTTTCAAGTTTTCCCGGGCATTTTCAACAAAACAGGGAGGTGGACAAATTGAAGTGGCAACGTAACCTCTTAGCCTGGGTAGCCGTTGCAACGCTGCTGGTCCTGAGTGCAACTGCCTGGGCCGGGACAACCGGCAAGATCGAGGGCGTTGTCAAGGACAAGCAGACCGGTGAACCTTTGCCCGGTGTGAATGTCATCATCGAGGGTACAACACTGGGAGCTGCGACGGACGCCAACGGCTACTACTTTATCATCAACGTTCCACCGGGGAACTACCGTGTGACTGCCCGGATGATCGGCTACACCACGACAACAGTCAAGAACGTGCGTGTGAGCGTTGACCTGACGACGAAAGTGAACTTTACGCTGGAGCCGACTGTCGTCGACCTGGGCAAGGCGGTCGTTGTTGAGGCCGAACGACCACTGATTCAGCCAGAGGTTACGACGAAACGCAACGTTTACAGCGCCCAGATGATCACGAACATGCCCGTGAGCTCTGTTCAGGACATCATGACTCTGTCCTCGGGTATCATCCAGATGGAGGGTTACCAGAACAAGATTCCGGGCTTCGACGCGCGTGGTCTCGATCAGACCCACGTGCGTGGTGGAAGGAGCGGCCAGATTGCCTACATGATCGACGGTGTGTACGTGGAGGACGCCATCTACGCGGGCATGGGTACCCAGATCAACCGCGAGGCCATCGACGAATTGACCGTGATCACGGGTGCGTTCGACGCGGAGTACGGCGAGGCACAATCGGCCGTGGTGAACATTGTGACCAAAGAAGGGGCTTCTCATTTCAGCTCGATGTTGGAGTTTAACTCAAGCGAGGTGGCTGGTTGGCTGGGCAGCGAACGGGATGACTTGCGGAACAAACACCAGGTCATCGGCTCCATCAGCGGTCCCATTCCGCTTCTTAAGGGCTTGAGTTTCTTCATTTCGGGTGAACAGGGCTACCGTCGTTACGCTGTGTTAGAGTACGACCAGTTCACTTACGATCCCACCCCTTTGGCCGACGTGCTGGACAACCCGGAGGATCCGCGCTACAAGAAGATTGAAGAACAAATTGAGAAAGGGATCATCACCGAGGCGCACAGCATTGATGAATTGCGCAGCAAAACGAGCAAGTACCGCTTCGTGGGTGACGTTCTTCGCCACTGGGCAACGGGCGCCTGGCGGAAGGCCTGGGCAGCCAAGGACGACTGGGGTCTTGACCTGGTGCCTGGTACGCACGACAGCCTGGAGGGCGACGGTACGTACGAACTGATTCGCTGGGACGACAAGGCGGGCTGGCGAGCGTTCGGTTTCTACGAGAACTACGACATCACGGGGAAGATCACCTGGCGCATTAGCCCCACACTGAAACTGCTTTTTCCGTTCAGCATGAACCAGCGGCGCTTCCGCAACTACGATTTCTGGAACAGCTTTGGGGAAAAAGGGCGCCACATTGTGACCGACCGTACGGATCGTCAGGGCATTTTCATCACGCACCAACTCAGTCCCAGGATGTTCTACGAACTCCGTGCGTCGCGCTTCTGGAAATTCAGGAAGTACCGGGTCTACGGGATCAACGACCACGAGCTGACGCCGGGCCACGCTGACCTCTTCCAACAGTACCTGCCCGGTGCCGATTTCGGTCCAGCTGAGTACCCGTGGCCGAGCTCTCACAACGGTTTTCGCGACGACCTGGTCTTCGTCCGTTACGACACTTTGCCTGACGGACGTTTGCGGCACGTTTACCACGGCTACGTGACCCAGTACTGGACGCGCAACTACCAGCAGACCTGGCAGCTGCAGGGGTCGTTGACGTGGCAAATTCACCGCAACCACCAGATCAAGACGGGTTTCGACTTCAAACGCATGGATCTGTGGTTTTTGGAACTGCAACATCCGTACATTCAGAATCCGTACCCGGAGTACTACTACACCCACCCGATTGAGGCGGCAGCGTACATCCAGGACAAGATGGAATTTCAGGCTTTCATCGTGAACGCTGGCTTGCGTTGGGATTTTGCGGACTCCAAGGGACGCGCCTGGGAACGCTGGAACGACCCGACGTCGCCCATCGTCACGGGCAAGAAGAAATGGCAAATCAGCCCACGTCTGGGCATCGGCCACCCGATCACCGACCGTGCGACATTCCACTTCGCCTACGGACACTTCTTCCAGGTGCCGGACTACCGCGACCTCTACACCAACCAGACGCTGAACCTGAATTCTCCTTCGCCGCTTTTCGGATGGGCCAACATGGAACCAGCACGGACGGTTCAGTACGAAATTGGCGTGGACCAACAGATCGGCGAAGATTGGCGATTGTCGGTTGCGGCTTGGGCCAAGGAGAACAACGGTGATCCGGGAAGCTTCCGAATCACCGGTTTCGATCCTGACAGCCTGGGTCTGTACAGTTACTCGATCATCAACAACAGCGATTTCGGAAGTTCAAAAGGCATCGACGTTTCGTTGCACAAGCGTTTCAGCAATTATTACTTCGGCGACATTGAGTACACGTGGTCTGTGGCCAAGGCCAACAAGTACTACTCCTGGGCAGGGTACTGGTCCGGGGACACCCAAGAAACCCACCCGCACAAAGAGTACTTGATGCCCTGGGACCGCACCCACGTGATCGATGCCAACTTCGGCTTCATGATTCCCGAAAACATGGGGCCTGTGCTGTTTGGGCGTCGACCGCTTGACAACACGACCTACCAGTTTGTGGTGCGGGCGGCCAGTGGCATGCCTTACACCCCGACCGTTGGTGGGCAGGCACTGGAGCCGAACTCGGCCCGGCGGCCCTGGACCTGGACGGTGGACGCGGTGTTCCGCAAGGATTTTGTCTTCAAGAAAAACTACAGGATCGGCTTCATCGCACGGATCTCGAATCTGTTTGACCGTTTGAACGTGTTGTCCGTCTACAGCGAGACGGGCAGCCCGACGGATCCGGGCCCAGCCATGAGCCGTACGCAAACAAGTACGTACTACGATCGGCCATTTCACTTCGGGCCGCGTCGTTTCATCGATCTCGGTTTTCGGCTTGAGATTCGCTGAGACTTGCCAGGAACGACATTCGGTTTTCCTGTCAACAACGGGTTAGCCGTTTAGCCGATGCATGGAGGATGTAATGGCGAAAAGACTCTGGTGCTGGTTGCCGGTTGTGCTTGTTGCACTTCTGGTGGCTTTGAACACTTTTGGTGCAGACGTTTCGAAGCAAAGCAAAACGCTGCACAAAGTAAACAAGTCGATTGACAACGCGGTTGGCATCCTGGATGCCGGTAAGCTACAGCACGCCGTTTTCAACGACGGAAGGCTCTCCACCTGGGACTACCGGCCGAAGGTTCCGGCGGCTTTTTACAAGGGCTGGTCCTACATTCCGGATCTTTCGCTGATGATTGGGGTGCCTGAGGGACCCTGGAACCCCACGCGCAAGGATCCTGAAACGGGTGAGGAGTACAAGATCAAAGGGCCGTCTGTTTCGGCCACGTTTGTGGGCGGTGACTGGGGTCCGAAAGCCGGGTCGTATGGGCAGCTGCACAGCGGCGACATGACCCTCGGCGACGTGCTTTCCGGAACGGCTTTGGGAAGCCTTCCCCTGATGGCCACCAGTACCCTGCCCGAGAGTTGGCCAAAGGACGAGAACGGCAACCGGAAATGGCCAGGACCCTGGGCCATCGACCCCAACACAGGTGAAGTGCTTGAAGGTCAGTTTACGGCGGACAAAGAGGTGTTCTTTGCCATGACGGACTACGACCTCAACAACAACGGTGTGCCGTACGCTGACCACGATGCTCTGCTCGATCAGGGGTTTCCGCTCGGTTTGGAGCTGGATGTTTGGGTGCTTTCGTACGGTCGTTCCTATGCGGAAGATTTTCTGTTTTTCGTTACCAAGATCATTAACAACAGCCAGTGGGACTACCATGGCATGTACGTCGGTTTCTACGACGACAGCGACGTGCCGGAGTACAACCTCACGACGACGATCAACGACCGGATGGACTGGATGACGTACATCCAGTCCGAGTACGACGAGCAGAACGACACGACGTACAATTACAACATGGCCTTCATTTACGACTACCGCTACGGCACAGGTGAATTCCCGAGCCCGGCCTACAAGGTCGTGCCAGCCATCAAGCTGCTGGAGACGCCAAACGCGCCCGCGAACGACGGCATCGACAACGACCACGACGGGGTGGTTGACGAACCCGAAGGCGAGCAGCTTGGCCTGACGGATTGGCATTGGTTTGAGTGGGAAAACCGTCCCGGTTCTGTGGATCCAAGCCGAACCGAGCTGATCACTTACAAAGTGATCAGCGGCGACACTTCGGGACTGAAGCCAGAGGAAGACGATGCTTACTTCTGGCCCGCGCCCGACGGAACGCTGGATCCGCATTTCGACTCGCCTGAGGGAATCCAGGAGATGTTCCCGAACGGGCTCGATTGTGTGTTCATCATGAGCTCGGGGCCATTTGACCTCGCTGCTGGCGACACCACGACGTTTGCCTTTTGTTTGCTGATGGGTGACGACATCGACGACGCCAAGTTCAACGCTCGAACTGCTCAGTTCATGTACGAGCTGAACTACATGGGCGCGGATCCACCAAAGACACCGCACGTTGTGGCGGTGCCCGGTGACGGCAAGGTGACGTTGTACTGGGATCGGGTGGCCGAAGAGTCGGTGGACATCATGACCGGCTACAAGGATTTTGAGGGCTACAAGATTTACCGCACAACCTCACCTCCGGTGAACAACGAGTGGGGTGAGCGGATTTACGACGGCACGGGGCAGGAAGTGGGTTTCTTGCCCATAGCCCAGTTTGACCTGAAAGACGGCATCACTGGTCTTGATCCGCAGTACCCCCACCTGGATCGAGGCAAAGACACGGGGTTGGTTCACACGTGGACGGACAACAACGTCAAGAACGGTGTGACGTACTGGTACACCGTGACGGCTTACGATCGCGGTGTCCTGGACGACCCACAGTGGAATCCCGACGGATGGCCCGCGCTGAACTATCTGGAGACGGCCAAAGGGAACAACCCGGGTTCTGACCCGAATTTGGTGGAAGTTGTGCCCGGCCCGCCGGCGAGCAACTTCGTTTCTCCAACAGTGGAGGTCAAGCCGCTCGAGGGAACGCTCGGCAACGGTCCGATCAATGTGGCGGTGATCGACGAATTCGCCGTCACCGGCCACAAGTACGTGTTGTCGTTCGACGACAGCACACAGCCCGGTAGCTTGCTGTACGACGTGACTGACCAGGAAACCGGCCAGATGGTAGTAAGAGGTGCGACGGAGATCTCGGGTGAAGAAGGGCCGATTTTCGACGGCATCCGATTGGAAATTGTGAACTACCCGGGCATCGAGATCCTTCAGGACAGTTCCGGCTGGTACCGCACCGATGGTTCCGAACCGAAGACCACCTGGCTGGTAGAAATGAAATCGGCTGGTCCGAATCCACCGGCTGCTGATTACGAGATTCGGTTTACGGAACAGGGTACGGACGCATTTGCCCCTCGAGGTTTCCACGTTCCCTTTGAAATCGTGAATCTGGTGACGGGTGAGAAGGCGGACATCGGTGTGTTTCCGCAGGCCTCCACGGACACAACCGACGAGATGAAAGCCTCGTGGACGAGTGGCGACGTGATCAACCTGCGGGAAGACGGCAAGTTCACGTACAAGTTCATCATCAAACAGAACCCGGACACTACCGTGGAGAACGTTCCGCCGACGACCGGCGACATTTACAAAGCCGTGACCACCAAGCCCTTTGTAGCTGGCCGGGATTTCTACGAGATCGACACAGAGCACTTCTCTGTGCGTAAAATCGTCAGCGAAGATCTGGAGAAGGTTCGCGTTGTACCCAACCCGTACATCGTGTCGGCGGAGTGGGAGATCGATCCCAACGAGCCGTCGATCCATTTCACTAATCTCCCCAGCGAGTGCACGATTTCGATTTTCACCTTGACGGGTGAAAAGGTGGCCAAGCTGGAGCACAAGAGCGAAACCAACAGCACTGAGCCGTGGAACATGCTCAACTTCAACAACCAGGAGGTCGCCTACGGTTTGTACCTCTACGTGGTTGAGACGCCAGACGGCGCCAAGAAGGTGGGCAAGTTCTCGATCATCCGCTGACCGGGCAGGTTGCGGATGTTGGCAGTGCGTGGAAGCTTAGCGAGGGAGATCATGATGAAAAGAAGAATGGCTCTTGCCACACTGCTGGCATTACTGATGGCGAGTTCTGGCTTTGCGCAGGACATCAGCCGGGTGGCCACAGCAGCGGGCCAGTTCCTGAAACTGGGTGTGGGCGCCAGGGCCATGGCTCTGGGCGGCACGGCGGTTTCCATGGCCGGCGAGCCAGCCAGTCTGTACTGGAATCCGGCTGCTATTTCAACGATCGATCGTAAGACCTTTTTCGTGGCGCGGTCGAATCTTTACGAGAACGCGGGGATCTACCACACTTTTCTCGGATTCATCATGCCGATGCCCGCATCGAGCGCCTTGGGCATCAGTGTGAACTACGTGGGCACGGACGACATCGAAGTGACCACCCTTGAGCATCCGAACGGCATGGACACGTACTACCGGATGGAGGACTACGCGATCGGGCTCTCCTACGCGCGCTTTGTTACCGACAGGCTGACGCTTGGGATCAAGGTGAAATTCGTCAGTGAGGGCATCTGGCGCGAGAAAGCGCGTGGTTTCGCCATGGATCTTGGGTCGTTACTGGACACCGGTGTCCTCGGCATGAAATTGGGCATGAACCTGGCCAATTTCGGCGGGAGCCTCCATCTGGCTGGTCCGGATTTGAGGGTAACACACGACCGCTACGCGAACAACCCAGCCGAGCGGAAAGTCGCCGCTGAACTGAAGACCGACGATTGGCCGTTGCCGCTACTACTGCGGATTGGCACCTCCATCGAGTTGGTCGGTCAGCAAGGGCAGGTGCAGACGAGCGAGACCAACAGGTTGACGGTCAGTTACGAAATGTGGGACGGGATGGACGCCCTTTTGCGCGCCGGTGCAGGAGTTGAATACGAGTGGAACCGCATCCTCTTCCTGCGGGCGGGCTACTACGGCGTGCCGCTCACGAAGGACGAGTTCAACACCTACGACACACAGAGTTACACGTTCGGCGGCGGGTTGCAGTACGATCTGGGCTGGACGAAACTGCGTTTCGACTACGCGCTGGCGAACTACCGCATTCTCGGAAACAGCCAGATTTTCAGCCTGGTGTTGCAGTTGTGAGCGTCGAACCGGCTGCCGGGGACGGGCTTGGTTTGCCGAGGGGTGCGAAACTGCGGAGGCGGTTCCATCCCTGCTGATCGGCTTTGAGGTGTGGGCATGCCGTAGCGGGGCGCGAAGAAGTTAGTTTCGGTGAGGTAGTCGCGCATTTTCAAAGGACTGAGCGAGTTTTGAACTGAAGACGGGTTACACCTGCGCAAGCGGCGTGCAACCCGTCTTCGTTTGATTGCGGGAGTCTCCGGGGGCTCCTTCAGCTACCCCATGATTGAATACCCACCATCCACGATGATCGTTTGTCCGACGATCATCCGGGCTAAGTCGGACACCAGAAACAGGACGACGTCGGCAACGTCCGCAGGTGTGGTGAGGCGACCCGCCGGAGTGCGCTCCAGAGAAGCTTGCAGCAATTGCTCGCGGTTGGGGAAGTGACGCAGCGCGTCGGTTTCCACGACGCCGGCCGACACGGCGTTGACGTTGATGTTTCTGGGGGCAAGTTCCACAGCCAGGTGGCGAACCAACGACTCCAGGGCTGCTTTGGATGCTCCCACGGCGGTGTAGTTCGGGATTGCTCGGACGGCACCGAGACTGGAAACAGCGACAATTCGCCCGCCGCTTGCTCCCATCAGCTGAACAGCGTGCTGCGTCAGCGGAAGCAACGTCGCGGCGTTAATGTCCATTGTGTGGTGAAAATGTTTGAGCTTGAGTTCGAGCGCCGGTTTGAGCACCCCGGAAGCGGCGTTGCTGACCAGAATGTCGAGTTTCCCAAACGTTTTCCCGATTTCGTCGAACATGCGCTGGACGTGGTCTTCTTCCCCCACGTTGGCTTTGAGAATCAGTGCTCGAGCTCCCCGCTCCTCGATGGCCTGAGCGGTTTCGGAGGCTGCAGTGCGATGACGCAGGTAGTTGATGGCCACGTTGGCACCGGCTTCGGCCAGCCTCAGGGCGATGGCTCGGCCGATGCCCCGTGAGCCCCCTGTGACCAGCGCCGTTTTGCCTTTCAGATCGACGCAAAGACTTGAAGACATTTTCCCTCCCTCCGTGTCATTTGCCAAAATAGTCGCTTGAGCCTCTTCCGCTGTTCAGTTGCCGGCTTTTTTCGTCACGTCGGCCACGCGTCCGAACTGCTGGGACGGTGGCCTGTTTCGTCCCTCTACGGCGCGGCGGTGCAATCAGATGTTGCAAAATACGGTTGCGTCTCGATACGATTGGACCGTGCCCGCCCGTCTGCGTGCGAGGGTGTGCGGAGCAGGTGAAAGGAACGTAGCCAACCCCCGAAGCGGCAACACGCTGAGCGGCGCAGTCATTCCCGAGATTGTCAAATTCACTCTTTTTGACGCTCCAGTTTTGGGGAAGAGACAGTACGAGGACAGAGTGTTGATTTCCAAGAGCGGGGAGGTCGCATTGCAAACCGTCGGTACTGGGGTGCACACAAGCTGCTCTGCGGGCGCTACGGAATGTCCGCCGTTGCGGTGCGGAGCCAGCGGAGGAGGAAACCGACTTCGGAACGGCGTTTGCCGGTCAGAAGCAGCTTCTGCGGGTTGGACCGCTTCGAAAAGAGCAATTCCGCCAGGGTGGGACGCCGAAACTGGACGGGGTTTTCGCCTGGAGCCAGTACGAAGGAGTAGAGCGGTTGCACGGCGTTGCTGTGTAACCACAAAAGCGAAGCAGTTCCGGCTGCTGTTGTTTCCCCTTCCGCGGTTGGGAGCACGAACAACGTGTCCGCCCATCTACCGTTGAGGGGATCGGGCCACACGGGTAGCGAGTCCGTGGCTACCGACCGGGGTGGTTTGCGGTGGAAAACGCGAACGGAATCATCGCGCACGAGAAACCAGGTGCTGGACTTGCGGCTGCACCAGGCGTAAAGAGCAACCCGCGGCTGTGCGGGTGGTGCAAGCAGAGTTCTTGCGGCACGGTAGAGGGCAGGCAAGTGGAGACGAAGGCTGTCCAGCGCCGGGGCGGTGCCGCTTCCTCCAGCGAGTCCGATTTTTGCACTGCTTTGGGGTTGGAGCGTTTCGGCTTCAGCGAGGAGCTGGTCCCGGAGTTGCTGGAAAACGAGCGACCAAATCCGGTCGGCCTGACCCTTCCGGGGATGGTAAGGGGCAAGCAGCAGAGCCGCCAGTTGGTTGTGGAAGCGGCGAACAATCCGAAAAGCTGCGTCGGGGTCTTTCTGGTTCAAGCTGGCGAGAATCTGGACAGTTGCAGCGGCATGGAGGAGCTGCCGGTCCGCCGGACCAGCCGAGCGGTTCTTGAGCAGAGCGGCAACGAGCCGCAATGCACCGCGACGCGCCAGGGCTTCCGGTTGCCAGCCTGCGCGTAACGCGACGCGTTGCGAGGGAGCTACTTGCGCGAGCAAACAGGCGATTCGGATTTCTTGTCGTGCTGCCTCGGCTGTGTCCCCGCGTGCTTCGGCCAGAAGCCGCAGTTGGTTGAGCGCTCGGTAAGCGCGACGCACGTCGCCGAGGTTTTGCAGGATGGCTGCTTCGGTTTGGAGGTAGCGAACGGAGAGAACGGGCAGCGCAAGGGAGTCGACGCGATCTCGGAGGGCGGCAAGGTGCTGTGCAAGCGAAACGAGTGTGTCCGGCACCGACGGTGGTGAAGAAAGGTACACAGTTGAATCGCGCTGCACGAGGGAAAACAGTGGGGCGATTGTCTGGCGGAAGCGGATGTTGGCCAGCGACAGACGTACGTCCAGCGAGGGCAGGCGGACCCCGGTCTTGGTGAGAGCCTTGTGTGTGCGGCGAATTAGCGTGCGCAAGGTCCTTGCGTCGTTCTGCAGTCGCTGCAGCGCTTCCATCGTGGACGGCGGGTGCAGGGTAAGGCGCAGCCGAAGCATTTCCACCAAGGCCTCAACATTTTGCACCTGGCCCTCCAAGCGGGAGGCGTCCTCGGCGAGGTTCCACGCCCTCACCAGGTGTGCCCAGGCCTGTTCTGGGAGGTCGGCCAGCATGCACACGACCCCGAGGTTGTTCTCAACTACAGCCCGGGCTGATCGGTCGCCTGCTTTCTTGAATGCGGCGCTCTTGCCAGACAGTGCCCGAATGACCCCGGCAAGTTGGCCGCGGTAAAGGAGCGCGTCGGACTGAATCTGGAGCAGCAGAGCCATTTCTTCGGCGCGCGTCAGATCCTCCGGGCCGGCCTGGGCTGGCACCAGACCGTAGCGGCGGAGGTCGAGAAAAGGCACGGGAAAAACCCAACCAAGAAAGGCGATTCTTAACCTCACGGCCGGCCGTTTTGTTTCGGTCACGGCACCGGACTCCAGGAGTGCAAGGGCTTTTGCGACGTACCACAGGGCGCTGTCAATTTGGGCCGCGCCGAGGTGGGCAAGGGCCAGATTCCGGTAGGCGCGCTCGCGGTGGTAGGGGCTCGAAAGCGTGGTTGGGAAACGGAGAAGGCGGTGGAACACGGTCATGGCTTTCTGGTGGTTGCCCGCAAAGCTCAGAGCTGTGCCAAGGTCCGTAAGCAAGGCAGGAAGCACATTCTGCCTGTGCAGCTTTTCTGCTGTGATCACAGCGTTGTCGAAAGCCCAGGCTGCCAAAGCGTACTTGGCGGCGAAGAAAGCGCAGTGCCCCATTCGTTCGAAAAAGCGCAGACGTTCTTCTGGAGAAGAAAAAGTCGAATCCAGGGCCAGCCGTTTCTCGAAGTAAACGAGCGCCTGACGGTAACTGTACTGTCCGAGGGCAAAGGTGTTGTGCGCCAGGCTCTCGTAGAGGTCCGCCTCAAGCCTTGGGTTCTTGCGCTCGTCGTTGATCTGGAGAGCGATGGTCAGAGCGTCGATGGCTCGTTCGTAGTACCTTCGCTTGGGCTCGCCCCTGCGACGCGTGATGGTTTTGAAGGCGAAGATGGCGGGTGCGAAGACGAAACGGGTGGCTCTCCCAATCCAGGCGGTTTTCTTCTGCTGACGGGCCGCCAGGGCGGTTTCAAGAGCCTCGTAGTCTTTGGCCAAAGCCAAGTAGGCTGGAACGAGGCTGGAGTTTTTGCGCAACGTCAATTCCAGAACGTGTAGAGAGGTTTTGAGGCTGCCGATGTCAATTTCGAGCGGGTTGTCGGTGCGAATGGCGTTGGCGGTGGCCTGGTAGTACAGGCAGAGGCCGTAGGCGTAGTCGAAAACGGGGTTTTCGGGGTGAAGCCTTCGTGCTTGCGCGTACGCAGCGGTCAGGTCCGCCAGTTTGCCGGCGCGCAGAGCGGCAAGAACAAGTTTCCGGTGCAGCACTGCGTCCGAAGATGCGTAGGGCCACGCCCGCTTGTACGCGCGGTAGGCGCGGCGGGGATTTCCCGTTTGGCTCAGCGAATCGCCAAGGGCAGTGAAGGCGCGCACCACAAGGGCCGGCGGTACGGAGTCGAGCGGGGCCGTTCGCAGAACCGCGAGGGCACCCGAGGGCTGGCCTTTCAGCAGGTAAAGCCGGGCCCGAAGGGTCAAAAAGCGACGTCGAACCTCAGATGTGTGAACGACGAGGTTGTGGATTCCTAAGAGCGCGCGCTCGGCGAGCGCCGTGTCACAACGCGCGAGAGCGCGCGTGGCCACCCAGAGTCTCAGGTGAAGAGCTCCGGCTGGCGAGTCGAGCGTGTCGGCGAGAGCCAAAGCAGCCTGGAGTGAATCCTCTACAGACGCAATGGAAGTGGTTCCACCTGTCAGAAGCAGCTGCACGGCTTCGGTGGCAAGCTCGGGGTAAGTACTGGCCTGACGGAGCACAGCAAGCGCGTGGCGGTGGGCTTCGACAGGGTTCGTGTGTGCCTGGACTCGCGCGATTTCCAACCAGGCGGCCAGCGTGATGTCTCTTTGCAGGGGGAAGAGGACGCTGAGTGTGTCGAGCAGGGCAAGCGCCGCGGCCCGGTGTTGGTGCGCGTCGATTTGACCAAGGCGCAAGGCGGCAAAAGCCCGGATTCGGACGGGTGTTGCTGGGTTTGTGAAGAGTCTCCGGTAAGTGGTCAGAGCCAGGGAGTCGCGCGCGACACAGCGTGCCGTGAGAAGCGTGCGACCAGGTGAAAAGGCGCGGAGATCGGCGTGGAGCAAGGCGGCAGCCGCGGTCAGGTCACCTGGTTCAGCAGGAAGTTGGCGCAGGCGAGTCAAAGCGAGCTGTGCCAACGTTGGGTCTCCCGCGAGCCAGGCGGTGCAAGCCTGAGCGTAGAGCGCGCGGGCTGTGTTCGGGCTTCGAGCTGTGTGGAAATCCACCACGCGGGCAAAAGCCTCGATTTTTTTCCAGAGAAAGGTGGGCTTGGGCACTCGAAGAGCCGTGTTCCTGAGGTGAGTTGGGCTCGCGCCCAAGTGCTCAGCGTAGCGGAGCTGCGCCCCCGGTGTCGCTTGTTTGGGGATTCTTCCGGAGGCTGGCCAACGGAGCAAATCACTGGTGCTGTCGGATCCGGCTGTAACGATCACGTAACGACCGTGGCGCCAGCAGAGACCGAGAAACTGCCTTGTCGGGTACGAAAGCCGGTAAGATGCGCGTGGCAATGTGTCGCCTGCCACCATCTTGGCCGGAAGCCGGGTCACGACTGAATCCGGGGCTGGAAGAATCCAAACCGCGCCGTTGTTTGGACGGTGGAGGAGGGTCGTTTCCGGCTGCATTTTTACCAGGCAGGCCAGGTGGGCACCGAAAGGGTTCCAGTCGAAACTGACAGGTTGTCCCTCGGGTCCCTGAACCGTGAACACGGGGCCACCCAACGTGTCGCGTTTGGCATCGAAAGCCGCGAAATGGAGGGACCAGCCCGTGCTGTCAGGCGCGATCCAGGCCAGCCAGCGTCCGTCCGGTGACCAGCGTGGCCAAAGAGCCGGCCCTCGCCACAGCAGGTGGGTGTGGCGATTCTTGAGCTTGAGCAGCCAGATTGCCGCTTCGCCGCTCCGATCTGAGACGAAGACGGCGAATTTCCCGTTTGGGTGCGCGTCGGGTTGAGCATCGTAGCAGACGCGCGGAGTGAGACAACGTGGTTTGCCGTAAGACCACGCCACATTGCCGCGGCGCCGGATGTCGATGCGCCAGATGTCGCCGTTTGGATCGCTACGTTGGGACACGAAAAGAACGCCGTGGCCGTCGTGGGTCCAGCGCGGTTGTCGGTCGTCGGCTGGGTGGGAAGTGATCCTGTAGGCGACACCGCCTTCCACGGGTTTCACCCAGATGTCGAAGTTACCGGACCTGTTGGAGGCAAAAGCGACCCAGCGGCCGTCAGGCGAAACGGCGGGCTCGATGTCCACAGCCGGGTGAGTCGTGACGCGAACGATGGCCGTGTCAGGCACAGTGGAACGGACGTCTTCCGCCTGCACCGTAAGACAGCCGAGGAGCAGCGACAGGAGGACACCGGAGAGTCGCACTGTACCGATCCGCCGAATCATTTTTCTTTGCGCACCCACGTGTCTTTTCCGGTTTCAATCCAGGCCCCCAGCGGCGCAAGCTCGCGGTAGTACCGGGCCAGGTCGGCGTCGAGCGACAGCTTCAGATCGGCAAAGGAAACCGCAAGCACGGTTCGAAGCCAACTTTTCACCACTTCCCTGTCTCTGTTTTCCGCTTCGACCAGTTTACTTGCCCGGCGTCTTGCCAGCGCGGAACGCAGTTGCTCGGGGTGAAGTAACACCACGGTCCCCGTTCGGGTTTCGCCCACTACGCCGCGTGCCTCCAGGGTGTCGAGGTCGGCGCGGCGTTGCTTTTGCCGGAGCCTTGCCTCCCGGACGGCCGGAAGGCCGTCCTCGGCCAAGGTGCCGACCAACACGTCTGAAACGCCCGTTGAGGGTACCTGAAAGGTGCCTACTGCTTTCCTCTGCAGGGGTGGCCTTTCCAGGTTTACCTTCACGTCCGGCACCTGGATGGCGCAGCCCGCCACCAGAAGGAGAAGCAAGAGGGTTGGGGAAAAAGCCTTTTTCACGGTGACAACCCGCCAGCTTGGGCCGTCCGGAGAAACGGTTCCAGCGGTAAGCGGCCCATGTCGATTCGACCTCCGCTGAGACGAACGGGGCTGAACCACGGTTGTTTGAGCTTGAGACTGGGGTAAAAGTAGCCCTGCCGGAGCTGAAAGCTCATCTGCAAGGGACGAAAGCCAAGAGCCAGGAGTCTACGCGTGTTTCGAATGCCCGGGTTCAATCCGCTCGGGTCAAGAGAAGCCAGGATGTCGTCGGCTACTGTGGGCCCCAGTTCAGTGAACTGTACCAGTCCGCGTACGTTGGTGAGGGATTCCGGCGTAAAACCCTGTCCGCGCAAACGGATTGTGCCTGTGACGTAAGAGTTCTTCCGTCGGCGTGCCGGGTTGAGGAGAGCCGTGTTCAAGCGCGAAATCTGAATGTCCGCCGCAAAGGCGCCGGTAAGTGACGTTCGGTTTTGGTAGTTCAACAAGAGGTGGCCTCCCACGGCGCCTCCGTACGCATTGACGCGAAAGAAAGGTACGTAGACAAAGCCGTTGCGTGCCAGAACATCAGCGCGCAGACTCTCCAAGCGGTACCGCAGGAAGCGAATGTGCCGTACGTAAAGCGTGTCGCCTGGAGGTGTAAGCCAACGCCAGCTGGCGTACTGGATTTCTCGCAACGAATTTGGAAACTCATCCGGACTGTCGGCCAGGAAAACCGGTTCCTCTCCTGACAGATCGAACCAGAAGTCGTAGCTGACCTTGCCGGCGACCGTGTCCAGCTCCACGCCACTCGCCAAACGAGCACAAAGGGAGCGGGGGCGGATCGTTCCCTGAACCTGGAGCAGATCGCCAAACATCCGAACGCGACCATCGCCTGCCGCTACGCCCCGGAGTTGGGCCACGTCGCCGAGGGGTCCGAAAGAGTCGGCCGAGACGTGGAAAACGTAGTCCAGCTTGACGACCTGTGTGTCGGGGGTCGCCGACGAGATTTCGCCGTGCCCGGAAGCAAACAGGCCGAGGGGCGTGTGCTGTGCTGTGACGGTGTCCAGGCGAATCAAGGCGAGTTCCGGCAGGACCGTGGCAATTACGCGGAACGTCGTACCCCGAAGGGGCCGACGTCCAAAACTGCCGAGCCAAAGGCTGTCCAGCCGACCAGTGCCGTTGACCCCGAGGCTGTCAAAGGCGCCCGAAAAACGGGCGCTGAAACGGATTTGCCCGGCTGCGAATTCAGACGAGGGCTTGGCAAAAAGGCCGTCGGTCACGTACAAACTCCCGGCCAGGGCACTCTGCCGCCGTGAAAAACGGAGGTCAGCTGCACCGCCCACGGTGCCGCCGAGCACGATGTCGCTGGATGTTTCGGGCAGAAGCGGACGTGCCCAGTCGACGATTTTCCCGGGCTGCGTCCGGAGACGGTGTAGGACAACGTGAACAGAGTCCCGGAGAACCCGCAGATCTCCCTGAGCAACCAGAAAGCCGGGGAGCCAGAGCTGCCAGTTCCGAAGGGAGGTGTAGCGTGTTTCCGGGTTGAAGAGCCCGCGACCCTTGAATTGGCCCCGGAGAGGAGGAAAAGCGATGGGCTGTTCCGGGGTTTCAAGGACAAGTGAGTCGGCAAGCCACGAAGCGGTTGCCTGCACGCTTCCGTCACCGGGAACCCGCACAACCGAGTGGAAGTCCAGACGGCCGTGGAGGGGCTGGTCCGTCAGGTTGGCGATCTGGAGCCCTCGCAGCCGGGACTGAAGTTCGCCGCGAAGGCTCGCGCGTTTGCCCGGCGTGAACCAGTGCGAACGGACAAAAGCGGTGCCACCCAGGGCGTCGTCGATTTCGAAGTCCAGGTCGGCCGTGTGGAGCCACAGGGTACTGTCCAGTGTCGCGCCAACCTCGAGCGTGACGTTGTTCAGGGACACAAAACGCGTTCCGGTCTGGGTCGCAACACCGCTTGCGAGGGCGAGCGCGTGCACGTCAAGCTTGCGCAACCGAGAATTCACAGCCGAACCAGCCAGATCAAAATCGGTGCGAAGAGATTCGACGGCGGTTTGAGAGGCCGGGTGAAAAAGACGCGGTGCGGTCACCAGACCCGCCAAACTTGCGGACACGGACTCGGTGGGTGATTTCTTTCCGTGCCCCCGCAGCTCGACAAACGAGAGACGAAGCGCCGTGTTTTTCAAACTGGCGCTGTCCAACGGGGTGGCGAGCTCCGGCAGAGCCTGATAAAGTACGTGGACCCAGGCGTTCAGGGGGAAGCTTGCCTCACCAAGTGAGAGGGAGACATCGTGCCCACCCGAATCGGCCCGTACACTGAGATGTCCGTTGAACAGGGATGACCCGAGCAAACGAAGCGTGAGCGTTGGAAACCCAACGTGAAATGTGGGTGTCGAAACGCGAACTCGGGGAGAGTCAACAGGTTGAGACAGGGGGACCTTTAGGAAGCCGTTCGTGTTCAACGCGACGAGTGTGGGGAGGTTTCTCACCCTGAGGCGGCGATGTGGGGAAAGGATGCGCAGTGTGTCGCTGCGGATTAAGAGCGACAGACTGACATGACCGCTGTCCGGCAAATAGTTTCCTGCAAGTGAAAGGTCCACCTTTGTTGTTAGGGAGGCCGAGATTTGGAACGTGTCGGCGGCGACGCGAACGCGAGAAGAGTCAACAGGTTGAGACAGGGGGACCTTTAGGAAGCCGTTCGTGTTCAACGCGACGAGTGTGGGGAGGTTTCTCACCCTGAGGCGGCGGTGTGGGGAAAGGATGCGCAGTGTGTCGCTGCGGATTAAGAGCGACAGACTGACACGACCGCTGTCCGGCAAATGGTTTCCGGCAAGTGAAAAGTCCACCTTTGTTGTTAGGGAGGCCGAGATTTGGAACGTGTCGGCGGCGACGCGAACGCGTAGGTTACCCGCTGGGTGTTGCACACTGAGGTGCTGAAATTTCAGGCTGCTGTTGGTGCGCTTGAGGTTAAGGCCGGAGAGCTCCAGATTCCAACCTGCGGTTTGAAGTTCCGCAACCCTTTGCGGCTGGTGCAAGCGTGCGGTGATGCCGAAGTTGCGAATGCTCAGGCGTTTCAGGTCGACAGAAACGGGGAGCTTGGAACGCGCCCGGGATGTTTCCGGCGAGGTGTCGACGCGAACGGTGTCCGGTTGCTGGGTTGGTTGCAGAGAAAGCCACGCATGCGGAGCGTCCACCTCTACTGTGTGAACGCGCAGGATGCGGTGTAGCAACTGCCAGAAGCTGTAACGTAAGGTCACCTGGGCCACGTGCACGGAGTCGAGCGGGGCCTTGCGATGGGTGCGATCTGCGCGCAGGCACAAATTGTCGATTTCGAAACCACGAAGCAGATTGAAGTGGATGCGTGAGATGCGCACCGAGTAGCCGGTTTTGTCGGTGAGAACGTCAGAAAGCAGACGGGCAACTTCTTCAGGAGGAAAGTAGTGACGCACGAGGAGCGTCAGAGCACCAGTGCCCAGAAGAAGCAAAACCAGGAAGATCGCCAGGAATCGTAGGAATGTTGCACGCCGTCGTCCCACAAGCCGCGTTTCCGTTTGTGCAAAGGAACGTAAATGCCTCTCCTTGCGGTGGAGTTACTCGAGTACTGTGGGGCCGGTGACTCTGAAGCCCGCCGGTAGCTTGCGATGAAGCTCCTCAGGGCCTTCGGCAAACAGCGGACTGATCTCGATCGGGTACACCGGTACGCCGTTGTCGTGGCGTGGTACCTTCACACCGGCTGCCTCCAGCCACTCCGAAAACACCCTGACGAGGTCTTGCCGAGCTGTCTCGGGAGAATCTGCCCCGGTTGCGTTCTTGACAGGACTGAACTCTTCCTCGCGCAGGACTTCTTGAAAAACAGCACGCTCGGCGAATTGTAGGGCGTCGAAGACGAAGCGTTCGAACTTGTAGGCGTTGGGTTCTTCCGGAGTCACGCGCTCACCCTGTGGGGTCACGTGGGGTACCTTTTTGTGAGCCACGTGGTAGGGAAGACCTGTGCCGGTGTCCAGGACGCGACGGACGAAATCGACATTGTAACAATGAATCGCGATGCTGCCGGCCCAGTACTTGAGTTCGCCGTCGGCGGTGCGTGCTTCCATTTCTTCGGTTGTCAGGTCGCTGTACTCGATGACGGCGTACTTGCCGTCCAGTTTGCCGACTACGCCCAGCTTCTCGTACGGGTCGCGTTTCTTGAGCACCTTGGCGCTCATGTCGGCTTTCTCGAGCAAGTGGTAGCCGACGAACACAGGATCACAAATTTTGATCAACGGGTTGTCGACCTGGAAGTGGAACAAGACCTCGACGCCGAGTGCGGCAAGCTGGTCAAGGACACCGCTTTCGGCGATGGCTTCGAACACACCGCCGTGCCCGTTGGGACTTTCAGCGATCTGGTGTTTTTCGGCCAGGAGCAACTTGCCTTCTGGGTCCAGGGCGGGTACCGTGTGCTGAACGAAGAAGAACACGCGGTCGCGATCGAGGCCGAAGAAGTTGTGTTCCTCAAAAAAACGCCGTGTGGCTTCATCCGTGGCTGGACTGGTCATGATGGCCCACGGCGGCGTGACCCCGTAACGCCGACCGAGCGCACGGATTTTCTCGGCCTGGTACTGGTACAGACTGCGATCGGTCACGGGACCGATGGGGAAAGTCCCTTTGGGACCCGGGTAGCCGAGGCGAGTTGCTTGCCCCCCCGCGACCAGAAGTGCTGCCACTTTGCCGAGCCGCAGGGCTTCCTTGCCCACGTCTTGTGCCCGCCGATGGCGCGCCCGATCCTCTTCGGTGGTCGGTACGCGGACCATTTCAACCGGCTCGAGCTCCCCACGCGGGCGTGTGCCGGAGAGGTGTTCGCGCAGCAGGTGTTGCAAATGGCGGAGCAATTCGGCGTCCAGATTTTCGATTTGCTCGGTCAGCCTTACGCGCTGTTCGCCGCTCAGCTCATCCCAAAAGCGGAGAACGTGCTCCTGGCCGAGTTCACGGAGTTTTTGCTGGATGCGTTGAACTTGGGTCTCGTCCATGCTACTGGTCCGGGTGTTGGTTTTGGTTCAACAATCATTCCACTGTTTTGCTCGTGTAGAGGGACATCGGGTGAGCAGCCGGCGCGTCTTCCCCGCCGGTGTGTGCTGTTCCCGCCCAACCTGCTGCCGTGCTTTTGGATAAGCGTCTGTGGTAAACACGACCGACTCGGCTGGAGCGGCACGGGCGGTCCCCCCGTCGCGAAGTCGGAGCGGGAGGCGCTTCTGCCAGACATTCAGCTCATTTCACGGACTCGGCTGCTTCGCGTTCGCCTGCCGCCGCTTTGCTCGAAGCGGCTTTGCGCTTGCTCTTCTTTTTGGCAAATGCAACCCGCAGCACCTGTTCAACGCGATCGACAAAATGGAATTCGATGTCCTCGAGCACTTCCTTCGGCACTTCTTCCAGGTCTTTCTTGTTTCGCTTGGGCAAGATCACAGTGCGGATGCCAGCCCGGTGCGCGGCAAGGACCTTCTCTTTGATGCCGCCGACCGGTAGCACTTTACCGCGCAGGGTGATCTCTCCGGTCATGGCCAGGTCGCTGCGCACAGGTCGCCCAGTGAGCAGAGACACGAGGGCGGTTACGATGGTGACGCCTGCCGAGGGGCCATCCTTTGGAATTGCGCCCGCCGGCACATGCACGTGAATGTCGTAGCGGTCGAAAAAGCGCTCGTCGATCCGCAAGTCTGTAGCGTGCGAGCGCACCCAGGAAAGGGCGGCCTGGGCCGACTCGCGCATCACGTCGCCGAGTTGGCCGGTCAGAATGAGCTGTTTGGAACCCGGCATGCGTGTGGCCTCGACGAAAAGGATGTCGCCGCCAGACGGTGTCCAAGCCAGACCGGTGGCCACACCGGGCTCCGACGTACGTTCGGCAATTTCGTAGTAGAAACGCGGCGGACCCAGGTACTCCGGCACTTTCGCGTAAGTCAGGACTTCGGTAGCCGGTCCTTCCATGGCGATTTTCTTCGCCACTTTCCGGCACACGTTGGCGATTTCACGCTCCAGGTTGCGTAAACCGGCCTCGCGCGTGTACTCGCGGATGATGCGGCGCACGGCCCGCTTCTGAAAACGCAGGTTCTTGGCAGTGAGCCCGTGTTGCTCCAGCTGGCGGGGAATCAAGTACCGAAACGCGATGGCCAGCTTTTCTTCCTCAGTGTAGCCGGGAAGCTCCAGCACTTCCATCCGGTCGCGCAAGGCAGGAGGAATGGTGTCGAGCACGTTGGCAGTGCAGATGAACATGACCTTGGACAGGTCGAAAGGCACGTCCAAGTAATGATCTGTAAACGAGTTGTTTTGCTCGGGATCGAGGACCTCGAGCAAAGCACTCGAAGGGTCCCCGCGGAAGTCGGCACCGAGTTTGTCGACTTCGTCAAGCATGAACACTGGGTTGTTGCTGCCGGCGGTGCGAAGGCCGCGAATGATCCGTCCCGGCAGTGCGCCGATGTACGTGCGCCGGTGACCGCGGATTTCGGCTTCGTCGCGCACGCCACCGAGAGAGATGCGCACGAATTTCCGGCCGAGCGCGCGCGCGATGGAGCGGCCCAACGAGGTCTTGCCAACGCCGGGTGGACCAACAAAGGCCAGGATTGGCCCCTTCATGTCCTGCTTCAACTTGCGGACGGCCAGGAATTCCAGGATCCGCTCCTTCACGCGCTCCAAATCGTAGTGGTCCTCGTCGAGAATCTTCTTGGCCCGTTTGATGTCGAGGTTGTCTTCGGTAGAAACGGCCCAGGGCAGCGACACAAGCCAGTCCAGGTACGTGCGCGCCACGGTGTACTCGGCCGCACCGGGAGGCATCTTGGCCAAGCGGTCGAGCTCCCGGAGGGCTTCCTTTTCCGCCTCCTCGGGCATTTTCGCCTGCTTGATTTTCTCGCGCAGCTCTTTGATTTCGGCTGTGCGCTCGTCTTCCATGCCGAGCTCTTTTTGAATGGCTTTGAGCTGCTCGCGCAGGAAGTACTCACGCTGGCTCTTGCTCAGTTCAGACTGTACCTGGTCCTGGATCTTCGAACTCATTTCCAGGACCTCGAGCAGGCGGTTCAGGTGAACGACCAGCTTCTCCAGGCGTTTTTTGACGTTCAGCTCTTCGAGCAGGGCCTGCTTTTCTTCCGTGGGCAAAGTCAGGTTGCTGGCTACCAGGTCCGCCAGGCGTCCTGGGTCCGGTGTGTTCATGGCCGCCACAGAAAGCTCGTCAGGCAGGTGGGGCGACATGTTGACCACGCGCTGGAAGAGCGAACTCACCGTGTTAGCCAGAGCGTCGAGCTCTGTGCTCGGTTCCACGATTTCGTCGAGTGGGCGTACGATGGCCTTGAAGTACGGCTCCGTTTGAATGACTTTGACAACCTGAATGCGCCGCATGCCCTGCACCAGGACCCGCAGGCTGCCGTCCGGAAATTTGAGCATCTTCAGGACGGTAGCCACGGTTCCGTACTGGTAAATGTCTTCTGGCGTGGGGTCTTCGATCTCCGCTTGTTTCTGTGCCACAAGGCCGAGGATACGGTCGCCCACAACGACGTCGTTGATCAGCTGTACGGATTTCGGCCGGGCCACCACAAGCGGGGTGACCATGAATGGGTAAATTACCGTGTCCCGCAAGGGCAGAATCGGTACCTCCCGCGGGATCTCGGTGCGTTTCACTTCCTCTTCACTCTTGATGCTGGTGAGGTCTTCTTCAGTCATCGTTTCCCCTGGGTTTATTCGACCTGCAGTTCGACGGTGTCCTCTTGCTCGGTTTCAGCGGGCTCTTTAGAAATGGTGATTTCCAGAACACCTCGTCGGTACTGCGCTCGAATCGGATTCGTTCGGATTTCCTCCGGTAGAATGAAAACCTTTTCGAAGGGACCGTAGGAGATTTCCATCTGCTGGTACGTGACTGGCGTACAGGAGTGGGATTCCGGTCGGTAACCACGTACTGTGAGCCGGTCGCCCTGCAGGCGCACGCTCAGTTGCTCGGGATCAAGCCCAGCGGCTTCGATGCGGATGACCACCTCTGTATCCGTTTCGAAAATGTCAGTGTTTGGATTCCAGCCCACTTCGGTGGCCATCATCGAGAAGCCGCGAGCAATGAGCAAATCGGCTGTGTAGCTACCTCGTGGAGACGCCAGTCCAATCAAAATCCGCTTTGTACGTGTGGCCATTTGTGAACCTCCGCTGGGAACCATCACGCGATTGTGGGTACTGCTGTTTCAACAGACACCCGCAAGCATTGGTACAAACACGATGCGCTCCGGGTTCCGCAGCCCGGTGGTTGTTCCGTGTGATGTTCCGAGAGTTTGCGGCTTGCTGCGGAATCCCCGCTTGGATTGGGAGATTCCGCGCCCTTGCGGCGTTCGATTCCCCGCATGGGTGACGAGCTTTGTCCTGAGACGGAGAACAAACGCAACTGAACCCGGGTAAACGGGTTCGGCTTTTCGGTTTTTGAGCGTTAGAGTAAGGTCCTGTTCATTCCGTTGTACAGAGCGAAAAATGTGCCACGTAACGTGAACAGGAGTGCCAGACGAGACCCCTCGTGTTTAGCAGGCCTTTCCGCGAGCCAAAAGCAGCGCAACGTGTACAGACGCTGCGCTGCCGACCCGTCTGAAAGCCCGTTCAGGAGCTCCGTAGGCGTGCTTTGTGTCCGACGTTGACCTCAGTCGAGAGTCAAAAGCGCCATGAACTTCTCGAGGTCGTCGAACTCGTCCACGGCCCAAATGGCGTCGGAAATGCGCCTGCGGCGGTTGTCGGAAAGGACGTCAGCAGTAAGCCCGGCAAACTTTTGCGCCAACTCTTCGTCGCTCATCGGTTCGCGTGGGTCGCCCTTCGGGTAATCCACACGGCTGCTGAAAATGCCGCGTTCGGTTTCGATCACGACCTCGGCGGGCTTCTTCTCGGGGAAAATCTTCTCGAATTCCGGCTCCGCTACGGCCTTGACTTTTGGCAGCAAGTTCAGGATGCGTTCGTCCTTCAGCTTGGCGGGCTGGAACTGTGCCGTGGTCACCATGCCGTCGGCTACGGCTGCAGCGATGCAGTACGGCAAGCTGTGGTCTGCGGTTTCCTTCGATTCTGGGTGGTACTTGCTGGGATCCGCCAGGATGTCCACTGCTCGCGCGATCGTCTTTACCGTGATGCTTTTCACTTCTTCTGGCTTGATTTGGTGTTCCTTGACGATTTTTAGCGTCGCAGTGATGGGTGAGTGTGTCAGCGCTTCGGTGGGGTAGGCCTTCATTGCACACTGCATGATTCGGTACGACTCTCCTAGACCTTCGGTCAGGATCTCGGGCAAAAACTTGCCGCCCAGTGTGTCCATCAGGCCTTCTTTTCCCTCGAAAATGGCTTCGGTGCCGGTGTAGCCGTTTTTTGCGAGTAGTGCGGCCAGCACACCACTCTGCGTGGCAAGAGGATCCACCGTGTTTTTCATCATCGTGAGCTTGCCAGCGGTCACGGCGCCCAGCGTCATGTTGTGGGAACCGGAGATGCCGATGGCGTTCACCATTTCGTCGACAGTGAGATCGAGCATTTTGCCAGCGGCGATGGGAGAAACAAATTGCGTGAGCGAAGCGTGGTGCCACTTGCGTTCACGCAATCCAGGCACGGCAAATTCGCACAGTCGCTGCTCGAATTCGTAAGCGAGCACAACGGCGGTAATCAGATCTTTGCCGGACTTGTGTTGCCGCTCGCCGGCGGCCATGGCTGCGGGGATCAAGTCGCTGGGATGACTGGGGTCCTCCTTCCAGTAGATGTCGTTGTAATCGAGTACGCGAATCATGAGGCTGTTCAGAAAGGCCGCGTAGTAGGACGATGTCCGAAGACCTGAACCGATCACGGCCGCTTCTGGAGCCCCGCCGAGAGCCTTGTAAACATCGTGAGCGATCTGCACATCGTGTGCATTGTAGCCGCCGAGTGCGCAGCCGATGGAGTCGTACAGGAATCGCTTGGTCTGATGAACTACTTCCTGAGGCAAATCTTCGTAGCGGAGTGCCACGGCAAATTCGGCCATTTTGCGCGAAATGGTACTCATGAGGTCTCTCCTTCCAAACGAAGTGTTCGTGTATTTCTCTGGAAACTCAGGGGTCTGGCACGTGCTCTCGCCGTCTGCAAAAGGCATCTCCCCGGCGTTGTTCAAACGCGCCGGACGCGAGCCAGGTCCAGGGCTGCAGTCGAACGCTGCGAAAGTTGATCAGCCTTCGATCCCCAAGCGTTTGCGGGTGTACGGAATCAAACCACCCGCCTGGAAAATGCCCAGCACGGCGTCGGGCAGGGGCGGAAAACGAAAAGTACCCGCGTTGCACCGTAGCTCGCCCTTCTCCAGGTCAATTTCGATGATTTCTCCAGGTTCAATGGCATCCACCGCGTCCGGGGCCTGGATCACAGGCAATCCTGCGTTAATGGCATTTCGAAAGTAGAGGCGGGCAAAGGACTTGGCGACAACCGCACCGACACCTGCGTACTTCAGTGCAAAAGCGGCCTGTTCCCGCGAGCTGCCGCAGCCGAAATTCTTGCCCGCAACGACGATGTCGCCCGGCCTCATGTTCTTGGCAAAATCGGGGTCCAGATCCTCGAGGGCGTGGGCTGCCATCTCATCCGGATCGGTCACGGTGTACGTGTACTTGCCGGGGAAAATTACGTCCGTGTTGACGTCATCTCCGTACTTCCAGACTTTACCTCGGATCAATTCCATGGGTACCTCAGCCTCATGTTCGCTTGTTCAACGAGCCCTCAGAGAACGTCACGAAAGTCTGCGATTTCACCGGCAATGGCCGAAGCCGCCGCGGTCAGCGGACTGCACAGGTAAACCTCCGATTCCACGTTTCCCTGTCGGCCGCGGAAGTTCCGGTTGGACGTGCTCAGGCTGACTTCTCCCGAAGCGGGGATCCCTGCGTGGTTGCCCATGCACGGCCCGCAGTTCGCGTTCATGATGATGGCGCCAGCTTCCAGGATGGTCTGCAGGTAGCCCTTCTTGAGGGCTTCCAGGTAAACCTGCTGCGAGGCGGGGAACACCAGCATCCGGACGTCCGGGTGGACTCGCCGTCCTTTCAAGGCTTTCGCTACAACCTCGAAATCCTCGAGTCGGGCGTTCGTGCACGAACCGAAGAAAACCTGGTGGATCTTCGTGCCTTTCACCTCGGAAATCGGCTTTACATTGTCCACGGTGTGCGGACACGCCACCTGGGGCTCGAGATTCGAAACGTCGAAAGTGTGTGTCTGAGCGTAGCTGGCGTCCGGGTCAGAATGGACGACCTCGAATTCTTTGCGAGCGCGTGGACGCACGTACGCCAGCGTGGTGTCGTCCGGCGGAACGTAGCCGATTTTGGCCCCCATCTCGACGGCCATGTTAGCAAGAACCATCCGGCTGGCGAGCGTCATTCGCTGGATCGTCTCGCCCGTGAACTCAACGGCCATGTAAGTAGCAGCATCCGCTCCCAGGTCGCCGATGATCTTCAGCATGATATCCTTGGCGCTGATCCCCTCCGGCGGGGTGCCCTGGACGACGATCTTCATCGTTTCGGGTACGCGTAACCAGATGCGACCAGTTGCCATGATCACGGCCATCTCGCTGCGACCAATGCCGGTGCCAAATGCACCCACTGCCCCGTAGGTGGTTGAGTGAGAGTCTGAGCCCACAACCACAAGTCCCGGCAGGGCAAAGCCCTCTTCAACCATCACCTGGTGGCAAATGCCGCGGTTGATGTCGAAGAAGTTGGGGATGCCGTGCTTCCGTACGAATTCCCGGATCTCTTTGTGGTTTTCCGCGAATTTTGCGTTTGGGGCTGGGGCGGCGTGGTCCAGGATGATCACGTGAAGGGTGGGATCGTAGAGCTGTGCCACGCCGATCTTCTCAAATGTTTTGGCGATGGCGGCAGTGTTGTCGTGCGACATCGCAAAGTCGGGCACGATTTCGACAATTTCCCCCGCAACGACTTCCTTGCCAGCCTTCTTCCCGAGAACTTTCTCGGCGAAGGTTTTCCCCATGAAAGCTTCCTCCTGTTCGTCGGTTGCCCTTCCGCCCACGTAACGTCCGTTGGCGCGCTAATATACCACACCCCCGTTTGAATGTCAATTGCTTTCGGGAAGACGAGTTCCGGGGTTTTTTCCCGTCGGGTCGAGCGTTCTGTCAGGACTCCGGACGGGCACAGGACCCGCTTAGGACGAAGCGTTTGGGGAAGCCGTTTTCTCCGCCAGACGCGCGCAGAGAGCACAGTTCCCTTTCAGACAGCCGTTTTTGTACAGGTAAATGAGTCCTTGTTGCTGGGCCGCGGTTGATACACCGTCCCCCGCGTTGGACAGAGTTGGGAACACGTGTTGCCGCACGGTGCGCAGGATCTCGTTGTCGGGCAAACGCGGGTAGGTACGGTAGATTTCATTGACGGTGGTGCGCAGGTGGCCGTCGTCGGTCTCGCCGGCTACCGCGGCGAGGGCAGGCAAAACGACGTTTACGGCGATGTCGCGGGCGCGGTCCTTGCCCAAAAGCTGGGGCGCGCGGCCTCCCTTGCGCGGTTTTCCCGTCAGGAAACAGTCGCGCTGGTTCCAGAAACCGTGGCTTTCCACGATCAGCAGCTTCTCAAGTTCGTGGGCCGGATGTTGCCTGGAACGCTGCAACGTGCGCAGGAGTCTGGCGATGCTTTCGGCGAATCCGTGTTGGCGAAATCGTACAACCAGGACGGCTGCAGCGGCGAGACGACGCGTGGGGAAGTTACTTGGTCTCAACCGGAAGAACGTCCATGCCTGGAAGGGAAGCGGGTCGATCTTTCGGCGTTCCGGGAACCCCTCCCACAGCTGTCTCAGGGTTGTGAAGAACGTCTCGGACGGGATGTCGACTGGGGAACCACCATCCAGGAACCCGGCAGCGCCAAAAAGCCAGGCCTGAATGTGAGTGACGGCTTCGGACGCGCCGTAGGATTGTGTGTGCTGCCAAAGGCTGCGAACGGGCAACCGGTCCGCAAGGGCACGAGCCGGTGTCTGGTTCTTAGCGTAGCCCAGCGCTTCCAGAATGCCGCGGTAGATGATCTGATCCCAGTCATCTGCGTGGCGCTCTTCCTGAAAACGTGCTGCTTTTTCCACCAAACGGAATCGCGAGGCGCGGTCGATCACCTGCCGGACACGTTCTGCAGACTGTTCTTGTAGCCAGCACGGCTTGGGGAAAGCCTGTGTTGTTGGTAGACCCGCCTGCTCCAGCGACTCGGCGGGCTCGGGCAAATGACGATCGAGATCGACAATCGGGACGGCGACTCCGTCCTGCCGCAGGGTGCGAGCATCGCTGGGGCACCCTGAAGTCACGAAGTGCAGGACGACGTTGTTGTAGCGTGGGTCGCGGTGGTGCCCGTGACGTTCCCAATCGTCCACAAGCGCGTGAAACTCGATGTCTCCCCGCAGTACGCGGCCATCGATTCGGACGACAGCGTCGCGGTAGTCCGGCCCGGCGTCAGTGTTGCGACGCCCAGGCGACAGGACTTCCACCGCACGGCCGTCCGTCGTGCGGAAGCGTCGTCCGGCAACTCCTGTTTCCCAGAGGCCGTAGAGAAAACGCTCTGCCGCGGGTTCTTCGACGTGCATGTTCGCCCCCAAGGTTTGGTTGCACTGCAAATGAGTCCATTTCCACCGGTCTTGGCGCGGCGCTTTGAGAATGGATGTGCCGGAGAGGCTGCACAGAGCTCGGCGCGGGTGTTTGTCCGGCGGTCGACACGTCCGAAATTCAGTGGACGGTGGCTTGCACGGTGGCGCTTCGCCGTGCAGACCGGTTGCCAGTGAACTTCGTGGCGCGAAGCCGGATCTCGCCGCCGGTCGTGAGAATTGAATGCCCGTTGTTGAGCGGTCTCGACAGTGCGTCCAGATGCTCCAGGATTCGGCTCGCGTGTCTCCCCTGGGCCACACGCGGCTGGAACGCTACCCGCTTGTTCCAAACGTCCAGCGGGATAAACTGTGCGGCAATGACCCTGCTCCCGACGAGCTGAACCTTCAGGACGCCACTGTCTCGGGCGCGGTCGCTGTACGAGGCGAAGATGAAGTTCCCCAGGCTGTAAGCGATCAGTTTTCCCTTGTAAAGCTCCAGTCCCTGCAGGACGTGCGGGTGATGACCCAGGACGAGAGAAGCCCCGGCGTCAACCGCCACGTGAGCCAGGTCGCGCTGGTAGCGACGCGGGGTTTCGCGCAGTTCAGTGCCCCAGTGGAACGACACGATGACCAAAGCACCAGAATCCACCGCCGCACGCACCATTTCGGCAACGCGAAAGGCGTGTCCGTAACAGGTTCCTGGTTTGTCCGCACGGGCGTAGAATTCCTTCGGAAAAGTGAGCGAGTAGCCGAGCAGCGCAACTTTGGTGTTTCTTACGTGCACGAAGACCGGTCGACAGGCGCAGTGAGCGTTTTGCCCGGCGCCAAAGTGGTAAACTTGGAGCGAGTCCAGCACACGGAGAGTGCTTTGCAAGGCCGCAGGTCCGTAGTCGAGGATGTGGTTGTTGGCCAGATTCACGGCGTTGATGCCGGCTGCTTTCAGCACGCCTGCGTGACGTAGCGGGACGCGAAAGGTGAATTTCTTGTTGAAGGGTATCCCGTTGTCAGCGAACGGTGCCTCGAGGTTGAAGATTCGTAAATCAGCTTGGTCCAGGAGCTTGCCAAGGTTGGCAAATGGGTAAGCCAGACCCTCCGCGTCCAGAATGGGCGTGAGCCAGCTTGCCAGCATGATGTCACCGCCTGCGAGGATCCGGAGCGTGTCGGTTGACGTTGCTGGCTGAGCGCAGAAACCGCTGGCGCTCCAAAACAGAAGCGCGGCCAGTGTTGTGGCCGCGACGTTCTTGGCTAAGCTTCGTTCGCTGGAACCTGACACGCGCTCTAACCATCGTGTTTTTCGTTGGACCCTTCGGACTCGGCGCCGGTTTTCTTGCCGGTTTTTCGCTTGGACTTTGGCTTTGCCTCGGTTTCAGCGGGTTGGCCCTCGGTTGGCGCGATTGTCTCGGAAGGTGTTTCCTCCGTGGCGTTCGCTTCTTGCGCTACTTCGGCGCTTTCCGCTGCTTCCGCAGGCGCTTCGGCTGAAACCTCTTCCTTCGCCTTGCGCAATTCTTCGATTTCGGCCTCTTTCGCTGCCACTTGCTCGTTGAGCTCGTCGATCCTCGACACGTGGTCCTGGATTACTTCATCCCCGGCAATTTGTTCCGCTTGCCCCTCTTTGACAAGCTGGTACACACGTTGTCCGAGCAGGATCTGCTGATGCTCGATTTCCTTCTTCAGGCTCAGGATATCCATCCGGATCTTGCCGATCTTGGTAAAGCGTTGCGTCGTGTCGGCAAGTTTGGCAAAAGCCTCCGAAACCTTCTGTCGGTAAACTTCCCAGCGGTCGGCCATCTTGGTCACCTCCTGGTGTGGGGAGATTCCTGTTTTTCGTATTCTCGGCTCGTTGTCGTGAATCCTTTAAGGCGGTGTAGCTACCACATTTTAAGCGACGTCAGAAATTTACACTGTGTTCCCCTGCAAATCAAGAGTTGAGTCGCAGACCACGAGCTGGTGCGGATCGTCGGACACAGCTTAATTTGCAGGCTGCCTGCAAACAAACTTTTGGGATTAACGCAAAAAGTACAGTACGGGAAAGAAGTGTGAGTGCAAAGATAAGGAGCTACTTTCTCTTCCCTTCGCCCAGCCGCACGACTTTGTACAAGCGGCTTGTGTTCCCGAGCTTAACCCGGATGAAGTACACGCCGGCACCGACGGGCTGGCCGGCGTCATTGGTGCCGTCCCAGTAGAGGGGACGACCGGTTAGCCAACGACCCTCGAAAAGGGTGCGAACTTGCCTGCCGAGCACATCGTAAATGACCACGTGAACTGGCGGCGTGCTCGCAGGTTCCGGACCGAGCTCGCCGATCACAATCTTGGTTTGAACGCTGAACGGGTTTGGATAAGGTGGGTGAAGCGAAAAGTCTGTGGGTCCAGGATTGGGTTCAGGTACGCGGAGGGCAAGGACCCCAAGCACGCTGAGCTTTCCGTAACCCCACTGCGCGTTCGGCACGTCTCCGGTGAAGGCGTCGGTACGCGCTGATCCAATCAGCAGCGAGCGCGCCTGCAGGGCATCCAGGTCCGGGTGGCGCTGGAAAAGAAGAGCGACGGTTCCGGCCACGTGAGGTGCCGCCATGCTGGTTCCCTGGCTGATGGCGTGTTGACGATCCTGCAAAATGAAGCCGTTAGGGTACGCTTCGCTGTGCGTGTCGAACATGCTGTACGGAGTACCGGGCAACGCGCTGTGTGAGAGGCTGGAGGCAATTTCTTCACCCGGTGCGCAAATCTCCGGCTTGACGCGTCCGTCTCGAGTTGGTCCCGGGCTGGAGAAAATGGAGTAGTCGCCAAGCTGACGCGAGCGGACGGTGCTGCCCGTGAGTCGGTGGCCGTCGAGATCTGTCCACTCTTTTTTTGTGATGTAGGAACCGACGGTGATGACGTGGCGTGCGGACCCGGGAACGCCAACCTTAATACTCGGGTCCAGATAGTCCAGGAGCTCCACATCCATCGAAGCCGAGGCAGTCCAGAGGTCGAAGTGGCCGGAAGAGCCCTGCAGCGTCAACGTCCACACGCCGGACTTGGGGGGGCGGTCTGCGTGGTAGTCGTAAACCTGAAATAGCACGCTCCGATCGCCGTTCCGTGGGTCCCGACCCTGTGAGGCGTTGTCCACCCAAATTAGCCCGTCGGAAGTGTCGCCGTAGTCCTTCTGGCCCGTACGCACCGGTCCAACCTGTTTCCCGGAAGGACTCTTGACCGTAAAACTCAGGCTGACGGTACCTGGATACCAAACCTCCACCGAGACGTAGTCGTTTCTGGCGCCGTCTTTCGGGTCGTAGCTTTCGATGCGCATGCGGATCTCGTAGGATCTTTTGGTCGGGGAAAAGCTGCCACTGGCGTGAATGGGATCGTCGCCGTCGTTTCCCGCTGCGGCTACGAGGGCTTTACCACGCACCCCACTGCCGAACATGCCGTCGATGAACTGCTCGACGAGTGTGGTGCCGTCGTGCGGGCCGTTGTGCCCACCGAGACTGATGTTGACAACGTAGGGCTCGCCCAACACGGTCGCAATGCTGTCGATGAAGGCGATGGCGTGAATTTGATCTGTGTCCAAAATACCGCTGCCTTCTGTACGGGTTGCCTTGACGACCACGATGTCAGCCTCGGGCGCCACTCCTGCAAAGGCGTGGTCCGGGTACGGAGCTCCTGTGCCGCGGCCGTTCCCAACTGCTGTCCCCGCCACGTGCGTACCGTGTCCCACGCGGTCTTCTTCAGCCACCTGACCTCTTCCTTCCAAAGCAGCCTGGATGGCTTCGCGGGTGTACAGCGTGCCACCGTACGGTCCCGCACCGTCCAGATCGCCGTCCCCGTCCACGTCGCCCGGGTCGCTGAAATCCAGAAGGTAGAGAATTCGGGTGGACCCGTCGGGGTTGCGAAAGTCGGCGTGAGTCCAGTCGATCCCGGTGTCGACCAGCCCGATGAGCACGCCCTTTCCGGTGAGGTTGCTGTCGCGCTGAGCCGCACGCGCCCCTGTCTCAACCGTGGCCACGTCGTTAACGGGCCACAGGAGGTGCGCTGCTTCGACGAAGATAACCTGCGGAAGTTCACGAAGTTTGCGCAGGACTGCCCGTGTGGCGTACCCGGTTGCCACACCATTCCGGACTGCCACGGGGTGGAATCCTGCAGCTTTCACACTGGACAGACTCCCTTCGAACCGCACCAGCAGAGGGAAAAAAGCGGGTTGGCCCTTGCGAAGGCGCTCCAGTTTGGGAATCCCAATGTTGGCGGGACCGGCGACCGGCCCTTCAAGGAAGGGCACAAGGTAGGGGTCAAGAACCGCCTGAGCTTGACCGGCCGAGCCGAAAATGCCCGCAACTACGAGAGCGACTGCACAGAACAAACACTGCCGGTAGAATGCGGCGCGAATGCGTGCCATTTTCCTTTTCCCGATCGTCATTGAGAAAGCGGTGGAACACACAAGGCCCAACTCACCTTGCCCTGCCCGCGCGGCGACGTCCGGTGCTCGCAACTTCCGTGGCCGTGCCCGAACAGGGCTCCGCGCGCCGTGTTCACCGTCGAGCTCTCAGAAAAGAATTTTCTGCAATGAAAACGCGCCGTGCCTAAACACGAGGACCTACTCAGATTAGCGGATTCGACGCTCAAAATCAAGGAGAATGTGGGCTGGCAATTCCTGTCATTTTCCAGTGAACACTGGTGCTCAGCTTAGGCCGGTTTACTGTGACTGACGAAAAGATCTCCAGGGGCTCTAAGTCGCTGCGTACGTCCACCTGGGATTTCCAATTTTAGGTCAGATCAGGTGGAGGGCGCTTGAAAAGCGGTTGTAGTTCAATACCTGTGTGGCAAATTTCCGGCTCGGACACCTCGGGAGGTCGATTCCAGGGCAATTTTGAGACAGCCAAGAACCTGAAAGTTGCGGCTTTTGTAGGCAGGAGGTCGGTTCATCCCGTACTTAGAATGGGACTCACAGGCCTGATCACCGGGTGTGGATGCCACATCCACCCGCCTAATTGCGGGAGTTCTCCCGGAATGTGAGCGACGGTGTGCCGGTGTGTGCGCTGTAATCCTCAAAAGCTGGGGAGCAAACGGGTTCGCGTCGCTGAAGAAACGTGCCGTAGACTACTGCAGAAGGGACCGCAGGCCAGCTCCCACATGGATCTTGCAGGCTTTTGTCGACTGCGTTGCCAGCAAGGGATTGGTATCGATTCTCCCGAGCGTACGGTCTCGATGGCAGGTCTCTTTGGAGCGCTTGGACGTGGTCCTGGGGACTTCTTTTTTCACGGTGGACGCTGGCCGCTTGGGGTACGGAGCTCGAACGACAGCCTCCGCTGACAGCACTACAGGAAATCGTCGGCTGCGTTTCGAAGCCAATTCATGTCCGTGAGACGTTTCTTGCCGTTTAGGTGAAAATGGAACGTTTAAGTGAGTGAGGCGCGCTAAAAAGAGCAAGAGGTTTGTTTCGGGCTGATGGTGCATCTTTTCCAGGCACGAAAGGGACGGAAAGCAGGCAAAAAGAGTTGACAATTTGGTAGAAAATCGTACATTTGAACGGATCTGACACGATTTGGCAGATCGGTGAGAATGCGTAAAGAGAACTCGTTTTGTTGTGCTAGTTGTCCAAGTGCACGGTACGACAGCAGGTGCTGTTTACGCGGGCGAAAGTCGGTTTGCAGGAGTCCCGTCGTACGGTCGGCGCTTCCTTCGGCGGGTACCGCAGTGGAGAGGGACCTTCGTCTGGTTCGGTGATCGAGTGGCACGGGGGACGCGTTCCTGATTTTCCACCCTGGACCTGGGGTAGAAGATCGAACTGCTTTCTGGAGCGGTTTTTTGTGTAACCGCGTGCCGTCTTGCTCGCGGTGAACCTTGTCCAGCTGCTCAGAAGGCGTTGAGCCCTGTGCAGGGTTGCTGAAGGCGTGCGCAGCGGCGAGAACTCTGTGGGTCTTCGTTGGTGAACGATTTTTCACATTAACCGATCGGGTGCACGACCATGAGCGAACCTACCAAGTCTCCTAATGTTGTCTGGCACGAGTACAAGATCACGCGTGAAGATCGCGAACGGCTGTTGAACCAGAAAGGCTGCGTGCTGTGGTTCACCGGGTTACCGAGTTCCGGCAAATCCACGCTGGCCAATGAAGTTGCGCATCTGCTACACCAGCGGGGCAGATTGACGTACGTGCTTGATGGCGACAACATTCGTCACGGTCTCAATAAGGATCTGGGATTTTCGCCTGAGGACCGCGAGGAAAACATCCGGCGCATCGGCGAAGTGGCCAAACTGTTTGCTGACGCCGGTGTGATCGCCCTTACGGCGTTTGTTTCACCGTACCGCAAGGACCGCAATCGCGCCCGGGCGCTGCTGGAGGAAGGGCGCTTTGTCGAGGTGTACGTGAATTGCCCTGTGCAGGTGTGCGAGTCCCGGGATCCGAAAGGCTTGTACAAGAAAGCGAAAGCTGGTGAGATCCCCGAATTCACGGGGATTTCGGCTCCCTACGAACCACCGGAAAATCCCGAGATCGAAGTGCACACGGATCAGATGAGTGTCTCGGAGGCGGCCGAGGTGGTAGTCGGCTACCTGGAAGAGCAGGGGATTGTACCGAGAGCTAAGTAGGTTGGCCGTCGCCGAGGGAGCGTTTTGAAACAAGCTTTGGCACTCCTGAGCAAAAGGGCCGTCCGGCTCGACGCGAGAGGAACCCGAACTTACTGACGGCGGGACGCCCCGCTTCCGTTTGTCGGCGGTCCGCCCGACCAAATTCGAACAGACTGACGTGAGAGTTGGTTTGCAATTGAGAAGAAATGAACGGAAGGAACCGATGTCTGAACAACCTGATGCCCCATCGTTAGATCGTCCAATTCCGCCGCACGGCGGCAAGCTCGTCAACCGCGAGATCCCGGAGGACGAACGGGACAAGTGGTTGAGCGAGGCAGCATCGTTGCCGAAATTTCGGCTGAACGATTGGGAAGTCTCGGATCTGCTCATGATCGCCAACGGGGCGTTCAGTCCGTTGGAGGGCTTCATGGGGCAGAAGGACTTCCAGTCGGTGCTGGATTCGATGCGTCTGGCCAGCGGTTTACCCTGGTCCATGCCAATCGTGCTCTCCACGGATGAAACCCCGGAGACTGAGCCGGGCAGACGTGTGGCCCTGACAGATGCCAACGGCGAAATCCTCGGAGTCATGGAGATCGCCGAGCGGTACCGCTACGACAAGCGCGAGTTTGCCGAGAAAGTTTTCAAGACGACAGAAGAGGCGCATCCCGGCGTGGCGGCAGTCTACCGAATGCAGGAATGGCTCATCGGCGGGCCGATCTGGCTCATTTCGCGCCCGTCGTTTGGCCAGTTCGAGTCCTACTACCTGCCACCAGCGGAGACACGTCGGCTGTTTCAGAAAAAGGGCTGGCGGACAGTGGTTGGGTTTCAAACGCGGAATCCCATCCACAGGGCGCACGAGTACCTGCAGAAATGCGCTTTAGAGATTGTGGATGGCTTGCTGATTCACCCCATCGTTGGGGAAACCAAGAGCGACGACATCCCGGCGGACGTTCGGATGCGTTGCTACGAAGTGCTGCTGGAAAATTACTACCCGCGGGACAGGGTAGCGCTGGTGATCAATCCGGCTGCCATGCGTTACGGTGGGCCGCGCGAGGCGATTTTTCACGCCATCGTGCGGAAGAACTACGGTTGCACGCATTTCATTGTGGGCCGCGACCACGCCGGTGTAGGCAGCTACTACGGTACCTACGAGGCGCAGGAGATTTTCGACGAGTTCGAACCCGGAGAGTTGGGGATCACGCCCTTGAAGTTCGAGCACGCTTTCTACTGCACCGAGTGTGGGAACATGGCTACAAGCAAAACCTGCCCGCACGACAAGTCGAGCCACGTTTTTCTGAGCGGCACGAAGGTTCGGGAGATGCTTCGTCGTGGCGAACGTCCCCCGGCAGAGTTTACAAGGCCGGAGGTTGCCGAAGTGCTCGTGGAGGCGTACAGGCAAAAGGGCTGATGGTTGTCCGCGTTGGGAGAGGAGAAAGGTCGACCCAGGCATTCGATCCGAAGGCTGTGTCCGCGCGCGGTCTGCGGTGTTGGTCGGCTCGAGTAGAGACGAGGCGGCCAAGGGGCAGATTCTCAAATGGAGCGGCACGGGTGGCGGGCCTCGCGTGGATGTTTGCCTGACCAAAGAGTACTGCGACGAACACGTGACCCATTTCATCAGGGGGCGTCAGACCCGTTCGGTACGTCAGGGGGCCAGAGGTGACGCCCGATGTGGTTGTCTGGTGTGAGGAACGTAGCAGGTTACAATCGCAACCCATTTCCGTTTTCTGACTGCAGGTGCCCGTGACACCACAGTTGCTCTACACCTCACTGATTCTTGTTGCTCTGGTTTTCGTCCTGGCGCGGGAAGCGCTGGAGGCGGAGGTTGCCCTCTTCGGGGCACTGGTTCTGCTCATGTTGGGCAAAGTCATTTCGCCGGAAGAGGCGTTCCGGGGGTTTTCAAACGTTGGTGTCCTTTCGATTGGTCTCCTGTTTGTCGTGGCAGGAGGCCTTTACCAGACGGGTGCGCTGGAAGTCCTCTACCCTTTGCTCTTTGGCAACGGTAGACCCACAAGTGTGCGTCGACAACTGGTGCGGATTGTCGTACCGATCGCGGCGGTTTCGGCGTTCACCAACAACACGCCCTTAGTGGCCATGCTCATCCCAGCGGTACGCTCGTGGACGGAGAAACACGGGCTCTCGCCGTCCAAGTTCCTCATCCCGGTTTCCTACGCGGCCATTCTCGGCGGCATGTGCACTCTGATTGGCACAAGCACGATCCTGATTGTCCACGGACTTCTCATCGAGAGTGGCGAACAGGGTTTTGGTTTCTTCGAAGTCGCGACGGTGGGTGTCCCCATGGCATTGGTTGGGCTGGCGTTTCTGATTTTGGCGGGACCACGATTGTTGCCCGATCGGAAAGAGCCCCTCGTGGAGCTTGGGGAGCGCGTGCGAGAATTTGTGATCGAACTCAAGGTGACACCGGATTACCGAAACATCGGCAAGACGATCGAAGAAGCTGGTCTTCGGCACCTGAAGGGTTTGTTTCTCTTTCAAATCGAACGCAACGGCGAGGTGATTGCCCCCGCGGGTCCTGACGAGCGCATTCTTGAGGGTGATCGTTTGTTTTTCACTGGGTTGCCCAAGACAATCCTGGAGCTGCAGAAGACGCCGGGTCTGCAGCTGGTGAAGGATTCCTCTTTCGATCTCAAGCAGTACGACTCTGACAAAGTGCAGACGTTTGAGGCAGTAGTTTCCCAGAGCTCGCCTCTGGTCGGCAAGAACGTCAGGGAAAGTAATTTTCGCGCCAAGTACGGCGCTGTGATCATCGCGATCCACCGCAACGGCGAGCGCATCCGTAGCAAGATCGGAGACGTTGTGTTGCGCCCCGGTGACACCCTTTTGTTACTGGCTGACCGGGACTTCATGAAGCGGTGGTACCACTCGGATGATTTTTATCTGATCTCGAGTTCGGCTGTGGTGCCGTCGAAGCCGCGCTGGCAGGCTTATCTGGCGGGTGGCATCTTCGTGGCGATGGTGGCACTGGCCGCAGCGAAGGTGTTCCCACTGGTAGCGGCGGCCAGCGGGGCGGCGTTGCTGATGGTCCTCAGCGGCTCAATTTCCCGTGCCGAGGCGCGGCGTGCGATCGATTGGCGGGTGCTGATCGCCATCGCCAGTGCGTTTGGCATCGCAGCTGCCATCAAGAACTCGGGTTTGGCGGATCTACTTGGCAGGGGCATTGTCCATCTTCAGCAAACGCTGGGGACTTTTGGTGCCGTGGTGGGTGTCTACGGCATAACGAGCTTGGCGAACACGGTCATCACGAGCAACGCCACAGCGGCCTTGCTTTTCCCCGTTGCACTTTCGACGGCCCTGCTTTCGGGTGCGGCGCTTCGCCCCTTTGCCATTCTGGTTGCCGTGGCTGCTGCCGCAAGTTTTGCCACACCGATTAGCTACCAAACGAACCTGATGGTTTACGGTCCTGGTGGCTACAAGTTCAGCGACTACCTGCGAATTGGCATTCCGCTCCAGGTGTTGACGGGATTTGTGGCAATCGCTGTGGTAAGTCTGCTGTACGTTTGAGTGTGTACGGTGTCGCCGAGTGCGCGAGGCCTCGGATTGGTTGAACGGTTGCGGAAAGCCTGTGAGCGGAGCTGCGCAAGACGGGGCCAGGCGTAGAGGGAAATGATCTGGGCGCTTTTGACGGCTACCAGCAGGTTGATTTCGTGTGAACGTCGTGGGAGTGAACACCAACACAGTGAGGGTTGAGACATGCCGAACGTACGTAAGCTCACGGAAGAAGAAGTCGAGAAACTGGTGAAGCCGAAGATGAAGCGACAAGGTCCATCTCAGCGGGAGTTGATCCGGCAGCAGTACCGCAGCTACCTGGAAGGGCTGCAGCCGGGAGACTGGGCTGCAGTGGAGCTGGAGGAAGGCGAGCGGAAGCTGACGGTGCGCAACAGACTGAGACGGGCGGCGAAAGAATTGGGTGTGGAACTGGTTTTCCGGCGTAGCCGCGGTCCGGTGCTGTATTTTCAGGTTACGAAGCCGACTGAATAGTCCTGTTGCACCAGAGCATCCCGGGGTTGGTCCGGTTCCGAAAGGGGCCAGGCCGTGGAACGGGGCGTTCGAGTCCAGAAGGGAAGCGGCGGGCTTTGCTTCGTGTTTTGTTGGGAGCGAATCCGAGGGCCCGGAGCGACGGCGCTTCGCAAGGGGGTTCTGGCGTTCACAGGGTGGGGGGACTGCCCGAAGGGGGCTTTGTACTCCCTTTTCTGCATCCGGAGGCGGGTGAAAACAAAACAATCCTTCGAAAGAAGCACTCTTCGGTCTTACTTGTTGTGCACCGGGCAGGGTGCACGGTGGCCACAGGAGTAGCCAGAGTGGGAATGGACGCCACGGAGTGCTGATTGGCCCGAGGACCGGATCCTTGAGTTGCACAAAGAAACGCCGGGTGAGCACACTTCGGTCCGAGACCTTTCCGTCGGTTGCAAGCCCTCTTATCCATCCTCGCCGTCTTTTCTCCTGTTAAAGTTGCAAGGACGACTCCAACCACGTACCACCCGAACGAGGATCACCTTTTCCAGAAACCCGGCGAACGAAACCCGATCCCGAGTGCGGTCAACCCCAACAGGTTTCCCTCTGGATTGGACGATGCCTTGAGCAGACTGCCAGAGCACCTGACGGATCCTGGCTGCTGCCTGTAGGCGACGCCCGTAGGTCCTTCGATGCAGCAAGAATGCTTAACGGCGAAGTGAGCTCTGCCACCGGGCCGCTGGCAAACGGGTGCGCTGTAGACGCGGCAGCGGTACGCGGAGTCCGACAACCGGTTCGACACCAGAGTAGTCTATCCTCGTGGAAGTGCAAGTGGGCCCGCAGCTTACACGCAGCCGCAATCCAAACATAACGGAGCAAACGACACGGAGAAAAGCGAGTTGCACCGGGTTTCGCCCTGAAGCCCTGGGAGGCCTTAGTTTTCTGCGCAGATCTTTTGAGGAAAATTCACGAATTTTTCCTTCCTGTGCCAATTTTCTCTTGACTTCGGGGGGTTCCTGGGTTATCTTTCACGTGGGGACTTGAGCAGGAGGGGAGCTGCACGCGGGGGTGCATCCTGCCGGACATCACGGTTTTTCCCTGTCGTACCCCAACCCCATCTTTTCCACCAGACGGACCTCAAGATGGCCTGACAGACCGGTCCAGTCCTCTTCAAAATCCTCATGTGTAAGGTTTGGGTGAACGCTCCGTGTACTCGGGGCGCAAGTGGGGTTTGCCCGCTGAACTGCAAACAGGAGGGGAAAACCATGCGAACCACGACTCTCGTGCTGTCGGTCATGTTTATCCTCACGGTGAACGCACGGGCCGGGTACTCCGCCAGGGACGTTGTAATCAACGAGATTGCTTGGATGGGTACGTCTGCAAGCGTGAACGACGAGTGGATCGAACTGTACAACGACACGGCTTCGGACATCGTGCTGGATGGCTGGACGCTGGAGGCCGCCGACGGTACGCCGTCGATTCAGCTGCAGGGGACGATTTTGGCCCACGCTTATTTCTTGCTGGAGCGAACGGATGACCAGACCGTGTCAGACATTGAGGCAGACCAAATCTACACCGGAACGCTCGGTAACACGGGTGAAGACCTGGTGTTGAAGGATCCCGGGGGCAACGTGATCGATCGAGTGGACTGTTCGTCGGGCTGGTTTGCTGGCGACAATGGTTCGAAATCATCGATGGAGCGCAAACACCCGGACATCGACGGGTCGGACGCAGACAGTTGGGGTACGAACGACGGAACAACCAGAAACGGTCACGACGCCGACAACAACCCGATCAACGGCACGCCCAAGGCGGAAAACAGTGTGTACGACTCGTCTCTTCCCGTCGGTTTACTCTACTTCCGGGCGACGGAGATTGCACCAACCTACGTGAGGCTGGAGTGGCGAACCGCAAGTGAGACGGACGTAATCGGTTTTCTGATTGAGAGGAGAACGGGACTGGACACGCCGTTTTCGGTTGTTTCCCGCCTCTTTCAGTCTCGAGGTTCGGGGAGCCAGGGTGCAATTTACCAGTGGATGGACACCGCCTTGCCCAAGATTGAAGCCGTTGAATACCGGCTCAAGGTTCAAAACAGCGACGGGACGGTCGAAATCCTGGCAATGCTGAAGGTGAAAGTGCAGCAGAAGCCGGAGACCGAACGCGTGCCCAAGGGCTTTGCGATTGAAGGACCGTACCCAAACCCGTTTGGGCCCCGTCTCGGTACGCTCCAGACGCGGGTCGGCTGGTCTCCGGGGAAGGCGACCCACGTGCGGCTCAGGGTTACGGACGTGCTTGGAAGGGAAGTCGTCAGCGTGGAACCGCAACAGTGTACAGGATGGGTGTGGAAAGGTACTGACACTGAGGGGAACTTGGTACCGACGGGGGTCTACCTGCTCTGGCTCGAGAATCAGGAGCAAACCTTCGTGCGAAAAGTTCTGTGGCTGCGTTAGAAGCCGCGGCTACTCGAACAGAGAATTGGACTGCGCAACCGCCGGGGCCAACCACGCCGGTTGAGGACGCTCAGGTGGGCAGTTTGGTGCCCCGGTCAGCGCCAGGCCGTAAGGGTTGAGGGGTGCTGGCACATCCGGGGCAACGCGTGCAGTGGCCAGGGGCGGAAGGAGAGACCTTCCCCTCGGTGCCGGACTGTCAGGATGTTGTTCCGTTGAAGCTGTGTAGTGCGAAAAGGGAGGTAGAAGAAAGAAACTGGACGGGTTCGAACGGCGTTGCGCGCGGCCGGGGTCCCCTCGATCTGCATTGGGTTGGGTAGGGGTGAGTCGGGAAGGGCGTCAGCAGGACCAGTCCGTCTGTCTTTGTTCGTCGAGCCGTTTCGGCCCACGCAGACGCCGGGACTTGAAAACAGAATGAGCAAAACCGTTGTGAGGGAGGGGCCGGTTCAGCCTTCCGCTTCTGGACTAGATTCAGCCGGCTGCTGAGGCTCTGCGATCTCCGCGTGTTTGTGGTTTGCTCCTAACCCGCGCACGGTTAACCAGATTCCCAGGAGGATCAAAATGCCAGGAAGCACGTAATCTCGCATTTCGGGGACCGAATGGATTAGCAGAAAGAGGGCGGCCAGAAGCAAAGACACAAGGGCGGACACACCGGCCCAGCGATTCTGGGTTGCACCTACACCCAAGTAAATGTACCCGAACACAAGTGCCATTCCGAAGAAAAAGACAAAACGCCGCTGGTAAGTGTAAAGCGCATCGAGGTCCGCCAGTGCTACGAGAGCGGTCAGTACGAACAGCGTGCCGCCGATGAACGCCGGCCACCAGTTGTCCGGTTGATGCAGATGCAGGGCCAGGAAACCGAGGGACCACCCGAGTACAAACGAAGCTCCGGCAACCTCGGAAAGCGGGCGCCCGTAGGCATTGAGAAACAGAGTTCCTGCCACTCCGAGCATGCCCCACGCCAGAACCAAAAGTCCACCCCGTCTCCGCTGATGGTAGTTCACGAAAAGTCCGGCCGCCACAACGGTTGTTGCGACGGCCCAAAGAAAGGTCTCGTTGAACCACCACGGCCAGAGGTTGTGCACCAGAGCAATCAGGCCCACGACGACCAGTGCAATCCCAGCCCACAAGCCCGTTCTTTCGTTGGACGTCATTTTGTTTCCTCGCAGTTGATCAGGCCCTCCAGGTTACAGACCCCACCCACGAAGCTTGCAAAGGACAAACGTGCGACATTTGCTTGTACGTGAATGGGACACTTTGGTTTCCTGCAACCGCATCGTCCCCGCTCAACAGTTGCTTCAAGAGGAAGGCCCCGAGTTGTAGGGGAATCCTTGCACCTCTCGTATTCAGCGGTTTTCGAGAAACCAAGCGCCCGAGAGCCTGCTGCGGTCTTTCCACCACCTTTCGAAACGCTTTTCAGGGAGTTCTTTAAGAGCACAGTCGGGGCAGAAATGACGGGTGCGGCACCGGGTCAGGTGCAAGTACCCATCCTTTCGCTGCTGCCGTGAGAGCGGTTTTTTTCGGGATGGAAACGACGGTTGTACCCGTTCCAATTTTGCTTTGCATCTGTAGTCGACTTTTGGTAACTTGATTCGCCCGTCAGGACTAATGAGGGGACAAAAAAGGAGTTAGGCATGCCACTTCTGGTTTCGGTTTCGGGAATTCGCGGTGTCGTTGGAAACGGATTGACACCGGAGCTTGTGCTGCGTGTGGCGCAAGCTTACGGCAGTTGGCTCGGTGGGGGTAAGGTAATTCTAGGTCGCGATTCGCGTGTAACAGGCGAAATGTTGCGGGGGGCAGTCATTTCCGGATTGATGGCGGTTGGTTGCGACGTCGTCGATCTGGGCATCTGTCCAACGCCGACGACGGAAATCGCAACCGAACGCCACGGGGACGGCGGCATCATCATCACAGCTAGCCACAATCCCATCGAGTGGAACGCCTTGAAGCTCCTTGCTCCGGACGGCCTGTTTTTGGATGAAGAGCAGGGCGCCGAAGTGATGCGGCGGATGGATGCGGGAGATTTTCGCTACGCGAAATGGGATGGAGTTGGAAAACTGTCGCATTTCACCGGCGCTGTTAAAGAGCACGTCGCGGAGATTTTGAATCTGCGGTTTCTTGATGTGAGAGGCATTCGCAGGCGTCGTTTTCGTGTCGTGGCGGACTGCGTTCACGGTGCTGGTGGGGTAATCCTGCCGTACTTGCTTGACCGCCTGGGTTGTGAAGCGAAGATTCTGCACGAGGAGGCCAACGGTCTTTTCCCCCGTAAGCCGGAACCGTTGCCGGAGCACCTTGGTGAACTCGGCGAGGCCGTCAGAGCTTTCGGGGCGGACCTCGGCCTGGCTGTGGATCCCGATGTCGATCGACTGGCACTGGTTGACGAGAGCGGACGGCCTCTGGGTGAAGAGTACACGCTGGCTTTGGCCACAGACTTCGTGCTGTCCAAGCGGCCGGGGCCGGTTGTGGTCAACGCTTCAACGACGCGAGCCATCGATGATCTGGCAGCTCGGTACGGCGCAACAGTTGTTCGAACCAAGGTTGGCGAGATTCACGTGGCCAAGAAAGCCCGCGAGGTAGGTGCGACAATCGCCGGCGAGGGCAACGGCGGGGTAATTCTTCCCGATGTTCACCTGGGACGAGATGCACCCGTTGGGCTCGCTTTGATCCTTCAGGGGCTTCTCGAAAAGGGCGAACCCATTTCCCGGTGGCACAGCAGTCTACCGCAGTACGCGATGGTGAAAGACCGGATCGAAGTGGGGTCTGTTCCGGCTCCCGAGATCGTGGAGCGGTACAAAGAGAAGCTGGGGCCTGCTGACGTTGATCTAACTGACGGGGTAAAGCTTCTGCTGGAAGATGCCTGGGTGCAGGTGCGGCCTTCGAACACGGAGCCGATTGTTCGAGTGATGGCCGAGGCTCCTACTCCGGAACGGGCGCGTCGTCTTGCCGACGAGCATCTTGCGATTTTGCGCGACTTGCTGAGCCAAATTCCCAAAGGCAGCACGCAGGGCTGACCGTCAGTGCCTGCTCGCGCAGGAAAAGGGTGTGTACGAGAACCGGACCGACCGCTGCTGCGAGGCTCAGCTGGGGATGCTTGAAGCGTGTGCCAGAGCGCGCCGGAAAGCCGTGGCCGGGTCAGCACAAGGGGACAAGGGACACGGGGAGCTTGGAAGCTCCCGGAGCTGCGGACCAGTGTGGGAGCGTTTATGAGCGAATTTACCGTTGATGCCATTCAGAAACCATCTGATTTGGCGCGTTACATTGATCACACCAATCTGAAACCCGAAGCCACACCTGCGGACATCGAGCGTCTGTGCGAAGAGGCTCGGCGGCACCACTTTGCCAGCGTGTGTGTCAACCCGTGTTACGTTCCCCTCTGTAAGCACGATCTTGCTGGCAGCGGTGTGCATGTCGGGACTGTGGTGGGTTTTCCGCTGGGCGCAACCAACGGGGACCAAAAGGTTTTTGAAGCCAAGACGGCGTTGCGCGACGGGGCGGACGAAATCGACATGGTCATCAACGTTGGGTTTCTGAAGGCAGGTTTGTTTGACGAAGTGCGGAAGGAAATTGCCCGTGTCGCGAATATTCTGGGCGGGAAGGCCATCTTGAAGGTAATCATCGAAACCTGTCTGCTCAGCGACGAAGAAAAACAGCGCGCTTGCTTGCTCGCTAAAGAAGCGGGTGCCGACTACGTGAAGACGTCGACCGGATTCAACAAGGGGGGCGCTACTCTCGAGGATGTGCGCTTGATGCGGGACACAGTGGGACCGCAGTTGGGTGTAAAAGCTGCAGGCGGCATCCGGGACGCGGCCACAGCGCTGGCCATGATTCGTGCTGGAGCCAACCGGATTGGGACGAGCTCCGGTGTGGCGATCGTAACGGCGGAGAGCTTTTAGCAGAATCTCCGGACCAACCGAGGGCGGCTTGGGGTGGTTGTGCGGTTGTTTAGCCAGTGATCGGTAACGGAGACGAAGTATTTTGTGGATTGAGACAGCGGGGGAAGATTGGCAATCGATTTTCGAACTGAGCGCGGAGATCCTGTGGACGCACGCACAATTCTGGCGAAGAAGCGCGACAGGTTGGAACTGTCGATCGACGAGATTGATTTCCTGATCCGCAGTTACGTGGCTGGCGACGTTCCCGACTACCAGATGGCGGCGTTTTTGATGGCCGTTTACCTGAACGGCATGACCCCGGCGGAAACGTTCGCTCTGACGTCTCGGATGATCGCCTCGGGGCGGAGGGCCCACTTTGACAATTTGGGTCGTCCCGCTGTCGACAAACACAGCACCGGAGGGGTGGGCGACAAGATCTCGTTGATCCTCGCACCTCTTGCGGCTGTTTGTGGTGCAGCTGTCCCGATGATGTCTGGCCGTTCCCTGGAACACAGTGGCGGTACCTTAGACAAGCTGGAGGCCATTCCCGGTTACCGCACGGACCTCTCGCTTGAAGAATTTCAACGCCAGGTCGCAGAGATTGGTGTCGCAATCACGGGGCAAACTGCGGAGATGGTGCCCGCGGACAAGAAACTTTACGCCTTGCGGGATGCGACGGCCACGGTAGCTTCGATTCCTCTTGTGACGGGCAGCATTTTGAGCAAGAAAACAGCCGAAGGGATCGAGGCCCTTGTGCTGGATGTGAAGGTGGGAAGTGGGGCGTTTTTCAAGAGCGCCGAGAGCGCACGTGGACTGGCACGCAGCTTGCTCACCGTAGCGGACAAGCTGGGACTCAGCGCGGTGGCATTGTTGACCGACATGTCGCAGCCCCTGGGCCGAGCGGTCGGCAACTGGGTGGAAGTCGAGGAGAGCATCGACGTGTTGCGCGGGCGCGGACCGGCAGACGTTGTGGAGCTGACCCTGGAGCTAACGGCGCGAATGTTGACTTTGACGGGGTTGGTCTCGGACGTGGTTTCGGCCAGGAGACAAGCGGCTAAATGTCTACACGACGGAAGCGCCTGGCAGAAGTTCCTGGAGATGGTTCGGGCTCAAGGGGGTGAAACATCGGTCCTGGAAGATCCACGTCGCTACCCGGAGCCGAGGCACAGGCTGGAGGTCAAAGCGCCGAGATCGGGCTTCGTGCGTCGCGTTGATGCCCTTGGTGTGGGTGTGGCTGCTCTGGAGCTTGGAGCTGGGCGGAAGCAGATTGGAGACGCGGTGGATCCGCTTGCAGGCGTGCGCTTGCTGAAAGTAGCGGGTGAGGCGGTACAGGCTGGCGAGCCTGTTGCTGTGTTGCAGACGTCGCAGAAGAAAGACTCCTTGACCGTGGCGGAAAGGATGGTCTCAACGGCCTACGCGTTTGGCGATCACCCTCCGGACCCACGCAAGCTGATTCTCGGAGAAATGCGGCCAGGCAACTGATCTGCTGGCCCGACGAGATTGTTCTTTGCGTTTGGAGGGCAAGGGGGGTGAAAACCGAGGGCATCTTACACGGGGCGAGTGGGGGCGTTCGCAACATCAAAGGCCTTCGGGGATGGGAGCCAGCTGTATTTGCCCCTGGGACGGTGAAGCAACGCACGGACGGGTGGCTTACAATGAAAACAGACGTGCCTTTGTGGATCCTTTTTCTCGGTGGTGCACTGACACTCATGGGTTGTAGCTCGGGCATGAAGACCGGCAAAACTGCATTAGTCCAGGGAGGAGAGACGCGGTTCGGGATTTCGATGGAACGCCTGCAGCGGGTGGATGAACCCATCCAACAGGCCATCGACAGCGGCGAGATCCCCGGTGCTGTGCTTCTGGTTGCACGGGACCAGCACATTCTGCTGCGCAAGGCCTACGGCTACATGCAGCTTGTACCTGTGAAACGACCGATGCGGGTGGACGCTATTTTTGACCTCGCGTCGATCACGAAACCCGTCGCCACGGCATCCAGCGTGATGTTGCTGGTTGAACAAGGCAAGATTCGCCTTCTCGATCTGGTCAAAGATTACGTTCCCGGCTTTGTGCCTTTTGTGGACGATTCCGGCCGTGTGGCTGAAGATGCGCGCATCTACCATCTTCTTACGCACACTTCCGGTTTGCCGCCTTACACAAATGCGGACACGGCTGCTGCTCTGCTCGGTCGCCCTTGCGAAACGGACAGCCTCGTGGCCTACATCGCCCGCCTGCCAAAGATTGCTCCGCCGGGCACGGAATTCCACTACAGCTGCCTCGGCTACATTACTTTGGCCGGCATTGTGAAGAAGGTTACCGGGCAGCCGATCAACGAATTTGCAAAGCAGCACTTGTTCGAGCCTTTGGGCATGCACGACACAGGCTACCTCCCCGGTCCGGAAAAGTTGGATCGTGTTGTGCCAACGGAGATGGTAAACGGTGAGCCTCTTGTGGGACGGGTGCACGATCCTCTGGCCCGCTTGCAGGGCGGCGTGTCCGGGAACGCCGGTCTCTTTTCCACTGCAGACGATCTGCTGAAGTTTGCCCGCATGTTGCTGAACGGCGGCGAACTGGATGGCGTGCGCGTTTTCAGTCCGCTGACGGTCGAACGGATGACCACCCTGTACCCCCGGGTAGCATTCGCCGGTCGCGGGCTCGGCTGGGACGTCAGCTCTGCTTATGCCTCGAATGGTGGGGACCTGTTCCCGCCGTCGGGCTTCGGGCACACAGGCTACACTGGAACGTCGATTTGGGTGGACCGCGACACGCGCACGATTGTCATTCTGCTCACGAACCGTGTGCACCCGTACGACCGCGGCAGTGTTGTTCGTCTGCGGAGCCTGGTGGCGAACGTCGTGGCAGCGGCGGTTGTCGATGACTAATCGTTTGTGTAGTTGAGGCTACGCGGGCCGTCGATCCAGGGAAGGACTCTCGGGTGGCTTTGGGGCGAATAAAGGCGATTTGGAACCCACGATCATGAGAAACAGAATCCTGCCGCTCTCTTTCAGTGCGACTCTCCTGGTTACTTTTCTAATCGCCACGGTTTCTCAGGCAGCGTTTGACACGCTGCCTTGGCTTGGACCCTCATCCACCAGGTCCGTGCTGGACCTTGCGGGGGAGTGGCGGGTTCTGAAAGCGAGGGGTGTCCAGACGACGGCCCGAGTTCGGGTACCCTTTTTCGTTGAGCAAGAAGGAGAGCTTGTACTCGAGCGCGCTTTCGATCTCGACACAACCTGCGTGGGGAAACAGGTGTGGCTTGTTGCGTACGGTGTGAGCCGCGAGTGCGAAATTTGGCTCAACGATCGCTTCGTCGGAAGTCACGTTGGCGGGCGCTCGAGTTTTGCGATTGATCTGGATGAATCGTTGCTGAAGATTCCCGGAAGCAACCGGCTGCGAATCCACATTCTGGGCGAGTACAGGGCACGCGACTCGCTACCGCTCAAGCACCGACCCATGGCCTGGCACGGCGGCACAGGTGTGGCTTTGCCGTTGTACCTCTTGTTCGTTCCTCCAGCAGCAGTGCGGGAGGTTTACGTTCAAACCGAAGTTGCGGAAAAGGGCCGTGGTAAGGTTCGGCTCCAGGCCGAACTGGCCAGACGAGGCGACGCGGGAATCGGACAGTTGAACTGGCGGGCTGAGCTGGTTGACCCACATTCCGGCAAAGTGTTGGTTAGGCTTGGGAACCAGCCCGTCAACTTTAGCGGAAAGCTGCGAACCACGGTGACAGGGGCGCTTGGCCCTGTGTCTGTGCAGACGTGGTCGCCCGATGAGCCACGACTTTACCGGTTGCGCTTGAGCCTTGTGGATGCAGCGGGTCAGCCGGTCGACGCTACCGAGCTGAAGATTGGTTTCCGTTCGTTAGTGAGCGAGGGGACACACCTTTTTCTCAACGACGTGCCGTTTCAGTGGAAGGCAGTGGAGCTGGTCGGCAGTGGAACGGCTCCCCCCGGTGTAGACCGCGGAACGTGGGCGATCGAAACGGTACGTCAGATCAAAGGCACTGGGTGCAACGCTGTACGTGTGGTGGGGGGACCACCGGACCCTGTCCTGGTCGACGCGGCAGACAGTCTGGGGCTTTTCGTCTTCGAAGAAATCCCTCTGTGGAAAGTGCCGACGCCCCTTCTCGAACGCCCGGCACTGGTGGAGCAGGCTCTGGGGTACGTTTCAGAAATGGTGCTGCGCGACCGAAGTCACCCTTCCGTGGCGGCCTGGGGCCTGGGCGTAGGCCTGGATTTTTGGGACTCCAAGGTACAGACGGTTCTCGAGACGTTGCGCGAACGGGCTACTGTTTTGGATTCCCGTCCAACTTACGTGGTTGCATCACCACGGGAGGCAGCTAAGGTTCGGGAGTCATTTCCCACTGACTGGGTTTTCCTCGACGCCGCCGATCGAGGGCACAGGCCGAAGCTGCAGGGAGCGCTTGCCAGACACGTCGTGTTGCCCATTGTGGGCTTTTTGCCGTACCGGCCGGCAGAAGCGAAGTTGCCACCGGAAATGATTGAAGAGAATCGCTCAATTCGCCTTCTCCGGGCAGGGAAAGGGTGGTTGACTTCTCAAGCAGCAGCCGGCCTGGTCGTACGAGCTTGGCAGGATTGGCGTGGCCCTTCGCCGCTGTTGTGGCTTGGTCCCCCGCCCACAGAGTGGTTGCCCTACGGGGTACTGCGGGTAGATGGTTCGCGACGGTTGCAGTACCGTGTGGTCCGGTCGCTGTTCGCGGGTGACGAGGCGCCCAAGATGCGTTTCGTATCTTTTGTACCCGAACGAACTGCACTGTTCACTTTGCTTAGCTTGATCGCCATCGGGATTTTCCTCTGGTACTTTCGCCGTGACCGCCGCTTCAGGGGAAACATCCGCCGCATTTTCATCTACCCGAGCAGCATCTACGAGGACGTGCGCTCGAGCCGCAAAATCTTTGCTTACCACACCTTCCTGCAGGGGTTGTTTGCCTCGCTTTCGTTTGCGCTCTTCGCTTCCGCGGTGCTGTTTTTCTTGAAGCGCTCTCTGATCTTCGACGAACTCAGCGGGTTGTTGTTCGGCGAGGTGGCTGGCAAGGCCGTTCTTGTGTGGCTTGCGTGGCACCCCTCCTGGGCGCTGGTTGTGTTTACCGGGGTTGGATTCCTGATCCTGGTGCTCGTAGCCTGGTTTATCTGGATTCTCGGCTTTGTGCTGGGGTACTACATCCCACTGAGCCAGTGCCTCACTTTCATTTTCTGGATTGCCACCGCTTTTCTTCCGGGCATTTTGTGGGCGACAGTAGCCTACCGGTTGATGATCCTGTCCCGGGGATTTCTCTGGGTCACTCTCGTTCTCTGGGCTTTGCTGGCGCTCTGGTTTTTTGTCAGGCTAATCCGTGGTACCGCAACGGTTTTCCGCCGTTCCGTAGCTCTGTCGACCGCTATTTTGCTGGGGGTGGTTCTGCTGGCCGTTGTTGTGGTACTTGCTTACCTTCAGCACGAGCGGGCTTTCCTGGCGTACGTCGGCTACTACCTGGCCCGGATTTTCGGGGGGTAGGGAAACGTTTTCACGCTGTGGTGGTGTGGAAGCGGTTGTCCGTGAGCGCTGGGAGGCAAAATGACGCAAGAGGGAAGAGTGAAAAAACGAAAGTATCGTGGATCGGATCGTCCAGGTTGTCTTCGGGATTCTTCTGCTGGTCTGGGCTTGCGTTGGGCGGCGTAGCATCGGGGGTTGGGTGGTGGGGATCATTGGAGTGTTCTTGCTTGTGACCGGGCTGGTCGGCTACTGCGCTCTGTACTCTGTGTTCGGGATCCGTACCTGCAAGGTCTCGCAGGAGTAGATAAGGCTTGTTGAGCCCGAGGCGAACCGGGGTTGACCTACAGGTGGGTAGAGGGTACAAACATGTCCCACCTTTCTGTTCTTGAAAGGGAAGGCGGTTTGCAGGCAGGGGCCCCCAAAAACCGGTGTGGGCAGTCGGCGGTCTTCGCCAGGAAGAGCGGGAGGGCTAAGTCGACAAAGCTCAACAAAAATAACGCCGAACCGATGTAACTGAAGGAAAGCGTCGTCAAGGATTGAGATGCAAGCAAGGAGTGCTCAGGATGGCGAAAAACGGTAAAAAGCGGATCGGAGTGTTAACAGGGGGCGGTGACTGTCCCGGTTTGAACGCCGTTATCCGCGGTGTCGCGAAGGCGAGCATGAGCCGCTACGACATGGAGGTCATTGGCATTGAGGATGGCTACGAGGGCCTCATCGAGCGCCGGGTGGTCAAACTCGACTGGCTGAAGGTCTCGGGGATCTTGACGCAGGGGGGTACGATTCTGGGCACGTCGAACCGCGCCAACCCGTTTCGCTGGCCGGTTGGCAAGAAAGGCGACGAGATCGAGTTCGCCGACGTGTCGGACCAGGTGGTGGACTACGTAGAAGAGCTTGGTCTTGATTCGCTGGTGTGCATCGGCGGCGACGGCACTATGGCCATTGCTACGAAGCTAAGCCAGAAGGGGGTGCGCATTGTCGGGGTACCGAAGACGATCGACAACGACATCTGGGGTACAGACATCACGTTTGGTTTCGACTCAGCGCTGCAGACGGCGACGGAGGCGATCGACAAGATCCACACCACGGCCATGTCGCACCATCGGGTCATGATTGTTGAAGTGATGGGACGCTACGCAGGATGGCTGGCGCTGGAGTCGGGCATCGCCGGCGGTGGCGACGTGATCCTGATTCCGGAGATCCCGTACGACATCGAGAAAATCTGCAACGTCGTTGCCGAACGAAGCAAGAAGGGACGTCGGTTCAGCATCATTGTAGTGTCGGAAGGAGCCAAGCCGGAAGGCGGGGACATCGTGGTCCAACGTGTGGTGAAAGACAGTACGGATCCGATTCGCCTGGGTGGCATCGGCAACAAGATTGGTCAGGAGATTGAAGAGCGTACCGGGGTCGAGACGCGGGTGACGGTACTGGGACATCTGCAACGCGGCGGAACGCCATCGGCTTTCGATCGCATTCTGGCCACACGATTCGGGGTAAAAGCGGCAGAGCTTTGCTACAACGGTGTGGGTGGCGTGATGGTGGCTGTGCGCGGCGGTGACATCGTAACGGTACCGTTGAGCGACGTCGGTGGTAAAATGCGCTTGGTAGATCCAAACCACCCGCTGGTGGCTGTGGCGCGCGGCGTGGGCACGTGTTTGGGCAATTGAGAACTGGACTGTACTCCCGAACCAGTTTTGCCGGGTTTCGGACCTGGCCGGGTCTTGAGGAAACTGCAAATCAACGCGCTGAGGAGGACTTCTTCGCGGGGAGGAGCATCGCTTCGGGAGTGGTTTTTGACAGACGGACGCGAGGATAGCCCACGCGATGCCTGCGTGCCCGTTTCTGTGTTCCCGGCGGACCCGGCCAGATGTAACGTCGTTGCAGATCCAGCGCAATCCCCACGCAGAGGACGAGCCCTCGGCTTTCCCCCCCCAGAGACGGCTGCGATGGGGCGAGCTGAAAGCGGCCCTGTTCCTGCGCCCCAGAGCGCCTCTGCTGCGTTCTCGAAGCCTGGTACCCTTGTACGAACCTCCCAGCGGGGGACTGCCAGCCGGTTCGTTGACAGAATTTTATTTGACAGACCGTCCCGATTTTCTTAGGTTTTCCGCCAGAAAACGCTTTTCTGGGGAACTCTGTCCGTGACGGGCAAAAATCTGCGGGGCGGCGACTCGGTGCCAACTTTTGTTTCCGCCGCTCTGTGAGGCTCTGGGACCGGTGGGTACTTTTTGCGGGATGTGAGAGCAGTCACGGGCAGATGCGGTCGGGTCGTACAAATTGCCTCACAGTGGAACCGGGAGCGGATTGGCCCGTTTGTTGCAAACCTGACATTCGGTGTAGCACTTTTTTTCGGGTGCCCGAAGGGGTGAGAAGTTCTTGTTCGCTCAAGTTGGAGGAAATGGCATGCGCAGTAAATGGGGCAAATGGGTAGCTGTCGCTGTGCTAACCTTGGTTGCGGTGCCTTCGGTCTGGGCTCGAAAGGTCCCGACCAAAGGTGAACGTTGGGCCCCCGACGTCGTGATCGTGAAGATGAAGCCTGGCGCCAGTGTGGCCAGTCTGGCAAGCGGGCTTTCCTTGCACAAACGTACCGCTCAGCTCGCGTTGGCCGTGACGACAGCGGAGCCGCTCTTCGAAACGGTGAAACCTGAAGAACGCACCTTCGGTCTCGACCGCATCTACAAAGTTCACATCACCGGCCCCTACTCACCAGCTTACGTGGCTCGGGAGCTAAGTTTGCTTCCTGACGTGGAATACGCCGAGCCGGATTACGTGTACGAGGTACATTTCACGCCCAACGACTCTCTCTTCGGTCAGCAGTGGTACTTGCAGGACGTTCGCGCACCGGAAGCTTGGGACCTGGAGCAGGGCTCGAGGAGTGTCATCATCGCCATCATCGACACGGGCGTGGACATCGATCACCCGGATCTGGCCAGTGAGATCTGGACGAATGCGGATGAGATCCCGAACAACGGAGTGGACGACGATGGCAACGGGTTTGTCGACGACGTGCACGGATGGGATTTCGTCAACGGTGTGGCGGACCCGAATCCCAAACCCAACGGGCAGGACGAAGACAACGACGGCACCCCGGACGACGGCACCGACCACGGCACACAAATGGCTGGTCTTGCGGCAGCTGCGACGAACAACGGCAAGGGCATCGCAGCCGGTGGGTTCAAATGTCTGATCATGCCGATCAAGTCCCTGAGCGACGAGGGCTCGGGCTACCTGAGCGATCTTACGAAAGGCATTCGCTACGCGATCGACAACGGCGCAGACGTGGTGAACATGAGTTTCGGTGGTGGTGGGTACTCCAGTGCCCAACGCGATGTGATCCAGTACGGGCTGTCGAAGGACGTCGTGTTTGTGGGTGCAGCCGGAAACGATCACAGCTCGGAGGCTCACTACCCATCGGGTTACGAGGGTGTACTGTCCGTGGCCGCCACGGGTTTTTCCGGAAAGCTTAGTTCGATTTCGAATTACGGGGTCACGGTTGACGTTGCGGCGCCAGGGGGCGATTTTAACGTGCACCCGCCAGCGGAAATCATTTCCACAGCACCGTACTTCCCGCAGTACGGATTCAGAGATTTGTACCGCGCACGTACAAAAGAAGGCTGGCTAACTGCGGGCACGAGCTCGGCTTCTGCGATTGTGTCCGGTGTCGCCGGGCTGGTTCGCTCCCACTACCCCAATCTTTCCTGGCTGGAAGTGCAACAACGCATCGTAGCCACTTGCGACAACATCGACAGCGTGAATCCCGGCTACGAGGGGATGATCGGTGCCGGGATGGTGGATGCCTACCGGGCGATTGCGGAAGAGAATCCGCCGCCTGTGCCCCCGCGCATCGTACTGGAGTCGGCTCGCGTGACGGACGCAACACTGGGTGACGGAGATGGGCTGTTCGAGCACAACGAAATTGTCACAGTAACCGCGACGTACCACAACTACTCCGTTGGCGTTGGCCATGATGTGGTGATCACACTGAGTTCCGAGGATTCAGCCGTACAGGTGTTGCAAGCGGAGTACGTGATTCCCGAGCTCCCGCCGGACTCGACAGTGGAAATGCAAACGCCACTGAGCTTCCGCATCCGTCCGGATGCCAAGGGGCACGTAGCCAAGATCGTGCTGACCCATCGTTCGGGTTCTACAGTGGGCTCCGACACTGTTCTGGTGACCATTGGCAAAACACCTGTGCTGGTTGTGGACGACGACCACACCGGCGGCAACGGCACAAACCTCGAGATCGAGGCCTACACCACCGAAGTTCTGAATGCGCTCGGGGTGAACTACTCTCTCTGGGATCTCGCCAAGAGCGGGCATCCTTCCGGCGATTTCTTGAAGCATTTCCCGACGGTAATCTGGCTGTGCGAGTGGGCTTTTCCAAGTCTGGAAGCACAGGATCGCTTAGCCATTGCCAAGTTTCTGCGCAACGGCGGTAGCCTTTTCCTCTCAGGCCAGGACATCGGCTGGGACTTGTGCGACCCGAGCAGCGACAACTCCAATTCCGGTGCCATTTCGTTCTTCAACAAATGGTTGCATGCCGAGTACGTGGCGGACAACGCCAACGACGACCACGTGCGCGGCGTGGTGGGCGACCCAATCAGCGACGGGCTGGATTTCCACATTTACCAGCCGGGGCGGTCGCAAGACAATCAATACCCGGACGTGATCAACCCGCTGGACAGCGCCCGCACCATTTTCACCTACTCAGACGGACGGTCAGCGGCCATCCGCTACAGCGGTGACTACCGTGTGGTTTACCTCGGCTTCGGTTTTGAAGCGGTCGATTCGAAATACTCAACGACGCCGTGGGAACCGAGCACCACCAAACTGGAGTTGATGGCGCGGGTTCTGGAGTGGCTCAGTACGATCGAACACGAGCCCCTGGACGACACGGAGGACGTGAACCAGTCTCGCCAGGTGATGGCCACGCTGCACGGGGACATTTCAGACCTCGAAGCGGTCCGGTTGTACTGGAAAAAAGAAAACGAGACGGAATTCCACGAGGTGGACATGGCTCTGGCTGGGGATCGGCTTTACGTAGGCACGATCCCAGCGCCTGGCGAGGCAACGGATGTCGACTACTACATTCAGACGGTGAATCCCTACTTCTCGGAAACGAAGCCTACCGGAGCTCCGGAACGCGTTTTCACGTTTCACGCGGGACCCGACACCCTACCTCCAGTGATCCAGTACGAACCCATCGCGAACTCGCTGGACGGCGAACACCCCTTCCAGGTGACCACGAAGGTGACGGACAACATGAGTGTCGACGGCACATCGGTTGTCGTCCATTTCTTTACGCAAACCGTCCGCGACTCTGCCAGGCTGGAGCGGGGCGACCTCCCGGGTACTTTCCAGGGCAGCATTCCACCGGTGTTCGCCTACGGCGACACGGTGCACTACTTCATCTCGGCGCGCGATTCCTCTTCGCAGCACAATTTAGGCCGATCGGACACGTCGTCTTTCGTTGTTGGGCTGGAGGACTTTGAACACGGTCTGGACGACTGGGTAACCCCTCAGGGCGGTTGGGGGCTGGAGACGCTGTACGCGCATAGCGGTGATTTCTCCGTGAACGACAGTCCCGGTCACCAGTACCCGAACAACGCAAACGTCACGTTGGAAACCCGCTTTGGGTTCGACCTTTCTGAAGCAGACGCCGCGGTGTTGCGTTTCTGGACCAAGTACTTTCTGGAGTTTGGTCATGACTACGGCTACGTTGAAGTGAGCACCGACAGCGGTAAGACGTGGGTGCAGATCGGTGATTCGCTGAACGGGGTCCAGTCTCAGTGGGTGCAGAAGGAGATCTCGCTAACGCCGTTCACCGGACCCGGGCACACCGATGTGCGCCTGCGTTTCCGGATGCAGTCCGACGCGACACAGGTGCCACCTTTCTTCGGCTGGTTTGTGGACGACGTGCAGGTAGTGGAAGGAATCGAGGTGGGTGTGGCGGAGCCTCGCGTCGCTGTTGTCCCGAAAGAAACGGCGTTGCACCAGAACTACCCGAACCCTTTCAACCCGACCACAACGATCAGTTACGACCTGGCCAGCGCTGCTCAGGTTCGGGTTGTGATCTACAACTTGCTTGGCCAGGTGGTGCGTACCTTGGTGAACGCGAAACAGAAGCCCGGGTCGTACCGCGTCCTGTGGGATGGCAGGGATGACCGGGGTGCAGCAGTTCCGGGAGGTGTGTACCTTGTGCGGCTGGAAGCGGGGGATGTGCGAGCAGTTCGGAAGCTCCTTTTCCTGAAATGAGAGGCAACGTCGTGAGCTTTGCACTTGTTGCGAGGCGCGACATGTAGGGTGTGGTACTTGAGTACCGCGGAGTGGCGTGTCCCGACGCTGCTTCGCGGTTTTTTCTTGTGACGGGCGGCGTAATGTGACATCTGGAAAAGGCGGGGAATTGCCCAAGGGCCCGCGGGACAGACGTGCGACGGCGAGGCCGGAACGCTTTTCGGCGAAGTGGTGTGTGTGTGAGACTTGAATCGAGGTGCGACATGCGACGGCACGGGTTGGTTTTCGCAGCTACGTTTTTGATGTTTTGGGCTTTGGCCGCTCGGGCAGAACGTCCACAAAAGCTGGTCAGGGTGAGAGTGGAGAGCGTTCAGTCCACAGCCGTGCAGAATTTTCTTCGTACGGGGCCGGACGTCGCTGGCTACGATCCTCGCACGAAAACGCTGGTTGTTTTGGCTCGGCCGCGTGACCTTCGCAAACTCGATGAGCTTGGTCTCCGGTACGAGGTGGAAATCGAAAGCCTGGCGCAGGCGGAGCAGTGGATGCGTACCTCCGGTTACTTCGATCATTTTCACGACTACGAGCGCTGCAAACAGGAGCTGGAGTGGGCCGAAACGAACTTCCCGGATTTAGCGAAAGTCTACGACATCGGGGACGGTTGGGAAAAGACACAAGGGATCGCAGACCGCGACATTTTGGCGATCAAGATTTCCGACAACGTGGCAGAGCAGGAAGAAGAGCCCGAAGTACTCATCCTTTCCAACCACCACGCTCGTGAGATTATCACACCGGAGATCGCCGTTTACATGATTCACTACCTGCTGGAAAACTACGGTAAAGACCCGTACGTTACCTACCTTGTTGACCACCGGCAGATCTGGATTATCCCAACGATGAATCCGGACGGTCTGGACTTCGTGTTCACCCAGGATCGCTGGTGGCGCAAAAATCGCCGCGACAACGGCGACGGGAGCTTCGGGGTAGACCTGAATCGAAACTACGCGTACAAGTGGGGCTACAACGATGTTGGCTCCAGTTCCGATCCCTCGAGCAACATTTACCGAGGTACGGGCCCGTTTTCGGAACCGGAGACTCAGGCGATCCGTGATCTTTGCATTGCGCACCACTTCAAAATCATTCTCTCTTACCACAGTTACAGCCAGCTCTACCTCTACCCCTGGGGGTACGTGGCCAGGAACACACCGGACAACTACGTGTTTGTTGCCCTGGCAGACAGCATGGCCCACTACAACGGCTACTTGCCCGGCAACGTGGCTTCCGGAGCGATCTACCTCACGAACGGGGACTCCGACGACTGGTTCTACGGCGAGCAGGAAGTGAAGAACAAGATCTTCGGACTGACTGTGGAGGTGGGCACCAGTTTTTTCCCGGACACGACGGAGATCATGCCGCAGATCCTTGAGAACTTGCAGCCAAACCTGTTTGCCATTTGGGCTGTGGGCGAAGAGCCGGTTGTGGACGTGCCTCGTGTGCCAGACACGGAAAACGCCGTAGGGCCGTACACCGTGAAGGCGCGGATTCGACCCGCAATCACCCTTACGGACACGTGCATTCTCGATCCGTCCAGCTTCTTCCTCCACTACTCGTTCGACGGTGCCAGCTGGGATTCTGTGCAAATGACCGTCACTGGCTCACCGGACGTTTACGCTGGACCAATTCCCGGCCGCGGTACTTTTGGCCCTGTCTACTTTTACGTCACGGCCTGGAGCGTTGACGGGCGGCGAGGGGCCTGGCCGAGACCGGCGCCAGCCGCTGTAGACAGCTTTCTTGTGACCAAGGACGAAGTGGCCCCAACGATCGTACACACTCCTCTTCCCGACCAGTCGGTGTACAAGGGAGCGTACGAGGTGGACGTTGCGCTGCTGGACGACGCCGGCATCGACTCGGCTTGGCTGGAGTACTGGACGGACGGGCCGGTCTTTTCCACTGACCTGGAGCCCCGTGACTCGCTTTTCGTCGGGCAAATCGTCCTCAACCCCCCTGTGCCTGGAGTGACGGTTCATTACCGCATCTTCGCTCGCGACGCCTCCAGCAACCGGAACGTGGCTGTGGCGCCGGAACAGGGCGCCTACAGCTTCAGGATTCTGGACTACCAGGTCTGCGACCTGGAGAGCGATTCGGTGTTGATCCCGGTTTCGGGAACGGATTGGCAGTGGGGTAGGCCGACCTCCGGGCCGAGGTGTGCTCACTCAGGCCTGAAAGTGTGGGCGACGAATCTCAGTGGCAAATACAAAGACAACGCCGACGACCGTCTGAACACGCCCCCAATCGACTTGCGAGGTGCGGAACACCCGATCTTTCAGTTCTGGCACTGGTACGATTTTGAGTACAGCGGGGGGCGCCTTTGGGATGGCGGCAACCTGAAAATCTCGGTGGACGGCGGACCGTTTGAGCTCCTCACCACCGTAGTGGGTGGTTACGATCACGTCGTGGACGCGTACAACCGTGTTCTCGGTGGGGAGCAAGCCTTCGGCGGGCCGCCCGGGACCGGTGACTTTTGGCATCCGACCTACGTTGATCTGACGCCCTACGTTGGGCACACGGTGGTGATCCAGTTTCACTTCGCCAGCGACGCCCACGCTACGGAAGAGGGTTGGTACATTGACGACGTGGGCTGGAAGGTGTTCAGGAAAGGAACCCCGGAAGTTGCAGCCCTACGAGTTCCGCGAAACACCAGCGACACCTCCGGGCCTTACGCGGTACTTGCTCAGGCTTGGGACGACACGGCTGTCGTAGCGGTGAAGCTCTACTACACGGTCGGGGCCGACTCCGGGGAGGTCGACATGGTTTCTGCAGGTGAGTCCCTCTACAGCGGGACAATCCCCGGCCAGCCTCTCGGTTCTGTCGTGCGCTTTTACGTGGAGGCTGTGGACAATTCAGGCAATGTCGGTCGCGATCCAGTAGGTGCGCCCGCCGTTGCGTACCGCTTTGAGGTAACGGACAGCAGACCGAGTGCCCGGGTGTCTCCGGCAGCTTTTGAGTTCCGGCTCCGAGCCGACAGCAGCACGACAGACACCTTGTGGGTGGAAAACCGGGGCAAAATCGACCTGAATGTACGGGTCACAGTGGGGGATGGGGACCGCACCGTCCAGAGGGCTGTACCGCGGGCAGACGTGGCCCTACCGGAAGGACTTTTCAAGCTTGAAAAGGCGTCGGCGGACTGGGAGCGGGCACGCTGGCGCAAGGGGCGGTTGCCCGCGGTTGCTGAGGCAGCAGACCTGGCCTGCAGTCAAAGACCCGTCAGCGTGTTGAAGCGCGACGTGTTTTCCATTTTGCGGTTCAGATCTGCAGACGGCTGTGCTGAACTGGTGCCCTGGCCGGACGGCGGGACTTACCTGCTGTGGTTGGCGCGAGAGCGAAGCGAAGCGGGGTTGTTCGACGCGGCCACGGGTCACCTCATTGTAGCGGTGCCGCTGTCCCGAACAGAAGACGGCTGGGCAGTGGTTGTTCCCAACGCGGTGTTTCGCGGCAACTGGCAAAAGTTGACGCTTAGACTGTGGCAAAAAGAGGGAACGGAGTGGTTCTGCACAGCGGCCGGCGTGTTTGGGCCGGATCCGCTCGCCTGGCTCCGGGTGGAGCCAGATTCAGTACTCGTGCCAGGGGAAGCGCGCTACCCGCTGCGGGTGGAGGTCAGCACCGCCGGACTTGCCGCCGGCACGTACCAAACGAGCCTGGTTTTGCGGTCCAACGATCCGGAACAGCCCTCGCTTGAGGTGCCGGTTCGTTTGACGGTCGAGCCAACCACGCGTGTTGCGGAGGACGGAGCGGGTGTGCCATCGAGTTTTAGCCTTTCTCCGGCTTACCCGAATCCTTTCAATCCCGGCACCGTGTTCCGCTACAGCGTGCCGAGGACAGCTGAAGTCCGGCTGGAGGTGTTCAACAGCCGGGGCGAGCGCGTCTGCACGCTTGTGAACGGCAAACGCTCACCGGGCGTGTACGTGGCTCGTTGGGATGGACGGGACCAACGCGGTCAGCCGGTGGCTGCCGGGGTGTACGTGTGCCGCCTGACGGTAACGTCCGGTGGTGCTACGGTCTGGCAGGGTGTCCAAAAGGCACTTCTGTTGCGGTGAGGCGGGAGGAGACCCCGGCGCCCTGTGGGAGACAAGGGTGGCGAAGGTGGTCAAGAGCGAAATCGGGAGGTGTACGTGTTGAATTCCTGGCCAACCCGGCTGGAGGCTCTGGCGTTTCTTGCCGTTGGCTAAACGTGCAGGGACACAACGCCGGTTCTCGGGCTGGGCCGAATGGCCAAGGGCCCGTTTGGGTTGGTCCTTCCTTCCTGGACTGAAGCAGTTCTCAAGACTGTAAACAGGCTCCACGGCGAGAGTGGTTCGCTTCGGAAGTTCACGACAGAGGGAACAGGAGGGCACAAAGCTGCTCTGGAGGAAGAGAACCATGAGAACCTCAGTGTGGCTGAGTTTGACGCTTGTTCTGTTTTCGTTGCCGCTTCGGGGACAGACGACGCGTGGACTGGTGGACTCTGTGGGCTACGCCACGCGTCCGGAGCAGATGGAGGCCCTTTTGCCGCTGGTTCAGGCCCTTGAAGCGGACGAGCTGGCTCGGGACGACAGCGCCATTTGGGGCAAACACGGAGACAACTGGGTGACGGCCATTTCCCCGCACGACGACTACGTCTACGCTGGACGCGTGTACTGGCATCTCTTCCGTAAATACCACGCGAAGACGGCCATCCTGATCGGGGTGGCCCACAAGGCTTGGCGGTGGAACGAGGCCGATCGTCTGATTTTTGACGCTTTTCGCTACTGGCGCGGTCCGTGGGGAAACGTACCCGTTTCGGCGCTGCGAGAGGCGTTGCTTGGGAGTCTGCCGAAGGAGCACGTTGTTGTGTCCAACGCCTACGAATCGGAGGAACATTCCCTCGAGGGGCTGATTCCCTGGATGCAGATGCAGCGACGGGATGTGGAAATTGTGCCGATCCTGGTACCCTACATGCACTGGGGAAGGCTGGACACCCTTGCGACGGAGCTCGCTCGCGGGCTGGCGAGAGCGGTTCGAGCACGGAACTGGGTCTGGGGCAAGGACTTTGTGATCTTGATTTCCTCCGACGCGGTGCACTACGGCGACAAAGGTTGGGGTGGCAAGAACTTCGCGCCGTTTGGGGCAGACAGCGCTGGCCACGCGAGAGCTGTCGCGCGCGAGTATGAATTGATTCGCCGCTACCTCACCGGGCCCATTCAAGGCGACAGGCTACGGCAGTTCCTGTACACCCTTGTTGACTCGACCAACCTGCGAAATTACAAGATTACCTGGTGTGGCCGTTTTTCGGTACCGTTTGGTCTGGACCTGAGTCGGCACCTGGCTGAGGAACTTGGCCGCCCGGTACCTGAAGGCTACCTGTTGCGCTACGGCGACAGCTGGACCCTCGGGCGGCTGCCGGTTTCTCTGGGCGGTTTGGGGGTGACAGCGCCCCGTTCGTTACACCACTGGGTGGGTTACGCAGCGGTCGTTTACTTCTGACAACGCGGTTTGGTCCCACCGCGATTTGTTGGGTGTCGTCCGCGGGCGGCACCCACGTTTCTGGGTCCGCCTCGGCGGACCTCGGCGTTTGGGGCCCCCGACTCCAGCAATGGTAGGAACCTTGTGCTGAAGGACAAAGTGGTGGACTTTCATGTGTCTCAGCCAGGGGCATTCAGGTTACCGCACGTTAATGGGCAAAAAGTGCGGCACTTTGGCCGGACAAAAAGCGTTGCAGCTTAAGCGAGTGGTTCGTAGATTTTGGGCGTGGTTTTCCCGGGCTGGTTAGGCTTGGCTGAGTGCACGTGTTTAGCGTCGGAATGGGTGACTGTCGGTAAGATTCTGAGTTGTGCGTTTCGGTGGATTTCGGAGGATTTTGTTCTGAGACCTTTTTTCTTTCTGCTTCTGATTTTGTTGGTTAGCCTTTGGGGTTGTGAGGACGGCGATTCCCCCACCAGACCGCAGGAGCCGTCGCTTTCGGACCCGACTGTGCCGGAAGTGGCGAGCCCCGGGCAGACCTACCTCATTACCGTCCGCGCTGAAGACCCGCAGGGTGTCCGGGATGTCGCAACGGTCACCGTACAAATCAAGCTCGAAAGCAAGGTCCTGAGCGTCGACACGCTCTTCGACGACGGGGCTTACTACCACCCGGGTGACGGCGACGTGGTGGCGGGTGACGGCCTGTTTTCGCAACGCATCCGTTGGGACTGGGCCGCTCAGGAAGAGACGACGTTTGCGCTGGTTTTTCAGGCAGTAGACCGTGGTGGGCATGCCAGCGAACCCCTCGTCGCAAAAGTTAAAGCGCGCCAGAACGCAGCTCCTGTGATTCTTCGTGCGGAAGTTCCGGAGGTCTTACCCAGCGGATTTCCGGGGCTCCTGTTCTTTCGCGTACAGGTGCAGGATTCGCAGGGTGTAGCCGACGTGGAGAAGGTGCTGTTTGCGCTGGTCAAGAACGGTCGGGAGCTTTTCCAGAAGCCGCTTTACAACGATGGGACCCACGGCGACCACCAGGCTGACGATGACTGGTTCGAGCTTGGCGTGGATTCCTCCTTTGGAGCCGGCAAGGTCGGTGACTACACGCTGCGTTTCCACGCCGAGGACAGGCTGGGTGCGGTGAGCGACGGGGTGGAGAAAGCCCTGAGAATTGAGAACGGTCCTCCCCGAATTGCTGTGGTCGACTGTCCGGACACAGTGGCCAAACCGGAGAGTGGCGCCGTGGCCGTGCGAGTGACAGCGACGGTTTTCGATCCTCAGTCCCTGGCAGATGTCAAGTCCGTGGGTTTTACCTCTCTCAAGCCGGACAGTACGTACGCGAACAACGGTCAACCGATTCCGATGGCCGACAACGGTCTCCCTTTCGATCCCTCCCAGTTCCCCCAACCGTACTACGGCGACGAGCAAGCGGGCGACGGGGTGTTCACTTTCACGATGGTTGTGTACTCCGACGCGGAAGCCAACAGCCAGGGTGTCACCCCGGTGCAACCGGGTGTTTACCGGTTTACCTTTCAAGCGGAAGACTGGGTGGGGAACCGTAGCGAACCTGTGGTCAAAATTCTGGTCATCCGACAATGAAATTGGGTGCACAAACGTTTTTGGTAACCGTACTGCTGACCCCGCTTCTGGCGGGTTTGGCGACGAGGACAACGGCGCAAAGCCGGATCGCACACAGGCTCAAGTTCGCGGTTGAGTTGGGGGAAACCCCTGCCCCGGACAAAGGCCTCGCGAGCAACAGCGTTACCGACATCCGTTTTCTGAACGGTACGGTGTGGGTTGCCACGGGGAACGGTTTGAGCCGGAGTCGTGACAACGGTTTGACCTGGGAGTCGTTCGGCGAGAAGCACGGTCTTGGCAAGGGTGGGGTTTCTGCGCTTGCCGTCACCGACTCCGTTATCTGGGTCGCGACTGCCTTTGACACTGTGACCAAAGATGCCGGGAAATTGCCAGCTGGCGGGGGCCTCAGCTACTCCACAGACGGCGGGGCCACCTGGACGCACGTTTCTCAGCCTGGACCCACACCTGTCCAAAACGTGACTTACGACATCGCTCTGCTGGGGCGCGCGGTGTGGATCACAAGCTGGGGCGGGGGCCTACGCAAAAGCGAAGACCGCGGGCAGACCTGGGAGGTGGTTACCCCGGACACGTTCTTGTTCGATCCACTTGGCAACCTGAACCACCGGGCGTTTTCGGTGATTGCTGTCGACAGCACTCTTTGGGTGGGGACAGCAAAAGGAGTGAACCGTTCGACAGACGGCGGTAGAACGTGGGTGAATTTCAACCACCAGAACCAGCTCCACCCAATTTCCGGGAATTTCGTCGTCGCGTTGGCGCACCAGCGCTGGAGGGGCCGCGACCGAATCTGGGCGGCCACGGTAGAAACAACGTCGGAAACTGGCGACACCACGGAGTTTCGCGGTGTGAGCTGGACCGACGACAACGGCGAAACGTGGCAGACGGCTCTGCGTGGTCAATTTGCCCACAACTTCGCTTTTGACGACTCCGTGGTCTACGTCTGTACAGACAGTGGACTTTTTCGCTCGGTGGATTTGGGGAAAACCTGGTACCGCTACGGCGAGATCCAGGATGCTTCCAGTGGGGAACACTTCTGGAGTACGGAGTTCTACGGCGCAGGGGTGGACACCCAGCACCGGCTTTGGGCTGGCGGGGGAGACGGCCTGGTGATGACGGCGGACAACGGGAACAGCTGGCACATCTTCCGGAGCTTTGTGCCCACGGGAAAAAGCGGCGAGGTGAGGACGTATGCCTACCCCAACCCGTTTTCGCCGGCGCGCCACAACGTTCTGGGCGGCGAAGGGCACGTACGGTTTCAGTACAACACCACACGTCCCACACGCGTAACGCTGCGAATCTACGATTTCGCCATGCAGCACGTGGCAACCGTGGTGGAAGGCAAGGAACGCTCCATTCCCGGTGACTACAGCGAGGTTTGGAATGGCCGGAACGAAGCGGGTAAGATTGTGGCAAACGGTGTGTATTTTTACCGGCTGGATCTCGAGGGCGAAGGATCGTACTGGGGTAAATTGATCATTCTGGACTGAAGAGGACCGAATGGGTCGTAGAACACGGCTGAGTGTGCTGTTGGCGGTCGGTTTGCTTTTGCCCGTTGGTTTGCAGGCACAGGGCGGTTATGCCGGAGCGTTCCTGCGGCTCGGTGTCGGAGCTGAAACGGTAGCTCTGGGCGAAGCCCTGACGGCTGCGACGAACCAGGGTTACACCCTGTTGTTCAACCCCGCAGGTCTCACGCGACTTGACCACCGTCAGCTCAGGGCTTCGTACGCACTCCTGAGCCTGGACCGGAAACTGACGTACCTGGGATTTGCCACGTCTGTTGGGCCGGAACCCGGAAGAAACAGAGCTAGTGGAGAAAAGGCCAAACCGCGTGCCGGGATCGGGCTCGGCTGGGTCTACGCCGGCGTAGACAACATCGACGGACGCGATTTCGACGGTCGGCCAACAGGCATGTTGAGCAACTCGGAGAACGCTTTTTACTTCGGTTTCGGGATGCAGCCTCACAGGCTGGTTTCGGTGGGACTTGCGGGCAAGATTCTCTACAACCGTTTTCCGGGTGTGACGGAAACAGACGGGGCGCTCACGGCCCGCGGTTTTGGCGTCGACGTGGGTGTGCTGGTCGGACCCTTCGGCGGCCTTACGGTGGGTGCTGTCGTACGGGACATCAACTCCCGGTACACCTGGAACACCGAGCACGTGTGGGAACACGGTACCACTACGGTGGACCGTTTCCCGCGGGTCTGGCGTTTCGGGGCTGCTTACCACTTGCTTGAAGGCAGGGTCTTACTCCTGGCACAGGTTGAAGACTCGGATGTTGGGGACCCACGTCTGCAACTGGGTGCCGAGTGGGAAGCCGTACGCGGCGTTCTGTTCCGGGCAGGATTGCGAGGCTCTGCGCCTTCGTTTGGACTCGGATTTTCGCGGCCGCTGCTTGGGAGGCGGGTCACGCTGAACTACGCTGTTTTCTCGTCGAATTCGGCCGCTCCGCGTGTAGATCACTGGCTGGGTTGGGCGGTGGAGTTTTGAGGACAGGACATCCTACCGGTGGACGGCGAGGATGGGTGAAGTTTGTCCGAAAGCTTCTTGTGGGTTTTGAGCGGTGATTTTGTGCCTGTGTGTGCGGGTGTCTGTGTCTGAGAACGGATTTGTTCCTAACGGAAGGGTTGCGGTTTGAAGAAATCGATCTGGACTTGTCTCAGCATGTTTCTTCTTGCTCCGGCGGTTGTTTTTGCCGGGGTTGGTGCCTCTTGGTTGAAAGTGCCGGTGGCACCGAGGTCAGCGGCTCTCGGCGAGGCGACGGTGGCCTGGCCGGTGCTCGGAGACGCAGCTTGGGTAAGTCCGGCTGGGCTTGCGGGGGCGCGCCAGGGCGTCGGTTTTGTGCACGGGCGCTGGATTGCCGACATCCGCTCTACAGCCTTTGAGGGGCGCAAACGGACCGCGCGGGGCACGTTGCTGCTTTTTGGGGATGTTGTGAATGTACCGGGGCTGGAACGTCGGGTTACAGCCAGCGCCGAGCCGTTGGGTACGTTTTCCGTGCATCAACTCCAGGCAGGTGCTGGCTTCGGTAGCGTGTTCCGAGGGGCGGTAGCCGTGGGTCTGGCAGCCAAATGGATCTACGAAAAAATCCACCTGGTGGACGGCGGAACGGTGGCACTCGATTTCGGTGTTGCTACGGTGAAGCCCGTGGCTGGCTTCAGACTCGGCGCCTCGATCCGCAATCTGGGGCCAGGCTACAAACTGGGCAGCGACACGGTGGATTTGCCAGCCACTATTTCTGTGGGTTTGAATCGCAATGTCGGCTTGCTGGGTCGCGCTGACGCTTTGCGGGCCTGGATGGCCTGGCGGAAAATTCGCGGCGAAGACAGCCATTTCGCACTCGGGGCTGAATTGCGTTTGCCGGGTGGACTGGATTTGCGAGCGGGTTACCAGTCCGGCTACGAGAGCCGGGGTGTTTCACTGGGTGCTGGACTGCGTCTCGGTCGCGCCCGTCTGGATTACGCTCTCGTACCTTTCCAAAACGATTTGGGACAGGCGCACCTGGTGGGACTCGGCTACCGGCTGTAAGAGATGTGAAATCGACTGGATTTGCGTTTGGAGGAGGATCTGCAGGGGGCTTGTTGGGCGAGAAAACGTAGGACCAAGCGAAGGAGGACTCGATGGCGAAGTACCGGATTGCCTGGCTGCCAGGCGACGGGATCGGTAAGGACGTAATGGACGCTGCGAAAATTGTTCTGGACGAAATCAAGCTGGATGCGGAGTACATCCCGGGGGACATCGGTTGGGAATTCTGGCGCAAAGAGGGTAACCCCCTGCCGGACCGCACAATTAAGCTGCTGAAGCAGACGGATTGCGCTCTTTTCGGTGCCATCACCTCGAAGCCGAAAGAAGAGGCTGAAGCGGAGCTTGCGCCTGAGTTGAAGGGGAAGGGCTACGTGTACTCGAGTCCCATCGTGCGCTTGCGCCAGGAGTTCAACTTGCGCACGAACCTGCGTCCGTGCAAAGCGTTTCCCGGAAATCCGCTGAATTACAGAGACGACATCGACATCGTTGTATTTCGCGAGAACACGGAGGACCTGTACAGCGGGGTGGAATTCCACCCGTTGCCGAAGCCAGTGTTCGACGTCGTCAGCGAACACAACCCGAAGATGAAACGTTTTGAGAGTGTTCCCCTTGAGGACATCGCCGTGAGTCTGCGTGTGGTGACGCGAAGAGCGTGCGAAAACATCGTGCGCGACGCGTTTGAGTACGCTCGCCAGCACGGCTACAAAACGGTGACGGTGGTGGAAAAGCCAAACGTGTTGCGGGAAACCTCCGGTTTGATGGTGCGCGTGGCGCGTGAGGTGGCTAAGCAGTACCCAGATGTTGAGCTGTGGGAGGCCAACATCGACGCCATGTGCATGTGGTTGATCAAAAACCCTCAGAATTACGGTGTGTTGGTCACCACAAACATGTTTGGCGACATTGTGTCGGACCTGGCCGCTCAGCTGGTTGGTGGACTTGGCTTCGCATCTGCGGCCAACATCGGCGACAACTACGCTGTGTTCGAACCTACACACGGTTCGGCGCCGAAGTACGCGGGTCAGTACAAAGTCAATCCGATGGCCACCCTGTTGGCCGTAAGGCTGATGCTGGACTGGCTCGGGGAGAAAGACAAGGCCCAGCGGCTGGAAAACGCGATTGCCACGGTAATCCGGGAGGGCAAAGTACGGACGTACGACATGGGCGGCAATGCCAGCACACTGGACGTTGCCCGTGAAGTGGCGGCCAAGTACAGAGAGCTGGCGTAGGACGTCGTTCTGGTGCGCGGGCCCGGAGTATCCCGCGCACCAGGCTGTCTGGCGATCGATCCTCTTGCAAAGACTCCGAAACCCCGACTCGTTGAAGCAGCTGCTGGCGGGGGAGTGCTTTCGTGAGGGAGTTTCCCGCTCGGCAGTTGCGGTGACCCTGGCCCCGGGCCTGCGACGAGGGTGGTGTGTGAAAGCACAGCGGCTGATCTGCAAGCGGTAGCGGCACTTGGCCTCGCCGGGACGGCGGAAGGGGGCGACGGTCATTCACTGGGAGAATTGGCATGGGTCGTTGTAAGCAAACCTTGCTGACGATGGCGCTGGTGCTCGGCATCGCCGGGACTGCTTTCGGCCAGTATTTTGGCAAGAACAAGGTCCAGTACACGTACTTTCACTGGCAGTACATCCAGACACGCCACTTCGACATTTACTACACCGATGGCGGCAAGAAACTGGCCGAGTACGTGGCTCAAAAGGCCGAGGAAGGCTACGAGCGCCTGAGTCAGGATTTCCGTTACGAACTGCTGGATCGGATCACCATCATCGTGTACCGCAGCCACAACGACTTCGAGCAGACGAATGTGGATCTTTCTCCACCTGAAGAAAGTGTGGGTGGTTTCACGGAGTTCTTCAAGAACCGGGTGGTGATTCCGTACGAGGGCCAGTGGGAGCAATTCCGCCACGTTATCCAGCACGAACTGACGCACGCCGTGCAAATGCAAATGATGTACGGAACTGGCGTCATGTCCATCGTGATGGGAATGACGCGTCTTCAGCTGCCCCTTTGGTTTGTGGAAGGCATCGCAGAGTACGAAAGCCTGGGTTGGGATACCGACAGCGACATGTTCATGCGCGATGCCACTCTGAACGGCTACGTGCCCCCGATCCAGTACCTTTCTGCCTTCATGGCCTACAAGGGTGGACAGTCGGTGTGGTACTACATCGCCCAGCGCTACGGACAGGAGAAAATCGGTGAAATTCAGGGAAAAGTGAAGATTAGCCGCAGCGTGGAGAACGGGTTCCGCCGAGCAATCGGCTTGAGTGTGCAAGAACTTTCCGAACGCTGGCACAAGTATCTGAAGAAGCGCTACTGGCCCGACATTGCCGGTCGGGACGAACCGGAAGACGTTGCCAAGAAGCTGACGGATCACAAGAAAGATGGCAGCTTTGTGAACCTGAGTCCCGTCATGAACCCCAGGGGCGACAAAGTGGCGTTCATGTCAGACAAGAGCGGCTACTTCGACGTTTACCTGGTGAGTACGATTGATGGCAAGCTGCTCGGTAAAGTGATCAGCGGGCAACGAAGCGGTAGCTTGGAGGAGCTGCACTGGCTCAAAGGGCGAAACTTGAGCTGGAGCCCGGATGGCAAATTTCTGATTCTGTCTGCCAAGGCTGGCCCACGCGACGAGCTCCACGTGGTGGACGTGGCCAGGAAAAAGATTGTGAACTCGTACACCCTGGATCTCGACGGTGTGTACAATCCTACTTGGAGCCCCAGAGGAGACAAGGTGGTGTTCTCCGGCATGGTGAAGGGACAGTCGGATCTTTACTTGCTGGACCTGCACACCCGGAAACTCACAAAATTGACTGATGACGTCTTCAGTGACATTGAGCCAGCCTGGAGTCCGGACGGTCAGTGGATTGCGTTCGCGAGTGACCGTGGCCGCTACGTCACAGGGGTGCCGCTGCCTCGCGGGTTCGACATTGCCAAACACGACACCAAGAACTACGACATCTACCTGATTCGGGCGAATGGCGACTCGATGCGCAGGCTTGTGAAAGGGCGGTTTGTCGAGCGAGCCCCGGAGTTCTCACCGGACGGCAAAAAGCTGGCTTTCACAAGCGACCGAAGCGGCATCAGCAACATCTACCTCAAAGACCTGGAGAGCGGCAAAGAGTGGGCGATCACAAACATGCTCACCTCCGCTTTCCAGCCAAGCTGGAATGGAGACGGGAGCCGTCTGGTTTTTACCAGTTTCTACAACGGCGGTTACGATCTGTACATGCTTCAAAATCCCCTCGACATTAAGCCGAAAACGGTGCCCCCCACGGTTTTTCGCAAGCAACGGGAGAAAGAGTACCAGGAGGAGCTGGCACGCCGACGCAAACGTCGTGAGGAGGAAGAACGACTACTTCGGAAACGTCGTGCCGACCTTTACCGGCACTACGTGTTCGACGAGGATTTCCGGAAGGGCATTGTGCACAAACCCGAGGAGGCAACGGAAGAGGTTTTTCTTGACTCCACGGAATTCAAGCTGCCTACGGGAGAATACCGGGTTCACAATTACAAGGTAACATTCTCGCCGGACATTGTGTACGGCGAAGCCAGCTACAGCCAATTTTTCGGTGTCCAGGGGCAGAGTCTCCTGGCCGTGTCGGACGTGCTCGGCAACCACCGCATCAACATTTACACCAATTTGTTTTACGACTACCGAAATTCCAACTACCAGGTCACGTATTTCTACCTCCCGCGCCGCGTGGACCTTGGTGTGGGGGCTTACCACTACGCCCTCTTCTTCCTGAATCGGTACAACATGTTACTCCGCGACCGAAACTACGGTGCCAATTTGTACACGAGCTACCCGTTCAATCGCTACGAACGGGCGGACTTCGGTCTCAGCTACATGGCCATCGACCGCGAGTGGCTGGAATACTCGAGCTTGCCGACCATTAAACGTCGGGCGTACACGGCGGAGCTTTCGCTCGTGCGCGACACAAGCATCTGGGGCTTCACGGGGCCGGTCTCCGGCGTGCGGGCTTACGCAGGGGTCAGTGTGAGTCCGGGATTTGGCAAAAATGGGGTCAGCTTCGTCACGTTCAGGGAAGACTACCGAAAGTATTTCCGGATCCACCAGGACTACACATTTGCTTTCCGCCTTGCTTCGGGAGCGAGTTTTGGCGATGATCCCCAGCGCTTTTTCCTCGGCGGCATGGACAACTGGATCAATTTGCACTTTAAGGGAGGCCTGCGGGTGGACGATCCTGAGGACATCTATTTTGCCTCCTTCATCACGCCGATGCGTGGGGGCTACTACTACGAGCGCGAAGGGACACGTTTCTTCCTCGCGAATCTGGAGTTCCGGTTCCCGGCCATTCGCTACCTGGTTTTCGGTTGGCCACTGCCAATGGGCTTCCAGAACGTTCGCGGGGTGCTGTTTTCCGACATCGGTGGCGCCTGGTCGAAGTACGAGGGCTTCAAGGTGTTTCGCGAAAAGCCAGAACGCGGTTGGCTCCAGCTTCAGGATGTGTTCATGAGTTACGGTTTCGGTCTCCGGGCCAACATGGGGTTCTTTGTGTTGATGTTCGACGTGGCCTGGCCGACAGATCTGGTGCGCTCGAAGGACGCGCGCTACTACTTCTCGCTGGGCACCGACTGGTAGTCGACTTCTCTGTCAGGAGTGTAGCATGAAAGGAAAATTCGCGGCTAGAATGGCGGTGGCCTTCTTTCTTGCCGTGTGCGCTGGCGCTGCGGCGCAGGAAATGGACCAAGTGGCGGAGGGTTTCTTCGGTGGGCCGCTGTTTGAGTACGGTGTGGCCAACGTGTACGACTCCAGTCGGGCTGCAAGCCGTCTTGACGTTTACTACTCTTTTGTGTACGACATTCTTCAGTTTGTGAAGAAAGAGAACGGGCACTACGCGGCCAAGTACGAGGTTTCCGCTGTCTTGAAAATCAAGGGGCGTCAGTACGCGGATTTCAAGACGGAAACCGGGACGGTGACGGTGACGGACTACCCAGAGACGAACTCGCGGCTACGGCGTGTGCAGGGTAAACTTTCCTTTTGGCCTGCTCCGGGGAAGTACACCCTGGAGCTGCGGTTGACTGACGGCGAATCGGAGCGATCTCTACGACGAAAGAAGAAGGTGCTTGTTCGCGACTTCGCCAAACAGGGTGTTCATTTGTCGGATGTTCTCTTTGGCGACAGTACGTTTTGTGCGGATCCCACGGCCGCTTTCCCCATTCTTTCCAGACGGTACACCGACCCGGAGAAAGGATTCAAGGCGTACGTGCAGGTGGTCGGGGTTCCCGAAACCACGGCAGTGCAACTGAAGTGGTCGGTGCGCTCTGGTGCGGGGGGGCAAATCTGGGCGGAGGGATCAACGTGTCGGGGCTTTGTGCCTTTTTGCCTGAATCTCGGCTCCCGGGCGCGTAAGCCGGGGCGCTACACGTTGCACGTCGAGGCCAAGAGCAAAGAGGGACGTGCTAAGCTGAAGGCTGTTTTCAGCGTGGCCTGGGGCGAAGCCTTTGTGGACACCTCTGATCTGGATCTGATTCTGAAGGCCATGCGCTACATCGCTAACAAGGCCGACATTGAACAGATGGAAATGGCGTCGCCATCGATGCGTCGCCAGCTGTACGAAGATTGGTGGAAAGCGCGGGATCCGGATCCGAGCACGCCGGAGAACGAACTGCGTCAGGAATTCTTTCGGCGTTTGGATTTTGCCAACCGGTACTTCTCTGTTCCCGAGATGAACATCGAAGGCTGGGAAACGGACCGGGGGCGCATTTACATCATTTACGGACCTCCCACCCACGTGGAACGTGAGCCTGCCGCGATGAACGAAGCTTCCTACGAAACATGGTACTACTCGAACCTGCACCGACGTTTTGTCTTCGTCGACAAGACGGGCACCGGGCTGTACGAGCTGGTTAAATCCGACTGATCCAGCGGCCGTGCTTCGCGCGGTGACGCGATGGCCCCGCTACGCCGAAGCACGCTGAGGGCGTGTGTCGAGCGTTCCCGGCGGGGCTGAATTGCGAAGCTGCTGGCACTGGCGAGGTTTGTCCGGGGGTCTGGAAGCGTGGAGGGCCTCGTTGTGAAACGATTTGTCTTTGTTTTGCCCCTTGCCGTCGCCGTCTGGTTGTTCAGCCTGGCCGAGCCCCCGGTGACCGCGCAAGCCACAGGTTCCCAGGCTGCTGATCCCGCCGAGATCCCGGAACCAGGCGTCCACTACGGCACTGTTCCTGGCATGGCTTTGCCCAAGACGGTCTTGTTTTCGATTGGACCGGAGGACCTGGCTCGGGATGCGGAAGCCTGGGTAAAGCGTGGCGTGCAGGCTTTCTTCCTGGATTTCGTGGCTCGCGAGTGGTCAAGCGACATCTGGGCCCGAGATGGCAAACCGTGGACGATCGGCCCCAGCGACGAGACATTTCAGAAAGCGAAAAGAGCCAATGAGAAATGCCGAAGACTCGGCTGCGAGACGTTCTTGAAAATCGCTTTCGACCACACCTTCGAGTGGTTCAACGACATTGCCTGGCAGCGCATTGACAACAATTTCCGCCAGTTCGCCATCTTTGCCCGGGAAACGGGCTGCACTGGAATCGCGCTGGACGTCGAGTACGTGGGAAAGCAGTACGCGTTCAGCTGGGAAGGCTACGATTACCGCGGCTACACCCGCCAGGATCTGGTAGAGAAAATCCGCGAGCGCATGACCCGGGTGATTCAGATTCTCTACGATGAATTCCCCGACATGGTGTTGCTGACGTTCCCGGAGGAAGGGTTTTCATTGGGGACGGTCATTCAGGCGTCCTGGATTGAAGAAGCAGCTCGAAGAAACGCACCGGGCGGTGTACACTACTGCCTGGAGAGTACGTACCGTCATCCCAACATCCGCTACGTTTTTGGCCACGTGTGGGCGGCCAACGAACTTTTTCACCACGTTCTCAGCGAAGAGGCACAGCGGTACTGGGAGGAACGCTGTTCGATTGCACCTGGCATCTGGCCATTTGGGAAAGACTACGCAGCCACGCACGACCCGGGCATGTCGTTGGAAGCATTTCGTCAAGGTTACGCAGCCACACTGATGGCGGGGCGCCGGTACAACTGGATTTACAGCCACAATTCTCGCGAGCAACTGCTGGGCAGAAAACTGGATGTTTACAAGGGCAGGCTTGACCCGCGGGGCTACCTGGACGTGATTCAGAAACGTGAGGTCGTGACGGATTCCGGCTGGGTCACGTTAGCTAAGCAGCTGCGTGACCTGCACGAGCGGGACTACTCGAAAGATCTTGGTCTGCAGCCCGTGCCTGTGCTGCGTGGCCCGGAAGACGCGCCCCGCTTGGTTCTCATCGAGGTGGGGCATTACGGTCGGTCCAGCCTGAAAGGGATGTGGCGTCTTGCTCTCGACTACCTGCACGGCCGGGTTGAAGACCTTCAGGAAACGTTTGGAACGGTGACCCACTGGCTACTTGCGGGTCCCTACCCGAACAGCCAGGACTTCGAAGGGTTGAAAACAGTCTACCCGCCTGAGAAGGAGATCCTGGGGGCTGCAAGCCGGCCAGGTTCGGAAGGCGTTCGTTGGGTCGAAGTCGAGCCGGTTTCGAATCGCGTTTCCGTGGACTTGACACGTTACCTCAAGCCCACCCAACACGTGTGTGCGTACGCGCTCTGCTGGATCACCTCGCCGGTCAAACAGGAAGCCCAGATTCGCTTGGGCACGAACGACGCCGGCAAGATGTGGCTCGGCGGGAAGCTGATTTACGAGTACGCCCGCGAGGGGTCGGCCGTCCTGGATCGCGACATCGTGGAGGTTGAACTGCCGAAAGGGACGACTCCGGTGCTGCTCAAAGTGTGCAACGGGGTCCGCAACTGGGGTTTTGTCTTTCGGCTGACTGACCGCCAAGGGCGCCCCCTCCGGGATGTGAAGTTCTCGGTTGAGCCACCTGCACGAAGGGAGAATGCAAAGTGAGGCGAGGATTCCTCCCTGAACCGAGTCCGAAGGCTGGCACCAGCAGCCGCGGTTTGGTGGCCTGTCTGGTGTTCGTGTTCGCTGCTGCGGGGGTTTGTCCGCGTGGTAACGGACAGGGGCTGACCTGGCATCCGGATTTTCTCCCGGTGGAGATCGTGAGCAGCGCCGACGGTGCCGTGCAGAAGGCCTACTTCTACGCGACCCATTCCCGGGAGCCGAAACCGCTGGTGGTAAGCCTGCACACGTGGTCCTACAACTGGGAGCAAGCCGATTCCTTGGCCGAACTGGCGCGGCAGCTCGACTGGAACGTCATTCATCCGGATTTCCGCGGGCCGAACCGGTCGGTGGATGCCTGTCTGAGTCGTAAAGCGCTTTTGGACATCGATGACGCCATCGACTACGCACTGGCGCACGCCAGGGTCGACACGGAGAACATCTTTGTTGCAGGGGTGTCTGGAGGTGGGTACGCGACACTCGGCGCGTACATGGCCTTGCAGCACAGGGTTCGTGCGTTCCTGGCCTGGGCTGCGATTTCAGATCTGGAAGCCTGGTACTACCAGTCCGTCGCACGCGGCAGGCGCTACGCACAAGACGTGCTGCGTTGCACAGGGAGCGGTGAACAGCTGGATTTCAGGGTTGCGCGTCAGCGCTCGCCTTTGTACTGGCCAATGCCGCGTCGAAGAGAGTCGCGACTCGAAATCTACGCGGGCATCCGGGATGGCTACACCGGCAGTGTGCCGATTTCTCACTCGATTCTCTTTTTCAACCGGCTGGCTCGGGAACTCCGACGGCCGGAGCGGCAGTTTACCCAGAGCGAGATCGTGGGGTTGCTGACGCGAGGTTTCCCGCCGCGGCCAGATTCTTTGCGCATCCAGGGACGCCTTGTGTACGTTACCCGCGTGGCCGGACCAATCCGGCTGACCATTTTCGAGGGGGGACACGAGATGCTGGCGAGCTTCTGTTTGGAGAGAATGCGGACGATGGCATCCGGTGATGGTCGCTGGCCGTAGGCAGGAAGACGGAGTCGATCTCTGGAGCTCGTGTTCGGAGCGATTTCACGGCGGCACTTGGACGCTTGCGTGGCTGTAGCTTTCTCAGGCAAACGCGACTTTTTTCTTGCAAATTTAAGTCTCCTTGCCTAAATTCCGCCCGTTCCGTTAATCTGCGTCAGGTCACTGGAGTCGTGTGTCAGTTGTGCAGACCAATTTGTTGAAACGGGATTTCCCCATGCATGCTGCGTACAGCCAGCGCACGTTCCTGGCTTTTAACCCGCGCCTTTCCCCTCTTCCTCCCAGGCCCCACCGGGCCTGATCCTTCCGTATTTGCATCTGCACAAGCTTTTTTCCTGATTTTTCACAATTTCCGGCACTCGTTTTTCTCCAAACGAGCGCGTTTCGCTGTACAATTTCACAACGTCATGAAACGTGGAATGCTACGATGAGACTTTCCGACGAGCTTGTTGCTTTTATCCGTTCAAACGATCTCCTCACAGAAGGGATTGACTGGGTGGACGGCCATGTCACAACGCCGCACGGGTTTCGCGCTTCCGCCGTTGAAGCGGGGATTCGCGGCAAGAAGCGGCTGGATTTTGCCCTGTTGTTTTCGGACCTGCCGGCCAGTGTTGCCGCGGTGTTCACCAGGAACAAAGTGAAAGCTGCGCCTGTGCTTTTGAACATGGAAAGGGTGCGTTCGGGAAAGGCTCGGGGTATCCTTGCCAACAGTGGAATCGCCAATGCCTGCACGGGAGAGGCCGGGATGGAAGCCGCAAAGCGGCTCGCCGCACGGGCCGCGGCTGCTGCTGGCGTGCCTGAGATGGAGATGCTGGACATCTCCACCGGGGTCATTGGTGAACAGTTGCCGGTCGAGCAGATGGAGCAGAAAATCCCGGAGCTCGTCCGGAAGCTTTCGCCGGGTGGTGGCAATGACTTTGCCCGCGCCGTCATGACAACAGACACGCGACCCAAAATGGCAGCTGTGGAAGTGCACCTCTCGGGCGGCACGGTGCGGATTGGTGGTGTGGCCAAAGGTGCCGGAATGATTCAGCCTAACATGGCCACGATGCTGGCTTTCCTGACGACGGACGCGCGGGTACCAGCCGAGGCGTTACACGAGGCACTGGTGGAGGCTGTGGATGTTTCCTTGAATGCTCTGACCGTTGATGGGGACACAAGCACAAACGACACGGCTTTTCTGCTTGCCAACGGGGCGAGTGGAGTGGACCCGTCGAAGGGGACAGAAGACTGGGGGCGTTTTCGCGACGGACTGAAGGCGGTGTGCGTGAGCCTCGCGCGCCAGATTGCCGCGGACGGCGAAGGTGCCAGCAAATGGGTCACGGTGCGGGTGCAGGGTGCGGTCTCCGCGGGGGATGCCAAAAAGGCCGTACGAGAAATCGCCAATTCCCTGCTTGTGAAAACGGCCATCGCGGGTGGCGACGCCAACTGGGGCCGTGTCGTAGCCTCGCTGGGGGCCAGTGGCGCTGAGGTTGATCTGGAGCGCCTTGTGGTACGCCTGGACGGTGTTGTGTTCTTCGAGAATGGCGGACCAGTACCGGTGTCGGCGGCGGATGAGGCGCGCGTGTTCTCGGGACCAGGAGTGGAAATTGCGCTCGACCTGGGATTGGGCGACGGGGAGGCCGTGATGTACACATGCGACATCACGAAAGAGTACGTGCACATCAACGGGAGTTACCGAACGTGAAGCAGAGCTTGGCGAAAAAGGCGAAGGTCGCCATTGTTGGGGTGACCGGCTACACGGGTGAGACACTGTTGCGGATTCTGGGGCGCCACCCAGGGGTGGAGCTGGCTGGCGTGAGTTCTGAGAGTCGGGCGGGCAAGAGGCTGAGTGAGCTTGTGCCCTGGTTGCCGATGCATCTGGACCAGATGGTGGTTCACGCGGCCGATCTCTTTGACCGCGGCCTGGACGCTGTGTTTCTCTGTTTGCCCCACGGCGAATCGGCTGCCCGGGCCAAGGCATTTGTGGAGCGAGGGGTTCGGGTGGTCGACCTGAGCGCGGATTTCCGGCTACCTGACCGCGAGCTGTACGAAGCGTGGTACGGTGTGACGCACCCCGCGCCGGATCTCTTGAGCGAGGCCGTCTACGGTTTGCCCGAAGTCTACCGCGAAGAGGTACGCCACGCCGGGCTGGTGGCCAATCCGGGGTGTTACCCGACCTCGGCCTTGCTGCCGCTCCTGCCGCTCTTCCGCAAGGGGCTTGTGGCGGAGGACAACGTGATTGTGGATGCCAAAAGTGGACTTTCTGGCGCCGGCAAGAAATTGCGTGAGCGCATGCATTTTGTGGAAGCCAACGACAATTTCTCTCCTTACTCCCCTGGTAGGACGCATCGGCATGTGCCCGAAATGGAGACTTACCTGACGCAGGCAGCCAGACGGCCTGTGCAGGTGACGTTTGTGCCACATCTGGTACCGATGGACCGGGGTATCCTGGCGACGATTTACGTCAGGCTGGTTCGTGGTGGGGCAGAGAATGTACTGGAAGCGTGGCACGCTGCCTACGCCGATGAGCCGTTTATTCGAGTGCTGGAGAACACGTTGCCGGAAACGAAGTGGGTGACGGGTACGAACCTCTGCCTTCTCGCGGCCAGAGAAGTGGGCGACGGGCGCGTTGTCCTCTTCTCGGCGATCGACAACCTGGTGAAGGGCGCCAGTGGTCAGGCGGTGCAGAATTTCAACCTGATGTTTGGTTTCGAAGAGGGGACGGCGCTGTGACGGAACGTCGTGTGTTGCTCAAGGTAAGCGGCAAGCTGGTGGAGGACACCAACCTCCTGACGGAGCTGGCACGCAGCATTCGAGCGACAACGAAGGCTCGGTTTGTCGTGGTTCACGGTGGGGGGCCTGCGATCAGTGCTTTGCTGCAGCGACTCGGTGTGCCGACCCGGTTTGTTGAAGGACAGCGTGTGACCGACGAAGCTGTGCTTGAAGCAGCGGAAATGGTGTTGTCCGGCAGGATGAACAAGGCAATCGTTGCAGCCCTCCAGCAGACCGGTGTGCCAGCGGTCGGGTTGAGCGGTCGCGACGGTGGCTTGATTCAGGTCGAGCCAGAATTGGCCTACGGCGGGCGTCTTGGTCTGGTTGGACGCGTCAAACAGGTGCGAGCAGACCTGCTGGAGCTGCTTTCCGGGGCTGGCTACGTCCCGGTCGTTTCGCCCATTTCGTTTGGACCGGGCGGGGCGGCTTACAACGTGAATGCGGACTGGGCTTCAGCCCAGGTTGCTGCGGGCTGGGGGGCCAACGTGTTGCTCTACTTCGGTGACACGGACGGAGTTCTGCGTGGGGGGCGCCGGGTGCCGGTTTTGACCCGTCAGTTGGCCAACGCGATGTTCCAGACGGGCGAAGCAGGAAGCGGCATGATCCCAAAGATCGAGTCGGCCTTTTGGGCCCTTGAACACGGTGTGAATTTTGCCAGAATTCTGCGCTGGCAGGGACCGGACACGCTTGCCGCAGCGCTTTCCGAGGAAAGCGTAGACGTGGGCACGCTGGTCCTCAAGCGGGAGGAAACGCCGAATGCAAAGAGTGATTGAGCAGGCAAATCGGAGTCTTCTCGGCACCTACAAGCGGCCGGACCTGGTCTTCGTCCGCGGGGAAGGTTCCTACCTGATCGACGCTTCAGGAAAACGGTACCTCGACTTTGTCGCGGGCATCGCTGTGAACGCGCTCGGTTACGGCCACCCAGCCATCCTGAAGGCGATTCATGCTCAGGTGGACCAGGTCGTTCACACCTCCAACCTCTACCACACCGAACCCCAGGCACGGCTCGCCGCGCTTCTGGTGGAGAACTCTTTTGCTGACCGCGTATTTTTTGCGAACAGCGGTGCTGAGGCTGTAGAAGCGGCGCTGAAATTCGCCCGCAAGTGGGCCAGGACCAGCTTTGGCCGGGAAAAGTACCGCGTTCTCGCTTTTAAAAACAGTTTTCACGGTCGAACGTTTGCGGCTCTCACCGCTACCGGTCAACGAAAGTACCGCCGCGGGTTCGAGCCGATGCTTCCGGGCTTCCGACACGCGGTATTCAACGATCTGGCTTCGGTGGAAGCGCTAGTGGACGAGCGGACAGCAGCCATTCTGGTGGAACCAGTGCAGGGCGAAGGCGGCATCCGACCCGCAACAACCGAGTTTCTGAGGGGACTGCGCGAGCTCGCGACACGGCACAACGCTTTGCTGATCTTTGACGAGATTCAGTGCAGTCTCGGTCGGACTGGGGACCTTTTCGCTTACCAGACCTACGGTGTGGAACCAGACGTGCTTGTCCTGGCTAAACCGCTCGGAGGTGGACTGCCCCTCAGTGCGGTACTGGTCAAGGAAGCAGTGGCGCAGGTGATCAAGCCCGGGGATCACGGCAGTACGTTCGGCGGCAATCCGGTAGCGTGTGCGGCCGGGGAGGCCTTTTTCCGCGTGCTTTTGGACGAAGACATCCCGGCGCAGGTGCGACGGAAGGGGAAGATCTTCAGGGAGTATTTGGATTCGATGAAAGCGGAAGGCGGTAAGATCCGGGAGGTCCGCGGGCTTGGGCTGATGCTTGGGGCCGAATTCGTGCACGAGGTTGGCTCCCTGGCCGACGCGGCGCGCGAGCGGGGGCTTTTGCTGTGTCCGGCGGGTAGAAACGTTTTGCGCTTCTTGCCGCCGCTGACGGTGACGGAGGAGGAACTTCAGAGAGCAGCGGAGATTCTCTGGTCAGTTGTACAGTCCCAAACGCGTTGAGTGACACCCCTGAGGACCGGGTGACGGAGGTTTTGCAAATGACGGGTGCAGAAATCGTGGCCGAAGAGCGGGTGCGGAGCACGGAACTCAGAACACGGAAAGACCGCGGCCGAGACGCAACGCTGCAGTTGCGAGCTGCCCGCATTCCGGACGCGACCCAGATCGTTCAGTTGATTGCTCGTTACGCCAACCGGGGCATGATGCTGCACCGACCGTACGGTGAAGTGCTGGAGAACATCCGCGATTTCGTCGTCGCCGTGCACCGCGGTCGTGTGGTTGGCTGCGGCGCCCTGCACGTCGTGTGGGACGACGTGGCCGAAATCCGCTCGCTCGCTGTGGCGGAGGAGTACGCCGGACGCGGGATCGGCCGCGCAGTGGTCGAGGCGCTCGTGGAGGAAGCGCGGCGGCTGGGATTGCCACGCGTTTTCACGCTGACGTACCAACAAGCTTTCTTTGAGAAACTCGGGTTTGTCGTTGTTGACCGCGAGACGCTACCCCACAAGTTCTGGAAGGACTGTTTCAAGTGCGTCAAGTTCGCCTACTGCGACGAGGTAGCCATGGCTCGCGAGCTGGAGTAGCACGGCGGCTCAGCCGTTGTTTCTCGAAAGTCGTTCCAGAAGACAATCGGTTGGGATCTTTTTTCGCCGGGATTGGTGCGGAGGCACGTCGGCCGAGAGGCAGCGTGGTTTTGAACCCTCTACCCCGGTCTGAGGGGGGCGGACGGAGACCAACTCGGCGCCCGTCCAGAGAGTGGCGTTGCTTCGTGGGGCAACTTTCGGGAGATCCTGTGAAGAACAACGGCGCGCTGCAACGAATCCCGGACGCTACAGGGCTTACCAGGGGATGAAACCGCTGGCTCCGTGCCCCTGGGGAGCTAAGCTTGTGCAGACGCACCGTGGGCAGAGGCAACGAGTGGGGAGTTGGGGTTGCTCCGCAGTCCGGCTGCGAGCGGCGCAAAGCGGGTCAAGCACTCCCTCTTTTGCTTTCCTCAACGCAGCCGGTGCCAACCTGAAGGTGCTGGGAAAGTACACCTGCAGCAGCAAAGCGCACTGAAGCTCAAACCTCGAAGTTGGAGGGTCGGACGATTTCGGGCGGTTCAGCGACGTGCTTCCCCTTGAGTTACCCGACCGGGCGTTCCCCTGGAGCAAAACTCATTCGGCAGTGAAGCCGGGCGTAGCGAGCTCGCGCGGACTTTCGAAAGGACACGGGAAGCACCCGTGCCCGGGCTAAGGAACGCGTTCCTCAGCACGGGCGACGTTCTGTTCGTGCTTTCCGGAACTCCAGAAGAGAGCTTCGGGGGAGGCGTTCGCTTGGTTCCTGTGCCTCTTGCTCGGAGCGTGAACGACGCACCGCTGGTTTTTGCCAAATTGATGTTACCTGAGCGACCTGGCCCAGGCGTGCCCCTCGGTTTGCGTCCGACGCCGAAACGATTTGCCTCCGGAAAGTGGGAAATCCCCGCTGACGCTCAGGGTGTTCCCCCGGAAATTTGCAGGTGGGCACGGCAGGTAAGTGTTGGTGTCACGGTTAGGAGTCAGACCTCGCCTGCACGATCAGCTGACCTTCTGTCGGCAAGAGGGGAATGCCGGAAGTTCTGGGACTGTCTCCGGGCCACACGCGGACCGGAAATCCCGGGCGGAAAGGCAGAGCGATCCTCAAGCTCCTGCCTTGGCCTGGAGACGATTTTGCCAGCAAGAACCGACCTGCTCTGGGGTGTCCACGAGTTTCCACGGTGGAATGGGGGATTCCCTCCTGACGTTCACCTTGCTTGTTAGGCAAGAATCGCTTACTTTCGGGGAGCACAGGGTGAAAAAAGGACCGTGGGTCAACGACGTCAGATCTGTTGGCTGACGACAAGAAACGCGGTCGAATCCCTCTGGCAGGAAAGGTCGAGCTTCGGACCTGGCGAGATTGGATGAGGAGCTGAGCCCTGGAAGCAGGCGAACGGACAAGGGGTCACGGAAAGACGAAAGGCGGGACGCGGGTTGAGCGTGAGCTCATTCACCGGGCTTTAGCGGGTGACCAGGAAGCCTACCAACAAATTCTGCAACGTTACAAACCAGGGTTGCTCAACCTTGTAACGCGGATGGTGCACAATCGGCAAGAAGCGGAGGACATCGTTCAGGAGACGTTCATCAAGGCGTTCACAGCGCTGGCGTCGTTCAGCGAGGAGTACGCGTTCTCGACGTGGCTGTACAAGATTGCGGTGAACAATTGCATCGATCATTTTCGGAAGAAAAAGTTGCAGACGGTGTCGCTCGACAAGCCCCTGGAAGGCAAGGATGGGGAACTGAAGCGCGATTTCCCGGACAAAGAGCCGACACCTGAGGGCGAGGTTCTTCGGCACGAGCGTCGCCTTTTGGTGCGTGAGGCCATCGAAAAACTCCCGGAACACTACAGACAGGTCATCGTGATGCGGCATCAGGAGGAACGCTCGTACGAAGAGATCGCGGAGATCCTTGGCATCCCCCTTGGAACGGTCAAAGCGCGCATCTTCCGCGCTCGCGAGTTACTGAAGAAAATGCTAAAGCCCGCCCTCGACAGCTGAGAGCGGGCCTTCGCTCCCTCCGGAGCCCTGCACCTTTACGGCTCCGCTACATCTCCGTCTTTTGCGTTGTGTCCCCTTTGGCCTTCACGTACATTTCAGGGTTAGCCAGGAACTTTTCCTTGTCTTGAGGACTGCAGAAGTGGTAGACGACGCCGTTGTACTCTGTCGTGATGGTGTCGGCTTCAGCGGGGATTTCCATGCCGCACACCACGCACTTGTTCAGCTGCTGAACCTCGGTGGTAGCCTTTGCAGGCTGTTGCTGCTGCTGGGTCTCCTGCTTCTTGCCGCAACTGATGGCCAAGAACAAGACCACCAGCACGGCGGCGACCGCGTAAACTCTCCTCATGGTTAACGCCTCCTCTGCTGTTCACCCTCCAACCCGCTGGAACTACTTCAAATGTAGACCACTGGTCCGACAATTTCAACGGTTTTTTTGAAGCTGTGTTCCGCTGGTAACAAAAGCGTAGGTAGGCACTGGTAGATTGGGTTGCGGGGTGAATTGTCCACCGCTGCAACTGGACAGTTGGTGAACGACCCCCCTGCCTTTACTTGCCGTCAGACTTTTGCGATGCCGGTGCTGGCAAGGAAGGGATGTGAGGAGCACGTTCCTTGCGCGAGAAAGGCCAAAGGCTTCCGAATTTGTGCCCTGGAACACAGGTCCGCGATCGGGCGAGGGGGCCTTAGCCGGGCGCGTTGGACGGCAACCCGTGGGAGGAGAGCTACGGTTTTTGCTGGCGACTTCCCGGTTTCACGAGTGGCAAGCCGCGCCGACAGAGTGGGCACTCCTCGGGTTCGTAAGTGACCACGTCCATCGAAAAGGTAGCGAAAAACTCTGCGTCGAACCTCGCCTTTCCACCGCTCCGATCCACGATGGCGGCGACACCGACCACCTGGGCGCCTCGACCGCGCACGAGATCTACAACTTCACGTACAGAGCCGCCGGTCGTCACCACGTCTTCAACAACGAGAACGCGTTCACCGGGATGCAGCCGAAAGCCCCGCCGCAGGCTCATGACCCCCGCCTCGCGCTCTGCCCACATGCCGCGTACGTTCAGGAGTCGGGCCACTTCCTGAGACACCACGATGCCTCCGATGGCGGGGGCGATCACGGTGTCGATTTCACGGTCGGCAAAATGACGGGCAATTTCGGAGCAGAACATCTCGGCGTACTGCGGGTACTGCAGCACGAGAGCGCACTGGAAGTAGGTTGGGCTGTGAAGGCCCGAAGTCAGCAAAAAATGTCCCTCGAGAAGGGCTCCGGTTTCTCTGAAGATTTGCAGCGCTTTTTCCTTCTCCACGTCAAAGTCTCCTGCGGTGCTGGTTGATTTCGTCGCGTAGTTGTTCGGCTTTGCGTGCCGCGGCCTCGGCGAAGTCGTTTCCGTTGGAAGCGTAAAGGATTCCCCGACTGACATTGAAGAGCGCGCCCAGACCCTCTGTGTCCGTGGCGGCGCGAACCGCTGTGGCAACTTGGCCGCCTTGAGCTCCGATGCCGGGCACCAGAAAAGGGAGTTCTGGAACGAGGCTGCGGAGCTCGGCTACGGGTTCTGGGTGCGTAGCCCCGACCACAAGCCCGCAGTTGTCAGCGGTGTTCCAATCCTGCACAGCCAGGGCAACACGTTTGAAGAGGGGCAGGCCGTCGATTGTGGCGGTCTGGAAATCGTTAGCACTGGGATTGCTGGTCAGGCAAAGTACAAACGCGCCGAAAGCGGGGTCCTTGAGGAAGGGTTCTACGGCGTCGCGGCCCATGTACGGGTTAACGGTGACGGCGTCGCAACCCAGGAGGTCGAAGGCGGCTCGGGCGTAGAAACGAGACGAGTTGCCGATGTCGCCGCGCTTTGCGTCGTAGATCGTGATCACGTCGCTCGGGATCGCCTCGATCGTCGCACGCAGGGCCTGGAGACCGTACTCTCCGAGCGCCTCGTAGAAGGCGGCGTTCAACTTGAAAGCTGCGGCGTAGGGCGCCGTAGCCTGAACGATGGCCAGATTGAATCGCAAAATGTCGCCGTTCAGGTGTGCCGGGAGTTTCTCCGGATCGGGGTCCAGCCCCACGCAAAGGAGACTGTTCCGGCTACGACTCACCTGGCGCAAGCGGTCGTTGAATGCAAGTGTCATTCGCCTGTGCTCTCGGTTTGGTTCGGGTTTACTTGGTGGTTGGGAAGTTAAGCTTTGGCTGGGCAACTGGCAAGGAAAAAGCGGAGGCGAGTGCGCGCTTTTTCGTGCCTTGTAGCCGCTTGTTTCGATGCTGTACCGGCTTCTTCCAATTTATCGGGCGCGGCCCACCGAACAGGTCAAAACACGTACCGGAGGCAGCAGTGCCCTGGTTCCGGGCGCTAAACTGAGGAAGGCCCCTGAGGCGTGGCTGTTGGGGTGCCAACAGACCTGCCGCCGGTACCCTTTTGCCCAACTCTGCCGCTCTTTCTTGACCGGAAAGTTCCTTTCCTGATGGGGGTTTCCTTGCATTTTGAAGAGAAGTTCACGAAAAAGACTTGACTCGTTGCAAATGCTTTACTAAGTTTATGGCGAGACCATAAAACGACGGGATTTTTGCGTCCGGTAACCGAGTTCCCCGGCCTGATCAACGCGTCCAATCCCACAGTTTCATTCCTGCCCTGGTCACACGGCCGTTTCGATCAAGCCGCGGCTCGACTTTCCCCTGAGAACTACCGGAGTACACGCCATGAGGTTGTCGCTTTCGTTTTTTGTCGCTTTTACCCTCGTTGTGGGTTCGCCGGTTTTTGCGCAGGTGCGCGGCAGAATCAGCGGCACGGTCACAGCGGAGAAAGGCGAACCTTTACCGGGTGCGAATGTCTCGCTGGAAGGCACGCTGCTCGGCGCCAGCACGGACGCGCAGGGTCGGTACGTGATTGTGAACGTC
>CAZXXS010000011.1:0-135815 GCA_964644845.1 uncultured Cytophagia bacterium | reverse complement strand
CTTGGCGTTTCGGCGAGGTGCTGCGCTCTTCGTCATCGAGCCGCCTTCAGGCGGCGGCCCTTTTTCGTAGCCCGGGGATTGGATCCCTGGGCGGGCAGTGTTTCCGAAGAAGCATTCGGCTCGGCATCCAGTTCTGCCCTTTCGCCGGGGACTGAAGTCCCCGGCTATCCCAGGTGGGAACCGGCTGAAGCCGGTTCTGCTTGCACGAGGAGTTTGGCGTTTGGGCTGCGAGCGCGGGATGCCTTGGATCACGCAACGACGTGGTGATCGCGCCGGTTCCTGCTCGCCCGGTAGCCAAGCCGCCTTCAGGCGGCGGCCCTTTTTCGTAGCCCGGGGATTGGATCCCCGGGCGAGCATCCCACTCATGGCCGCATTTCCTTTTCGCTGGGAACTGGATCATGCCCGATACGCCAAAGGTTGAAGGTGCAGAGGCTCTTGAAGCGAGGATGGCTGGCTGTCTTGTGCGGGGCATGTCTTTTGCCGCGGCAGAATAAATTCTGCCGCTGAGCAACCCCGCGTCCGCCTGCGCGGACGCTTGTCGCAAGCCGCCATTAGGCGGCGAGCTTTTTCTGGTAGCCCGGAGATTTGATCTCCGGGCGAAGCGCCACGACCGCCTAGTGCCCCTACCAGGTGTGCTACCCTCCGCAAAGGAGCCGCCTTCAGGCGGCGACCTTTTTCTCTCGTAGCCCGGGGATTTGATCCCCGGGCGGACATCTCCAGATCGCCATTCATCTCCACATCTCCTCTTTTTTGGGAACCAGATCGTGGGCATGCGCCAAAGGCTGGCCAAACTGGGGCTCTTGGAGCAAGAAGGGGTGCGTGTGTTCTGCAGGGCATGTGTTTTCCCGCGGCAGAATAAATTCTACCGCTGGACCGACCGCGTCCGCCTGCGCGGACGCTTGTCGCAAGCCGCCTTTAGGCGGCGAGTTTTCTTCTGGTAGCCCGGAGATTTGATCTCCGGGCGAAGCGGCGCGACCACCTGGTGCCCCTACCAGGTGTGCTACCCTCCGCAAAGAAGCCGCCTTCAGGCGGCGACCCTCCCCGCAGCCCGAAGATCGGATCCCCGGGCCGACATCTCTTTATGCCCGCATCTCCTCTGGCCAGCGTGGGCGCGCGGCCCCCCTGCAGTAAATCTCTTGTACCCTCACGATTCGACTCTCGGCAGGGGCGCCCTTAAAACCGGCGCACGTAGAACTTCTCTCCCCGGTAGACGACCTCGCGCAGTTTTCCTTCTTCAACCAATCTGGCCACCACCGACCAGTCGGCGTTTGCCTTTTGAAGCAGTTCGGCTACCTGGTCGGCCCGCATTGGATGAACCGCCGTGATGCTCAGCAGATCCCGACGTGCGTCGCCGGTGCTCGCAAACGCGTCGCCCTCAAATCCCGCGAGCAACTCAGCGTGCAGTCCGTGGTCCGTGAAAATCTGGTAGGCTCGGTTCAGGCTCTCCTCCGATGGCCGCTGTACCCAGGGTTCGGCCGGAGGACGAGTGGGAACAGCCAGGTAGGCCACTGCCGGACGTAGCTTTTCCAAGAAACGAGCAACTCCCTCAACCACCTCGGGCGCATCGTTGAGTTCCCCCACCAACATGGTCTCTGTGACCAGCTGGCCGTCGTAGTACCACGCGAAATCGAGTAACCCCTGTTGAATGTCTTCGAACCGCAACCTCCCGTGCGGACGGTCAACCCTTTTCCACATCTCAGGAGTAGAAGCGTCGACCTTTGCAGACACCCAGTCCGCCTGGTGCAACGCCGCCCGCACGTCCGGGTCCCAGATCAACGAGCTGTTCGTGATGATCGCAACCGGAGTGCCGAGATCACGGAACCTGGACAAAAGCTCGCCGAGGCCCAGGTCAAGGGTGGGCTCACCATCCGGAACAACCGTGATGTAGTCCACCGTTTCCCCCTGCGCACGCAGTTCGTCGAGGCGACGCGAGACTTCCCCCGCAACCACCGCAGGCTTGTAAAACCGCTCTCTTTTGACCTGCAATTTGAGTGTCCGCCCGATCTGGCAGTACACACATGCGTACGTGCAAATCTTCGCCGGGATGTTGTTAACCCCAAGGCTCTGCCCCAAACGGCGAGAAGGTACCGGCCCAAACGTGTACATTTCCGGTTCTCCTGGCTGCGGATCCACCTGCACTGGGAGCTTTCTACGGGAGTGCACGCCTGGAAGTTCCCCCTTACGGTAACAAGTCCGTTCCAGTTTGTTCACCAGCAGCCGCGCCTCCAAAAGGTCGTCGGCTACAACCAACTACTCTGGACCGGAAGACCCTCACCCTCTGACCAGCTTTCTCGGGCTAAAACCCCGTTTCCGGGCGACACCCGAGCGCCTACAACACCGGCAAGTCCCGGGCTGCCCACTGGGAACACCGGTGCAGAACCAGCCAACTGTTACTTGGGCAACATCCGGGTCCTTTCCGGCTTCCTGGCACGTGCTGAGAACGCCAGTGCCTTCGCCTCAGAAATGCGCTCGCGAGCTACGTTGTAGGCAGAAAAGCGGTTCGCCCCCGTCGCCAACAGTTTCACCGGCCGCACCAGGAACGAACGGGGAATCAGTTTCACCCCGTTGTCCAGAAGCTCACAGCGGTCGAAAACAGCCCACGGAGCGAAGTCGCCACGGGAGAGTTTCGTTTTTCCCTCCCGAATCTGTACAACGAACCCCTCCGTGTAGAGTGTGTAGACGCGCGGTTTCTGCAGCTTCCAGAGGTAGTTCAGGAGCGGCGCCAGCACCAGCAAGACAGCGTACTGTCCCACCACGCCGGCGAATTTCTCAAGTCCGGGAACCAACCTGGGAAGAAAGAAAACCCCCGCGACAACCCCAGCCAGCAGAATCATCAACGCGAACACGAGTGCCTTGCGCGAAGCGCCTGGCACAAATTCCCACGAAAAAAGTTCTCGCCCGCGGGACTCGGGAGGCAAAGATTTGAACGGGGAAAGCAGCATCCAGACCTCTCAGCTTGATCCTGTCAGAATGGCTACGCCGATCTGTTCAGACCCACTCAGACCAAACACAACGCACTCCCCGATCACCTTACGTACCGGCATCCAATCCCAACACGATTTACTCAGGAAAAATCCGCAGACCCAAACGGATCCCGCTCGCCAGAAAGCTTCTGCCAACGCCGTGCGCCCGCGTCAGGTCAGACTCACCCCTTGACACTCCCCAGCGTGAGCCCCGACACCAGCCAGCGGCTAAGCAACAGGAACACAATCACAACCGGAATTGAGACAACCACAGCGCCAGCCGCGTACAGCCCCCACTGAGTGTCAAAATTGGACTGGAACTGCTTGAGTCCAAGCGGAAGGGTGTAAAGCATCTTGTCGTGAAGGACAACAGCTGCCACCAAGTACTCCGACCACGCCGCCATGAAGGAAAACAGCGCGGTGATGACCAGCGCCGGCGCTGCCAGCGGCAGAACGATTTCCTGGAATGTGCGAAACTGGCTGGCCCCATCGATCCAGGCAGCCTCTTCCAGACTGAACGGGATGGTGTCGTAGTAGCCTTTCATTTGCCAAACACAAAAAGGCAATGCCGTAGCCGAGTAGGCGATGACCAGCCCAATGAAAGAATCGAACAGGTGCAGCTTGATCAACATGATGTACAGCGGCAAGAGCAACATCGTGACCGGGAACATTTGAGTGGTGATCAGAGCAATCATCCCGGCGGTGTGCCCAGGAAAGCGGAAACGCGAGAAGGCATACCCTGCTGTGGACGCCAGCGACACGCCGAGGATGGTCACCATCAGCGAGACGATCGTGCTGTTCAACATCCAGCGCAGGAACGGCTGGCTGGTGAACAACTGCCGGTACGAATCGAGTGTCGCATTTTCCGGGATGATGCGTAGAGACAGAGCGTGTAGCATGTTGCCCGGACGCAGCGAAATTCCGATGATCGTCAAGACCGGATACAACGCCACAGCCGAGGCGACAATCAGCACCACGTAAATCAGCGCCGTCACAAACCAGGGATCGCGACGCCGGTAACCACTTGGCATCAGTACACTGCCTCCGTTGCCCGAGTTCGGCGGATGAAGCTTACGCCAAAGACCAGCAGGATGAAGAAAATAACCATCGACAAAGCAGCAGCGTAGCCGTAGCGGTAGTAATTGAAAGCGGCTCGATAAACGTAGCTAACCAGAATGTGCGTGTGATCCGCCGGCTGACCACCGTTTGAAACAAGCCAGATCACGTTGAAATTGTTGAATGTCCAGATCACGCCGAGCGAAATGGCCGGGATCATCACCGGCTTGAGCAGCGGGATGGTGATGTGCCGGAGCCGGTGGAACCAGTTGGCGCCGTCCACGTCCGCTGCCTCGTAGAATTCCTGGGGGATCGCTTGGAGCCCACCAAGAGCGATGATCATCATGAAGGGAAAGCCAAGCCAGATATTCACGATTAGCACCGCGACAAAGGCCAGGGTTGGATCGGAAAGCCACTCGACCGGCGGTACGTGGAAAACGCGCATCAGAATCAGATTGATGGCTCCGTCCGGCGAATGAAACATGCCCCGCCAGGTTAAAGCCACAATGTACTGGGGGATGGCCCAAGGCAGGATGAGAATCGTGCGGAAAAGGCTCTTGCCCCACAAAGGTCGGTTCAACAACAAAGCCAACGAAACACCAATGGTTACGTGGAAGAACACGTTGACCACGGTCCAGATCACAGTCTTAAGGAAAACACGGTAGAAAGTAGGCTCAGAAAACACGCGCACGTACTGCGTCAGGCCGACAAACCGCCAGTCCTTCAGGTGCGTAAGATTCATGTTGGAAAACGAAAGAACCACGTTGTAAAAGAACGGGTAGGCCACGACCGCGGCCATCACGATGAAAGCCGGGCCAGCGTAAAGATAAGCGAGCCTGTTGCTGGACACGCGCGACCAGAAGGAGACGGCAGGGAGCTTTTCCGTGGCTGATGTCATGAAAGGTTGCTCAGTCTCCGGAAACGAACACACCAAACACCCAGTTTGTGCAGCAGTCCCTGACACAGGAGGGAAACGGCCATGTCGAACGAGTACTCAGGCTGCAGGAAATGGGACCCAGGTGTTCGTAATTGCTTCCTGCTGGAGTAGCCCAAACACCCGATACCAACCTGGCGTGGAGGTCGGAGACACAACAGTGCCTTCACATTCCCGGGAGTCTGACCGAGCCCTCACCTTTCCCTCCAGAAAAGGCACCCCAGCTCTCTTTAACTCAAGCCCGTAACCCGTTTTTTCCCTTGAAAAGCCTTCAGGTTCGCCCCGCAGGTATGCGCGGGCACCTCAGCAGCCGGTCTGGCCTGGCCCGCCTCAGCTCCTCCCCAAGATCACGGTTAGCAAGTCCACGAAGCTTCCGCGGTTCCGCTCGCCGGACTACCTTGCAGCACACGGCTCAGAACTCTGACCGGTGTTTTTTTCGACCCGGCTTCGCGACGCTCGCTCCTCCCCCCTGATGCCACAGCCAATCTAAACACAAACCGGGTCGAACGCAACGAAAAAACGCCCCGCCGGGGACGCCCGTGGGAAACAGGAGTCCAGCCGAGAAGCGCCGAACTCTCTCAAGACTCACACAGCACCGGGGGATCTAACCTCGGGGCTGGTTGTCCGCTGGCTTTGTGCAAACAAAGACGAAAAACAGCGCGTTCCCAACGTTGCATTTTGCAGAGAGTGCCCGTTCAGCAAATCCCGGATGACGCCCCGTCGTAGACGCACCTTAACGGACGCAGAGGCAACCGACGCCCTGCCGCCTACTCCACAAACGCACGTCCAGGTTCAGGCGTCTACCCGAAAATTCGGACGCGCCTCCAATCACGCGGGCGTTTGAACCGTTAGCTACCCGGCAGCACACGGGTTCGAAACAGCCGCATTCCCGAAAAAGCTCCCGGCATTTCGACGCGGTAGAGTTGCCACAGCCTAAGAAACCCACGACCAGGACACACGCTGCCTGTTCTTGCCTGCGCCACACCTTCTTGACCGGAGATGTCGTACCGACTTTTTGACAGTTCCCACGGATGAGTCACCCACCGACGCACTCCGTGATCCGCCACAACTCACTCTTCTCGCATCTCCCGGATCTTTTTGATCGCTTCCGCCTGCATGACGTGTGCCGCCTCTTCAGGCGTCATGGTGCCGTTGAGCACAGACTGGTAAGCGGGGCGCATGGCATCCCAAATGGCGCGCATTTCCGGACCGATGGGCATCGGCCGACCGAGCGCGATTTCTTGCTGTGAAATCCGGAGCATCTCGTTATTCATGACGGTCGGATCGCGTTGCGCAGACCGCCGCGAGGGGACAACCGTCAGGGCCCGGCTGAAACGCACCTGAGCCCGAGCTGAAGTGACAAATTTCAAAACCTCCAGAGTATTCTGGAGTCGTTGTCCCCTCGTGTTTACATTCACACAGTAACCCGTCGCCGAGATCATTGGAGCCGCGTAGAGTCCCGTTTCGCTCACCTTGGGCAGAAGCGCCAACCCCATGTCCACCCCGGCTTCCTGGTAACTCCGCCAGGACCACGGACCGTTGATGACCATCGCCGCGCGTCCCATCTTAAAGAGGCTGTTCACCATGTCCAGGTCCGCTTCGCGGGGGATGATCTTGTACTTGTTGCGCAGATCCAGAATGAACTGGCAAGCTTTGACAGTGGCGGGTGTGTCCAGGGTCGGATTGCCCTGTTCGTCCATGACCCAGCCTCCGTAACCAACGAGAAACGGGATGAAGAAAAACGGCTCCACGTAGTTCCAGGCCAGAGCGTACTGGTCGATGACTCCGTCACCGTCTACATCCTTGGTCAGGCGGCGTCCCATTTCCACCAGTTCGTCCGTGGTGGTGGGCGGTCTCTGTACAAGCTTGCGGTTGTAGACCAACATCAGGTGGTTGCCAACCCGGTCGGCAAGCATGTAGAGGTGCCCTTTGTACCGCACCAAACCCTGGGGGATGAAATCTCCAAGAAATTCCGAGGTGAAGAGTGAATCCAGCGGCTGGATAATCCCCATCACCTGAAACGGTCCCACCTGATCCGCCGGTCCGTACACCAGATCTGGACCACTGCCACCAATCGCTGCAATGATGTAGTTGCTTCGCAGTTCCTCGGTCTCGTAGTAAGTCTCGTGCACGCGGATCCCCGGGTGAGCTACCATGAACTCGTCAAGGAGGGAATCCAGTACGCTTCGCCCCGCAGCGAGATCCTGTGTCCAGATCACGATCTCATTGGGATCCCGACGGCTGGTGCCAAAGGTGAACATGAGAACGAGAAGAGCGACAAAAAGGGCGGTTAAGATCCAGAAGAAATGACGCACGAGGAATCCCGAAATTCAAAGTTCACAACCCAAGAAACGCAAAAATCGGCTCTCGCGACGCCCAAGAGCGTTAGGCTCCCTTCGTCCGGTAAGGCTTCCAGAAAACGAACCCGAGCGCGGCTCTTGTTCAAACAACCGCTGAGTCCAACCAGTGAGGAGAGAGCCAGCGTCCCTCTCGCAAAATCCAGCTTCCACCTGCCCTTACGAACCGCCGCCAGCAGATCAGCACGGCTATGAACCAACCGGCGCTACCAACACCCACCAAGGCGCGAAAATCAGCGCTTTCCGCCTTCCCGCAGCCAGCCCACCGCCCCAACTGAGCACAACGTTTGAAAAGCCTCCCACCAGCCCCCCTGCACAGCAGCTTGCCCGCCTTCGGCGCGACTTACAAGCAGCTTCCGGCCAGCCGTGGAAAAGATTCCCGCGGCCTGTCCACATCTCCCCAAAAGGTTGCACGACCTCAAATCAAAATCCAGATCGCCTCTCGCGAGTCAGCGAAAATCGAAGGTCTGTACCGCCGCGCGACTCAGCGTTACTCCAGGCCGGAAAGAAATCGCGAGCCGATCCCGCCACTGCGGTCCCCCAGCAACGACGCACCAAGCGCGGATCAAGTCGCAGCCAGGCTCCGCCGTTCCCTCGTCGGCGAATCCCCTCGAGCTAATCTTTGATCTTCCTCACCAGCATGAACTCAAACTGGTCGCCTCCGATCTCTTCCGCGACCCGACGAAAGGTCGAATCCGCCACAACAATTGAGCTCTTTGCCCGCAATCGACGAATGAGCTCGCTGTAAGCTTTCTTGAACTTTCCTGCTTTCACGTCGCGCGCAACCCGTTCGTGAAGTTCGTCTGTCATCGGGGGCAGGAAAGCGTCCTTGTGGCCGGTGACCTGGAAAATCGAATACCCGCCTCTTACCTTCACGGGGCCCACCCAGTCGCCAACCCTGTGTTGGAAAGCCATCTCACCAAGCTTACCATAGCTACCCCGCGCGAAGTAGCGAAACTCGCCCCCACGTTTGGCGGCCCATTTCCGAAGTGAGTACTTTCTGGCCAACTGGCCGAAATCTTCTCCTGCCTTAGCGCGACGCAAAAGATCCGTAGCCAAAGAACTGTCCGCAACGAGAATTTCGCGGATCTTCACCTTTTCGGGCTCTCCGTACCTCCGCGGATTGGCCTCAAAAGCCCGCTGAATCTCTTCTTCCGTCACGCGAATCGTGTCGGCGATCTGTTTCTTGACGAGTTGCGCCATTGTGTCTTCGTACCACAAGGCCACCTCGCTACGGACGTAAGGGTGATTCTGCAAACCGCGCTTGCGCGCTTCCTTGGCGAGAAACGCATCCCGAATCATGGTCTTGATTCCTCGCCGCAGGCTGCCCGGACTGTTGAGGCGGGGACGCTCTGCCGGCGGCATGGCCTCAAGACGATCCAGAAAATCCCCAATCGTCCACTGCCCACCCCTGTACTCTACAAGAACCTCGTTCCGGTACGGTTTCAGACTCTCGGCAAAGCCCAAAACCTGCTCATCCTTGAAGACGGGCTTGGGGAAACGACGCCGCCTATTCGGTTTTCCGAACACGTCTTGAGCCCGCTTCACGAGGAACGCAAACGCACGCCCCTTGAGTGTGACTCGCAGAGGGGTCATTAACTCCTTTACGTACGCATTGGCCACGGCATTTTCTTTCCGCGACCGAACAATTCGTTCCAACTTCTTGTAGTTCTTGGCAAAGTCAGCCTCAGTAAGGATTGGGTTGACTTTCTTGTCTTCCACCTTGATGATGTGCCACCCAAATCGCGTGCGGACAGGCTTGGAGATTTCGCCCACTGGCAGTGCGTAGCAGGCTGCCTCGAAATCAGGATCCATCTCCCCAAATGTGAACCACCCCAGGTCGCCGCCGTTAGCTGCAAGCACACTGTCGCCGAACACGCGCGCTGCGAGAGAATCCCAATCGGCACCATTCTCGAGAGCCTGGTAAATCTCGTGCGCTTCGTTTTCCGTCTTGGCAAAGATGTGGCGCGCGTGAATCTGTGTGTTGAATTTCACAAAGGCCTGCCGCAGCTCCACATCCGTGACCTTGACCCGCTTCTGCACGATTTCGCGGTACAGCTGCTCGACCATCGCGTTGTCGCGGATCCAGGCTTTGCGCTTCTGAATGCGGGGATCCCGGTCGAGGCCCAGTTCTTCGGCGTACTCGCTGAGCAGCTTGTTCTCGATGAGCGATCGCAAGTGTTGACGAATGGCCGGAATGCCCTTGCGCCGAACGTCGTAGCGGGGCATCAACAAGATGCTTCGTGTGAAAGCGTCTTCGTCGATCCTCTCCCCATCCACGATCGCCAGGACACCTGGACCAGGCCGGTTGCGCTCGCAACCCGCCAAACCTACCAGTACCAGCAAGCCCCCAACCAGCCAGGCCAACGCAAACCCCCGGAGAGCTTTTCTTCTCGGCAGCCTACCGGCGTCTTGGGCTCCCTCCGTTTTCCTTTTCTTCAAGCGTCCCGAAAGACGCGAAAACTCGACCATGTGCGAAACCACCTCCACTTACTTCGCTCCAAGCTGATGCAACAATTGCTGTACCCTCACGTCATTCGGAAGCAAGTTCGCCGCTCTACGTGCCGCCTGCACCGCCTCCGAAACACGACCTGTTTTGGCCAAAGCCACCGCCAATGCGTAATAAAGCTGCCCCCGGCTTTCGCGACTGAAATCCACCCGTTTCCGGGCCAGTGCGGCTGCCCTTTGCAAAAGCGGAAGCGCCTTGGCCGCTTCGCCCTGCATTAGCAGGAGTGTTCCCAACTTGGCGTACGCGTAAGGCAACCCTCTGCTCAGAACCAGTGCTGTGGAATAAAGTTCCCTGGCTTCGTCCGTTTTGCCCTGAGCCAGTTTCAAATCACCAAGTTTGAGGTAAGGGTAGAAATTGGTCGGCACCACTTTGATCACAGCTTCGTACTCCGCTTCGGCTTCCCGGTAGCGCCCCTGCCGAATGTACGCCGAAGCCACATCGTAGTGGCCCTGGTTCCAGCTCAGTTTGCCCGCGTAAATTTCCGTCGCCACTCGCTTGACGACCGGATCTTGCGTCGGCTCAGAGACCAAGGCCCGCCCGTTGAACGGCCAGTGACTCGTCAATCGCTTGATCCGCAAAGTCGCCAGCTCCAGGTCCAGCGGCGTCACACCGGCCCGCTCCCGCAACACAGAGTCCGCCGGCGCTGTGCGGTGCGCCCACACCGAATCCCCGCCGAAGAATCCGTAATCTCGTAGCGCGGCGCACACCGCTTTGGCCATCAAGAAGTAGCCGTCGTAGTTGGGGTGCAGATGTTCGAGGAAAAGCTCGTGCCCAGGCACACCGTGCGGCGAAACAGCCGCGAACGCAGAGTCCATCGGCACCAGCGGCACGGCCAGCTCCGCAGCCAACGACCGGATGGAACGGTTGAAGTCCGAGCTGGCCCGGAACCGCAGGGCGTCAAAGTCACGGGCGCGAATAAACGCAATTTTCGCCCGCTGGAATCGCGACTCCCGCCACAAGGCCTCAGCCAAGAGGTACCAGGCGTCCGCGTTCGTGGAATCAACGGTCACGGCATCTTCAGCCGAGGTTCGGGCCAACTCGACATTCCCTTTCTTCAGAGCGCTCCGAGCCTGCTGCAAAAGCCTGCGGAGGGCCACTTTCTGTTCAGGCGAAAGCCCGGGTTGTTGAAGGGACACAAACGGCGCTTGGTCCCGCAGATTACTGACGAGCGTGCTCATCAGAACGGGCACGTGGTGCTGAGCCGCTGTTTTGAGGATGTCGCGGTAATTCAGGCGAAAATCGTGGAGCGCACGACAGTAGTCGGGACTGCCGAGAGGGATTGCCTTGTTACGAGCCATTTTCTCCATCAGGGTGACATCCCGACGCTCTCCTGCGCGATGCCACCGCTTCCGGATGGATTCCACGCCCCAGCGCACCAGTTGAAACACTTTCAGCTTCTCGAGGCGGAGAAAAGCCAGTTTCAGCCAGCGACTTTTGCCCAAGGACTGGCTGGAGGCAACACCGAGTGCCCCGTAGAACTCGTTGTGCCCCATGTAGATCACAAAAGCGTCCGGCTCGTACCGAACGAGTTCACGAACAAAGTCCAGCACGGAGTAGCTGTTGATGGCCGAGATGCCCACGTTTACCACTTCCACATCCCGGTCCGGGAACAGAGCTTCCAACCGATCCTGCAGCAGACTCGGGAACGTGGCATTGTACGTGTACGGGAAACCGGCCGTCGTTGAACCGCCGAGGCAAAAGATCCGCAGGCCGTTGGGCCGCTTGTGTACACGGAACACAGCGTCCCGAGCGTCGGGAATGGCCACGTCGGAGAAACTGAAGTAGCGCCGGGCGACGTGGCGATTCAACACGTAGTACGGCTCCCCCGCCAGGATGCGCCTGTACACAAGGTCATACTCCGAGCCAAAATGCGCCCACCGTAGCCCAACTTCGAGCAACGACAGAAACAGAGCAGGGATCAACAAAGCCAGCAGTGTGAACACCCCGGCGTGCGAGCTGGAGATCGTGGATTTCGGCTTAGCAGGATTCGACACGATTCTGGACCTTTTGATTCACCGGGTTTCGGTCTCCCTGCCGAGGGTCTCGGTCAGGCTTAGGCACGCGTGTAGCTCAGAAAATCGCGTAAATGAACGGCGCCAGGGCGGAACTTTCCGCGAACACGACCACCAGAGCCAGCAAGATGAGAATGATCACGATCGGTGCCAGCCACAGACGCTTGCGCATTTTCAGGAACAGCCAGAACTCGCGCAGAAGTGAAACCCGCTCCCGCGCTCCTGCCAGCTTCTTGGCCATCTTCTTTCCTCCCTCGTTTCCGAACACCGGGCACCTTTTGCCAAGATCCTGGCGCCCGGACATCGGATTCAGTCCGGTTCAAACTCCCTCGCCCACCGATCGGCAACGTCTGGCATGTTCTCTTTGGCCAGGTGAAACCGGTCGATGATCAGGTCGTCCATCCGGGTTCGGAAGAAACACGACAGCGCGTCCTCCGGCGTGCAGACGATGGGTTCGCCCCGCACGTTGAACGAAGTGTTGATCAGTACGGGGCAACCGGTTTGCTCTTCAAACTCCTTCAGCAGATCGTAGAAAAGGGGATTCTGATCGCGGTTCACGGTTTGCACCCGCGCGGAACCGTCCACGTGCGTCACCGCCGGGATGGTGCGACGTTTCGGGCGTACCTGGGCCGTGAGCAACATGTACGGGCTCGGCACCTCGAGTTCGAAGAAATCCGCCGCCCGTTCTTCGAGCACGCTCGGTGCAAACGGCCGAAAGCTCTCGCGAAATTTGATTTTCAGGTTGATGCGATCTTTGTTCTCCGGGTTCCGCGGGTCTCCAAGGATTGAACGATTTCCCAGTGCCCGGGGTCCGAACTCCATTCGCCCCTGAAACCAGCCCACCACGCGTTGCTCAGCAATGAGCTTTGCCGTCCGCCGCAGCAGAGCCTTGCGCTCCAGTTCCTCGTAAGGCAAGCCGTGCTGGTCAAGGACATCCCGCACCTCCTCCGTGGTGTACGCCGGGCCAAGGTAAGCATCCCGCCAATGCCAGACGCGTGGCATCTTGAGCAGCGAGAAGGAGATCCAAGCAGCGACACCCACAGCACCACCGGCATCACTGGCAGCGGGCTGGACGAACAGCTCCTCAAACGGCGTTTCGCGAAGGATCCGTCCGTTGGCAACGCAGTTGAGCGCCACACCACCCGCCAGGCACAGGCGCTTCATCCCCGTCTCCCGGTGCACGTGGTTGGCCATTTTCAGCAGGACTTCCTCCGTAACGGCCTGAAGGGAGGCCGCCACGTCCTGGTGGAACGACTCCAGCGGCTCGGAGGGCAACCGCCGGCGACGTCCGAAAAGTCGTTCGAAGCGCCTGTTTGTCATCCGGAGACCCACGTGGTAGGCAAAGTAGCGCATGTTGAGCCGGAAACTGCCGTCGTCGCGGATGTCGATCAGCTCCCGCATCTGTGGGAGGTAGCGAGGCGTACCGTAAGGAGCCAGCCCCATCACCTTGTACTCGGAACTGTTGACCTTGAAACCCAGGTAGTACGTGAGTGCGCTGTAAAGCAAGCCCAGCGAGTGCGGAAAGTGAATTTCCCGCCACAGCTCAATCCGGTTCCCCCGACCCACGCCGTAAGTTGTCGTCGCCCACTCACCGACGCCGTCGGTCGTAAGGATAGCCGCCTCGTCGAACGGCGACACCAGAAAAGCGCTGGCGGCGTGACTCAAGTGATGTTCGGCGAACAGGATGGGCCCGTCGTAGCCCAAGGCTTTCCGAATTTCGTGCCGGATCCAGAGCTTCTGCCGAAGCCACGGCGGCATCGCTTTCAAAAAAGCGGGCAAACTGCGCGGGAAAGTCGACAGGTGCGTCAGCAAAATGCGTTCGAACTTGACCAGAGGGCGGTCGTAGAAGCCGACGTAGTCGATTTCCGAGGGCGAAATTCCCGCCTCACTGAGGCAGTAGCGCACGGCGTTGGTGGGGAATCTCCAATCGTGTTTGACCCGGGTGAAGCGCTCTTCCTGAGCAGCCGCGATCAGTTCGCCGTCGCGCATCAAGGCGGCAGCGGCATCGTGGTAGTAGGCGGAAATGCCAAGGACGATCGTGCTCATGTCAGAACGGGTACCTGGCCCGATCCAGGTCTTCCGGGTCCGGTTCACGCGGTAGCCAGTACGTGCCCACAGGGCGCTTTCTCAGGCGCAGGTAGTCCTTGCCCAGCAGCCGAAGCACCAGCGCCGCGGGTCCGAACACGAGCCAGTAGGCCACAAAAAGCAACACGTGGGTGTTCACCACACCGAGCACGTGGGCCAGCTGTTTCCATTTGCGGAAGAGAAAACGAAAAACAGATTTCACGGTCAAACCTCAGTCTTACGAAACTCACGAAGGGTCGCACTCAGCGCTTTCCGTCCCCAATCCACCCGTAGTACCGACCCATCCAGTACGGCAACAGCCACGACGTCCCGGGGCGTTCGTACCGTCCGCCCGTACCCCATTTCGCTTTCCACGGGTTCCGGTCCCAGCGCATCAGGCCGCGCTCGCTGGGTGGCAGCAGCCGATCCGTCTGGAAGGCTTCCATTTCCGGTCGGTGAACAATGCGCACGTCTTCACGCCGCATGTTGTCGATGGTCCACCGCACGAGGTCCAGCGGCGTGTCGTGGAAAAAGAACACGTCGGCGTCGAGCTGAGCCGGCTCCTGTCCCGTACAGGCCGCGTACACAAAATCGAAGAAAGGACTCTGATCGTCGCGCACCTGAGCGTACCACCAGTCGATGCTCTCCCGGTAAAGGTTGCGCAGTTGCGGGTCTCGTTCCAGATCAAAAAGGATCAGGTAGGACTGCGCCAACAAGTTGTCGTCGATGTGCGTTCGCCAGGCCGGATTTACTGTCTTTGCGTGGCGCACGTTCTCGTCGTAGTGGTGCTCGTGCAGCAACTTCAGGTACGCGCGCTGGTACTTCTCGTTGCCGCTCACGTGGTAGGCCAGCTTCAGGTAAGCAAGGATTTCCACGGAATTGACTCCGCGCTCCGTGACCCAGTCCGGATCGTCATTCAGTTTTTCCGGACTCCAGACCGCCCACTTTGTGGCCTTGCCGTCGATGTCTCGCAACACAAACCCCCCGTCGATGATGTAATCCATCACGGCACACACCTGCTCACGCACCAGTTTCCGTTCCGCTTCGTCGGCCGCCAGCTTGTAGTAGCAGTGGTAAGCAAACATGTGACCCGTGATTTCATCGCTGCTGGTGTCACCTTTCCAGAGCCATTTGCCGTCCTTTGAAAGCCGCCACCGTTTTTCCACTCGCTTCTGCCGTGGATTTCGGACTCGAATTTCCGCCCACTCCTGCTCGGTGTAGGTGCGATTGCGATCGGCCATGTCCGTCCAGGAACTGGGAATCACCGTCCGGGCGACGAAACCCGGCGTGTCTGTTACCAAGCGCAAGTAGCGAAGCGCGTGGAAAGCCTTCTTCGCGCGTTCTCGCGCGTCCGTGTCGCCGGTCGTTGCGTAGCGGAACGATTCCATGGCCAGGTACATGCCGGTGAACAAACCGTCGTTGTCCGTGTCGATCGGTTTCCACTGTGAGGTGTCGCCCGGCACGGGCAGGTAGCACTGCTCCACCAGGTAGGGCTCGCGCACGTGGCGGCGGTAGCAGACGTGGTGAAAATGCGCTGCTTTTTCAGCAAGGGTCATTCGCCGAGGCACGATCGCGCTCACCCCTTCAGCTGTGGCAACCCACGCCGTCCTGTCTGGCCCAAACGCCACGTCGCGCACGTCGTCACTGAGTAGCCAGCGGCGGCTGTGCCGTAGCGACCACGTCTTGCCGTCGAAACGCGTCACACCAAGGGTTGTCCCCACCCACATGCGACCGTCGGGTCCCCGCGCCACGGTGCGCACGAACACCGTCGGCAGACCGTCAGCGGGGCGAAATTCCCCAACACGGCGCCCTCCCCGGTAAAGCGTGACCCCGCCAAGTCCAGCAACCCAGAGCGTTCCGTTGTCCGACAAAGCCAGGCCATCCACTGCCGCACTCAGCAGCTCGTTCTGGCTGCGGTACACTTGCCAGCCCCGGTTCGTCACCCGGTACAGACCAATCGGCGAGGCCAACCAGAGCACACCGTTTGCGTCCACAAGGGCGGCCCGAATTGCTTTGGAAAAGGGCGTAGTCCGAAAATCCCAGCTGCGCCCCCTGTGCACCCACAGGCCATCCGGCCCAAAAGCCAGTACGCTGTCCGCAGTAACACACAAGGTTCCGATCGGTCCCTTCACACCCGCGACCCGCTGGACCCCTGAACCGCGCGCCCGCAGAACGCCGTTCCACGCAGCTGCCCACACACCACCGTCTGCCGCCGACGCCACGTCAAAAACCGGTCCAGCCCCACCTCTTGGGACTACGGCAAGCCACTCCCCCGTTTGCTGTTCCAGCCGAAACAGTCCCGCGCCGGTTGCAGCCCAAACCTGTCCATCGCGATCCACAGCCACAGCACGCACGTCGTTGGCTTCGGGCGAACCCAGGGGGTACGGTTTGTGAACCTCCTGCACAAACGGTTCATCTGGCACTCCCGCCGGGAGGCTGATCGTCGTGCCCAGGGTCAAAAAAACGCAGATCATTGCGGCGATCAGGACTCGGCGCATCATGCAGTCTCCTTCGTTCCTGTTCCATTCCGGTTCAAACCTTGGTTTTTCACCTCTGGTTCACCTCGCCCGTGCGCAGAACAGCGGCGTCAGCCACGCATTCCCACGGCGCACACAGCTCATTTCAGCAAAACCATCCGCCGAACACTACGAAAATGCCCCGCTCGAAGCTCCACAAGGTACACCCCCGAAGCCAAAAGCTCGCCCCGGTCGTTCCTACCATCCCACCTCACAGTGTACGTTCCCGGCCGCCGCGGTGCGTTGACCAACGTCCGAACACAGCGTCCCAGCACGTCGTACACACGCAGTGTGACACGAACGTTCTTGCATCCGCCAAGACGGTAACGAACCACCGTAGAAGGATTGAACGGATTGGGGTAGGCTGGCCACAGCCGAAATGCTTTCGGGATCGACACGGGTTTCTCGCTTACTGCTGTGCCGATGGGTGTCTTCGACAGCGTCCACAAACCAGCCGACACCCCTTCCGTCCTGACGGTTACCACCAGGGTGTCACCTGCCGCCCTTCCGGACACTCGAATCCAGGTGCTGTCCAAAATGTTGTTCAGGTAGAGTACGTCCTGCTTCCGAAACGGCGAGGCGACCAAAGCGGGCGGCACCCGAAGCGTCAGTGTGTCCGCCTGCTGGCCGAAATTGGCGACAACCAGAACCCCTGAGCGGTCGTCCCAACGCCAGTAGGCGTACGATCCAATCGAGGCGGGCGCGTGCAGCGTCTTCAAGTTTCGTCCCCTCAGGGCAACCAACCGTCGCCGCAGGTGAATCAGTTTCCGGTAGAACGGACGTAACCGGTACGGATCGGTCCACTGCACAACGCCGCGGTGACTCCTTTCGCCAACCTCTTGACCGTACTCGACCAACGGAATGCCGGGAAGCGTGAACAGGAGCACCGCCGCCAGGCGTGTGGCTTTCACCCCGTACAGGGACACAAACCGGCCCGTGTCGTGATTTTCAAGGTAGCGCATCGGCAAAGCGTGTTTGGGGAATCGATCACTCAGGTGGTAACGAACATCTTCATCCAGATCCCGGACCGTTCCCGAGCCACCCAGCAAATTCTGGATCTTCGCCAGAAACCAGCCATCGTAAGCCGCGTCGAATTTGCGATCAAAATGATTGGACTCGGTTGTCGGGGCTTCAGCCAGCAAGAACACGTCGGGTTTCAGCATCTTCAGTTCCCGACGCAGGCGTTGCCAGAATTCGGGGCCACCCTTCCGCAGATTGTCCACAGCCCAGGCCACGTCGCAACGGAAACCATCGACGTTGCACTTCTCAACCCAGAACCTGGCGACCTGGACAAAGAAGTTTGGCGCCAGCGAATCCGCGAAATTCACCGAAGGGAGGTTACGCCAGTCGAACAGGTAAACGTAGTCCCCGTTGGGACGCCAGAGGTAAAATCGGTAGTACGGCGAGGCGGGCCCGAAGGCAAAGGCATCGCGCATGAACGGATGACTGAAATGCGTGTGTTGCACCACAAAATCCAGAATTACCCGAATCCCGTGCTCATGCGCGACCCGGACCAGTTGACGAAGGTCCCGGAGCGTGCCGTACTCCGGGTTCACGGCAAAGTAGTTGGTGATCCAGTAGCCGTGCGTCATCGCCGACGGGTGGATGGGCATCAGCCAGAGGCCTGTTACCCCGAGATCGGCAAGTTCTTCCATTCGGCCCGTGATTGCCCGGAGTTTCCCAGCCAGGCTGAAACTGCGGGGGTAAATCTCGTACAAGACCAGACTGTCCACCCAAGCAGGATGCCACACGCCAAGATCGGGGGCCACTGCCTTGCCATCTGCGCGAACCACCAGGACAGCCCGCGCCCTCGCCGTGTCTGCCTCCGCTACAACCTCCAAATCGAAGTAGTACTCCCCTGGGACTGTGGGGGGCCGAAACCGGACAAGCTGAGTCTGGGCGCCCGTCCAATCCACAGGCTCCGGGTTTTGCGGATCCTGCTGCCACCGGAATCGAAGGGGACGGCCAGCCGGGTCGGAACTTGCCGACGCGTCCAGACGGACGAAACCCTGACTGTCTACGCTTGCTGTCCAGAGCACTCTCGGCAGCGATCGGGTAACACGCCGAAAAATCGCCGGCTCGCTGAACTCAGTGGTCCCGTTTTCCAGGCGCGCGACAAGCCGGTTTTCACCGGGGACAAGCGGAATCCGGAGGGCAAAGCTGCTGTCAGCGGCCACGGTCGTGCTCACAGTGCCCGCCGGCCCCGTGACCGCAACGGACGTTCCCTCGGTCGCTCTGGCACGCCCGTGCAGCGTGACGGTCGACTCAACCCAGCGGCTTCCCCTGGTGTTCAGCGTCACCTCTGGAGAAGCCGTGCCCCCCACCAGGTCGGCGGGGCGAAAGCTCAGAGCACCTCGTCCGTCGGTGCCGAGATGCGCCAGGCGCGGCCCGCCGATTCCCCAGCTTACGATCGTATTCCGCAAAAGCCGTCGCTGAAACCCCGTGTTGAGGCAGAACAAAACGTCGTAGACGTCCGGGTCTTCCAGCATCGCCTGCCCGCCGAGCCCGGCATCCACTTCGAGAGGTTCGCCGTTGGCGTCGGCCAGGAACGCGACGACGGACCAGTGCCACGGTTCGGTCGTCGGGCCAACATGCTGGGCCAGCGCTGCCAGAGGCAAACGGAAAACGAAGTGAGCCTGGTCCAGCGCCGAATCTGCCAGCGTCACCACAGGCCCCAAATCGAGCGAAGGTTCTCTGGCGAAAACCACCCGGTTGAGGTCCGGGGATTGGGCCGACGAGCGTGGATCTGCCAGAATGAGCTGAAATCCACGCCCCTGCCAGCGCGGTAGCATGAGCTCCAGACCTGACAACGCGTCCTCGAATTCAGCGGGCGCATCGCTCCAGACAGTCAGCAGTACCCGTGTGCGCGGGTCCAGGGCCTTTAGCGCCAGGTCTACAGCAAGCCACGTTGTGTCGCCCTGCTCGTCACCCCAGAAATGAGCGCTCAAGAGATCCACAGCACCATCCGCCACGTTGGTCGGCAGGCGGTACGTGCCGGGACCGGTGGCGTCACCCTCTGCGTCGATACCCCAAACGTCTGGCCCCGAATCCACAACCGCTAACGTGTAGACAAAGGGTTCCGCGGGATTTCCCCGAATGTCGGCTGCCGTCACGCGAACCCGGTGTCTGCCAAGCGACAGCCCTGTCAGCCGCACCCCCAGGCGCAATCCTTTTCCGGGACGCTCAAACCAGGGCATCAGAGGCACACCGTCCACATCCGCCTGGACCGACAGGGAATCTACAGCGTATCCAGAGTCGCTCGGATCAATCACAAGAACCAGCTCCAATGGAAAGTCCGCCGCGGTTAGAACAGCACCGTCCAGCGGCAGTCCGGCGTCCGGGTCCACACGGATCCGTGGCGTGGAGGTCACCTGCTTCTGCGCCACGCTTTTGTGTTCCAGCGAGAGAACGGGGTTGTCCCAATCGATCGTGTACGTGCTCCGATCCACCACCACACGGTAGTCCACAGGCTTGCGGACGGGGAGTGCCACCTCGCCCACAAATACGCCGGCAACCGAAGTAGGATTGAGCTGAACCGTCCGTGGTACAGTGCCGCGTGGTTCCAGGAGCACACTCACCGATTGTGCACGTCCCACGTACTGGAAGTTCGGGCTTCTGGTGTCGATCACAAATCGGTACAGGGCAGTGGTGATTTCGTGGGTCACGCGGAAACGGTGCGTGGCTCTCGCCGACTGTCCGGCCCGGTTGTACACTTCCACTGACCAAACGTGCTCCCCTGGCGCCAGCACCACACGGGGTCGGGTTGTCCAGGCACGCCAATCCGGATCAAAGTGCAAAGAATCAAGGGACACCTGCCCGTCGTCGAGGGCAGCCACGACTTTCTCGGGCTGCAACCCGGTTCGGTAAGAAGCGCTGGCGTTGAAGGCAAGCCGCGGACGTTCTTCGTTCAACCTGGCCCGTTCCGAAGGAAGGACGTAGTAAAGCATGGGGTCGCTGACGTGCAAGATGGAGTTTTGGTAGGGCCCACCGTACTCGGGGTTGAGCGGATCCGAAAACCAGTTCGTCACATGGGCGTAGCCGTCGTCAGGGCGCGGGTGGGTGGAATTCAGACTCACGAACTTGTACTCGTGTGTCCCTTGCGGCAGATCAAGAGTTACCGTCCACCAGCCGTCGCCGTCAGGATCGGACATGAGGTCGTAGCGAGCATCCTGGCTGACATTCGTGTTTCCCCAAGCGTTAAAACTCCCCAGCAAAGCGACGGCCGAGTCGCCGCCCGCGAGGGGGTGGTAAAAGCGAAAAGTGACCGGCACCCACGAACTGTCCCACGTAGCTTGCCTGAGGGGCTGAACTGAGCTGTTTGGATCAAATTGAGCCCACCCCAGCGCGGTAAGCAGGAAAAACCAGGCGATGCCCCCTGCCAGCAAAAAACCGCATTTTTGTCTTGCCTTCATTCCGTCACGCTTGCTCTCTGGATCCCGGGCTACCCACCCTGCCGACACGGGCCCACCCGCGTTCACGGGGTCTGATGTCCCCTCCCGCAGTGCAGGAATCTCTTTTCGTCTTGGAGCCGAACCGTCCCTCTGCCAGGCCTGCCAGGCTTCGCAGTCGTGTCGAAACTCCGGATTCTTCCGTGCTGGCGTCGCCAGAACAAAACCCCGGGCTGAATGCGCCCTCGCCCGATGCAACACCCTACCCGCAGGTAGCCACCTGTTTCCTGCCGCAGAGAAATCAGCCAACACCCCTGCGTCTGCCGCTATCCCAAAGCCGAGAGCACCTGCCCAGGCGTCTTACGGCCCTGCTCCGTCCGATCGAAGTCCGCGTCAAAACTAACGAGTGTGAGACCGTGCTTACTCGCTGCCACGTACTGGTAGGCGTCGTCGAAGTCGAGGCGGAAACGCTGCATGGTTTCAACAACGTTGGTCATCTCGCGGGAGCTGAGGCGGACAATGCGGACTGCACCATCCACAAGTGCATCCTGGACAAATTTCAGCAGGCCATCGAATTTGCCAAGCCGTGTGAGCACAAGAGCAACCGAGTGCAACGAGAAATCGGTCATCAACATGTCCTCTGCCGGTATGCCGCGCAGGAACCCAATCGCTTCTTTGGAGCGTTCCTGCTCAAGCAGGGACTCCAGCCAAACGTTGGTGTCCACCAGGTACATTCTTCAGTCCCCCCGCCATTCCAAAGCTTTTTTTTGCAGTTCCAGAGACGTGTACTGGTCCCGGTACTCTCGCAGGGCACCCGCCCAGTCAACACGAAGCTTCCTCGGCCGTCGGCGCCCGTGCTTCTCCAGCAAGAACTGGACAAAATCCTCCACCTCACGTTGCAGGTCCGGTGGCAACTTTCGAATCTGTTCGCTCAACTCAGCCGCAAAGTCATCCGTTGAGCGTTCCGCCAAAACCGCCTCATCGGGCTTTCCCATCGCTCACACCTCCTTCCGCAACTTTCACCCACTACCCCCGGTCTACACAAACGAGCAACGCACAACCACCTCACTTCGCCACAAACCGGTACGTTCCGGCATCCACGGCGAAAACTACCGCTTTCCCCTCGGCGCCAACCAACCGAATGTGCGGTGTGTCCTCCACCTTCTTCCCATCCCGGAAGAGCACCGTTTCCCCTTCAAGTACCTCCGCCTTTTCGATGTTCGCAACTGGTACGTGCACTTCCGCCGTCGTGTTTGGCGGCACCGTGACAGCGAGGCTGAGCTGGTCCCCTTCGCGCCGCCACGCGCACGCCAGTTCGCCGTACTCCGTGGTGTGCTTGACACGGGCCCAGTCCAGAAACGGCGTCATCTGCGGCCAAATGACCGAACGCTTGAAACCTGCTTTAGCGTCTACGGCCCGAATCCCACCAACGTACTCGAAGAACCAGCGGTCCACAGCACCCAGTGCGTAGTGGTTCCGGGAATTCATCCCCGGCCCCTTCACGTCGCTGTCCCACAGTTCCCAGATTGTAGTGGCTCCGTGTTCCACCATGTAGCCCCAGGACGGGTACGTGGTTTGCACAGCCAAACGGTACGCCACGTCTTCAAAGCCGTAGTCGCTCAGCACGGGCAGCAAGTAAGCAGTTCCCAAGAACCCGGTGCTCAGGTGGAAACCTCGCTGTTTCACGTCTTCGGCCACGCGCTCTGCCACTGCTTTCACCCGGTCCTCAGGCACCAATCCGAAAGCCAGGGGCAGAACATTTGCCGTTTGCGTCTGACCCACGTACCAGTTGGAGCTCGGATCAAAATAGCGTCGGTTGAACACCTCGCGGATTCGCTCCGCTTCTTTACGAAAGTAAGCTGCGTCTTCGTCCCGTCCCAAGACGTGAGCCCACTTGGAAAGGAGTACAGCATCCAGGAACTCGTACGCACCAGCGATCGGTTTCTTCGGCGAGGGCACCACAGCGACCCAATCGCCGTAACCTTCGCGATCAAAAATCCCGCTGTTCTCGTTTTTCTGCAAGTACGTAAACCAGCGCTTGGCTGGCTCGTAGTTCTCTTCCAAAACGCGAACGTCCCCGTACATTTCGTACACTACCCACGGGACGACGACGATCGCGTCGCCCCAAGCTGGGGACGCCGGATTTTCGCCCACAACGACAGCGGGGGCTACGTCACGGACGGCGCCTTCCTCATCCTGGCTGCTGGCCAGATCACGCAACCACTTCGTAAAGAAACGCGCCATCTGGAAGTTGTAGCAAGCCGGTTTGGCAATGATCTGGGCATCCCCCGTCCAGCCCAGGCGCTCGTCGCGCTGGGGGCAATCGGTTGGGATGCTTAACGTGTTGCTGCGCAATCCCCAGACCAGATTGCGGTGCACAGCGTTGATCACATCGTTCGAACAGGCAAATTCCCCGATCTCCGGCATGTTCGAGTGGACCACCACGCCCGTGATCGTGTCCTTCTCTGGCCTGCCCGGGTAACCCGTCACCTCCACGTACCGGAAGCCTCGGAAGGTGAACATCGGTTCCCAAACTTCCGTACCTTCGCCTCTCAGAATGTACACGTCCGTGGCTTTTGCTTTCCGGTAGTTCTCCGTGTAGATGGTTCCATCCTGGTTCAGAACCTCGGCGAAGCGCAGTTTCACCTCGGTGCCCGCGGGTCCCGAAACGCGGAGGCGTGCCCAGCCTGTGAAGTTCTGCCCGAGGTCGAAAACGAACACGCCCGGCTTGGGCTCCGTTACTGCCACCGGTTTGATCTCCTGCGTGATCTGCACCGGCTCCGCCTGCTGCGCTACCAGTTTGTCCAGCGACGGCTCATCCACAACCGCAGTAGCTGTCCAGCCTGAATCGTCAAAACCGGGTTCGTTCCAGCCAGCAAGCTCCAGTCGCGCGTCGTACGTCTCGCCGTTGTAGATGCCGTTGTACAGGATGGGCGAAGGGTGACTTTTCCAGTTGCCGTCCGTAGCGAACACCTGGGTGGTCCCGTCGTCGTACGTTACGTGAAGTTCCGCCAGGAAACGCAACGGTCCGAAACTGTATTCCGCGTTCATCTTCCAACCGAGTTCTCCACTCCACCAGGCGTTGCCGAGGATGGCCCCAAGCGCGTTCTTGCCCTGGTGGAGCAGCGGTGTCACGTCGTACGTCTGGTACTGAATGCGAACCCGGTAGTCCGTCCAGCCGGGTGTGAACTCGTCATGGCCCACACGTTTGCCATTGATGTACATCCGGTAGGCACCTAAACCCGTCACGTACACTCGAGCCTGAGCTACTTTCTTCGGGATCTCGATTTCCGTGCGTACCAGCTGCGAGCGTGGAGGCTCGTATTTGCCGGACGCCATCCAGTCGCTCCACGGAGAATTGCCCGCACGACCGACCACGCGCGGCCGTTTCCAGGAAGAATCGTCAAAATCGAGTTCTTTCCAGCCCGGTGTTGCCTCGTCCGAAACCCGCCAGGATTCGTCCGTGAACACCTGGACCAAGCGACCATCTTTCAGGCGCATGTGCAGGTTGCAAATCAGCCCGCAAACGTCACCCTGCACGTTGTCCGCTTCGATGGCAATCACATTCTTGCCCGGCCGGAGCTGTACGTGCACGTCGTACTCTTTGACTTCTTGCCAGTTCGAGCCGCTTCCAATCGGCTCGCCGTTCAGGAAAAGTTTGAACCGGTTGTCCGCTGTGACCAGAATGTAGACCGTGTCCACCTGACTGCGATCGGGGACATCAAAAACCTTGCGAAAGTAAAACGGCTTGGTGATGCCACAGTCACCGGGATACCAGATCCATTTCCCTTCCAGCTTCGTCGTCGCCTCGACGTGACCGGGTTCGCCCGCAGCCACCCACTTGGCACGCCACTCCGACGGGTCCAAGATGCCCGTCTCAAACCAAGCCGGGTTGCTCCACGCGGAGGGCTGACCATCGGCGTCCCAGGTTTTCACCTTCCAGTAGTAACGCGTGCGCGAAGCCAACGGCTTACCCGCGAAGACCACGTTCACGGACTGGTCGGACTTCACCTGGCCACTGTCCCAAACATCTCCGGAATCGGCTGCCAGCACTGCTGGATCCGATGCCACCAGGATCCGGTACGCGGACTGGGCAGCACCTCGCCTTTCGTCCCCAAGAATCCAGGAAAAACGGGGCTGTTTCGCGTCGATTCCTAACGGCGTTTCCTGGTACTCGCAGCGTAACTGTGTCGGTTTGACGGTCATCGAAGCCCTCCCACAAGCAATCAGTCCAACGAAAGCCACCAAGATCAAGAGTCCCCACCTGCATCCGGACACGGCATTTGCTTCGCGCTCCATCTTGCGGCCTCCCTCCGATTTCGATTTACCCTTGTTCGCAGCGTTAGCAAGATAAGCAAATTTCGCAGGCCGCGCAAGCGGTGCCAGACAGAAATGATCTTGGGTAGCCTCACGCCAGCTCTGCTCCGCCGCGGGGGCTTCGAACCGACGCACCCACAACAAACAAACGAGGGGAGACAGCCCAAGCCGACTCCCCTCGCCAAACAGCAACTTCGTTTCGGGGCTGAACTACTTCATCAGTGTCATCTTCTTCGTCACTACGTAGCTTCCCGCCTCAAATCGGTAGATGTACAGCCCCGAGGGGACCGGACGCCCCAGATCGTCGTGGGCATCCCACTTGACCCGGTAGTAGCCAGCGGGCTGATCGGTGTTCACAAGCGTTGCGACCTTCTGCCCGATGATGTTGTACACCGTGAGCTTCACATGCGCCTGCTTCGGCACCCCGTAACGGATGGTTGTCTCCGGGTTGAACGGGTTCGGGTAGTTGCGGCTCACGAAGAACGTCTTCGGCACCTCGGGCCGGTCTTCGCGTTCCACAGCCGTTCCTTTCCACTGGCTCCCGAAGATGTCCACAGGCGGCACGTACAGCGGCTGACTGTCGTCGATGAGCAAGGTGTGGTTCATCGCGAAACCGGCCTCGTTGTCCATCGGGATGTTGCCGCCGTTCAGAGTGTCTACACCATCGGCGTAGATGCCGTACTTGTACAGGTGCGCGGACATTTCTCCCTGGCGGAACAGCACCTCGGTAGTCCAGATCTTGTCGCCAGCGGTTTCGTCGCCGTGGGTACCGTCGTCGTACATCCGAACGAGCTGCGACGTGTCGGCCACGGCCCAGCTACCCCAGCCCCCCTGGCCGAGAGGCACAAAGTCGCCGTTCAGCCACACGCTCTTGATGTTCTGGAACGGTTGCTTGTTGAACCAGTCCACCGCGCCGTCCACGTTCACGCGGAAGCGGACGGTGACATCCTGAGAAAGCGGATGCCCGGCCGGGGAGATGTTCGGCTTGATCGGATCCAGCACCATGTCCTCGCCGGTGAACTCGAAGATATGGTTGGAACCGGCTTCCCAGCCGTTGTCCAGCCAGCGGTCTGTCGGGTAGGCGCGGAACTTCCACTGCTGTTCCGAACCCGCAGCAGCCGTGATCGGGATCTCGTAGACGTACAGCGATGGATCGAACAGGTCGGGCACCATCGACTCGGTGTTGGCCCAACCGTTGAAGCTGCCCACCACGCGAATGCTGTCCGTGGCCGGGTCGAACCAACCCTTGGTCAACAGCTCCGACATGTCCGCCTGGAACTTCACGTTCGCGGTCTTGGCCACCTGACTTACGCGATCGAAGTAGTCAAGCGGTGTGAGCTGGTGCCCGGAGGTAACCACGTACTCGCGGTTCGGATCGCCTTCCCACTGGTCAGGTTTGTCCGGACGCAGGATGACAAACTTGTAGTAAATGGTCTGGTCGATCATCGAATCGGGCAGCATGACGTTGTACACAAAGATGCTGTCGCCGTTGGCGTCCAGAAGCTGGTCTTCGCCACCCCAGCCGTTGAAGGAACCGCGCACGACCACTTTGTCCGTGGCCGGGTCGAACAGTCCAGAGAGCATCTGGATGCTCATGTCCACCTGGAAGGTCACCTCGGGCGAAGGCCTCTGGCTGCCGAACACGTCGGTCTGGTTAATGAAAACCGGCTGCGAATCGTCGATCAAAAGGAAGTGGTTCACGGCGAACCCCGCTTCGTTGTCCATCGGGATGTTGCCGCCGTTCAGCGTGTCCACACCAGCCGCGTAGATGCCGTACTTGTAGAGGTGCGTGGTCATGTCGGTTCCGGCGTGGAACACCACTTCCGTGGTCCAGATCTCGTCGTTGGCCTTTTCGTCGCCGTGGGTGCCGTCGTCGTACATGCGCACCAGTTGCGATGTGTCGGCCACCGCCCAGCTACCCCAACCGCCCTGACCAAGCGGTACGAAGTCGCCGTTCAACCACACGCTCTTCACGTCCTGAAACGGCTGTTTGTTGAACCAGTCCGTGGCACCGCGCACATTCACGCTGAAGCGCACGGTCACGTCCTGGTTCAGCGGATGTCCAGCCGGCAGAATGTTCGGTTTGAGCGGTTCAAGTGTCAGATCGTCTCCCGTGAACTCGAACTGGTGGTTTGAACCGCTTTCCCAGCCGTTGTCCACGAACTTGTTTGTGGGGTAGGCACGGAACTTCCACTCCTGGGTGGAACCAACTTCAGCCGTCACTTCGGTGGTGTAGACGTACAACGACGGGTCGAACAGGTCCGGTTGCATCGACTCGGTGTTGGCCCAACCGTTAAAGCTCCCGACCACCCGAATGCTGTCCGTGGCCGGATCGAAGTAGCCGTTTGTGAGCATGTCCGACATGTCGGCCTGGAACGTGACGTTGGCCGTCGCCGTCACCACCACAGAGGTTTGCCGGTCGAAATACTCGACTGGTAGGACCTGACCGCCGGACTGCAACACGAATTCGCGGTTTGGATCGCCTTCCCAGCGGTCTCCCGTCGTCGGCGAGACGATCACGTACTTGTAGTAGACGGTCTTCCCGACAAGACTGTCCGCCAGATTCACGGTGATGGTGTAGACCGAGTCGCCGTCTTCGTCCGTGAGCCTGTCCTGGTTGCCAGCCCAGCCGTTGAAGGAGCCACGGACCACAAGCGTGTCCGTACCCGGGTCGAACAGACCAGACAACATTTGCACCGACATGTTGCACTGGAATGTGACCGGGTTCTGAGCGTAAGTGCTCACTCCCATCAACGACAGGGCGGCGAACAGGGCTCCGACGATCAACCATTGCCTTCTCATACTTCGCCTCCCGTTGTTGGTTCGCACTACCTCTCGCTGCCCCGTTTCCCCCGTTGAACGGATTTTCCAGCCTCACCTCCTTTCACCGATTTTCAAGCGATCACGTTGCTCCTCAGCACTTCCCCTTCCAAACGCCTGTTCCTTCGACAAATCACTTCCGCTCACCTTCTCGAACACTGTCTCCCGCAACAGAAGGTTGTTTCCCTAAACTGTAGCGGGTTTGTATGCCTCAAACGAAGCAAACCTCTGCTCGACGAACCCGTCAAATATCGGCTCCCAAGACCCGCCGAATCTCCTGCCACTGGCGGCGTGGCTTCTTCCACCGCGAGACGCCCCAGTTGCGCGGGCTCTTCAGCCAAAGTTAATCGCACCGAGCTTCTGCTGAATAAGTGGAACACAGCCTTTCCAGGTTCCAAGCCAAGTGCACGCGCACCGGCCGTGCCTTCCCCCAGCTCCTCAGCGTCTCGGTCTTGCAAAGGCGTGGCGCGGTGACCACTTGCCTGTTCGGGAGTTCCACCAACCCAACTTGCGCTCCAGCCGACCTCGTCCAGCGAACCGTCCCCCCGGCGTACTAGCGATTTCAAAACGCAATCCCCAGCGACACCTTCTGCACGTTGTTGAAACGACCGAACGACTGGTACGCGTAGTCCACACGCACAGCAAAGTTCCCAAACAGCCGGTAATTCAGCCCGGCGCCAAACGTGAGCCCTTGTTCGCTGTCACGCGAAAACAGGCTACTGTAGCCGGCACGGAGAGCAAACATGTCCATCAGCACGTACTCAGCACCCAGGTCCACGAACTCGACGTTGTCGCTGGGATGAGCAGCGTCGACAGCAAGCAACAACGAGTGGTGTTCCACCCCCTGGAGCACATCGATGGACATTCCCACCCGGAGCATCAGGGGCATGTCGTAAGCGTCTGTTTCCAAATCGGCATTGATGCGGTCGTTGTTGCCGTGCCGGGTCGGATCGATGTCGTGCTGGACCAGCACGTCGCGGCCGGTCATGCGCATTTTGGTGCCGAAGTTCGAGATCATGGCCCCGAGCGTCAAACCTTTGAATTGGGTCACGAAATGGGTACCGATGTCGAGTGCCAGCCCCTGGGCCGAGGAATGCAGGATGTACTCGCGCACGTACTTGAAGTTGGCACCAATCGAGAAACGATCCGTCAGGGCTCGCGCGTACGTCGCCGCAAAAGCGTAACTCCCCGCGCTAAAGCGTTCGCCTGTGCCTTCCGGGTAAACCTCCGTCGTTCGCTCCATTTCGCCCATCGTCAGGAATGTGGCGTGCAGGCCCAGAACCCCGGCCGAACCCAGGTTCAACGCCACACCGGCGAAATCGAAGTTGATGTCCGCGATCCAGTTGGTGTGCACAAACACAGCCTGGCTGGCATCCACCTTGGCCAGGCCGGCGGGGTTCCAGTACAGAGCGGTGGCGTCGTCGGCGACCGACACAAACGCGTTACCCATACCTACTGCCCGTGCACCCACTGGGATGTTCAGAAACGGCGCCGCAGTGGTCCCCACCTTGGAGACTTTCTGCGCCCGAGCCCCTGCGGCCAGAACGCTAAGCGCCAGTACCAAAATTAGTATGCGTCGCATCCGTAGCCCTCTGACTTGGACCTCACTTGATCACTGCAAACTTGCCAACCACTTCGCCCAGACCCGGTGCGTCGATGTGGTAGATGTACACACCGTAGGCAATGTCCAGGTTGTCCTTCGTCAGCATGTTCCATTCTGCAGTCCCGTCCTCCAGAGGTGAGTCGTGCTCGATTGTGGCTACCAGCTCACCCTGGACGGTGTAAATCCGGATCGTGCACTTCTTGGGCAGGTGCGTAAAGTGCAGTTCGCGCGGGCCGCGCCCCGTCTCGAACGGGTTCCTAGGCTCCCACGTCGCCGCTGCCACGTACGGATTTGGCACAACCTTGATTCGCGCCAGCTCAGCCCTGGCCTTCGCCGGATCTATTTTCGGGCCCTCCGCCTTGGCTACAAAAGCATCGCCCGTCTTGAACGGTGCCGTGGTTCGGATAGTTAGCGTGTCGCCAGCACGCGGATGGTGGTAGGTCGTGTCGTTGCCGAAGAAACTCACTTGCCACGTCACGATGTCCGAGTCGCCCACTTGCTCGAAGAAAATGATTCGGTCGAGATTCGAGAGGAAACCCGGCGAGATGAACGACGGTCGCAGCGGGGAGTCCAGAAAAGCAAACCTGGCTTCTTCGCCGGTGTTGCCGTCAATGACCTTGAAATTGCACGGCACACTGGGGATGTGTACCGGTGCACCTGGCTTTCCGCCAGCGCCGAGACGGTAGACCGTTAGCTCGTCCGACGTGTTCTCGGTTGTGTCCAGGAAGGCGATCTTGTAGTAGACCGGGTAGGGCACGCCCCGTGTGTAAACACCCGAGGCCTCGAACACGGAAAAGCTGTACTTGTAATTCTGCGGCTGATCCGGATGAATGATGTTCCAGTTGGACTGATCCGGGATACGACGGATCTCCCAATCGTTCTTGATGTTGAAACGAAGGCCGTCAAAGAAATCCCGGCTACCGTCTTTGTCCTGGTGGATCCGATCAGCCACCGTGTCCGCCTCGGCCCCACGTTTAATCACCTCCACGAACGGAACCTTGAACAGCTGCACGGGATTGGCGGGATCTGTGACGTCCAGGACCTCGTACTCCGACGTGATGGGTACGAACTCGTCAGGATCTCGCAGGTCGACATTCGGCTCGCCGCGGGTCGGCTTGCCGTCACCCTCGCCCAAATCCCCGGTGCCTGCCACGCCGTCTGCCCCGACGTCATCCGTCATCCGATCCCAGTCACCGTCGTTGTCGAGACCGTCGGACGACGTGTCGTAGAAGCGAATTTCGTACACGTGCCCGTCTTTGACGCGCGTTTCGTCCACCACTTGCAGGTAGACCTCGCCGGTACCAATCGTGCCCGGCTGTTTTTCCGCCTTCTTGACGGCTTCCGGCGCCACAAACCCCGCCACCGGGGCTTCAGGCCGCACAGCCACCACGTTCTGCGCCGTCTCGATCTTTCCACTCCGGTCGATTGTCGCGTACTTGGACGTTTCCGAAGGAAGAATCCCCAGCGCTGGTTCCCCGTGGTCGTAAGCCGTTACCGCGTAGAAGTAAGTGTGCCCGTTTTGTACCGTGGTGTCGCGAAACGAGTGCACCAGGCCCGTGTCGTCGCCCAGGTAGAATTGCGTACCGTCGTAACCAATCGGGAAAAAGCCCTTGATGCCGTCGATCTTGTCGAACTGGGCCATCGGAGCGTCCAGTTTGCGCGAACCGAACGCGTCGGTTACGGGGAGAGCGTCCTGGAAACCAGGATCTGAAGAGCGGTAAATCTTGTAGCCCTCAAAGTCGTAACCCGAGAGCACATCCCACGAGTACTCCGCGGCGTCGTCCCAGTAAATGGTTACCTCGCCGTCGCCTGCCACAGCCCAAACCTTCGGAAGCCGTGGGGCTTTGGCAAAATTGTAGTTTTCGTCGTAGATTTTCTGGACGGTTCGTTTGGTCCGCAAGAGTTCCTCTTTATTCCACCCGAAAATGACCGCCACCGAGATGCGCTCCGTCTCCCCTGGCCGCAAGGGGAAGTAGCCGGAGCCGTAGATGAAATCGCCGTCCACATTTTGCGCGGTCGAGTTGAAGTAGCCGGGCTCCATGTTTTTCCAAATCTTCTCGTCTTCGCGCAGGGAAAAAAGATTGAACGGGTAGAAGAAGTAGAAACTCGTCAGACCGAGCTGGTCCGACTCCGTGATGTCGGTCTTGTCGATGTGCGGTTCGCCCGGCAGATCCGTACCGGCGCCGGAAGTGGGCACACCGTCACCCTCGCCCGGATCCCCCGTGTTGAAGGCCCCGTCCAATCCAACGTCGTCGTTCACCGGATCCCAGTCGCCGTCGTTGTCGATTCCGTCATCGCGCCGCTCGTCGATAAGAAGGTTGTCTTTCCCTTCGCCCGTTACGTAGTCGATGTACTTGAGTCCGGTGTACAGGTAAGTGGTCTGGTACACACCGGGGGCAATTTCGATCGAACTGCCGTTGTTCTCGTCAATCAGCCCGTTCAAATTGTCGTCGATCAGGTTACGAGGGATTTCCTCCACCGTGTCGCCCGGGTGGAACACAAGTTCACGTTGCTCCCCGAGGTACCGGTAGGGAACTACGAGTGAATCCCCTGGCATGGTTACCACCGTGCGCTCGAAGGTGTCGTAATCGATTACAACCACAGGGTCGCCAGCTTGCAATTGCCGCGGTGCAAACAAAGATTCGTCGATCGTCTTGCCAGGTCCGTTGGCCCCATCACCGTCGTTGTCGATGCCGTCCCAGGAGTTACCCGGGCTTTCTAGGAACGCGCACGCAGCCCAGCCAACCGGCGACCAGCCACCAGCCCCGATGTTGTCGAAATCCCACGTGTAGGTAATGTTGTCGTTGATGTCGAAAGAGGCGTTGTCGTCCTCGCCGTCGCCGCCGACCATGCCACCCCAGATGATGCCAAAGACCATCTTTTCGTGCGGGTACGTGCCAATGTTGGTGAAATCGTACACCTGAAACAGCACATCCTGGGCAAGCGGATGCGACCACTGAAACCCCCGCACCGCGCCCTGGATCCCGAGACCTCGCCGCGACAGATCGGTGCTGTCTGGGTAGAAATCGTAACGGGCGTCGTTGTAGTCGTCCATCACGTAGTAGCTTTCCTGGTCGGCGTTGAACACGTTTTTGCCAAAATAGCCGTTCCAGGATCCCGGCCAACCCGGGTCCACCACGTCGTCCATTTTGTCCGGCCAGTACGGCGGCCAGGAAATGGGCAGGTGGCTCATGGCTACCAGGTTTGTGTCAGGATTGGCGTAGCCCGGCAGCGGCTCCCAGGTGTACCATTTGGTGCCGTCGTCGGAACGGTCGCCGGTGCGAGCGCTTACCATCGGGCCTCGCGGGGTGACAACTGAGTGCCGCACCTGCCCGTGAATGTCTTTGATCTCGGAACCCACCATTACGAGCATGTCGCCGATGTACTCATGTCCCGAGTTGATCGGCCATTCGCCGCCGATGTCCTCCGGTACGTTGCCAACCCGGCCTACGAAGCCAGAATTGTAAAAGGTCGTGCGAATTCTGTTGCCGCTGTGAATGCCCTTCTTCTCGTAACGCTGGTCGCCATGCGGCTTGGGCTGTGCCCACACGCCTGGTACCAGCAGGAACAGCCCCAGAGCGGCCGTCAGGAAAACGCCACCGAGTCTCTTCATGTCGTGGTCACCTGTTGATCGCATTTGCAACTTCACTGCAAAACAACGCTTCGATCCATCTGCACGTGACTCAGAACGTGAACGAAGCACCCACCTGAACCTGCCTGGGCGGGATGTACCAGTCCGGATGCACGGTGTTGTCCTCGAGCGTGCTCACCCGGTGCGGATCGGCCCCGACACTGCGCACGTCCAGCGTGTAGTCGGGGCTGCCCGTGTCTGTGTACACGTTCGTCGGGCTACGCTGGTCGAAAACGTTGTAGATGTTCGCAAACAAAGCCAATCCCCATCTGCCAAGCTTGAACTGCTTGTAAATGCGCAGGTCGAAGCTGTTTTGCGCGGGTTTCCGTGCGCTGTTCTCGCGCAAACCCACAAAAGCACTGCTTCCGGCTACCATCCCGACTGGGAAACGCGGTGTGTACGGCTGTCCGGACCAGAATCGCCCAATCAGGCTCACTCGCCAGGTGCTTGTCCCCACGCTTACTGTACCGTTCAGCGTGTGACGCTGGTCCCAGGCCAGTGGGATGAGCTGAATGCGCGGTGCCCGGTTCGAAAGTCGATCGAAGTACTCGTCCTGCGGGTTCGACGCGCTCCCCTCCGCAATCTGGAACGTGTAGTCCAAATTGAAAGCAAAGTAGTTGCTGTAGCGCTTGTCGATGCTCAAGGTCACGCCGCGCACGTTGGCGTAATCCTTATTCACAAATTTGGTGTACGACACACTTGGGATGGGCGTTGGAATGGGCGGTCCCACACCAACCCAGTCGCGGATGTCGCGGTAGAACATGGTCACGTCGATCCCCACGTTCTCCGCAATCTGCTGCTGCAGCCCGATTTCGTACATCACGGTGCGCTGCGGTTTCAGGTCCGGGTTGTGCAGCAGCGTCGCGTTACCCGAGGTGCGCGGCACCTTGATTTCACCGTACAGGTACTCGAACTGCGGTACCTGGAAGAAGTGACCGTAGCTAAAATGAATCACACCACGGTCAGTAATCGGGTAGGCGATCCCAAAACGGGGGCTGACTTGCATTTTCGCCGGAGCCTTTTTCCACCAAAACGCCTCACGCTCTTCTCGCGTGTACTCAACGAGCAGTGACTCCGGCGTTGTGGGGCTCCAGTTCTTGTAGCGGTGCTCGGGTTTGAATGGGTCGTCGATGTTGGGATCCGAGGGATCGGCAAGAATCTTGGCATCGGGGTCAAAGTAATCGAAACGCACGCCCAAATTCACAATCATTTCTTTGAATTCCATCTTGTCCTGGACGTACGCAGACAGCTCAATCGGTTTGTTGTGGAATTCGTTGTGGAGCGGCGACGTGCGAGGCGGGACATCCGGCTGAAACGGCTGAATATCTGTGTTGCCGATTTTCTTCGGGATCAGTGTGTAGTCAACCATCGACAGGTCGTGAAATCTCCCTTCGAAACCGGTCTTCACCTCGTGGTGCCGGGTGATTTGGCTGGTAAGGTCGAACTTGGCAACTACGTACGAGGTGCGTCGGCTGAAGTGCTGCAGCGGCGTACCGCCGTCGGAGAAGCTCCACGGAGCCGGAGCCATCAGCGAATCGGGATGGACGTACCCAGTCGGATCTGCACTGCTGATCGTGTACCAGACTTTGGTCGTGTCCGTCGAGTCGCGGTGAACAACGTAGGCTGGTGCATCGTACGGGTCCTCGTAGAGGTAGTGCTTGTACTTGGTTTCGAAGCGGCTCAGTTTGAATTCGTAGTACGTCTTCGGTGACAACGTGTGCGTGAGTGCCAGGATGTGGTTCAGACCGTCTTCGAAACGACGGTAAAGCGCGTCAGGATTGTATTTGAAGTAGTGGTCGTAGTAGCGGTAGCGGTTTTTGTTCCACAACAACGTGTACGTCATCTTCAGGCCGGGCTTGAAGCGGTAAGCCAGTTTCGATTGTACCGACGTCTTCCGGTACGGATTCATGGGCACAAGCTTGCCATCACCCAGAAGTCCCTGCGGTGTGAACCAGCGTAAGCCGTAGAGGTAACCGTCCGAAACGTAACGCCGAATGTTCGCGAAGAAGGTTCCTCGCCCGCCGGAGAAGGGCATCGGGCCACTCAAACTGGCCTGGATGTTGTAGATCGGATTCCAGCTTCGTAACGGGTTGATGCGTTCAAGGGAATCCGGATCAGGAGAATAAATAGCGTCGCGAACCCTCCGCTTCGGTTTGAGCACAAAGTACGTTTGGTCATCGAACGTGACGTAGTCGCCCACGTAGGTCTGTAGCTCGCCCGTGAAATGCTCACCGCCTTCCTTGGTCACAATGTTCACGATGCCGGACATGGCCTGGCCGTACTCGGCGTTGAACGTGCCAGAAATCACCTGTAGCTCCTGAATAGCGCTATTTTCAACCTCCACGCCGAGTTGACCGTTGAACACGTCCGTCGTCTGAATGCCGTCCACCCAGTAGGCGACCTCCCCGCTGCGCCCGCCGCGCACGTGAATCCCACCGAAGGCGTCCTTCACCAGGCCAGCCTGCAATTCCAACACGTCGCTCATCTCCTGTACGGGCAGGTTCTGGATTTCGTCCGCCTGAACAGAAGACAGAGACGAGGTCATGTCCATTTGCACCACCGGTCGCTGAGCCACCACTGTCACCGACTTGCCCATCTCAACCACCGTCTGGTGCAGCTTGAAGTTGATGGTGGTAGTCATGTCCACGTTTACCCGCACGTTCTCCACGCGCTGGACCTGGTAACCGATCATCTGCGCCGCCAAAGTGTAAGTGCCCGGCGGCACTCGAAGAATCACGTAGTAGCCGTCCACGTCGGTCGCAGCCCCCATGGTGGTACCTTCGACGACCACATTCACGCCGGGGAGCGGATCGCCGGTTTCGGCATCGATCACGCGACCGGTGATTTTGCCCGTAGTCCCTGCAAAGGCAGCAGCCGCGGACACCAGCACGACCAGCGCCAACAGGGCAGAACATGCTTTCTCAAAACGCATGATGGTTCTCCCAAAATGCGAAAATCACACGTGTTTGGTCCTTTCCCCTCAGGACCGCCCACCCGAACAGGTTTGGCGGACAACAAGTTCCGTCTCCAACGCCTTGTGCCACAGTCCGTCGTCGGAACCTTTCAGCCTGTTACCCAGGCGGCGCACGGCTAGCCTTCCCATTTCGAACATGGGTTGGCGCACGGTGGTCAATCCCACCAACTCGGACGTCTGGATGTCGTCAAACCCGATCAACGCCAGATCGTCTGGAACGCGCACCCCGGCTTCGCGTAGCGCTCGCAAGGCTCCGTAAGCCTGGACATCGCTGGCAACAAACAGCGCCTCAGGACGTTCTCTGAGCTCCAGCAGCATGCGCATGGCTCGGTAGCCGGCGGGCGCGTTGAACCCATCCTGGCCGTCAAGATTGTCGCACTCCACCAACCACTCTGGCCTGACCTGCAACCCCGCTTCCCGGATTGCTTGCAAGAAGCCCTCCTGCCTTTCCCGAGCAGGTCGGCTGCGAAGCTGTCCGTTGATCATGCCGAGACGTCGGTAGCCGTGCTGGATCATGAAACGCGTGGCCTTGTACGCGGCCCGCTGGTTTTCTACGTAGATCGAATCCACGTTGGGATGAAACTGGTCAACCAGAACAACCGGAACGCGAAGGCTTTGCACACGGTGCAACACCTTGTCCGAGAGAGGCATCGACACGTAAAGCACAGCGTCTACGCGGCTTTCGCGCACAATCCGTTCGAGGATCTCCTCTCCCCTGCTCACGTCGTCCGCGGAAAAAAGAACGAGGTCGTACCCCAGGCGGCTGACCTCGTTTTGAATGCCTTTGAGCAGCTCGATGAAGAAGTAGTTTGTGAAAAACGGCACCACAGCCCCGATGGCGCCAGTCCGCTTACGGGCCAGGCCGCGAGCCAGCGCGTGCGGCTTGTAACCCATTTCGCGCACCACACGCAGTACTTTTTCCTTGGTTTGCGGGGAAATGTTCGGACTGTCGTTCAAGGCTCTGGACACCGTACCGATGCCTACTCCAGCCTTTTTGGCGACGTCGTAGATGGTTGCCATGTCGATGAGCACGCTTTCGCTGAGGTTCGTAGTGGAAAAGCCGACGTCTGAATCTCCACGTTTTGTGGAGCCACCCAATTGCTTCAGAACGTGCTACTTAGCGTCTGTGGAAGGGCTTCCAGGGAAGCGCTTCCATTCTACAACTTTTGTAACACTTTGTCAAGACTTTTTTCGCCTCCTCCCAGTCACAAAAACCGGTTCAGGCAGCCGATTTGCCCCTACCCCCTGCGAAAACAGATCCCTCGCTCTCCACGACCCGACGACGCCAAATCAGCAGCTTTCGCCTGAACCCACTCGTGCGGATCCGGACGGCAATGCCCTCTGGTAAGCAGTGCTTACTTGCAGCTCGCTCCACATCTGGAAAAACAGGATGGAGTGGATGGAAACAACCTGATCGGCGAGCGCACAGTCAGCACGCTCGGCAACTGAGGGAAACAGAGGTAGGCCTTGCTGAAATTCCCGGCAGGGGAGTGATTTCAGGCGCTACAACCGACGTTCCGTCACGGGGGACCCCACACGTTCACGACCGGAGGGCACCCGCGTCAAGGCTCCGCACGCTGGACCTGGGCAGAAGAGCCCTCGACCGCTTTGCTCCTCCCTCTCGCGGCGACGAGGGGTAGCCCCAATGTCACTCCCCTGCGGACGGATCTGCCATTCGTGTCCAAGCGACAAAAGCCAAGCGAGTGAACCAGCCGGCACCGGCAAAACCGGGGAAAACGCCTACTCGGCACTCGATCAAAGACGCGTGCTACAAGATCTCGTCTACCCGTTCCGGCGGCTGGGCCAGAACAACCTTTTCGCCCGCAACAACAATCGGCCTTTGCAGCAGTTTGGGATGCTCAGCTACGATCTGCGCGAATTCTTCCGGAGACAGCTCTTTCCCCTTCAGACCCAGCTCGCGGTACTCCTTCTCGTTGGTACGGATGAATTCCGAAACGGGCCGCCCGGAAAGCCGGATGATCCGCGCCAATTCCTCCGCATCCACACCGTTTTTGATGTAGTCGACGATCTCGAAATCCACGCCCTTCTCTTCGAGGTACTTGACGCCTGCCCGACTTTTCCGGCACCGGGGATTGTGCCAAACCACAACGTTTGCCATGAACACCTCCTCGCCTTCTACCCACCGGACTGAAAAGCTGGACGCAACAACGAACAAGTAGCCCGCTAATTCCGCTGGTTTCCCTTGTAACCTACCTACCACTGTGCAAAGTAGAAAGACCGCACCTCGCGACCCGGATTTCAGCGAACCACAACCACCCTTTGCGTCTTGAAGATTTTCCCGCGCAGTTTCAACTGGACGAGGTACACGCCACTTGACCAACCAGCCGTACTGAACTGCACACGATGCTCCCCCCACATCCCTGCCTCAACCGTTCGAGACACGATTTCCCTCCCGCGCACGTTTAGAATGCGTACTTCCCACGGACCAAACGCCGGCAAGCGAATTGTCGCTTCAAGCTTTTCACGACCGGACAACCACGTAGCACGCAGGACCGCTGCGCTCGGGGTGCGCTGGCCAGAAAACCGAAGCCCCGTGAGAGCGGGACGGTAGTAGTAGATCTTGGGGTGAACCCCTTCGCTGATCGTGAGGTACCCTTTGCCGTCCGCCGTCCAGCAAATGGCCTCACCCTGCGGCTCCTTTCGGTACGGCCAAAAGTGGTACCGGACGCTAAGCGCCTCAGCCCACGTCTGGGTGTCCCCGCGCGACCAGCCAAACACACGGCTGTAGTTTTTGATGAGCATCTCCCGTGACTCAACGTCGATGTCGCCTGCAACCGCGGTGCCGAACAGCAGGTGGGCGACTACCTCCAGTGTGTCCACCCTCAGTGTCGGGGTGGGAGAAAACTGCGCGTCCCGCGGAACCCGGTAGAGCGTTGTGATGCTGCTCTTGTTGGCCACGTAAATGTCGGCCGTTTTCGGGTCCACCATCAGCGTCTCCGCGTTGTGGACGCCGTCAGGGTAAGCAAAAACGATTCTGTCGACATCGTACAGAGTCGTGTCAACGGTCACCTGGGTTGTGTCAACGTGAGGTTCCGGAACCCTGTAGATGATTTTTGTCGCACGCGTGCGGGAATTGTCCCCAATGTCCCCGACGTACACAACCCAGCTCAAGGAGTCAGTCCCCGGTCCGATGGCGATGTCTTCCCAGTCTCGGTTCCGCGACCCTGCGAGGCGGTAGATCCCGAGCAGACGCCCGTGCAGGTCGAGCGCGTAGATGGCGTTGTCGCCACCGGAATCGTTGTGGACCCACAGGACTCCCGGGTTCTGTCGACTGGCCACGACCCCGGAAATTTCGATCAGAAAATCGGCCTGGACTCGGCCAAGAACCTGTGGCTCGCTGGAATCCTGCGCAAAACTGCCCCAGGAAAGCCCGGCGGCAAGCGCCATCCCTGCAACGAGACAACCGATCTTCATTGAGGCATCCTGCTGGTCCGTTCAAACTGTATTCGAGCGCCGTAGCCAAGCAAGCCTACGGCTCGCACAGCCCCGAGCTAAGGTACACCGTCTGGCCGACGTTTGCAAGCCGGTTTTATCCCGGAAATGGACTGATTTCTTCGAGGAGAATCACGGCCCGCTGAAACAGCCTTGTCCCGGCCGAAAAGGGAGCCCACAAGCTTGGCAAGCGGCGCAGGAAGTGCTACGTTCGGATCCCCGCTTTCCTTCGTCTGGTGAAGGCCGTGGTCCTCCCTCGGGTTTGCGGGGAGGGTTCAAACGACTTGCCTCTGTGCAGCCCCTGGACCCGGTTGGCGAAACCGCTCGAAACTCACCGCACCCTCACCGACGGAGCACAACCTTGAACCTCGCTCTACCTTTCGCAGGCACTGCGAGCCCTAACTCGCGGAGTGCAGAAACCCGCCAAGTCCAGTTGGACCTTGCCCCGCCAACCCAAGAAGAAGGCCCACCGCCGCTGGTGCCGTGGGCCTTCAAAATCGGAACCGGGCTTTTGGACCCAGGTTACTCTATTCGCACCATCTTCACCACACGACGCTGGCCGTTCCAGCGCGCTACGGCAAAGTAGACACCGGAGGGCACAAGTTCGCCGTTCTGGTTCCGGCCATCCCAACGAACCACGGCCACGCCAGCAGCGCTCTTGCGCACCTCGAGTTCCCGGACGACACGACCCAGCACATCGGAAATCAACACGTGAACACGACCCGCCCCGGGAATGCGGAGTGTAAGTTGCGTGTTCTGTCGGAACGGGTTTGGGTAAGCTCGCTGAATGTCGAAAGAAAGCGGTGCAGTACCACCGGTCTCGCTCTTCACACCGCTGGCACTTTTGTGCAAACGCAAGCTGTCCAGGATCACACCTGTGGGCGACACCGCTTTGAACACCAGGTCAGGACCGTTGACGTCCAGCACACAGAAGTGGTACTGCGAAAGCCAGACGGCGATGTGCGGCCAGTTACCGGTTTTGGTGCGGTCCAGTGCGGCACCACCGCCGCCGGTGATGATGTAGTACACGCCATTCCGGAAGCCGCGCTCGTAGTCGTGCGTGTGCCCGTTGAACACAAAATCTACGTGGTCTTCACCTTCGAGGAGAGGCACCAGGTACCGCCGCACGGCAGCCTCGCCAGTGTAACCTGGGCTGTCCCACTGTTGGCTCCACGGTGGATGGTGGAAGAAGACGAAGGTCCAGGTGGCCTTTTTTCGGGCACTGGATTTCAGATCATCTTCGAACCACTTGTACTGCGGGGATCCTGGGTAGTACGGTTTGTTCGTGTCCAGAATGATGAAGTGTGCGTTCCCGTAATTGAAGCTGAAGTAGTCCTCGGGCGGAGGGAATGAAAAGAAGTCGTAAAACCAGTGTGCATTCCCTTCGTGGTTACCAATCGACACGTACACGGGTGTGTTCACCATCAGCGGGTGGGCAGGCGTGAAGAACTCATCGGACCACTGGCTGTACACGCTGCCTCTGGTCACGATGTCGCCCACGTTGACGGCAATGTCCGGGTGCCACCGAACCATGGCTCTCACAACTCGCGCGTGGGCCGAGATGTCCGTCCGACTGTCGCCCCAGACCGCAAATCGAAACGGCGTGGAAGGAAAGATGGCTGTACGAAACGTAGCGTCTGCGCTCACCAAGGTGTCGCTGCGAACTCTGTAGTGGTAGGTCGTCTCGGGATCCAGGCCCTTGATTCTGACCTCGTGAATCTTGACCTTGGCCGTGTCGGACACCGAAAATCCGTACGTTGAATCGGGGCCGTATTCAACGCGGGAATCCGCCGGCTGCGTTGTTTCCCACATGATCGTGATGCCGTCCTCCCGAACGTTCTGAAGGTACGGCAGCTTGTTGAAGGCCATTGGCTCCGGCGGCGGCGTACTCACGGAAACAGAAATCCCGTACTCCCCCGTGCCGGGACGCTCCTCGTTGATGGGCCCCGTGTGAGCATCCTCGTTGTAAAAGCAGCGCACCCGAATGTAGTAGCGTCCCGTGACCGGAAGCGTTTTGGTGATTTGAGAAAAGGTGTTGTTGCGCGGTCCACTGGTCGTCTGCTCCGTACCCCTGTCGTCATTTTCGGCAAGCACACGGCCACTGGGGTCGATCAGCTGTATGTAGGTGTCGGTGTCCCGGATGTCGAGCCCCAGCACCGGACACGTGAACACACTGCACATCAGACCAGCCTGGCCCTGAAACCAGAACAAGTCCACGTCGTTGGCCGGGTAGATGGCCGCAACAAGGGTGTCTCCGTTCGTGGGAATAGCGTGGTGCCGCAAAGCCGCCACGTAGTCATTATCCGGTTCGTTGGCCAACAGCGAATCAATGCTTCTGCCGCCAACCAGCCTGATCTTGTACGCGCCAGCCATCGAGTCGGCGTTCACGATCTTGGCGTAGTAGCGACCTGTACGTGCGGGAACGTAACCCGACAGGCGGAAATTCCCGTTGCCGTTTCTGCCCGCCACTGAGCTGGTCAGGATGTTGCGGGTGGTGTCGTCGCCGAAAAAGAGCAGAAGATCCGGTTGGACGCCGGCCTCATTTTCGATGCTTGTGAGGTAGTACATCCGCGTCGAGTCCCAGTCGAACACAAACCAATCCGCGTCGGATCTCGAAGAAAAGGTGGCGGCCACTGTGTCGCCGACCGCAATTCTGTTTGCCAAAGCAGCGAAGTCGTTCGGTTCGGACTCGTCCAACACCCTGGCTGCAGTGGCCTGCACGCACACCAGTGCCAATGCGACAACTGCAAGCCACACGATCTGTGCACTCCGCAACCTGACCATTTCACACCTCCAATTCTGACAGAGCGTTTCTGCGTTCCACGTAGTCCCACGCCGGGCTCCGGGGAGCCGTTCCGGTGATCCCGACGTCCTCTTGCTCATTTAAAACGCGAACAGCCGTGACCTCCGTGTTCATTCGACAAGCATGACTTCGCTGACGATCCCCACCGCGTCGCAACGACAAGCAACAGGAACACATCGCAACTCATTTGCACTCACGCCGACCCACCTTCAGGCATTTGAGGGCAAGCCCACAGGTCACACGCTGGACCGTTAAGGCGTCCCTTTCGCGCAGCGCGGGTCAAAAGAACGCACTCTTGCTGTTCTCCGAAGTGCCGACAAGCAAGGCATTGGCAGCACGTGCACAGTCGCCGTAAGGTGCCTCCGCAACGTCCGTGGCCTTCGATGCCCCCTCACTTGTGAAGTTTCAAGTAATCCACCATCCGGCCGTCGATGTCGTAAGTCATCACGACGAGCGTACGGTCGTGGATCGTCACCAGGCAGTACTGCCAGTTCCGCAGCACTTTGGCCGTGAACCAGCTACGGGTTGGGGCGAAGTCTTCCAGTTCGGCGCCGCCTCCGCCCGCCTGGATGTAAATGACACCGCGTTTTTCATCCACCCGTCCCTTCCGGATCGGCCAGGTTCGTTCGTAGGTGTGAATGTGTCCAACCCACACGATGTCTACCCCGTACTTCTCGTAGAGCGGTACCAGCAGCCGTACCTGCGGATCGCCCAGGGTCGTGGGCCCTCGGTAGGCGTCGCCGTAGTCGTTTTCGTCCGACGAGTAGGGCGGGTGATGGTGCGCAACGAACTTCCACGTCGCTTTCGAAGATTTCAGGGCGTGTACCAGCCAGTTGTACTGCCGGCCGCCGGGCTGCAATCCCTGCCTGTCATTCGTGTCCACAACGATGAACTCGGCATCTCCGTAAGTGAAAGTGTAGTAGTTTTCCGGCGGTGGGTTGCACATGTAGTCGTAGAACCAGTGTGCGTTGCGCTCGTGGTTGCCGATGGCAACGAAGAAGGGAACTCGGCCGAACAGCCTGGCCGCGGGCATCAAAAACTCGCGCACCCACTGCTCTTTAACGTTGCCGTTGGTCACCACGTCGCCGACGTGCAAAACAAAGTTCGGCCGCTCTCCCCAAACCAGCCCGGCAATCCGGCCCCAGCGGTCAGGGTAGGTACGGGAATCGCCAACAACAGCGAACGCGAAAGCGGTCTCGGGCAGCACAGCCGTCTGAAAAGACAGCGTGTCGCTGGCCAAACTCGATCCTGTTTTGTCCCGGCTAATCACCCGGTAAAAGTACACCGTCTGCGGCTTGAGTCCCCTCAAATGCACCTCGTGGATCTGGACGAAGGTTGTGTCTTGCACCCGCCGATCGAATCGTGCGCTCAGCCCAAATTCAACGGTCGAATTTGACGGAGCATTCGTCTCCCACATGACCGTAATGCCCGTCTCCGAAACATTCTGAAGGTAGGGTTCCACAACGAAATGCAAACCGTGCTGCGCAAGCGCAGGTACGGCCGCAACCAGTCCAACAAGCAACAATGTCAGCGTCCGCCGCATCCTGCTTTCCTCCTCACTTTAAATCAACACCCCGTTGCCCCGTCAGGCTACGCCCATACCGAACAGTAGGGTGCAGGGACGAACTCAGGGCGCAGGCCCGCGTGGTTTGCCGTCGCGGCAACCAGCTGTGCGAACCGTCAAGACAGGGGCGGTCACTTTTCGCTTACACCCGACCTCCGGCGCCAGACCCGAGGCGACACAATCTATCCGCAAAAAGCGCAAGGACAAAGACCTGCGCCCGCTGGACCCCGTCCTGCACCGTACACCGGACTCAGCACAATCCCGCAGAAGCCCACCGGTTCTCTGCGTACTCAGTCCCCGGTGCCGCGTAGTCTACACAAACAAAAGGCTCGGATCAAAGCTTCAGATCATCAGGTCAGGTAAGGAATCAACTCGCCGCTGTTCTGGAGCACGAAATCAGCTTGGTACCTGGAGGTCTCAAGATCCTCAGGTTTGGTCTTTCCACTCAACACCAGCACGGTGGGAATGCCGAAGCGGTGGCCCATCGGCACATCGGTGTCGAGTCGGTCACCGACTAGGACCAGTTCGTTCTTTTTCACACCCAGACGCTGCGCAGCACCGCGCAACATCGTCACCTGGGGTTTGCCGAAGTACCTGGGCCGCACGCCCGTAGCCGCCGTGATGGCCGCCGCCAGAGCCCCGCAGTCCGGTTTGTGCTCGTCCGGACCAACCATCCAGGTTGTGTCGTGGTGCGTCGCCAGGAAGGGCACTCCCTTGCGAACAAAGTAACAAGCCCTGTCCAGCTTCTCGTAGGTCAGCGTCAGGTCAAAAGCCAACACAACCGCTTCTGGATTGTTCTCGGTGAGTTCGAACCCAGCCCGCTTGAAATCTTCGGTCACGCCCGGAGTCGCGAGCAGATACAAACGGCGCATTCGAGAACTCAGGTACATGATCGTGGCGTCTGCCGACGTGAACACGTCCTCGGCACGGACATCGAGCCCCATCTCCCGAAGCATGCGCGCGTGCTCGGCATCGCTCTTGGAAGAATTGTTGCTTAAGATGAGGAATCTGCGCCCTGAGCTTCTGATCTTCTCAAGCAGATCTGGCATCCACGGAAACAGCTTGGGTCCCAGGACCGTGGTTCCGTCCAGGTCAATGGCGAAGGCGCGCGCCCGTCGTACCGTTTCCAGCAGCTCCGAGTTCAGTAACGCCTGCGCGCGCTTTCCCGCAGAGGCATTTTCTTGCACAGCTCCTTCTCCAGAAAACAACACCGCTCTCCTCGCTAACCCGTCGAAGTTCGCCCGCTTAGTTCCGAAAATCATTGACCGCGGCTTCTGCGCCGGTTGTCGTCGAAAACGTCCAGCTAAAGAAGAGCCGTCACCATGCGCCAGGACACTGGTGACGGCCCCAGGATGTCCCTCCTTCTACGCTCAGTCCCTTGGACTTCAAATGCTCAGGTTGACCCTCTCACCGGCAGACGTGCTCCCAGCGGCCGGTGTGTTTCAGGTCTGTTTCTTCAGACCACAAGTCTCCCGCGGGACCTACTCTTCCTGCGAAGGTTTCACGTTCCACATCACAGCCGACAAGATGGCACCGAGAAGAGCCGCCAGGACCCAAGAGATGAAAGCCGCTGTCCAGCTGTAATGGTCGATCAGCATTCCGCTACCCCAGCCTGCCAGAATCGCACCGACGTAGCCCAGGGCGTCGATGAAACCGGCCGCCGAAGCCGCTGCCTTGCGCGTTCCAAAGTCCATCGCCGCAGCGCCTCCCAAAAGGCTGTGCGGCCCGTAGAGGCAGAATCCGGCCAAACCGAGCACCACCAGGCTCAACACCCAGTTGTTACCGGGGACAATTCGGAAGAGGTAGGTGAAAATTGCCAGACCAAACAACATGATGGCTGAGATCGGTCCGCGGCGCGCTCCGAACCACTTGTCGGAAGCCCAACCGGCGAAAATGGAGCCCACACTGCCAAGCAGTGGCAAAATGGCCGCTTTGAATGCGGATTGCTTGAGGGGCGCGTGCTGTACCTCCAGGATGAAGGTCGGGGCCCAGGTCATCAAGCCGTAACGCGCGTAATCGATGGCCAAGTAGATCACACCCAGGAGCCACACCCACTTGTTCAGGAAAGTCTTGCGCAGCGTGTAGCGGAAACCGGGGTAAATGTCTTCGCGCTCCGACTTCACCTGTTCCGCGTCCCCGCGGTATGCCTCCACAGGTGGCAAGCCGACCTGTTCCGGGGCATCCCGGGTGCCCATGTACACCAGAATGGACAGCACCCCGAAGATGGCCGCCGGCACCCAGAAGGTGGCACGCCAGCCCAGCTTTTCCACCAGGTAACCTGCAAGCAACCACGCCAGAACATTTCCAATCTGGTAGTTGGTCGAGAACCAGCCCATGATCGTGCCGCGTTCTTTTTGGGTGAACCACGCGGCCATGATTTTCATGATCGAGGGCCAGCCAGTGGCCTGAAAGTACCCGTTCACGGCCCAGACAGCGATCAAAAACCCGAGGGCGTGGCCAAAGCCAAAGAGCAGATTCATCAGGGCCGAGACCAGCATGCCGACCAGCATCATGACACGACCGCCGACGCGGTCACCCAGCTGTCCATTCACCACCTGGCCGATGGCGTAGGCAGCGTAAAGCGCCGTGGCAATGGCCCCCACTTCGGCCTTGCTGGCCCCGAGTGTTTTTTGAATTTCCGGCAGGGCCACGGAGAAGTTTACCCGGCACAGGTAGTACGACCCGTAGGCCACAAACAACGTCCCGAAAACCCGGGACCTCCAGTACCGGTATTTGCGATCCAGTGAAGCGTCTGTCCCAATGCGCGCAGTTTCCATGGGCAAGTCTCCCAAACAGTTCCTGTCAGCGCCTTGTTCAACGCGTCCGACTTGTCGTGTTCCCGACTCTACCCGATCCCCCGACCCGGCGGCGTAAGGCTGACACACTCCGAATTCCGACTCCTGAGAAGCGGGTCTTAGCCCCGATCTTCCTTGCGTCAGCCCTGCACTACAACCGAGCGGCCAATTCCACAAATCGGCCCCCGAAAGCGCAACGCCGGCGCGGCTGCCCAAGCAACCGACACCGGCGCCCGCCTAACGCTGGCCCAAACAGAAGGAGTGCGTTCTGTTCTCTGTGCTGGTGGGAAGCGAAGCCATCCCCACTTCGTCCTTCCTCGCACGGCAGGGAGGGTACATCCACCCTGCCCGCCACCGAATTCGCCAGCTTCGACAATTCATCGGCGCCCGCTCAGGCTCGCTTGGCCTTCGGCTGCGAGAAGATCTCTTTCACCACCTCCAGCATCCGCTTGTTCTCCTCGTCCGTACCAGGCGTCACACGGAAAAAGCCATTCTTCCCGTGAATCGGGCCGATCGTCTTCAAGATCACGCCGCGTTCGAAAGCCATGTCGATGATTTCTTTGGACGAGTAGCCGAAGTCGTTGGCATCGACAAGCATGTAGTTACCGTGCGCTGGAAACGGTTTCAAACCAAGCTTGCGGAATTCTTCTGTGAAGATGGCCATCCAGCGGTTGTTGTGTTCGACTTTCTTCTTCAGCGACTCCTGGTCATCCAGAGCTGCTTCGGCGGCGGCCAGCGTCAAGATGCTCACGTTCCACGGCAGCTTGATGCGGTCAAAGGCCTCCACCAGCTCGGGGACACCGAACATGTAGCCGAAGCGTAGTCCTGCCAGGCCGTACGCCTTGGAGAACGTCTTCATCACGAACGCGTGCGGGTACTCCTTGATGAGCGGCACCTTGGAACCGCGATCTGGATCGTACTCCAAGTAAGCCTCGTCGATGCAGGTGGGGATGCCCAGATCCAGCAATCTACGGAGGTCCTTGTCGTCCACGAACAGACCGGTCGGGTTGTTCGGGTTCACCACGACGAACAGCTTCGTCCGATCGGTGACTGCGTTGATCATTCCGTCGATGTCGATCTGGTAGTCGTCTTTGCGTAACGGAATGCGCACGTCCTTGGCGCCGTTTACCTCGATCCTGGCGTAGAACAGCGAGAACGTCGGTTCCGGGATGATCACCTCGTCTCCGGGCTGGCAGAAGACCCGAACCATGTTGTCGATGACTTCGGAGGAACCGTTCCCGAGGAAGACGTTCTCAGGACCGAGGCCGAAGGGTTCAGCCAGGCGTTTCCGCAACTGAACCCAGCGGTGCGGGTAGCGGTTACCGTACCGAGCCATTTCCTCGATGGCTTTCAGTACTTTCTCAGAAGGTGGAATCGGGTTCTCATTCAGGAACATCCTGGCGTGGTTCGGGTGCTGCCAGGCGAGCTCCACCGAGTCCACCTTGTACTGCACCGCCGGCATGATCCACGGAACGATCTTCTTGCTCACATCGGCCATCTGAACACCTCCTCATCCGGTTTGTTGGGAGTCGGCTCGCCGACCGAAGTCCGCGAGCCACCGCTGGTTCGTCATTGGGAATTGGCTTCACTGAAACAGCGCTTTGATGTCCTCAATGCTCACGTGCGGTCCCGGCGGTTCACCGAGACTGTCGACTACCAGATCCGCCTCCTCAAAAGGCTCGTTCTTTGTGTATTCGCTGCGCGTCACCACACACTTCATCCCGGCACCTTTGGCTGCGCGCAAGCCGTTCATCGTGTCCTCGATGACAGCGCATTCTTCCGGCTTCACACCGAGCTTCTCCGCTGCCAGAAAGTAGATTTCCGGGTCCGGTTTCTTGTTCTTCACCACGTCACCAGCCAGAATCACGTCGAAGAGGTTGTAGATTTCATCGCCGAGCAAATTCTGCAGCAAAAAGCGCACGCCCCGCTCGTTGGACGTGGACGCCACAGCCAGCTTGAGGCCCGCATCATGGGCTTCACGGATGAGTCGAGCCACGCCTTCCCTCGGTTTCAACACTCCGGAAGCGATCATCTCCATGTAGATGTCCGTTTTCCGCTTGTGCAAACGCTTGATGTACTCTTCCTTGTCGTCCACCTGCTTCGGGAAATCCGGCGCGTACACCTCTGTACGCAAGCGCTCCTTGCCGCCTGCAATTTTCAGCAATTCCCCGTAGCGCTCTTTGTCCCAGCGAATGGGCAATCCTTCTTCCTCAAACACCCGGTTGAAAGCCACCCTGTGCCCGTCCGCCTCGGTTTCTGCCACAACTCCGTCGACGTCAAAAATCAGCGCCTTGAACGTCGCCATGTTTTCCTCCTTGAGAAGTAAGGTCCAAGCCTCCCGTCGAACTTGCTCAGGCCTTGCCGCTGCTGCCAAACACGCGCATGAAACGTTTTACAACATCCTTCACCGCTGCAACGATCGCTTTTTGCACCTTGATGGGGTCGGCCTTGCCTGGGTTCTCCCTCTTGAAATCCTCAAAAGCCTGCATGTAGGCCAATTTGAGTTGCGTAGAAATGTTGATCTTGGCCGCTCCCAGCGAAATGAGCTTGCGAAAGGTGTCGTCGCTCAATCCCGTACCGCCGTGAATCACCACGGGCACGTCCACCAAGGAAACAATCTTTTTCAGACGCTCAAAATCGATGTCTGGCGTGCCCTTGTACAGGCCGTGTGCCGTCCCGATGGCTGGCGCCAGAGCGTCGATGCCGGTGCGTTCCACAAACTCGGCCGCCTTCTGGGGATCCGCCAGTACGGCGTCGCGTTCCTCAACCTTGATTTCGTCTTCGACACCCTTGATGCTGCCGAGCTCACCTTCCACGGAAACGCCCTTCGGGTGCGCCCAACCAACCACCGTTTTGGTCATGGCCACGTTTTCTTCGAACGGGTAGGTCGAGGCATCGATCATCACCGAAGTCCAGCCAGCCTCGATTGTGCCTTTCAGCATGTCCATGTCTTTGCAGTGGTCCAGGTGAAGCGCCACCGGCACAGAGCTGTTACCAGCCAGGGCACGAGCAAGTCCAACCAGCGCTTCGTAACCGTAGAACTTCACCGTGCTGCTCGCCGAAGTCTGAATGATGACCGGCGACCGTTCCTCTTCTGCCGCTTCCATCACACCGCGGAATGTGGCGTAGTCAACGATGTTGAAAGCGCCCACGGCGTAGCCACCTTCTCGTGCGGCGTCAAGGAGTGTGCGCATGTTTTCAAGTCCCATCGAAATCTCCTCCGCCAGATTTGTCGTCTACAGGTTACCCAACCTCCTCGCACTTGTCGGTTCAGGTGTACAACCTACCTCCGCTCCAAAACAGCCGAAGCCAGAGCAGGCAGCGTTTTCAGACCACGGTCAACTCGCAAAACACTCGACTTCCCGCCAAGCACACGACGATGCCATCCGAGCTCTTCGCGTAAACCACACCGCCAGGCCCCCCCCGCCCCCGCCGGACAGCCTAAACGGCAGGCCCTCCTTGCTACTTCAACAGGACCAGTGTACGAGTGTCCGCTTCGCCGGCCGCGCGCAGCTGCGTGAAGTACGTCCCGGAGCTCACCGGACGGCCGGCGTCATCCGTGCCGTCCCAGACCACACGGTACATTCCCGGCCTCTGTAGGCCGTAGATCAAAGTTTTGATTCGCCGTCCCTCGAGGTCGAAGATTGCCAGATCAACCAGCGCCTCTCTCGCCAGCGAATAACGAACCGTGGTGGATGCGTTGAACGGATTTGGGTAATTCTGCTCCAGCCTGAAAACCTCGGGCTGCCGCTCCCCTTCCTCACGCAAGCCTGTGAGCGAGTCAAACACAATGCTTTTCCAGGTGTACTCCCCAGTTTCGCAGTTGACCGTGATCAATTTGCCCCCTTTTGCGACCTTCTCGCCACCGTAGCCGCCGTAGCCGGTTGCCCGGCCGTAGACCAGTTCAATCCCGGCCAGTTTTCCGGAGTAGTCGTTCACATGATCGTGACCACAGAAACTGGCCCGCACAGTGCCAAGCTCCTGGAACCAGGAGAACGCCCCTCTGTCGTCTTCGTCGCCGCTGCACACGTTTTCGTATTTCACGCCTTTGGCAACGCCAGAATCCCAGATGCTCTTGTACTGCGGAACGGGAATGTGGAAGAACACGAAAGCGTTGGCGGCATGAGCCTCGGCATCCCAGGTCTTCTTCAACTCGGAAAGCCAGCGCTGGGCGGCAGCGGCTAAACCCGGCGTGTAGACACCCCTGTCACTGCCGATCGACGAGTTGAGGCAAATCAGATCCCAAAGGCGATTTCCCTGCCTGTCTTTGACGGCGACAACGTAGTTCCCCTGGCTCTTTCCCCCGGCGTAGAGCGAGTGCGGCGCTTGTTCGAAAGCCGTGTGCCCCCGGGTGTAGTCGTTCAGCCTGTCGTGGTTGCCCCAGGCGAATGCCCAGGGAATACCCAGCTCTTCCGTGTGCTGGATGGCAAAGTTCATAAACTCTTCGCCGCGGCCGTCCGGGTTGTTGTGCCAGAAATCCCCGGTCACCAGGAGAATGTCCGGTTTGGTGTGGTCGACAAGCCGCTTCAAGTTGATGACCGTCCGAGCGTCCTCTCGACCCGTCTTGCCAAAGTAGTGAATGTCGGTCACTTGCAGGATCTTGAACTGGGAGGGATCCGCGATGACCAGATCGGAGGTCGGGATTTCCATCATTCTCGAGGCCTGTTTCGCGTTCAGAACCGTGCTCAGATCCGCCCGCACACCACTGTAAAGGCCCAATCCACCCAGCAGAGCCGAACGCAAGAACCGTCTGCGTGAGAGCCCGTCACTCATGATTCACCTCGCAGTTTTTGGCAGTACCCAAAGCCAGCCCCCGCGTTGCGCGGACATTACGTGCGAAATAGGACGGTTAACGAATCAACAGCAGCTTTTCGACTTTCGAATCGTTGCCCACCTTCAACCGGCACAAGTACGTTCCCGAAGCCAGGGGCAGACCGCCGTCCGTTCTGCCGTCCCAGCTCACCCGGTGACCACCAGCTGCCAATTCGCCGTCTACAAGCGTCCTCACAAGCCGACCGTCGACGGAGTAAATCCTCAGCAACACTTGTTCTTTCCGCGCCAGATCGAATCGGATGGTGGTGCTTGGATTGAACGGATTGGGGTAACTCCGGTACAGATGCGTTTGGCGAACCGTCGTTGGCCCACCCTCGCCAACACGTGTCCCGGATCCGACCGTGAACGACGCCTCTTCGGACCACGCCGACCACTGCAGGTTTCGGTCCCGGTACCGAACGCGCCACCAGTAGGTTTTGCCTACCCGCCACAGCCGCGGATCCCTCGACACAACTTTGGTCAGGTCGACGTCCTTGTTGCGGTCGATCGGGTTGTAGTCTGGGGCACCTGTGTCGTAGTAAATGTCCTCGAAATCGCGTTTCACATCCAAAACGGGCGTAGTGTAGTCGCCCTTGCGTGCCGTCACCTGAAACTGTGAACTGAGGATGGGATACTCACCGGTGTAAGAGGAAGCCTGGAGAACAATCGGAAATACCACCGTCTGGCTGTCGCGCGGCGCCGTGGCTTCGGGAGTTGCCGGTGGCGTCTCGTTCGCTTTGTCCCGGAAAAAGCGATCGAACTCCTTGTTGTCGCGGGGCTTGTCGTGGTTGCCAAGTGTAAACGACCGGGCTTCGTACCGTTTGTTCGCCACGTCGATGTCGAAAATGGTGTAGCAGTACACATCGTAGGATTTCTGGATCTCCGGGTAGTCCGTCTGGTTGGAGTACATGCGCCAGCGATCCAGCGCACTGCCGCCACCACCGTTCAACATGAGACGCAGGTTTCCGTCCGTCACCTGACCACGCTCGTAGTTGTGAGAGTGGCCGTAAACGAGCAGATCAGCCTTGCTGTACTTTTTCAGAATCGGGATGATGTGATCCTGAGTGTACCGCTCGTTCCCGTCCGGCCAGACCTCGCTGTGTCCCGGTCGATGCGTGTAGACAAAGATCCAGTCGATGGCGCTGTCGTTCTGCGCTTGCTGCATCAAGTTGTCGAGCCACTGCAATTGCGTCTCGGTGTGCCAGATGCTGTGCACCGCTACGAACAAAACGCGGCCGTACTGAAAAGCGTAGTAACGTTCTTCTTCAGGACCGGCGAAGTCCTCGTACTTCATGTAGGCGTAGTAGTAAGGCGAGTCGTGCTCGTGGTCCCCGATGCTGACCATCACCGGCACGTTGCCCGAGATCTGCGACAGTGGCCCAAAAAACTCGCGCCTGTACTGCGGCAACATGCTGCCGCTGGTGACCACGTCCCCGACGTGCAGCAGGACGTTCAGATTCTCCTCCAGCGTCCCGCCGTACAGTTCAAGCACCTTCTCCTTCAGAGCAGCCACTACTTTGGTAAACTGGGCCACGTCGGTCCGCGTGTCGCCCATCACAGCAAAACGGATGTGCCCTTCTTTCGACCCGTACGGAGGAGCTGTTTTGAAACGGTAGACCTTCGACACCATCGTGTCTGTGATGGCCTTGTAGTAGTACAGCGTGGAAGGGGTCAGGCCTTCCAGTTTCACCCAGTGCCAGACGGTGCTGTCCGGGAAAACGTGGTACGACCCGGTAGCGCTCTGGCCAAGGGCAGGCGTTGTGCCGTACTCCACACGCGTTTCTGTGCCAAGCGAGGCATTCCAGCAAATGTAGATTGACGTTGGTGTTGGCGACTGCAAGTACGGGTAGATGGCAGTGTCTGGCTCGCCGACATCCGGTTTGAAGTCGTGGTAGCCACCAAGCGCTTTCATTTCGCTGTCACTGAGTGCCCGCGAGAAGAGCTTCACATCCGCGACGTCAAACGTGTTGTCTTCGCCGTTCTCGTCGGCAAACAGCAGAACCGACGTGTCGAGAGAAAAGCGCCCGTCGATTGCCCCCGGGGTCCCGGTCAGCATCTTGGTTCCGTCGACGTAGTAGTCGTAACGCTGCCCGTTTTTCACTGCGATGCCCAGGCGGTACCATTCGCCAGGTTTGATCAGAGCCTCGGTGTACCCCGTGGCACCGACTCCGACAGCTCCAGACGGAGAGATGAACCATTCGCCATCGGTAGTGTTCGTTAGGTCCGTCTGGTACATGCAGTACCACCGGCCCACAGCCGGCACCTTGACATCAATCACCAGACTGAACTCATTAACGCGACTACCGCAGCAGGGGGGCAATCCGTGCCGCAGCAGGTAGTAACTCCCCCTGGGAATCCTGACCGCACCGTTGCCAGAATCGGGTCCGGGTACGGCTTCCTGGGTCCCACGGAGCACCAAGTCGGGCCCAACAACAGCAGCCGTCAGGTCCTTGGGGTCATCGAAGGTCCAGTGTCCGACCAGTCCCGTCTGGGCCGAGAGGCCGGACGCCAACAACAGGAAGAAGAGGACACTCAAGAATCGTTTCATCAGAAGCCTCGCCTCAAAACTGCGGTTCACGTCGCGAAGATAGCTGGCAAAAGGGCCAGCAGCCTGTCCAGTCGTATAGACAAGTTCGCCTAACCGAAAACTCCGGCCTCATGCCAGCCACCGTAGCGTTTACCCCCGCACTTTGCACTTTCAGATGCCAAAACCCATGTCCGCGTTTCAAGAATTCTTGAGTACCCAAAGAGCCGCACCCACTTTTTCAGCCTTCCACCTCTTCACAGCACCCTGTGTACCTGTCTCTTCTTCAAATGTGCAGTCAGCGCCGCGCCGTCCGCTTTCCGCCGTCCTTCCCGGCCCCCGACGTCCGCTTGGGTGGTCCGTACTGCAGAAGTTTCTCGTCCCAGCCCCAAATTCGGTCCACGGTTGGCCAGGCCTTGCGCAGGTAAGGCAAACCCAGCTTAAACACCTCCAGGTCGATCCCGGGACGGCCGAAATCGCTGGTCGTAATCGTGTCCAGCACATCCCAGTGGATCTCAACCGGAATGCGCGTGCGCAGCGAATCGGCCGTGTTTTGCAGCAGTTCTTTCAGTTTCTTCTGGCGCAGTTGCTCAACAACCAGATCACGGTTGGCTTCGAAAGACGGGCCGAAGAAATCAGGATGCTGCTCGTAGAACGCTTTTGCCTCGGCGTCGGAAATGCGGATTTGCTTCGCCAGGCGCTGCCGCATCTCACTGTAAGCCCACTTACGTCGCCAGGCGTTCAGCTCACGTTGCACTTCCGGCCGTTTCAGCATGCCACGTTTGCGCGCCTCCGCCTCCAGAAAGCTGTCGCGCACTTGCAGCCCGATGATCCATTTCAACGAACGAGCAAAATGTTCTTCGTCCTGCAGGTCCAGGCGCATGGGCCGCGTGGCGTAGTGTTCCAGAAAATCGCGAACCGTCCAGTGCCCACCTCGAAACGTGACCAGCGTTGCACCCGGATCCAGCCCCGCTGAATCCGCCCGTAGGTGCTTTTCGAGATCGAAGCGTCCACCACTGATCTTCGGCGTGCTTTCCGTGAGCCAGCGGTACATGGTCTTGACCAAAGCGTTGAAAGCCGTGCGCTTCACACGCACGTCCTTCGGATCCATGAACCGTTTGATGAAGTGCCCGCCTTCAACGCCAGCTCGTCGCGCTCGCAGAACCTCCCGGTAGTGCTCGTGAAGTCGGTCGAAGTCCGACGGGTCCAACACCTTCCGACGTGCATCCACAATCCTCAGGATCACGAATCCGTGCCGAAAAGGAAGCGGCTTCGACACGTCCCCCGGCTTCAGATCAAAGACCTGGTCGGCAATTTTCGGATCGAGCTGAGCCCAGGTGAAAAAGCCCGTTTCGGCTTCCTCCCGTGTGCCACCGTGGGCCGCGAGACTCCTGGCTAGTACGCTGTCGAACGGTTCGCCTCTTCGAAGGGCCTTCCAGTAGCTTTCGGCCTCCTGCTTGTCCGAAGCGTAGATGTAACGCGCCTTCAAACGTACAGCCGACTTCTCAATGGCTTTGCGGATGTCCTCGTCGCTGATCTTGATTTTCTTGTCCACCTCGTCGTGGAACATCTGTTCGACCAGCAGCTCCTGCTCGAGGCCAGTCTCAGCCCGGCGTACCCACGGCACCTCGAGAGCACCTTCGGCTTTGCCTCTCTCAGCAAGCAGAAGTTCATTGATCATGGCCTGCAAGTAAGCGCCCTTCGGCTTCGGCTGCTTCTTTACAATCGAAGGGCCAAACTCGTAGCTCACGCGGAAATCGCTGACCGTGATGGCAACCGGTCCAACCGTCGCGACAACCGGCTCTGGCGCGCTTGCCTTGCGTGCACACCCGCTGAACAGTCCGGTCACGAACACGAACAAGCCAAACAGGCCAATCCATTCCGATCGCTTCACTTCTTCAGCACCACTCCCTGCATGACGTCTTCGTGTTCGTTCAGCTGCGCCCTGCTCAGATCCGTGGTCACCTGGAATCGTGTTCGGTCCGCCCTGTACAGGTCCTCGGCATATTCCAGCGGCCGATTGCCCTGTGAGTAAGCCACGCGCCTGAGCAGAAGCAGCGGCGCCCCGACTTCCACGCCAAGCAGCGAAGCTTCCTCTTCGGCTGCAATAGTTGCCTCGATTTCCTGCTCGGCGTAAACCACACGCACCCCCAAGCGCATTTCCGCTACGTCGTAGATGGACCCGTGCAGGTCCGCCGTGGACAGCTGTTTGCCAACGTCGTAACGGTAGTACGAATGCTCCAGCACCAGCGGTTCACCGTCGCCCATTCGCAACCGCTGCACCAGTGTCACAGGACTTTCTGGGGCAATTCGAAGCTTCTCCGCAATGATCTTCGGCGCCGGAATGTGCTCGAAGTTCAGAACCTTTGCAGTGGGCACGTGGCCGAGTTCGATCATCAGTCTGGTGAAACCGATGACACGGCGCGTATCCTGAGCGATCTTAGGAGTGGCCACGTAGGTACCCTTGCCCTTCAGCGTCACCAACAGGCCTTCCCAAACCAGCAGTTTGATTGCCTCTCGCACAGTACCCCGGCTGATCCCGTACGCCTCCATCAAGCTGGCTTCGGATGGGATTGCCTCACCGGCCACCCACTCACCCGACTCGATCTTTTCGCGCAGCAGATCCGCAAGCTGATGGTACAGAGGGATGAAGCTCTTTTTGTCCAGTTCCATTCGGTGCCCATCCGACTCGTCGTTTCCTGCAACACACGGAAGCGCGGGGACCGGTTCAACCGGCCCCCGCGCTCCAACCACTCCACTTTGAGGCTACTTTACCAGCATCATCTTGTGGATGCGTACGTAATTGCCGGCCTTGAGCATGTACAGGTACACACCACTGGCCACCTTCTCACCAGCCTGGTTGGTGCCGTCCCACTTCAACCGGTACGAACCCGGGGCTTGTTTGCCATTCACAAGCTCCTTCACCAGCCGCCCACGCATGTCGAAGATACGCAGCGACACGTGGGCCGGTTCCGGCAAGTCGTACTCGATGGTCGTGCTCGGGTTGAACGGGTTCGGGTAGTTCTGCCGTAGCGCGTAAACCGTCGGCAGATCCATCTTAGCCATTTCGACCGCCGTTGCTCCCAGCGTGGCCAGAAGCTGGTACTCGCCCGTTCCCGGGTTCCGGTCAAGCGACGACGGCGGCTCGGAGGTGTTGATTGTGTTGTAGTAGTCCGACACGCCCAAGAAGTAGAGTCCCGTGTACGGCAGCGGTGGGCAGTTGCGGCTGTCCAGCTCGGAGAACACCGTGTTGCCGTTCTCGGGTCCCTTGTCCGGATCGTCGTCGTTCTCGGCGATCGTGCTGTCCAGCAACGGGTACTGCCCCTCAGCCAGACCCATCACGTAGTCAAAACTCCAGAGGTAAATGCGCGTGTCGGTGTCACGCGAATTCATGTCCGGCAACGGCTCAGTCCAAATGTGCGGCTGCTGACCTGCTTCGCCGTAGAAGATGTAGAGATCCAGGTCGTTGTACGGGTAGATGCAGGCCGCGTACGGATTGCCGCTCACGTCCAGCGAGTCTTGCTGCTGGGCTTCGGCACCACTGTTGTCTGGCTCGTGCTTGTTCGCAATCGTGTTCAGGTCGCGCCCACCTGACCACCGGATCCAGTATTCGCCAACCTCGCCCTTCGAGAACACCTTCACCAGGTAGTCGGCGTCGTCCAGAGGTACGTACCCGGCCAGACGGAAATTGGTGCCACCGTAGCCACGCCCGTGGATGTCGCCGTCCAGGATGTTCACACCGGGAGCGTCGGCGTAGTACAGATGGACGTGTGGGTTAGTTTTCCCGAAACTGTCGATGTAGTACATCTTGTCGGGGCTCATGTGCACCAGGAAGTAGTCCACCGAGTCCGTGGCAGTCAGCGTAGCGCGCACCATTTCGCCAAGTTTGAGGTGGAAGGCCGTCTCCGGTGTGTTGTTGTCTTCCGTGGTGTCTGGTGCCACTTTGCCCAGGCGCTTGATGACCAGCTTGTACTCACCCGTTCCGGGATTACGGAAGCTGGCTGTGTTTCCGTTCACCGGTGCGCAGTAGTACGACGACACACGGACGTAGTACACACCGCTGGCCGTGGCCCCCCACTGCAGGGTGGAGAAGGTGCCGTAGCGACCATCGTCGTTGTGGCCTTTCAGCACGCCGTTCTCGTCGAAGATGTACATGTCCGTGTCCGTGTCGCGCACACTCATGCTGTCCAGCGGCTGGGTCTCAATCAGGTAGCTGTCGCCCTCCTTGGCTTCAAAGCGGTAGTAGTCCACGTCGTCCACCGGGTACAGCATGCCGCGAACCGGCACACCTGTGGTGTCGACCAGCGGAGAGTTAGCTGCTTCCTGACGCGTGTTGTCTGGTTCGTGTACCTGGGACCAGTACGGAACGCTGTGGCCACCCGTGATCCGCACGCCGTAAGGTGCGTTGACGTTGTCCGGGTCGCTGAGACGGAGGTAGTACTTGCCCGTCTCTTTCGGCACAAAACCGGCGATACGGAAATTGGGGCCCTCACCGCGGCCGTCCACTTTGCTGTCCAGCAAGCTGACCAGTGAGTCGCCGTCCGGGTCGTAGTAGTAAAATTCCACGTGCGGCTTCACCGAGTCGCCCACGCTGCCGATGTAGTACATCCGGGTCGAGTCCAGGTTGGCCACAAACCAGTCCACCGTGTCGGTGTCGGCCGTGAAACGGGCAGACAGCGTGTCGCCAAAAGCGAGCTCGGTGGCCTGTTGCCAGGTGTCGTTGGGCTCGGTCTCTACGCCTGCGTAGAAAGCACGAACGCCGTACTCGCCCGTGCCCGGATGCTTGTCGTCCACCCGGTCGCCGTGGTAGTAGCAGCGGACCAGGACGTAGTAAGTGCCATCCGCTGGCAGCTCGAACTTGTGGATCCTGGAGAACGTGACGCCCGATTCCTTGTCGTCGTTATCCGCGAGAACGTTGCCGGCGGCATCCCACAACTCGACCACTGTGTCCGTGTCCCGGATCTCCATGTCCGGCAGCGGAGAAACGTCAATTGTGATCTTGCGGCCACCGATGCCTTCGATCTTGTAGAAATCGCTGTCGTCTTTCGGGTAGATGCAGCCCGCCAGAACGGTTCCGTCAGTGGGGAGCTCCGGCTGGGCATCCGCTTCCGCCATGGAATTGTCGGGCTCGTGCAGAGCGCCGATGGTGGCCAGATCCCTGCCGCCGACGAACCGGACCGAGTAGTCACCCGTGTTACCCTTGCTGATGACTTTCAGGTAGTACGTACCGCTCTGCGCCGGCACGTAGCCCGAAATCCGGAAGTTGTCGCCAATCCCGCGGTCGTCCACGTCGCCGGTCAGGATGTTGGTGTTGGGATCCGAGGCCGCGTACAGAAAAGCGTTTACGTCCACATCACCGTTGCTGGTGATGTAGTACATCTTGGTGGACTCCATTTGGATGGCAAAGTAGTCCACACTGTCCGAGGCCGAGAACGACGCCATGATTGTGTCGCCCACCGCCAGGGCATTTGCCTGTTCGTAGGTGTCGTTCGGTTCGGACTCGTAGACGATTCCTGCCGACACAACCCCCGCCAGCAGGAACGCCGAGACCATTACAGCCACAACTGCGAGCAGCCGTTTCATGCTACGACCTCCTTTGTTTGTTCCTCTCGCCAGAGCTCACGTCCCAGGTCTACTCCCACGACGCCTCTCATCACCTCCTTCCGGTCCTTCGATTTCACCGTTTCTTTCTCAAAATGCCAGCGTAGCCGTGACCCGCTGAGTGTTCCGCAAAAAGCCCCAATCCGCGTAGGCGTAGTCCAGACGGAACTCCAAACCAAAAGGCGTCGCGTACCGGATACCCGCACCGTAGGTCAAACCGTTCACGCTGTCCTTCTCGAACAGGTTCTGGTAACCCGCACGCAACTCCAAAAGACCACCGAAAAGGTATTCCACGCCGAGATTGAGGCTCTCGGTGCTGTTGCTCGGATGCAGCACATCCGTTGCGACGCGAAGGTCGCCCAGATTACCCAGGCGTCGCTGGTAAGCAACGCCAAACCGCATGATGACAGGTAGCGGGAACGAATCCGTCGCGTAGTTGACGTTGATCCTGTCGACCCCCTCGTGGGTAGGATCCGGATCGATGGCGTTCAGCAGGTCGCGGCCACTCATGCGCATTTCGGTGCCAAAATTTGACACGCTCATGCCCACGGTCAGCCCCTTCAGCAGCGTTTGGTAGAGAAAGCCCACGTCCAGAGCAGCCCCGTGGGCCTTGCAGTGCCAGATTTTTTGCTCGATGTATTTGCCATTGAAGCCAAAGGAAAAACGGTCCGTCAGATTCAAGGCCAGGGCTACGGCCAAAGCAACGTCCCCGGCCGAGTAGTACTCACCGGTACCGTTTTCCATGCCCACCACGCGCACCGGTTGCTCGCCGAACCCGAAGTAGGTTACGCTGGCCCCTACGGAAAAGCGGTTCCCAACCGGCACAGCAAAACCGGCGTAGTCGAAGTTGGTGCCCACAAACCAGCTTGAATGTGTAAACGTCGCTTCGATTTTCGACAGCCGCCCGATACCAGCTGGGTTCCAGTACATGGCGGTGGCGTCGTTCGCAGTAGCGACGAACGCACTTCCCATGCCGACGGCACGAGCCCCCACGCCAATTTCCAGAAACGCTGCTGCGTTGGTGCCCACGTTGGTTACTTTCACGTTGCCCGTCGGCGGTTGCCACGTTTTCTTCTGAGCGAGCCCTCGCTCGCTTAGCGAGAGCAACAACACAGCGCCCACAAGCAGCACACTGCCCAGTTTTCCAAGCCGACCTTGAGTCATTGCTAACCTCGCCTCTCTGTCACTTGATGATGGCGAACTTGCCAAGCTTCTCACCGACCCCAGGTGCCTCTACGTGGTAGAAGTAGATGCCGTACGACACCTCCAGCCCATCACGTGTGAGCAAATCCCACGACTCCCGCCCCTGATTGTCCACAGAGTCGTGATGCAGTACGCGAATCAGCCGGCCGCTCTGCGTGAAAATCCGAATGGTGCAGTGCGGCGGCAGGTTGACGAAATCGATCCGCCGCTCGCCGCGGCCACGCAGAGACGACGGCTGCTTCGGCTCCAGACTGTTCACAGCAACGTACGGGTCTGGCACCACGTAAATGTCGTCCATCCGTGTCTTGGCCACCTCGGCATCGAACTTTGTCTCCGGTTTCATGCTGAACTTGAACACGTCGTTGCGCCCAAAGGGCTTGGAGGTCTCCACGTAGTACGCCGTGCCGGGTTCGGGCATGATGGTTTCCACACCCTGCCCTTCTGGCGCGTCCACGAAGACCTCGTACGCAAACCAGCGCTTCCGTCCCAACCGCTTGCCGATGATGTAGAAACCATCTCCTGGACCGAGCTGGTCAATCGGCATCGCAATCCGAGACAACTCCACCTGCATCTTGGTGGAATCGGTCAGGTTGCGCACGAAGAACTTGATGGGGAAACGGTTACCGGGCGCCGGAGAAAATGTCCGGTCCACGATGGTGTCGGCCCACACGATCTCGAAATCGATCGGCATCGGTAGTTCCTTCGGCACCACCGTGATCACCAGATTCGACGCCCCATTCCGCCACTCGCTGTGCACCACACGGCCGAACTGGTCGTTGTGAATCCTGAGCTTGAACCCGTCAAACAGTTGCTTCTCCAGGTTCGGATCATCGTACTCCGGAGTCTCCAGGTTGTCCATCGCCGTCGAGCGGAAAAGCACCTGTCCGGTGGTCAAATCCTCAAATGTGAAACCGGCTGTCACGTGATTCAGCAAGGTGTCCCGGAAGGAAATCTGGTAGGTGTGGTCCACAACCAGATCCGGACGCAAGATGTCCACACTGATGGATCCCGTTCCCGGTCCGGCGACGTGTTCCACCGAATCCGCCAGGCTTGGAGGCACGTAGCCTGCAGCGGGCTCCTCCGGTGTCACTACAGCGCAGTTGATGTCCACGTTCACCACGTTGCCGAGCAAGTCCGTTTCGATCACCTTGCTTGATTCAGAGGGTGGAATTGGCTCCAGTCCCTCCGTGGGAATGAGGCCACGCTCCGGGAAATCCAGAGCGTAACCCATGTCGTACGAAACCACCGCGTAGTAGTAGGTGCGGCCGTTTTGCACAGACGTGTCCACGTAGGAGTGACGTAACCCGGAATCCGTACCCATGTCGTAGTGCACCCCGGTCTCACCCAGTGGAATCGGATGCAGCCCTTTCAGGCCGTCCTTTTTGTCGAACGTGACCAGGGGTTTCCACAAGACCGGGTTGCCGTAGGCGTCGTCGATCACTTTCACTTCGTTGAAATGCGGATCCGTGGCGCGGTAGATTTTGTACCCTTCAAAATCCCAACCGTACACCGGATCGCGCGTTCTTTCCGCTGCGTCGTCCCAAATCAGCGTTACCTTTCGGTCGCCGGGGATGGCCGTCAAAATTGGCTTGCGAGGCGGCTTGGTGAAGCTGTAGTCGTTGTTGTAAATCACCTGCATCGTGCGCTTGTTGCGGATGATGTCGCCGAAGTCACTCCCGCACAGGGCCGAAATGGCGAAGTGCTCGAACTGCCCCTTGTCCAGCTTGAAGAAACCGCAACCGTAGGTAAAACCAACGTCCATTCCGGCCGTGGCTTCGTTGAAGAACCCGGGCTGAATCTTGCCACGCCAGAAACCTTCGTCATCCCGGATCCCCTGGCCACCGACGCCGTCTCCGTAGAAACTCGTCAAACCGATCTGGTCGATCTCGTCGTTGTCCGTGTACTCAAAGTGCGGTTCGCCAAGGTCCGGTTGCCCGTTACCTTCGGTACCGTCCGGATCCGGCCCGGGCCATGGTTCGCCGTTGGGCCCACCCCAGGGACCGATGCCGTCCGAGCCCACGTCGTCGTTCAGTTCCTCAAGATCGAGCTCGCCATCACCGTCCAGATCCTCGCCCGGGTCCAGTCTGCCGTTCATGTTTTTATCTTCCCAGTCCCACACACCGTTGTGGTTAGCGTCGTCGAAAGTCAGCCAGTCCTGGTCGTTGTCAATTCCGTCCTGCTGGCTCTCGTCGACCATGCCGTCCTCGTCGTCGTCGATGTGATTGTGGTCGTTACCCGGACTTTGCAAAAACGCAAATCCGAAGTAGCCGGTCTTCCGCCCTTGCTTGTCGAGTCCCTCCAGATCCCACTGGTAGGTGATGTCGTCGTGCGTGTCGAAGGAGGAAGCGTCATCGGACGGATCCTCGAAACCGATGTCAGCATCTACGTACATGCCCAGGATGTTCTTGGGCAAGTCCTTGTCGCTCACGTTGTAGGGCTGGTAGATGCTGATGATGATGTCCTCAGCCAGGGGGTGCGCCCACTGGTAGTTTCGCACCTCCACATCCAGGCCCAGACCACGACGCCCACCGTTCAGGTACGACAGCGTGTCGCCGTCAAACGGATAGTAATCGAACTCGTCGTTGGCGGCGTCGTCCATCACGTAGTAGCTTTCCTGGTCTCCCCGCACGTAAGCGCCGTACTCCCCGTTCCATTTGTTACGTCTCACGCCCGGCTCACCAGGGTAGCTGCCCAGAGGCCAGTCGTAAGGCCAGGTTTGCGGCAGGTGGCTCATGGCCGGGTATTCGACATCGTTGACCATGTTGTGGTCCAGAAGCCCGTTGTTGTTCAGGTCCTCACCCGGATCGAGAATCCCGTTGCCGTTCAGGTCCTCGTCGACTCCCGGCGTTTCCACCTCGTCTTCGTTGCCATCGTTGGTGTTGAAATACCCGGGTTTCGGGTACCAACCCCACTGGTGAGTTTCGGGCGTGGGCACATCACGAGAGCCGCCGGTGTAGCGCGAATCGATGATGTGAATGATCTCGCCGCGCGAGTTCATCACCTCACCGGCAACGAAGAAAATGAACTCGAAACCGTAAGTGACCCCGCTGCCCACAGGCCACTCCAGCCGTGCCTCGGCCAGGGTTCGGCTTCCCAGGTTGCCGAAATTGCCGAAAGCCGATCGAATCAGGTTCCCGGTCAACACCCCGGTACGCTGCAACGACTGCAGCCCCCTGCTCGTGTCATTCGGATTCGTCGACAGCCCCATCGCCGGAGCGGCCGGTTTGCCTAACACCAGCGGCATTGGCGACTTGTCCTCCCCTGAGCTGGCCTGCAGCGTCTGCGCGCCAGCGAACAGCAGCACAAAAGCGATCCAAACAAATCGGGCTTTGCGATCCATTGCTACCTCTGTTCAGTCTCGTTCCGAAACTACTTGATGTCCACAGTGACACCGAGTTCAATCAGCCGTGGCTCGGAGTACCAGTACGGGTGGTTGTCTACATCGTGCAAAGTGAGAATGCCGAGCAACTGGCTCTCTTCCAGCGCCTTCTCAACCGGGAAACGGTGGTCGCGGTCCGCGCGGCCGGTTGTCGAGAACACCGACAGCTGGTTCGCGATGTCAAACACGTTGAACACTCGCAAAAACAGGGTAGGCTGAATGTGACCGTACTTGAAATGCTTGCTCAGGTACATGTCCAGGCCAAGCTGATTCGGCTTGCGGTCTGTGTTCTTGAACTTTGCGCTCACGTCCAGCCGCACCGGAGTCGGGGTGTAGGGCTGCCCGGTCATGAATTTGCCGATGAAACTCAGCGTCCAGTTGTCCGGATGCCCCACTGTGAATGTGCCGGTCAGGGTGTGCGTCTGGTCCCAATCCAGCGGCAGCACCTGCTTCTCGATCTGCTGGAAGAACTGGCCGCGCCCGCCACCAATCGTAACAATGGCGATGTTGTTCGGGTCGCTCTCGTTGCTCTTGCCGACCTGGAACGTGTAATCGAGCGAACCGGAAATCATGCTGTAGCGGGACGGCCGTTTTTTCAGGTGAATCGAAAAACCCTTGTTGTAGCCGTAGTCCCTGTTCACGCGACGCAGGTAACTGTACACGTTGCCGACCTGCCGTACGATTTCCAGCCCCAGCAGATTGCGGAAATCGGAGTAGAACAGGGTAACCTCGAGACCAACGGTTTCGGCCAGCTGTTGCTGCAAGCCGATTTCGTACGCGATGGTCTGCTGCGGCTTGAGATCGGGATTACCCACGCGCGTTTCGTTGGTGCCGATGACCTTGTACTCCGAATTCTCGAAGATGTAAGAGAAGGGCGGCACTTTGAAAAAGTGTCCGTACGCCGCGTGGATCACTCCAGCGTCGGAAATTGGGAAGGCCATGCCGAGGCGCGGGCTGATTTGCCACTTCGGCTTGGCTCGCACCGGCTCAGTGGAACTCAGCAAGCTGATGCTTCCTGCCTCGGGTAGTACTCTCGGATTCTTCGGCTTCACGTGATCCGGGTCGAACCAGTCGAACCGAACACCCAGGTTCAGAATCAGTTCTTTGAGCTCGAGTTTGTCCTGCAAGTACGCGGAGAATTCCTTGGGGTGGTGCAGGTACTTCTCTTCGCTGAGGCTCGTCTCACCCTGCGGCGTTAGCTGCGGAGGCACCAGCACCGCCGGACGCGATTTCTCCAGGAATTCCTCAAACGAAAGACTCCCGTCCGCCGGGTAGTAGTTGTTGCCCAGAATCGGGTCCTGCACGGGTTCGGGGCTTCGACGGTGGTAGAACGCTTTGTGCCGGGCAAACTGTACGCCCGCCTTCACTAAGTTGTAGTTGTCCACCTGCCAGGTAAAATCCACTTTTCCGAAAATCTTCCCGGTCTCGGTCACGCTCTTGCCGCTCTGCGTGCCGCCAAGGTGAAAGCGGGACAACATCGGCGACACCGTCTGCAACCTGGGATCAACCAGGTTTTCGTACAGGTACCACTTGCTCTCGGCATCCGTGTAGGCGAGGTTGGCCTCGTAGAACATCCGGGTAGACAGCGTGTGCGTCATTTTCAGGATGTGCGTGTGTTCCCAGCTTCGCGAGCTGGCCACACCGTCCGGCGCGTAGCGGTAGCTGTCGTTGTAACCCTTGTGGTAGCGCCAGTCGGTGAAGAGACTGTACTGCAGCTTCACACTCTTCGAGAGGGAGTAGCTGAGCTTCAAATTGTTGGACCAGTAGCGGGTAACATCCATCGGCACGAGGGCCCCGTCGCCCGTCATGAGGGAATCCGGAATCGGGATGCGGTCGTAAATGACCTCGTCACTACTCGGGTAACGGCGCCGGTACCACTCGCGAAACACAGCGATCGGCCAGGCGTCGCTTGGTCGCGTCAGTCGCTTGCCGAAGAAGTAACCCAGGTCGCGATTCACGCGTGTGTAGTAGTAGAACCCGAGCTTCCCATTCCCGAGCAGGGGACCCGTCACACTACCCTCGGCATTCAGAATCTGGCCCGGGTGCAAACGGTCCAGCCCCATGAAAATGTCTTTGTGCCCGCTGATGTAGTCACCCGTGTAGAACGTGAACGACCCCGAATGGTGCCGGTCCGGGATCTTGGTGACCACGCTGATCACACCCGACTGCGCTTGTCCGTACTCGGCGTTGAAGGTTCCGCTAATGACCTGCAACTCCTGCACATTCCGGTTGTTGATGCCTACCAGGCTCCCGCCACCGGCGGAGAACTGGTTGGTCACCGGGATGCCGTCGATGTAGTACGCCACTTCGCCCACACGGCCGCCACGAAAGTGAAGGCCACCACCTGCGTCGCGCACGACGCCGGCTTGCAGTGCGATCACCTGGTGCACCTCTTCTACCGGCAGCGTGTTCAACTCCTGAGACGTGACGTAGGCGGCAGTGCTCGTCCGGTCCATCTCCACAATGGGACGCTCGGCAACCACCACAACCGATTTCTTGGCTTCGATCACCTTCTGCTGAAGGGCGAAATCGCAGGTCGTGGTCAGGTCTGTTGCCACGTGCACTCTTTTCCGCATTTCAGCGTAACCGATGTACCAGGCCTTCAGCGTGTAGTCTCCAGGCGGCACCGCAATGATGATGTAGCGACCCTTGTCGTCGGTGGCGGCGCCAATTTGTGTGCCTTCGATCACCACGTTGGCAGCGGGCAGCGGTTCGCCCGTTTCTGCGTCCTTGATGACACCGACGATCTTACCCGTTGTGCCCGCCTGCACACGCAGGGTAAGAACCGCCTGCGCTGCCAACAACCCGACAACCAAGGCCGACCGTAACACCTTCAGCATCTCACGTCCTCCGTGGCACTTTGGATCTGCTCCAAACAAGCCCTTCTCCGCAACCGAGCAATCCGACTACTGCACAACAGCGGCTCTTGCGCTGCCTGCCAGTGGCAACGCGGCACCGGAACACGCCTCACCAATCCTGTGGGGTGCGCCGAGAGGCGAAAGCAACATCCCCTTCGCAAACCGCTTTGACCCTCGAACTGCCAGAACCCAAACGGAAATGGCAACCAGCGAAAGAGAACAACCTTCGAAAGCCCGCGGCGGGTTCGCCTCCCAGGAGAACCAAACCTCCTTCCGACCAACGGCACGGCGACCTAACTGCACCCTCAACCGTCGCCCCGCTTTCCACAGACCGCCTCTTGACGGCGCGCGTAACTGAACAGTCAACGCGCTACGCAAAAGCCACCCTTGCGCTCTCCGCGCCAGCCCGAACCTAACGCAACCCAAGCGCCTCTGCTCCAAATCAACCAGCGCCGGCACTAGGACGGCCGACCACTCAGCCGCAGCCAGCTCTCGAATGTGCACTCTCAAATCGCACCGCCGAGCCCGGACAACTTGTCTGGACAACTATGCATCTGTACACGTTCAAAAACGAAAAATCCCAGGACATTCGCATGCCGACCCTCCTCGCCTCTAAAGAGACTTCTGTGGTGTTTTCGGGAATGCCCTCGGGGATGACTCATACGAAAGGAAAACTGGCCGAAGGGATCCTACTGGAGGGAAGAAACCGAATGAGCTGGTAAACGACACCGGGACTCGGGTAGGGAGGTCTTGGACGCACCGCTTTCTCGCTGGCTGTCCCCCGCGTTTCGTTCCACTTCGGAGCGGGAACAGTCTGGTGGGACCCGGTGTCTTTTGGCTCAAAATAAGCTTGCGACGGCAACACGCGCGCACTATTCGCCTCATCCCATCTTGATCCCACACCTTTGGGATCCGTGCGCCCCTGTTTGGTGAAGAAACCGGCAAGATGATAAACAACCCGCTCGAAAAAGTCAAGAGAAAAATGTGTCGCTGCGTCAATTTTCCTTGGGAAATTTGGTCAACCGCACTAAAGTCTTTGCGAAATGCACCCCACGTAAAAGCGCCCCAACACGTGAGAGGCCCCCTTTCGCGCCCGTTTACGCACGCCTCGCAGGTGGTCGTAGCTGTGAAACAAGAGCCGGGGAAATGCCAAAGCAAAACCCGAGGAAGCAAGAACAGGGCCGCGAGCCGCCAGCACGATTACTTCAACGTAGCACCGACCACACCGCACCTTCACCCGCCCGGGCAGATGTCAAGATGCTGCAATCGCCGCAACAAGTTGTCCCCGCACGATCCCCCAGCAACCGGACGCCCGCTGCCCCGCAGCCCTCCCCGTGCAACCCATTTCGAATCCCCACGAATCCACCGTGGCACCCCCTACGCCCCAACCGGGTGCAGGCACCGCTGGCTCGACCTTTTCCTTCGGCTACACCTTCTGTTCCTTGTCCCGCAAACGCCAACCGAGCGTCAACCGGGACACGTGCTCTCCCTTCCCCGTGAACCCGCACAGGCCCGAGCTGGGCGGCGCGCACCATCGATTTGTCCAGCCGATCAACGCTTCGGCTCGTAGAGTTGAATTGGGCCGTCGAGCAAAACCGCCAGCACCGTCACCTGTGGATCGAGCACATCCTCTGGCACCTCGATCGACAGGATACCGGGGTAACGGCTCCAGTACGGTTTCATCAGCACGCGCCACTTCAACTTGGTTCCCTTTCCCACCACCCAAATGCGATTCACCTTGTTTCGGAGCCCCTTGACCAGAACGGGCCCGGCCGGCTTGCAGGTTAAGTAAAGGTACAGCGTTCTCTGGTCCTTTGAGAGAGCACTCGGCCCGTAGAAGTAGTCTTTCGGAATGCCCGCTCGCACGCCGTACACCGCAGCTTCGTGCTTGTGAATCCAGCGACCCAGCTCACGCAGAACCTTCGCCTGCTCCGCCGGGATGGTGCCGTCCGGTTTGGGTCCCACGTCGAGAAGCAGGTTTCCTCCCAGGCTCAAGCAATCTACAAAAATCCGGATCACCTCATCCGGCGTCTTGTAGTTTGTGTCGTGCGGCTGGTACCCCCAAGAGTCGTTGATGGTCATGCACAGCTCCCACCAGCGGTCTTTGGGGCGAAAGATCGGTAGCCCTTGTTCGGGCGTGGCGTAGTCGCCGTAACCCGCCAAGCGCGAATTGACCACCACACTGGGCAGCATGCGATCGATCCAGACACGCAGTTCCCGGGCCTGCCACATGCTCGCCGGGTAGTCCCAGTCGCCATCGAACCAAAGCAAATCGGGTTTGTAATGGGTACACAGTTCCCTCAGCTGGCAACGGACGAATTTCAGGAAATGGTGCCAGCGCGTCGAGTCTGCACGGGGATCGTATCGGTCTTTTTGGCGCGTGAAATGCGGGTAGTCCGGATGCGACCAGTCCAGGAGCGAAAAATACAGCCCCACCTTCAGCCCTTCCTTTCGCATCGCCCGGCAAAACGGACCGACCAGATCGCGACCGGCCGGTGTTCTCTCTACAACATTCAGGTGACTGCACCGGGTTGGCCACAATGCCACGCCGTCGTGGTGCTTACTTGTGAGCACGGCGTAGCGTGCCCCAGCCGCTTTGAACAGTTTTGCCCACGCTGCAGGGTCGTAGTGGGCCGCTGTGAATCCCTTGAGCTGCTTCATGTACTCGTCGTACGGAAGGTACCCATTGTAGAATGACCAGGATTCGTCAATTCCGTACACCGAGTAAATGCCCCAGTGGATGAAAATGCCCAGCTTGGCGTCCTCGAACCAGCGCATTCTGTGTTCAGTCGCGCTGTCCGGCGAGACCTGCGCCAGAGCAACAGCGTGGCCACCCAGAAACACAAGCAGGGGCAACAGAAATCGCTTCATCGTCACCTCCGCACCAAACAGGTTCAGCTCCCGTTTTCGTGCGAAACGCCGGTTCGTTGCTACTCTTCAACGGCAGTGAAACAGGTGCACCGGAGAAATCACCTGCCACTTCTCACCAGGTGGTTTCCATTCAACCCGCAAAGCAGTCGAACCACCCAGCTGGAAATAGCGTAGCTCGAAGTTGTGGTAGCCGGACATCAAGCCTACCCGCGCTTCTACGCGCCTCGCTCCGTGCGGGGTGTCGTTGTCCACAACACGCGCGCCGTCGATTTCCAAAACGCTGCCGTCGTTCGACGTCACGGCGAACGCGTAGACTCCGGTTTGCTCCACCCGCAGCAGTCCGCGAAATACCAGCCCAAAGTCGTGTTTGTGTTTTGCTACGTTCAACGTGACCTGAGGGACAATCCCCGAAGCCAGCCATCCAGCGGTGGGCAACAGATCCACCGAAGCGAACCTTCCTTCCGTGTAGAAGTAGCGCAATCCGCTTTCAGGCGTGCAACTCGGGTGCACCGCCGGCATCAACACATCTTCGCCGACAGTAGCCAGAACGATGGCACTTGGGGTACGTGTGGGATGAAATGCTTGCATGAAAAGGTGCGTACAGTGCCGAACCCGAAACGGCGCCGTGTACAGGGGAGCACCCGGCCCCGGGAGACTGCCATCCAGCGTGTAGAAAATGTGGGCACCCGGGAGATCACAAGCCAGTTCCACGACACCGGCAGAATCTCGAGCTACGTAAGGATCCGGCGTAGCGTCGGCGTAGACCCAGTCAAGACTCAGACGCGTGATCTGAGTTCGAGACAATCCCCGTTCGCGCTTGCGGTCACCGGCACAGTGAGCAAGCAACACGTGGTCACCCACAAACTCAATGGCCGTGTAACAGTACCATCCGTACGGGTTGCTTTCGATGGTTTTCACCTTCTCCCAGGTCTTTCCCTCGTCTCTGGAAATTGCAAGGTTCAACGGGGTTCGGACGCCCCCGGCCGAGTCGCCCGGACTGTTGTTCCACACCAGAAGCAGGTCACCGGTCTTGGGAATTCGCTCAATCGATGCGGGCGACAGCGGCGACATGATGTTGCTCCGTCGAATCGGTGTCCAGTGCTCACCGCCGTCTTTTGACACGGAAACGTACTGCGCACCAGCGTTGGTGCGACAGAAGAGCAGGAGTGAACCATCCTTCAATTCAACCACACCGGGTTCCTGCAGCAGCACACGGTCGGGATTCGGGACGAAAGCGGAACGGCGCCAGGTTCGGGCTGTGTCGTCGGAGAAAAAACAGAAGATGCGCCCGTTGTTCGACCACGGCGTTTTCGGCGTCTCATGAGCAGCAACTGGCAGCACGATTCTGCCCTTGTGCAACAGCACGACCCGATCGTTGTTGACCACGTAGTAACCCAGCGAGTCGGCGATTTCGTGCGCCGTGCTCCATGTTCTGGCCTCGTCCGCGGAGAAGCGGACGACTGGCCGACAGTCGTGCATCGAATTCTTCCTCAGGTAGAAGAGAGCGATCCGGCCGTCCGGCAAGCGCAGCAGCGAAACGGACATGACATTCATCCGGCCTTCGTTTGGGACCACCAACCGATCGTGCTCCGACCACGTGCGCCCGCCGTCTCGCGACTCGCGGCTGACCAGATCAGCTGAGTCATTGTCACCGCCACCACCTGTGAAGTGCGTGTAAACAAACAGAATACGCCCATCCTTCAGCTGGATGAAGTCGCCCTCGCTGTTCCGGGGGTTTCCGGGTCCCGGCGGCAGTTGCAGAACGACCTGTTTGCCTGGCAGGGATGGCCCGAACGCCTGACCAGTCACGAGGACCGGTATCAGGACAAGAACTAAGCTCGCCACACTGATGGTCTTGCCTTTCCGCATCCTGGTCTCCCCAAGTTCACCGAACCGCCCCTTTTCCAGAGGGATTGCAGCAGATTAGGTTGTTTCACGGGCTGCAGGTTTGCCGCCGCGAAAAGAAAACACCAGGCACACTCGGTGCCTGGTACGCGCTCTGGGGACAACCTTTTTGAGTTCCACTGCGCTCAGTCATCCACGTCCTTCTCGCTAAACACCTCCGCCGAAAAAATCTTGATGACCGTGCTTCTGTCACGCCAGCAACCAGGAGGCAACCCGGCTTTCTGGCACGTGTGATCCAGAAACGTTTCCCTGTCCCAGCCGTACTCGGTGGCCACCTGTGGCAACAAGAGGCCGCTGTTGAACCCCCGCTCGATGATGATCCCGTGCTTGCCAACCTCAATCTCGTTGATGTCGTGGATCTCCTTCGGCACGGTGAGCACGGAGATCTCGATCTCCAGATCCGGCAGTTCCTGCGGTGTTACCGGGGGAAAACGCGGGTCTCGCAACGCGGCCGATTCGGCCACCTCCATCACCGTCTCCCACAGCGGTTTCACCGGCAGTACGTAGCCGATGCATCCTCGCAACATCCCATGCTTGTTGATGGTAACAAAGGCACCGCGTTTTTCCAGCAAATGCGGCGAGGTCACCTCAAACTTCGGAAACGGTTCTCCCTTCACTCGCGCCTCGATGGTCCTTTTGGCAATCATCAACAAGGTCTTCTTGTCCTGCTTGGAAAGCCCGAGATCAACCCCAACCTTCTCTGTTTTACCTCCCATGTCCCTGTTCTCCTTGTAGAAAACCACCGAACCGTACCCCACGATGTACCCGTGTTTGCGCCCCGTCACGTCTCCAGAGGTTGTGTGCGCAATCACTTTCGCTTTGTCGGCACCAAGGGCCTTTGCAGCAACCATCACAGCTGTGATTGGCCCACCTCCACACGCCTGGTACTCGCCACGATTCAAACCGCGGTTGAATGCGTGGGCGTCGAACTTCTCGATCGCCTCCAGAGTACGCCGGTCCGTGGCGTTGCACTCGTCGTACGAATAGCCGTGGTAAAGATCGGAGCTCGCGGCCAGAAGTACGTGCTTTCCCTTGGCCACCTTCGCGATGGCCTCGCCCACTCTTCGGCACGTGTCCCAATCCCGCTCAGCCATCACGATCGGCACCAGTTTGAAGTCACCCAAAGCCGTTTGGAGAAACGGCAGCTGCGCTTCAAGCGAGTGCTCCTGTCGGTGTCCCTCCCAGCCAGCATGAAAGATCTTGTCCGTCGCCAGCAGCTCTGCCGCTGTTTCCCTGTCCACGGGCACCACACCAAGCGGGGTCTCGTAGCCCTCCCCTGTGAAAATGGAGGCACCCCGGAAGTATTCGTGGTGACTCGGTGCCAGAACAAACACCACATCGAAATGTTTGCCCTGCACCTGTTTGTACGAATGGGCGGCGATTAGACCCGAGTACTCAAACCCTGCGTGTGGTGCCACTAACCCGATGATTTCACCCGGAATTGGGGGCTTCTTGGCGTTCTCGAAAAACCGTACCATCATCTTGTGCAGTTCGTCCGCGTCTGCCGGGTACCACATGCCCGCAACCGCGGGTTTGCGGATGCCCAAATCAGGAGGCATGTTTTTCACCCCCTTTCCTTTTCGCGCCTGCACAGCCGTGATCCAAACCCCTCCAAGCAGAGCCAAAACGACCATTGCCGGAAGCCAGCGTTTCATCGCGCTGCCTCATTCGTTTTCCTGCTTCCCACTGCAAAAACCACGCGGAAGCTCCCCCACCCCTGCTCGCACCCGCACCTGTGGACATCAAACAGACACCGCCTTTGCAAACCCGTACCAGAACGTCGCAGTTTCCCCTCTCCGGCCCGGCGCGTGGAATCGCGACACCTCAACTCCAGACGCCAGGGATCTCCGCGTGGCACTTTGGGCAACGCCCGTTTACCAGATTATTCTCGAGAATTTCGAACCCCACACGCCGGATCAACACTGTGTGGCAGTGCGGACAGTACGTGTTCTCCCCCGGGTCGCCGGGTACGTTACCAACGTAAGCAAAATGGATCCCCTCTTCAAGTGCAATTTCGCGCGCAGCACGCAGGGTGCTGACCGGTGTTGGCGGCAGGTTTCGCAGCCGGTACTGCGGGTAGAACCGAGTGAAGTGAATCGGCACGTCAGGTCCCAACTCGCCGACGATCCATTTGCACATTTCCCGAATCTCGTCCCTGCTGTCGTTTTTAGTGGGAATCATCAGGTACACAATTTCCGTCCACATCCCGCGCTTCGCGAGCAGTTTCAAGGTGTCCAGAACTGGCTTCAGCTCACCCGCCACGAGCTCTTTGTAAAAACGCTCCGTGAAAGCCTTCAGGTCGATTTTCACGGCGTCCAGCACAGTGCACAGCTCGTCCATCGGGTCTTTCTGAATGAACCCGTTGCTGATCATCACGCTGCGCACACCTTTCTTTTTGCCAGCCACAGCGCAATCGTACACGTACTCCTGAAAAATCACCGGCTCTGTGTAGGTGTACGCGATTGTGGGGCTCCCGGACTGCTTGGCGTACTCTGCCACCAAGTCCGGCGGCATGTCGAACGCCTCAACCTGCTCCGGACGAACCTGGGAAATTTGCCAGTTCTGGCAAAACTTGCACTCCACGTTGCAACCAACCGTGGCGATCGAAAAGGCCTCCGTGCCCGGAAGGAAGTGGAAAAGCGGTTTCTTCTCGATCGGGTCCACGTGGTAGGTGACCGGACGCGAGTGCACAAGGGTGTAGTACGTTCCTCCGCGGTTCTCGCGCACGCCGCAGTAGCCTCGTTCCTGGTCGTCAATCACGCACTCACGGGGGCACAACTTGCAGCGAATCTTTCGGTTAGGAAGTTTCTCGTAGTGTCTTGCCTCGACCAGGTGCAAATCTTTCACGCGACGCGGGGGGCCAAGCCAGCCCCCGCTGGCAACGGGCGGTATGGCCGCCAGCGCACACAGAGCACACGAGCTCCCCAGGAACTCCCGCCTGGACCAGTCCATTTCCGGTTTCATTTCAGATCTCAACCGTTTCGATTCGAGACCAGTCGTGCTGCCCGAGGCGATGGGCCGGATCCGCGGCCGTGGCGATGTAGGTAGGTTCCCGGCCTGCCTCCTTTAGCGACGGCAGACCGACCTCTTTCCGTCGCTCTTCGATGATCCTCCAGCCCACCGTGTCCAGAGCGACAGGATCTGTGCTCACAAGCAGACCGTTGTACCGCCAGGCCCACTGCGGCATGAAAGGCGGACCGCCGTCGCACTGGGCTTCGAGGGCATCGCAAATGACGAGCCGCGTTTTGTTTCGCAGCGGAGGAATCAGATTGGCGTCGGCCACGTAGGGGTCGCCAACATCGTTGTGGTACTTGTTGGGATTGTGAATTGCCCCGAAGTAGTTTTTGAGCGCGATGGTTACGCCAACAATGCCGTGGTCTTTCAGAATCGGCACGTCGATGAGCGCGTCGCATTCTTTCACAGCAACGTTGGAGACCAGGCTGCCGACCTCCCCCGCCACAAAAAGGCGCGGGTAGTAACCCGCGTGGTCGTTCCCGTACACACGTACCCCCGATCCGTGAAATCTCAGCTTGTACCCCGCTTTCTCAAGGTCCTTGTTCAGGCGGTCCCAGACGATGATTCGCCGCGCCGGAATACCGATTTTCTTGAGTCGCTCGGCAATGGCCCACACAAGCTCCTGGGATGTGGACATGCGGCGACCCGCCAGGCAATTGACCTTGATGCCAACCGTTTCGCTCTTGCTGAACAGCCCTTCCCACGCCTCCTCCGGACGCGCCACACCGAAAGCCGCAACCATTGCCTTGTCAAGCAACTCCCCTACGCGTTTTTCGTCGAGGTGTTTCCCGCGCCAAACGTCGGCGTCGCGCGCCACTGCAACCCGCGATTTCCCATCGGGCGTGAGACTCTTTAGCGGGTTTTGCTTTGGGCTTCCGGATTTCGGTGTCAGGCCAATCAGAAAAGGGCCTGTGGTGACGATTCTCAAGAACTCGCGCCGATCCATCCCGTGAGCTCCCACGCGTGGAGAAAGTACACCCGTACGAAACCGCAAGGATTTTTCACTATTCAAACAACTGCAACGTGGATTGGTTCCGGGACGGCAACCCGGCTGCCCGTGGAAACGGCGGCCCTTTAGTCCCAGGAGAACGTCGCCCGGGGCAAGCAGGGTACTGGCAGAACAGAGCCCAGCGTACTTGGGAAGCTGAACTCGTCTGCACCGCAAACGCTGCGGGCGGACAGAGCTGGGCTGAAAAAGAAAGCCGCCGGATGCAGCACCCCCTCAGATGATCGTGCACCCTAACGTCAGGAGCGTTTCCGGCCCAAACACGTCGCTGTAGATCAAAGGCACAGGTACAGGTCCCGTGCCCAGCAGGCCTTTACCTGCGTGGCCCACTTACCTGCAACGGAGAACGAAGACCAAGCCTCCGCTGCGGCCTGATAGTCCGGATCGTTTCCATCCCGCTTTCAGACGGATTCTCCAGGCTGCAGCGCAGTCAAGTCGCTGGAGTGGATCCGTTCGACCACGGAGCCGCGAGCGTTCTGTCGAAGTGGGAAGAAACAGCGCTTGGAGGCTCACGCCGTAGGAACAAAGCGCTGTTCCAGTTGCCACCCGGCCATCGAGTGAAAGTCTGACCGGCGTAAGACGTTCGTCGGCTTTCCGAGGGCCACCCTGCACAAACCGGAGGGACGCTTCCGTTTCCGGCCTCTTTACCCACCAAGATCGGCCTTGGTCTGCAAACACGCGGCAGGAAACGCAGCGTGCAATCTCGGCTGTCACCTCAGTGCAAGCTGTCCCCATCAGAAGGGATCAAGCCGCCGCTGTGTTTCGCGCAAATGTCGCGGGTAAGTGGGAGTCCTCGGACGCCAACAGGGTTCGAAATCAGAAAAGGACAACGTTCAGGCGGGCCACTACCGTAGAAACTTCTCCACCAGGCGGCGAAGTCCCGTGGCTGTTTCGTCTACGCCGGGGCTGGCGTTTCTCCCGGGCACACGGAGGTCGCTGGCCCCGGCAATTCCCGTGCGGCGCAGCAGAAGCAACCGGTCCTCGACGGCGATCCCCACCTGGTTTGCGAAGAGCTCCAGCAGGTGGACGTTTTCGCGCGAAGGAATCCGACCGTTGCGTGGATCGTCGAACAGCACGGCTCCTACCACTTTCCCTTCCCGGGTCCGGATGGGCACCACGAGCAAATGCCACTTCGACCACTCCTGATCACCAAGCATGGCCCACTCGGCTCCGTAGTAAATGGACTTCAGCGGCTTGACCGGTGCCAGCAGTTCATCGATCAAGTAGGATTCGCTCACGCGGTAACGTTTGCGCAAGAAACTCTGCACATCCGCCAAGCTCCACTTGAGCCGCATCAACTGGTGCGCTTTGACGCGGTCTTCGCAGGCCACCGCCTTGAACTCCAGGCTCTCGGACTGCCGTGTAATGATGCCGACGACGACCAGATTGAAATCGGAGAGGAAGCGAACCAACCAGGCGAAGTCATTCAACGTGCGGCTGAACGGCGTGTCCAAGTAAAAGAGCGTGCTGGAGGCCAGGAACTGTTTCATCCTGCGGTACCGACGCTCCTGATGCTCGCGACGGAAAGCGTCCTCAACCGCGAACGAAGCCAGGATGCTGAACAGCTCCAGGTTGTAGAAAGTGTCACGCGTCGGCACAAACCCGTTCGCTGGTTGTTCAAGGGACACAAAGCCGATCGTACGGCCCTGGTCGTCCGTAAGCCCTACGAGGATCAAGTCCTTGGGGTCCCACGCCCCGTGTGGCCGCCGTACCTGCGTACGCCGTTCGGGGACTCCACCGGGGAGCACGCGCGGATGTTCCACAAACTCCTGATCACTGTAAATCACCTTGATGCGGAACCGTTGCTGGAAGATTCGGTCGACGAGCTCCTTTGGCACCTCCATGGCCTTGTTGGCCAGCTCGCGCTCATCGTACCCAACCAGGGCGTGCTTCACGAAAACGCGACGTCGTTGGTCGAGCAGCGCCACGGTGGACCGCAAGAAGCGAAACTGCTGGGCAGCAATCTCAGCCAGACGCTGTAGCAACGCTGGCACAGGCTCTCCCGCCGTCTCTTCGATGGCCCGCGTCACTTCCAGGATGAGTCGGTGCTGGTCCACTCGGGCTTCCATCACCATCGACGCGGCTTCGGCACTCAGATCTCGCATCCGTCCTTTGTAGCCAGCCACCTCCCCGGCATCATCCTTGATCGGCGTCAGCCGCAGCTCAACCATCTTTTGGGCACCGCGCCGTGTCACAAGCCCAATCTGCAGCGGCACCTGCTCCTCGTCGAGTCCGCGCAACCAGCGGTAGAACTGGCCCTCGGCACCCCGGCTCAGGACGTCAGCGATGGAGAGCTCGAGGATTTCGGCTTCCGCGTACTCCAGAATTTCTTGCACAACCTTGTCGGCCGAGAGAAACCGCCCTCGCCGGTCGAGCACAAAGTAGCCCTCGGGACCGGTGCGGCGCTGATCGTCCTGTTCCTCCGATTGTACGGCGGCAGGTTTGGACTCTACTTCTTCGGGTTCTTTCGGCCGATTGTCTTTGCTGGTTTCGATGGCCTTCAACACCGTGAAGGGCAAGGCGGTGAGGTAGCCGCGCACCTTCATCACGTAGTCTTGAGCACCCCGATCCATCGCAGCCAAAGCCACGTCGTCCTGGCCGTCTTCGACCATGAGGATGATCGGAGCCCGCACCCCCGCCTGCTTCAACTCGTCAAGAAGTTGCAGACCGTCGCGGTCGGGAAGATCGTTGTCGAGAAGGATCAAATCGAAGGGTTTTTCTTTGGCTCGCTGCAGGCATGTTTCGCCGTCCGTGGCGAACTCCACGTCGTAAGCACGATTGTGGAATTTGAGCATCTTCTTGATGACTTCGAGCGAGGCAGGATCACGACCGGCGATGAGAATGTGCACTTTACTCATCTGCTCAGGGAGCTCCTTTCAGGTGGGACACTTGGCGGCTCGCTCGGCCTCGGTTTCCAGCAAGCGGCCCGTTCCACTCGTGCACGGCAGGAACGGGCCGCTGTTTCGGCTTCCACAGGACCAACTGGCCCATTGGATGGTAACAAAAACATCGAGACGGCGCAAGCGAAAAACTCACTTGCGTCGCATTCTTACCCGAGATTCTGGAGGTAACGCTTTGCTTTCGAAACGTACTCGCTCTTCGGAAATTCGTTGATGAGTTTCTCCAAGTAAAAGCGCGCCTGGCTTTCGTCGCCCTTCTTCAAGTAGGTACGGCCAAGCATCAACAACGCGTCGTCCACTTTCGGACTGTCGCTGAAATTCAGCACTTTCTCGAAGTACGTCGCTGCCTGGTCGTAGTCACCAAGCGCAAAGTAGGACTCGCCAATCCAGTAGTAACAGTTGCTTACCCTTCGGTCGTTGGGGAAATCGCGAATGAGAGTCGTGAAAGAGCGAATGGCGTCTTCATCTTGATGATTCAGGTGAAGACGCAGTGCCTCTTTGTAACGCTGTTGAAATGCCGCTTCTTTCCCAGGCGAAAGATTACCCACCCCGAGATTGGCCAGCTCTTCTTCAAGTTTGGCCACCTCTTCCTGTTTCTCCTCAACGACCCTGTGGAGCTTCTCAACCGTCTCTTCCTGCTTCAGCACTTTCTGCTCAAGTTCTTTCAATTTGAGACGTACAGAATCGGCAAGCGACACCTGTCTGCCCTCGCTGGACACCAGAAGCCTCTCCAGCTCACTGCTTGTTGCCAAGCTTTCGGGTGCCGCCGATTCCTCGGGAGGAGTGGCATTCTCTACGATTTGCGCGCGTGTAAACGTTTCCCTCGACCCCACAAGCGGCCCGGTCAATTTCCAGGTAATGCCCGCGCGAAAAGCGAGGTATTTGTCTTTCGTTTCGTTGGGATCGGTGACGTTGTCGAGAGCATCACCGGTGGTGAGACGGTAATCGACGTTGAACAGCAGACCCAACCTGGGTTTGACGAGAAACTCAAAACCCGCACCGCCGAAAAAGCTGCCGTCAAAGTAGCGCTGCCCGTTCAACACCTGGAAATTGTACGCTCCCAGACCAGCGGAAACAAACGGGGCCAGTTTTCCAAAGTGAAACGGGTAGAACATGGCACGCAGGTCGGCAGTGAGAAGCTCTGCAAACACGTTTGGGTTGGCGGCATTCTTGCTGTCCAATTCCGTGTAGCCAAAACCAAGCGCAATGCCTAACCTTGAGCTGACGCGATTCAGGAAAAGCAAGTCCACACCAGGTCCGATCGAACTGGTCACGCCCTGGTCGCCGTAAATCTGTTGGCCTCCGGCGACCAGACCAAGGCGGAGTTGTTCCCGCGAGAAAAATGGAAGTCCCGCGTTTGCCGAAAAGGTCCACACGCCTGTGAGGACCACAGCAGCCCAAATAACCCACTTTTTCTTCATTCTCTCCCTCCGAAATCTTCGAAAGAATCCCCTCTCCCTCAACGGTAGCTCGGCTTCCAGAGCTGCCCTTTCAGGTCGTCCGGAAGTACCTTGTCCAGGGAAATCGCTTCGTCTGCGTAGAGATTGTAAGCTTTGACGAGTTCGTGCAATTCGCGCAGACAGGCCTGAATTTCCTGCTCCTGCCCCTCTTCTCGCACCAGACGTCGGAGCCGCAGAACTTGATCGCCGATTTTTTCGAAGTAGTAAGACGTCATGCTCGAGTTAATCAGGTCCTGCACTTTCTGCTTAACTTCCTGTTCCTTCCCTACCAGATCCTTCAAAGTGTTCTTAAGGTGGTAGAGGTTGAGTTCTTTGACCAGTTTCGTGTCAACCCCCATGTAAATGAAAAGCGAGGGGCGTTTGTTGTAGTAATCAGTCTTCAGAGCAATGTTCGTCAAAATGTACTGCTCCACGATGACACGCTCGCCGAAGGTAATTTCGCGGTGGGAAGAATACTTCAGCGAATTCGCCTCCTTGCTGTACTCGACCTGAACCATCAAGTCCGAAAACGCGAAGTAGAGCAATTCTTTCATTCCGGCCCGTCCGTGTTTGGCGAATTCTCAGATCCAACCACCGTTCCTGTCGCGAAATGACGACCCGCATCCAGTTGCTCTGGGTTCCGCGATCCAGAGTTATCTACGCGTCGCACCACGGTTGTGCGGAATCGCCATCTCAGCCTTTCCAACTTCCGTGCCAGTTCGGGCGTGTCATTCGTCCCGTGGTCGGCACCCTTTAAGCCCAGCTGGCGGTGCCCTGCGCCCCTGCGACCAGCCCCGTCTGTGCAAATCCAGCCCAGTGTTTCGAGCTGGGGCGAACAGGTTTCGACATTTGCCACCCATGCCACGTGTCCTCGCAGTGCACGTCACGGCTTCCTGCCACTTGCCACAACGAAATTGAAGAAACGCCACGGCGTGTCCACCCGGTCAAATCCGGCCTTCCTTAGCCACTCCAACAACACGTTGATGCGCACCACGTGGTGTTTGGGCCCGCTTTCCGCCAGGCCAACGAGAATCTTGATGTCTTCTTCCCTCACGCGCTTTTGTGCCACCTGACGGGAAATTAGCTGGTACTCAAGGTTGCGGAACACATCCCCCACACGTGGATCTTCGGGTTCAATGAACTCGCACGTCACAAAACGCCCACCCGGAGCCAGGACCTGGAACGCCTGGGAAATCAGCCGCTCGTGGCTTTCAAGCGGGAGGTAATCCAGCGTGTACGCGGCCACCACCGCGTCGACGTCGTCAAAGCCATCGCACCACGCCGAATCTTGAAGATCGCGCTGGAGCAAGTCCACGCGCTCTTCGAACGGCCGAAGCTTGCGCACTGCTTCGCGCAACATTGCAGCGGAAACGTCCAGCGCCGAAATGTGAGCCGCCGGAAAGTGTTCCGCCAGCTTCCTCGTCAGCTCTCCGGTGCCGCAGCCCAGCTCCAGAATCCGCACCGCGTCGCCGCTGCTGAACGGCAGCATCGAGAGCAGGACATCGTGGGCTTCGGCGTATTTAGGCACCACTGCGGGGAAAACCGCGTCGTAAATCGGGGCGAGCTCCTCGAACGGATCGCTGGAGCCCAATGGCTGGCCCTGGAAAGCAGTCACAGCGAGGTCCTACCCAATTGCCGGTGCGTGGCTTGCGTCTGCCCGCGCAAATCGACTTCGCGAAATTCCTGCAAAATCGCTTCCACCACGTCCTCCACGCTCAGCCGCGTTGTGTCCACCACAATTTCGGCCTGGCTGTAGAAGGGCTCGCGTCCCTCCAGAAGGGTGTCGAGCCGCTGCCGTAACCAGGCCTCGTCGGGTGGAGGCCCCGGCTCCAGTGCAGGGTTCTGCAGACGGTGTAAACGATCCTCGTGTTCGGCGCGCTGCCACAACGTCTCCGGAGCCGCACGAAGCCAGACCAGAAGACCGCTTTCTTTCACAAGCCGCAAATTTGGCTCGTGCCCCAATGTTCCCGCGCCCAGCGCCACAACGCTAAAATGCAGCAGTGCCAGCTCCCGCAGAATTTCGTGTTCCAGCGTCCGGTAGAACGCCTCGCCTTCCTCAGCCAGAATGCGTTCCACACGCTTGCCAAGCCGGGCTTCCACCAGCGCGTCAAGATCGTAAAAACGCCAGCCCAGCCGCCTGGCCAATTCCGAACCGACAGTGCTCTTCCCCGCAGCAAGAAAACCCGTGAGGTAGAGATTCGTCCGTTGCACATTCACGGGCATTGCCTCCCTCCGCGATTGTGCCTTGCCCCCGATTCGTTAGTCTACCGTCCCACTGCCCTCTTTACGCGGGACCGCCCCTCTCCCACGGCCAGCAGCAACGTTTGCGAATTCCGGAGTTGGCCCGAATGAACCCGACCTCGCAAACCTAAGCAGCCGACGTTCCCCCGCTTGCCGGCTCCAGCAGCACCTTCAACGTTCCAGGGCTTGTGGCCTCCCTCAACGCCTCTGCCGCATCGCTCAAGCGGTACCGCGCGCTCACAAGGTCCTCCGTTGCCACTCGCCCTTCCGCGAGCAATCGAAGCGCCGGTTCGAAGGGCCCACAACGCGAACCAACCACTTCCAGTTCGTTAACGACGATCGGGGCCAAATCGATTCTCGGGACTTCCGCGTAGGTGCTCTTCAGCACAATCGTGCCGCGCGGACGGACCGCCCGGACAGCCGTCTCCCAGCCCTCAGGGCTACCCGAGGCCTCAATCACTACATCGTAGTTTGCCGCCTGGATCTCGGACCCTTCGACGACAACCGCTCCCGCGCGCGCAGCCATTTCCAGCTTGACCGAATGGTGACCAACGACCTGTACCTGCACACCCGTAAGGACGAGCACGCGAATCATGAGCTGAGCGAGTTTGCCGTCGCCCACCACGAGAACGGCCGAACTGGGTGGGATCTGCACCTGTTCCAGGATTTCCAGCGCGGCAGCCAGCGGTTCGGTGAAAACTGCCTGTTCGTCAGACACCGTGTCCGGCACCACGTGCAGGTTTCGCAAGGGCAGCGTCAGATACTCGGCAAAACACCCGTCCTTTCCAAGAATGCCAAGCACCGTCCGGTTGGGACAGTGCCGACCCAGCCCGCGGCGGCAGTATTCACACTCCCCACAACGGATGTTGATCTCACCAACAACCCTGCGCCCGACCCACGACGGCTCGTCGGCCTCCACGACCTCGCCCACAAACTCGTGTCCCAAAACCCCGCGAAAGCCAAAGTAACCTCGTGTGATTTCGATGTCGGTGTTGCAGATGCCGGCAAGCCGCGTTCGGATGAGGGCTTCGCCTGCCGCACGCCGCGGCACTGCCCGTTCGACGACCTGGACCCGTTTGCCATCAAAGAAAACCGCTTGCATCGAACCCCTCCCCTCACACATCTCCAACCGAGGCCTCTTCGCAGCCCGCTTGGAAACTCACTCGACTGTTCCGGCCGCCTTTTCTTTTACGCTTTCCCCTTTCGTGGGGTCAGCAACAACAATCGGCTCACTCGATTCTTCCTCCTCCGCCGCCTGAACCTTGCCCTCGTCGGCATCCTTACGGCGTTCCCGTTTTTGCAGCTGTTCTTCCAACTCGTCCACCCGCTTCCGGGTGAGCTCGATGTGTTTCGTCATGTTAGCAGGCGCCAGGTCCAGGAATCGTCTGTACGCCCGCAGAGCTTCTTCAGCCTGACCAAGGCTGTCGTGCGCAAGCGCCAGATTGATCCACGCTTCGTGGTACTGCGGCCGCAACGCCAGCGCCTTTTTGTAACTCTGAATGGCCTTCCTCAGACGACGCTGTTTGCTCAAAGCGATGCCGCGATTGTTCCACGCCTCGGCATGATCCGGCTTGAGCTTCAGAACGAGATCGTAGTAGTGAACCGCTTCCTCGTTACGATCCAACCGGTTTAACGTGTTCGCAAGGTGAAAAAAGGCCAGATAGTGCCTGGGATTACGTTTCACAGTCTCGGTAAGGAAGGGCAAAGCGTCCTCACGTTTGCCCTGACGGATGAGTGCAAGGCTCTTCTCGAACAGCAATTCGGAGTGATCTGGCTCGATTTCAAGACCACGGTCGAGAACTTCCACTGCCCGGTCGAGCTGACCAAGACGACGCAGCACACGGCCTGCCAGCAAGTGAACGACAACGTCTTCAGGCGCCAGCTCCAAAGCTTTCTCGTAAGCTCGCAGGGCTTCTTCAGGCCGTCGGAGCCGTTCCAACGCGAGCCCTTTGTTGATCCAACCTTCCAGGCAGTTCTTGCGGATTTCCAATGCCGCCGACGCGTACCGCTCTGCTTCTTCGTATTTCTGCAGTTCCAACGCCGCCGCCGAGGCATTGACCGCGGCCGGCACACTGGCCACCCAGCGCAGAGACAGTTCGTACTTGGAGAGAGCGTCCAGGTAATTGCCGTCCAGGTACGACTCGTTGCCTACTTTCCACAGTTCCAGCGCCTGCAGCCCCTCCGAAATCTCGTCCTCCTGCCGACGATTGACCTCTTCTCGAAGCTCCTCCTCGTCGGCAATCATGCGGTACAACGCTCCCTTCCGCGGCAAGCCGTTGTCCAGCAAGCCGCTCATTTCCCCACTTTTCAGGTCCCGAAACACCATCACGACGTTCACGATCAAGACCGCCGTGATTACCGCCATTGTTGTGATCGTTAGAGCCCGATTCTCGAAATGTCCCAGCTCCATCCCTACGGCAAGACCGGCGGCAACAACCCCGGCGAGGTCGATGGGTAGCAGCCACCACCGGCGCTCTTTCAGAGAATACGCGGCGAGAATGCCGAGTAAAATGATGATCAGGATTCCGTTGATGGTGAGGACAGGCATTCTCAGCTCCTCTCAGTCTCACGTACCGGCCCCTTCCTGGGGAGAAACGGTTGCAAGGGGCATCCTTCGCAGCGCGGATCCCTTTTGCAGAAATGGTGCCCAACGTAGACCAGCAGGGCGTGGTACTCGTTGAAAAGCTTCGCGTCTCGCGGCAGGGCACTTTCGAAAAATGTGCGAAGCTCCTCGTACCCGATTGTCGGCTCAACCCACCCGTGTCTTGAGAAGATTCGGCGTGTGTAAGCGTCGACGACGAAAACCGGCTTCTCCAGTGCGTACAACAGAATCGAATCGGCTGTCTCCGGACCAATTCCGTTGATCTGTAGCAACTTTGTCCGCAGCACACCGACTGGCTCGGCTTTCATCCTGTCCAGATCAGCCCCGTACTCCTCGACAAAAAAGGCGACGAAACGCTTGAGCTTGGCCGCTTTCTGGTTGTAGTAGCCGGACGGCCGGATCAGCTCGGCCACCTGGTCCTGCTTGGCTTCGTAGAGCGCCAGTGGATCGAGAAGGCCAGCCTTCTTCAGGTTTTCAATCGCTTTCTCAACGTTAGCCCACGCTGTGTTTTGCGTCAGAATCGCCCCCACCATGACCTCAAAAGGGGTTTCGCCAGGCCACCAGTGCCGTGGGCCAATCTGTTCGAACAACCTTCTGTAGACGCGCGTAAGCAGCGTTTTCCTGGAGTGAACGTTAGCGTCAGCGCTCCGGCGGTGTTGCGTAGACATGGGTGAATTCGGCCAGGTAGAGTTTCCCGTCCCGCTCTTCGTGGTAGACGATTCTTTCGCCGTCCGGCGACCAGCTCGGGTGCCCTTCCAACCTGTTCGGGGTGTTTGTGATTTGAAGTCGCTTTCCGCTTCGGCTGTCCACCAGGAAAAGCTCGGCGGACAGCACCCGCAAACCGTCTTCCCGCTGGACAACACAAGCCAGGTAATCCCCCAGCGGTGACCACGTTGGTAGGTGGCCGGTTCCAAGAGCGCGGATCCGACCGGTAACCAGATCGAGGAGGTAAAGTGAATCTCCAGCGGTCGACTCGAAAGCCACCTGTTTGCCGTTCGGCGAAACCGCAGGATTAAGGACCTGACCGCCGCTTGCCAACGCAAAATGAGCCGGTTTCGCCCTGCCGGCAGTCATCACGTCCAAACCGCCGTTTCGCTCGAAGACGAGTGTCCCCGAACCCGCTTGCTTTGTCCAGGCGTCCAGCGTCAGCGGTTCCGTGACCAGCCCGGTGTCAGACATGGCCAAGCGAAACAGTCGCGGTTTACCGCGCACACTGAAGTAGAGAATTCTGGAGGAGGGCTCCCAGCGCGGAGGGGACACGCGGGGCGTGGGGCCCAAAACATCGTAGACCAAAGACGATCGGACGTGCAGGACGCGTACTCGCCACAGCCGCCGACGGCCGTGGATTTCTGCTTCTCGGTACGCGAGACAACGGCCGCCGAGACACCAGGTGTAAGCCCCCCCGATGCTTTGTCCAGTTACAACACGGCGCGGCGGAAGGGAATCCGCACCGAGGACCCAAAGGCTGTTGCCGTCCACAGCGGAAGCAGCGATCAGGTCTCCGCGCGGCGCCCAGGTTGGGTTACGAAGGGCAGGGTCTCCTGACGTTAGCGGGACAGCAGGTTGAACGATCTTCAGGACGCCCTGCCCGGTCACGTCTTCGTGCGAAGACGACCGATTGCAGGTCTGCGACAGGATCCCCGCAGCCAGCAAAACAAGCAGCCAAATCCTCAGCCCGCGCACAAACCCTCCCTTCCGTCTCAGCCAGGGCGACATCGCGACCACCAGATGGCCACGCCCCCACAGCTCTGCTCTCATTGCCAGGCGCCAAACGCAAGATACCCAATTTTCGCAGGCGTGTCAAGAATTTTCGCAGTCCAGATGCACGAGGTGTTGGGAAGTGAACAAGCGAGAACCCAAACTGTACAAATGTCCACGCCTGCTCCCCTGTGCGGCTTTTCCGAGACCGAACAGCGAATTGCGAAGGACCGTGCGCATCATCTAAGGACAGTTTGCGCTTGGTGCGTTCTCACTCCCCCCGGTACACCAGCTGCCCTCCAACCAGTGTGGCAACCACCCGCACCCCGGGAATTTCTTCCGGTGGCACGCTGGCCAGATCCTTGTCGAGTACGGTGAAATCGGCTCTCTTGCCCGGCGAAATCGAGCCCAGTTCCTCCTCCTGGAAGGCAGCGTGGGCCGCGTCGATTGTGAACATCCGAAGGGCTTCCCGAAGCCTTACGCGCTGTTCAGGGTACCAGCCACCGGGAGGGTTGCCGTCCAGGTCTTGCCGAGTGATTGCTGCGTAGATGCCGAGCAGGGGGTTTGCAGACTCCACAGGGGAATCCGAACCACCGGCAATGCGTACACCCGTGTCCAACAGTGAGCGCCAGGCGTAAGCCCCCCGCAGTCGCTCGGGCCCGAGGCGCTCTTCGGCCCACGGCATGTCGGATGTAGCGTGGGTGGGCTGCATCGATGGGACTACACCGAGTCGGGCGAAACGAGGAATGTCCTGGGGAGCGAGCACCTGCGCGTGTTCCACTCGCAGCCGGTGATCCGCCGTAGGCACGGCGATCAGGGCTTTCTCGTACGCGTCCAGCACGAGATGGTTAGCTCGATCCCCGATGGCGTGCGTAGCTACCTGGAAGCCAGCCCGAAGCGCGCGTTCGGTGACCTTCTCGATTTCCTCGGGAGGAGTCACAAGGAGGCCGCGGTTGTCCGGATCGTCCGAGTAAGGCTCGAACAGCGCCGCCCCCCTGGACCCAAGAGCGCCGTCCGCAAAGAGCTTTACGCAACGCACTGTCAACATCCCGTTGCCGTAGTCCAGCACAGGTCCAGACCGGAAGTAATCATCCAGGATCGGCCCGTCCAGAAGCATGGCGTACACACGGACCTTTGCCTGCCCGGCGTCGATTAACTCGCGGTACACGGCCAGATCGAGCGAGTCCACGCCGGCGTCGTGAACACACGTCAGGCCAAGACACGCGAAGTGGTTCATGGCCTTCAGCACCTGCTTCTTCACAAGGCTGCGATCGACCTTTGGCAATGCCGAGGCCATCAGGCCCATCGCGTTGTCGACCAGCACCCCGCTCGGTTCACGACTACCCGGCAAGCGCACAATCCGCCCGCCGTCGGGGTCCCGCGTGCTCGCGTCAATCCCGGCCAAACGAAGCGCGACGGAATTGGCCCAGCCAGCGTGGCCGTCAATCCTTTTCAGGTACACCGGCCGATCCGAAACGACACGATCCAGATCGACTTTCGTCGGAAACCGTTTTGTCGGCCAATCGTTCTGGTCCCAGCCGCGACCCAGCAGCCATTCTCCCGGGGCAAGTTCCGTAGCCTTTTCCCGCACCCGTGCCAGTACTTCCTCCAAGCTGCGCGTGCCAACGAGGTTCAGTTCCATCAAGGCCCGTCCCGTACCAGCCACGTGCAGGTGAGCGTCGATGAACCCAGGATACACCACCGCGTTGCCGAAATCCAGCACGCTGTGGGCCTGCTTCAGCCCTGCCGCAAGTTGCTCCCGCGAACCCACCGCCACGATTCGACCACCTCGCACGAGCGCCACCTCGCCCCGCGGCCGCTCGTCGTCCATCGTCACGATTTCCCGCGCCACAACAGCGAGATCCGGGGGTTCCCCACAACCTCCGCTGAACACCGTAAGCAAAAAGGGAACAAATAGAATCATCCAGCGCATGATCGTCTCCCTCCGCCTCCTCGAAAGAACGCGACCGTAGCACCTCGAACTGGTTCCGAGCTCCGCCGTGTTCACCCGGTCCTACCTTCGGCCAGCGGCTTGACGAACCGCTCAGCTTCGCGCAGTGTCTTCGAGTCAGCCGTAATTCGACGCAGGACATCTGGATAAAACGATGCTCTTGAAGGTAAGGCCCAAATCTGCAATGTAGCAACTCATTTTTCTGCTGACAGAACCAGTCGGCAAAAACCGTTGCGTGAAGTTCCGGATAACCGGACGCTGTTTGACAGGCGGACAACTCCGGGTACCCCCAAGACACGCGGCACATCCAGATTGGCAGTGGGTACAGGAGGTTCACGTAGCAGAAAGGACTGCTGAAGAGATTACAGCGGGAGTCACCGTTTCCCCAATTGCCCTTCGCGGCTTTAGTCGGAGCCCCGAAGACGGGCCCCATTTCCCCGGAAGGAAATCCACCCCAGCAGGCGAATTTCCGCCGGCCTCCCGGGGCCCACCGGTGTTCTGGGAAGGCGGCAGCCCTCAGAGTTTTGCGTCGCCGCGACAAAAGCTCTACTGGACGGCACGATCCGCAACCTGTTCCTACGGCGGAGTCGAAACTGCTCGTTGAAGGCTTGGGCTACAGGGAATTTTGTTTGGTTAAGCAGCCGGACGGACGCATGAACACTGCTGTTCGTAGAGCGTCCGCGCCGCTTGCTGGGACTGCGCAACCGCAGCGTGGACGTAATCGTAGTTGTCCAGAAGCAGTTCGACAATTCGAGAGTCAAGCTGGTGCCCGTCCGCCATGCTACGCAAGATTCCGGTAACCTTGTCCCGCTTCATCCCTTGCCTGTAGGGACGATCCTCAATCAGGGCCGTGAAAATGTCGGCGACCATCAGGATTCGCGCTCCAGTACTCAGTTCGTTTTCTGAGCACCGGAAGGGGTAACCGGAGCCGTCCAGTTTCTCGTGGTGGTATCCAGCCCACTCCGCAATTTGCTGCAACCCCCCAATGGTCTTGATCACCGAGTACGTGTAGTAAGCGTGAGCCTTCATCACGGCCATCTCGGCCTCTGTCAGCTTCCCAGGTTTGTTTAAGATCGAATTGTCGATGGCGAGTTTCCCAATGTCGTGCAAATTTCCAGCTACCTCCATCAGCTTGGCCTCGGTTTCGCTCAAGCCAAAGAGGCTCGCCAGAACTGCTCCGCAAACCGCAACCCCCGCGGAGTGAGTCGACGTAAACCGGGAACGAAAGTCGATGATGTTTCGGAACAGCTCTGAGATGGTCAAGATGTTTTCCAATCCAACCTCAATCTGCCGGAACGGCCCTTCGTTGAGGAGCAGCGAGTACAGCCGCGGCGAGACCAAATCAAGCCAAAATTCTTCACGTCTGGAGCTCTCGACGAACAGGTCCACTACGTCCGGATGGAAAGCGGTGCCCAGCTGCTCAATCACGGCCGAAATGATCGTCTCGTGTTGATGCAAGACGAACACGTCGCGTTTGAGACTCCGTTCAACAAAATCAGCGAGAGCAACCAGCTGAGAGTCGAACACAATGTGTTCACCAATCGGCAGGTCCCATTCTCGCCAGTCGCGATGATGAAAGCGGACAATGTCGGCTGCTCTGTTGAGCCACGGGACCTTTTCGAGCAACCTCTGCCCGCGGACGCAGTGGATCTCGAGTTCCTCGGGATCCGCTTTGGACTCGTGCAGAGACACCTTCTCTTCCAAAGAGAAGGCACCGATGTCGTGAAGAAGAGCGGCAAGAAAAACCCGCTCCATTTCATCAGAGCAGAGCTCTGCCTCGCGTGCCATCTCCCAGACAACGAAGGCCACTCTTTGCTGATGTCTCGTAATGCTCGGATCCGCGAGGTCCATTGCCTCCGAAAGAGAAAGGACAAGGTTACCGAGATTGACTTTGATCTGCCTTTGCACCCGCGCCTCCCAAAGTTGTCCTGTTCCTCCCCTGCTCCGTTTTTTGCAAAGCGGGTTCAATGATCAATTAACGGCCGAAATTGCACGATCTTGAGCGGAGAAAAAGCACGGAGTCAACCTGTGGCCCGATCGGCCCGTGCCGGCACGCCCCGCACAGCACGCAGACAAGCACAACCCCACCCGCCTTTGCTTGTGCCCCCTGTCCAAGGGATTACAATGCCCTACCGGTCCCGATTCGGCGAGCGCTGGATCCCCGAACGTCTTTGTCCACCCACAGCACCCCAACGGAGACGGTTTCCCCCGAAAACGCAGGCCGCTCTCGTGGGTCTGACCCGGCCGGTGTGCAGCGCGAGTTGCAAAAACCGCTCCAAACCCGGACACGCCCAGCCACGGTAACGACCGACCAAGCCGCCCGACCCCACCAGCCGATCGGCTGTAAGCGAAGAGCTTCCAGGCACTAACATTCCTGCGTCGCAAGCTGCGTCGAGGTGCTCACGGGAAAGCTGCGGTGAAAATTCAGCGCGGGAAAGCCGTAGGAGAGCATTCAGGTTGGTCGTCTGCTGCCCGGATCTCGCACAAGAGCGGCGAGAACTTGATCAACGACGGTCCGAGGTGCTTAGCTCCGCCGAGATCCTCGCAGGTCCGTTCGGTGCGATTTCACCACTCAGGTTCTCGCCGTTGCGCCAGTTCCCCCGGATTCCCCGTTACCGTCGCCAGGAGTCTTCGGCAGTTCCGGGAACGACCTCCCTTCCGCGCCACAAAGGACACCGAAATTCCGGGGCACACCGTAAAAGACCTTCTCTCCCGGTCATCCGTTTTCGGACTGCGGTGGCCCTGACTGAGGTCCGGCCTCACTGGACCGATCTTCGCGTGCAACTGGTCCAACAGCCTCGTCCCAACGGCGCCAGAAAATCAGGTTTCCGAAAACCCTGACGCGGTCCAGACCTTTCCACGCCGGCCCGAAAGCCTGAGCTCTGTCGCTCGCTCCTGGCGTGAAACCGGCAGGCTCCCCACATGCTCGCTGCAAATCGAGACGCGTGACACCGGAAACAGTGCAAGAACTCGGCCCAAGGAACTCTGCAAAAGTGCGAAACCTCGGGCTCCGCTCGCCCCCTCCCACAGGCACGGCTTCCCACTCAGTTGGTGTCAGGAGTCCCGGTGCGTCGAGCGTTTGGAAGAAGTGCAGATCTTTCAGACTTGGCCACAGGCTTCCAGGAGATTACAGTGACTTACCTCAACACCGCAACCTTCGTCTTGCCAATCTGGTCGCCAGCCACCAGTTCCAGCACGTACACACCGCTGGCAACAAGTTCGCCGCTCTCGTTACGCCCGTCCCAACGACAGGTGTGAAACCCGTCCCCTCGGGCCCCCAGGTCTTGCTTCGCCACGACTCGACCGTGCTCATCCAGCACGTAGAAAAGGGCGTGATCCACCGGTTTCGCCAGCCGGTAGCTCCACTCAAGCAGCCCGTGTGCTGTGGGAATAAACGGGTTCGGAGCCGGATCCGACACCTGAAAGCGGGGTCGGTAGTTGGAAGGACGCGTAGAAACTTCCAGGCGAAAGCGACGGCGTTGCGACGCTCCGTTTCCCTGGAGTGAAATGTTCACGGGTACAATCAAGAAGTCGGTGTAAGTGGTCAAGAATCCGAGGTCCGCTTCCTGGCCTGGACGCAAGGTCTGGTGCCAGTGCTCCCCTTCTGGATTCCAGACGGCAACTGCGATCATCCACGCAGCAGGTGTGTCAAAGTTGAACACGACGCGGAAGGCATTCGATTTCTGCACTTCGAAGTGCTCAAACACCCCTGCCAGCGACCGTGCCGAGTCCTGAGCCACGTAGCTGCTGTCCAACAAAACGTCTCGCGTGGGTCGTAGTTCCGGGTAAGCAGCTCCCTCTCGGTAGTAGTGCTCTGGGTCAGCCCGCTTTCCCGTGAAGTAATTCCAGGCTTGAAACTCCGCGAGCAGACGTTGAAACGTGTCTCCGTGTTTCTGGGCAACCTGGCCCAGCGCTTCGAGAGCCGGTGTGACGTGCGTTGGTCCTGCAACCATTTGTTCCCAGACCTGCCGAATGATGTCGCGCCCAAAAAGGCGCACGAGCATCTTGTTCCAAATGGCAAGCCCGTACTCGTGCCACCCGTCGTAGGTGTTGAACGGTTTCTCCGGCTTTCCGAAAAAACTTGGCAGGTACTGGTAGTAGTCGTTGACGGCGTCGTAGACGAAGTCTTCCATCCACACGCCGGAGGCTTCGTAGTAGAACACGTCTTCATCCAGAAAGCTCCGGTAGCCGAAGTGGATGGCGTGGAAAAATTCGTGCGCTGCCGTAACGCGAAGCCCATTCAGCCCTTTCGTGTGGTAGCGCGGATTCTGGTAGTCGTTGTCGACCACGATGTACGTCACCCAGTCGTCGCGCGGCGTGCTCGGAACGTCTTTTTCCGCCGTGGTGTAACCGTAGTCGCTGATGTCCAGGATGTAGATGTCGTATTCCGGGCCGTCTTCACCGCCGTCGTTTGGTGGGGCCCGAAATTTCAGCGTGTCGATTTCAATCTCCCAACAGTGATCGAAAATCGCCGCAACGGTGTCGGGGTAGTCAGGCTGAACGGCATTTTGCCCCTCCAGCGTGTAGTGAATGCGGAAGTGCCCCCTTGGGCTAACCAAAGACAGTGGTAACACCGAGCTTGGCGGCCGATCGAAAAGGGTCTGCAAAAGTCGGCGCTCGGCCGGTGGAATTTCGCCCAGCGATCTTCGCAGTTCGAATAGCAGGGGCGTGGTACCTTTCAAAGGCACGCGCACGTACGGACGCAGATTCACCGGAACGCGCGTCGAGTCCACAAGCATGAGTCCCCGGTACGTCAGTACCTGGACCTCTGTGAGTCCAAGCACCCGGGCCAACGAGCGCGTTTGTTCGGTTGCAGCCTGCTGGTAGGCAGGCGTCAGCCCCGTCAAAACTACCGTCAGCACAAGAACGCCACGCCAGGAAATTCTGGGTCTCGGAAATCTCGTCAAAGACGACTCCTTTCGGTTCGACAACGCAAACCTTCCAATGACCGAAGGCTCGTGAAAACAGTCACGAACAGCCGTCGCTCTGCCTCAGGCCCGCTGGAAACGAGGCTACCTGTCACGGCTTTACATTTGTTGGTTGCCCCGGTAAACACGTCCCGACGCAGTTCTGCACGGCAACGCTCACATTCACTGTTTGCTCGCTCTCGGATTCACCGCGTAGTAGAAATGTCCGTCTTCGGCACCAACGAGCAAATCGGGCACTTTGTCCCTGTTCCAGTCCACGGGGGTGGGGCAGGTTGAATGACCTGCAAGAAGCAAATCCGACAGGTTTCCCCGGTTTTCGAACACGTATTCGTCCGGCCGCTCCGCCACGTTCCGCAAAAAGTCCACGTTCTTGCTGTTCACCATCAGGTCCAGCCGACCATCGCCGTCCCAGTCAACAAAACAGAATTTTCTGCGCCCGCTGTGTCCTGCCTCGCCAGAGTTCAAACGAAGCAGCCCTGCCTCGCCCCCGGACGTTGCCCTCTTGAAGATTCGCTTCCCGGGCAACAACACCAGTGCTCCGTTGCGCCGTACTCGTTCGTAAAAGGCCAGGTAGCCCTCACGGTCCAGCATCACCAGGTCGTTCAGCCCGTCGTGGTTCAGATCGATCACGTACGGCGTTGTGCGCCACTGCGTAACCAGTTCGCCGTCCACCGGGTTCCACCACACCCAGGGCGGTTTCGGAGGGGGGCCGTCCCAGGCTACCTTCACCGGCTGAGCAGCGGCCAGTCGTGGCTGCGTGCGCGTGCCCACGTTCTTGTACCACAACACCTTGCCCCAGATGGAGTTCACCACAATGTCCGGCAACCCGTCGCCATCCCAGTCGGCCACACTTGGAACCGTGTAACCCCATTTTGCCTCGCACGGGCCCTGCACGGAACCGTTGTAACCGGCCTGAATGCGAATCACCTTCCCGTCGGCCTTGAGGTAGACCGGCGCTGCCCAGCGCGGAGGGTTGCCGCCGTCCAGATTCTCGATGAAGCCAAGGTAACCCGCCGTGTTCCCACAAATCAAATCCTCGTCACCATCACCGTCCCAGTCGAAACTGACCGGCGTTGCCAGCGCACCGAATTTCAGATCGGCGGCTTGCTGCTGAAAAAACCGCGGCGGCAGAAATTGCGGCAGACCGTCTACGACGTGACCCGTGTTTTCCACCAGCGCCACCCTGCCGTCCTCCTGCCCAACCACCAGATCCACGTCGCCATCCTTGTCCCAATCCAAAGCCACCGGAACGATCATCTCCAGGTCCATCCGGATCGGCCGATTTTTGTACGTGAGGATACGTCCTGATGCAAAGCGCGGGTGTTTTCGGTCCCCTACGTTCTCGAAGTAGGTGAACTTGTCCAGGAATTCGCCACACAGCAGGTCCAGGTCGCCATCCCCGTCGAAGTCGGCCAGGTTAGGCGAAGGCATGCCGAACACATCCACCGGTTTGCCCCCAGCGTAGATCTGCTGCGGTTTGCCGTACTGAGGATTCCTGTCGTCTCCAGTGTTCTCAATCCAAAACACGTAACCGTGCAGCGGACCGTGCGTCCAGTGTCCGGTGCTGTCAAAGGCGTTGTCCCAGCCGTACTCCGACCAGTCGCCGTGACCGACGAGCAGATCCTGGTCGCCGTCGCCGTCGTAGTCCACGTACTTCCACTGGTTCGCCCTGATTTTCCCTTCGATCAGCTCCTTTCTGGGGTAGATTTGCTTCCGTTTACTGAAGTGCGTACGCTTGAAATCCACGAGTTCTTCGGCCGGTGTCAGCAAGCGTGGAACACCGGCAACGTACGAGATCTGAATGTTCCGAATCCCCGAAGCCAGCCGAACACCGGGCTTGAACGTGGGGAACCTGACGTCGCCCTCGGTATTTTCGAAAAAGTACACCCCGTTGTAAGGCTTGTCCCTGCACGACACGACCAGATCGTAGTCTCCGTCACCGTCCCAGTCCATCGGTAGTGGCCAAGCCCACAGCCCAACGCCCAGGTCAACTACCAGCCCTGGGTTGTTGTACTTGATCCTGTGGAACACCAGCTTCTCCGATTGCCCACCCGAGCACCCCAGCAGAGTCAGTGCCGCGACAAGCCCAACCCACAGCAGCCTTTTCCTCATGTGCACCATGAACACCCTCCTGACAGTCGGTCCACCCACAGCGAAACAGTGCGGCAGATTTGAGGGTTAGCGCCATCCCCTCCGCAAACCCGAAGGCTGGTGCTGCTCCAGCCCACTCCTGCTGGACGGAATTTCGCAGACGGAGATCCCTTTGAACCCTCCGTGTCCGAGAGACTGGTTTCCGTTCGGTTACTTTTTTCGGAAAGTGAGAATCAGAGGCACGCCTCGGAAACCGAATTTCTCTCGCAGGCGATTTTCCAGATACTGCCGGTACGGTGCCTTGATGCCTTTCGGGATGTTGCAAAAGAACGCGAACACCGGCGGGTTTGTGTCCACCTGTGAAGCGTACTTGATTTTGACGTACTTCGAACCGTACGCCGGTGGAGGGTAAGCGGTTACTGCTTCCTGCAAGAATTCGTTGATCCGAGCAGTCTCGATCCGTCGCTGTCGCTCTTCCCACACTTCCACTGCTGTGTCCAGAGCCCGCCGAATGCCGCGACCGGTCTTGGCCGAAGTAAACACGATGGGCACGTACCGGTAAATGCGCAGTTCTTTCTCCAGAAGTTCCCGGTAGCGGTTGGCCAGATCCGCGTCGTGCTGAAGCAGATCCCACTTGTTGATGACCAACACAACACCGCGTCGTTCGCTGATCACTTCCTCAAGAATCTTCTTGTCTTGGCTCGTCAAGCCCTCATCCGCACCGACCATCACAAGCACAACGTCGCTACGTCGGATGGCCCGGTGAGTACGAACGGTGCTGTAGAATTCCAGCGATTCGCGCACTTTGGACCGCCGACGCAAACCAGCAGTGTCAATCAAGACAAGGTCTCTATCCCGGTACACCACACGTGTGTCGATGCTGTCCCTGGTCGTACCAGGGATTTCGGTGACGATCAGCTTGTCCTCCCCGAGCACCGCGTTGACAAAACTCGATTTGCCCACGTTGGGGCGACCAACTACAGCTACGTGAACCGCTTCGTCCGTGTGCTCCTCCTCCTGCTCAGCCGTTTCCGGGAGTTTCTCAACGATGCGGTCCAAAAGGTCACCGGTGGCTCGCCCTTCCGCAGCCGACACGCCAAACGGCTCACCCAAACCCAGCGCGTAGAACTCGTACACGGCGGTTTCCTGAACGTGACTGTCCACCTTGTTCACCACGAGTAGAACTGGCTTTTGCGACCTGGAGAGCAAACGGGCGATCTCTTCATCCAGCGTCGTGACCCCGGAGCGCGCATCGACCACAAACAGGATCAACGCCGCCTCGTCCATCGCGTACTGCACCTGCTCGCGGACAGCCTGTTCCATCAAGTCGTTCGACTCAGGTACGTAGCCACCCGTGTCCACGAGCACGAAACGCCGATTGCTCCACTCCGCCTCCGCGTAGAGTCGATCCCGCGTCACACCGGGCACATCGTCCACGATGGCGGCGCGCTGACGCAGAATTCGGTTGAACAGCGTCGATTTGCCCACGTTCGGGCGACCAACAATCGCAACTACGGGCTTTTCATTCGGGGATGTCATCCTCGCTCAATTTCCTCGAAAAAAGGTAGAAACGTGCCGTCCAAAGGCAAAACAGAGACACCGAAACGTTCTTCCAGATCCTGGGGACGCAGGTTGTCCAGGAAAACACCGTCAGGGTTAAGCGTGTTGGCTGGGATCAGGACCCAGTCAGGCTCCGAAGAAAGTTCGGCCAATGAAGTCCCCAGATCCTTTCCCACGAGCAGGCCAGACACGGTAACGCTTTCGCCGAAGAAGTCGTTCCGGACGGGAACAAGCGTTACCTCCAGGCCAACGACCTCCTGAAGAACAGGCAAAACGAATCGCTGCAGCTGGGGAGCAGCAAGCCGGCCGGTCAACACCGCGACCCGCACAGTTCTGCCGAGTGCGCGCGGGTACTCCCTCGTTTCTTCTTCGAATGCATCCAGGAAAGCCCGCAACATGCCAACTCCGTTTTCAATCTGGGGGAAGTCGTCGTAACGCCCTGCGGGAGGCACATCCAAGCCCGCGCGGAGGTAAAATTCATCGGCCAGGTAGACCCAGTGCACGCCGAGTTCCTGCCGACACGTTCGAGCTTTCTCTTCCAGAGTCTGCACCACTTCCGTTGCCAGGCGTGGGTCAACAAGGCGAAGCCGGGGTAAGTGCGCGCGGTGTTTCGTGAGTCCCACAGGGACAACAGCAACCGACGCAACGGCCGGAGCGTAACGCCGAAGGGTGTCCACCGTGTCTTGCAGAACGCTGCCGTCGTTGTAGCCAGGTACGAGCACGATCTGGGTGTGCAGCTCGATGCCTCCCTCAACCAGCGTCTGGATTTTCTCCAGAAGTCTGTCGTCGTGATCGATGCCCAGAAGACGCTTGCGTACCTCCGGATTTGTCGCGTGCACGCTCACGTAAAGCGGCGAGAGATGCTGTCTGAGGATCCGCTCCAGATCGCTCCGTCCGAGGTTGGTAAGGGTCACGTAGTTCCCGTGCAAAAAGCTCAAACGGTAGTCTTCGTCCTTGAAGTAAAGGGACGACCGTAACCCCTGCGGATTCTGGTCGATGAAACAAAACACGCACTTGTTGCCACAGGAACGGTAACGAATTTCAGCGAATTCGATTCCCCAGGATTCCCCGAATTCGCGCTCAGCCACCACCTTCAGCACCTTGCCGTTTCGAGCTACTCGCAGCTCGATCGTCTCGTCGCTGGCGTAGAACTGAAAATCGAGTTCGTCTCGCACCGGTTCCCCGTTCACCGCCAACAACCGATCTCCCGGTCTGAGGCCGAGCTTCTCGGCCAGGCCTCCGCTTTCCACGCGCTCCACTTTCAGCATGCCTGCGCCTCGGCCTCCTGGCGACGTTTCTTGCGCAGAGCATCAAGCAGAAGCTCCTTGGTAACTGCAGTGATCGGCACAGCCAGAAACAAACCCAGAACACCCAGGTAATTGGCAAACACCAACACGGCCAGAATCACCCAGGCAGGGTGAAGGCCAACACGGTTCCCCACGATTCGCGGTGTAAGGACCGTACTCTCAAGGACTTGCACAGCTTCGATGGCCAGAACGATTTTCAACACAGTCCACCCCGGGTTAGGGCTGAAAAGGCCCACCAAAACCGCAACCAAAAGCGTGACCGCTAACCCCACGTAAGGTACAATGTTCAACGCCCCTGCCAGGATACCCAACGCCAACCAGTAGCGGATGCCAAGCAAGAGCAAGGCACCGGCCGTTAGCGCGCCGACCAGCACGCAGACGGTCAGCTGACCACGTACGAAACCGCTCAAAATGTCGTCCACTCGGTGCCACAAGCTGGATGCCGCCGCCTGTTTGTCCACGGGGATGAACAACACCTTGACGTCGTGGCGCAATTTGTCCCAGTCGCGCAGCAGGTAGAACGTGATGAACGGCACAAGAACCAGGTTCAAGAACTGCCCGAGGACCGACGACAGGCTGGAGCTGGCGCTGAGCAGACCACTGAGGAAGGCCTGCAGCAGTTCCTGCAACTTGTCCGGAAGTCCCGCCAACACCCCTTCCGTAAGTCGACTCACGTCAAAGCCGTACCGCGAAAGGTAGGCCGTGAGATCTTCCTGGAACCAGCGCTGCACAGCTGGCGCTTGCTGAATGATCTGCTGGAAAACCTGGGCAACCTCAGCTGCGAGTTTGGGAATCAACACGATCAGCGAGAAAACGATGCCCCCCAGCACAACCAGGTCGATGCCCAGGATGACAACCGTTCTTGGCACCCGCCGAGCTTCGAACGCGTCAACCAGCGGGTCGAAAAGGTACGCAAAGGCAACCGAGAGCACGAAAGGCATCAAAACACTGCTCGCCGAACGCAAGAACTCCAAAACCAGCAGTAGCACCACTACCCCGAGCGTGACCCGCACCGCGGCAAAACGCCGGTAAGGGTACAAAACCAACACGAGAGCCAAGGCCAGTAGTACAGGCGAAAGCCTGTCGCGCAAAGAAAAAAGCAGCGCGGCCAGGACAACCAGCGCAAATCCGACAACCAGCGGTGCCAGATCGGCCAATCCTTCGCGCGGGGCCGAAGCCTTTGTCGCTTCCTCAGCCGGTTGTTTCTGCACAGTTTTCTTTTCCACTGTGTGGCCAGACCCTCCGTAAGACAACATCCTGAATCGGTCCTTCCGCACCCGGGCCGTTCCGGGGACGGGATCTGCTACCATTCCCCGGAAAATTAACCCGCAGGTTGCGGTTTTCCAAAGACTTTTTGTTGTAAGCAAGGCCACCACCCCGCAGACGGATGCCCTTGCTGCTCGGGAGCACACACTGCGCCTCACCCGGGTGCGGGAGGGGTAACGCCAGCACCTTTTGCCCAGGCGACCCCCGGCGCGCCTCTGCTCCTGCGACCGGGATCAAACCGGCCGGGGTGACGCGCCCTCCACCTGCTCACTTCGCGGCTGAGCTGGGTTTGGCCCGGCTTTGTGGGAAGCAGCCCCGGACCGACCTGCACCGGATTCGACGCACGTGAACACAGGCTCACGGTTGGGAACGTTGATGCTTCCAGGAAATCTTGCTTTCCGTTCGTAAAAATGCTAAACTTCTGTCAGCGGACCTTCAGTTAACAGACCGTCCAATCCGTAGCAACAACCTCAGATCGTTGGGAAAGCGCCGTAACGACGAGGTAACGACAAACGCGTTGTGGGAGGGCAAATGGTGGAGAAAAAGGGACCCCCTGTTTTTGTCCAGACCGCGACTCCAGAACAGCCGGAGCTGGACAACTGGCAGCAAATCACAGAGGAAGAAGCTCGGGTCGCTTACGAAATGACGTTGCGCAACGAGCTCTCGGGCGGTACGCCAACCGTACGGGAATTCGAGAAAGAGTGGCGCGAGTGGACCGGGCTTCGCTACGCCATCACCACCATGAACGGCAGCACGGCCCTGTACAGTGCTTACTTCGGCCTCGGCGTTGGGCCGGGCGACGAAGTCATTTGCCCCACGTACACGTGGATCTGCACAATTGCTCCGGCGGTTTTCCTCGGTGCACGACCCGTGTTCGTAGAAAGCGATCCCAAAACGCTTCAAATCGACCCCGAAGACGTCCGACGCAAGGTTACGAACAAGACACGGGCCATCGTGGCCGTCCACCTGTGGGGCAACGTGTGCAACATGGACGCGTTGATGGCCGTTAGCCGCGACACAGGCGTGCCCGTCGTGGAAGACTGCTCCCACGCCCACGGAGCCCACTACAAGGGTAAGCCCGTTGGCACTTTCGGGCACGTGGCCGCCTGGAGTTTGCAGGGCAGCAAGGCTGTGAGCGCCGGCGAGGGCGGCGTGCTGGCAACAAACGACGAAGAAATCTTCGAACGCGCCTGCCTGGCCGGTCAGGTCAACCGAATGGGGGGCCTGGATTTGGTAACGGAACGCTACACCGACCTTCAACCCCTCGGCCTCGGCATGAAATTTCGAGCGCACCCGCTCGGCATCGGGATTGCTCGCGTACAACTGCGCAAACTTCCGGAATTGAACCGGAAAAGAGCGGCCTACGTTGAGGCCATCGAAGAGGGGCTGAAAGGCATGCCGGGACTCGAGCCTGTAGCGACGTACGAAGGAGTGGAACGCGGCGGATTCTACGGGTTCCCAACCATCCACCGTCCGGAGGAACACCGCGGGCTCAGTACGCAGCGTTTCATCGCCGCACTGCGGGAAGCCGGTTTGAACGCAGGGCCGAGCCCGTACGGCCTGCTTCACCATCTGAAAATCTTCGCGGAAGGCTTTGATGTGTTCACGCGCGGTCGCGGCCCCCTCACTGGGGACTACTCGGGCTACAAACGGGGAGATTTCCCGGTTACCGAGGCCATCTTCGAGCGTCTGGTGTTCCTGCCGGTCCTTTCGGATCCCGTCCCCGGCGCAGTGGAAAAAATCCTTGGCATTCTGCGCGACGTAACGTCCCGCGCCGCGCGAGGTGAACTCTCGTGACGAATCTTGACCGCTGGATTGACGCCACGCTACCGCTGGGTCCAGAAACACCCCTCTTCCCCGGTGATCCGCCCATCGAAATCGTACAAGAAATGACCCTTGAGCAGGGCGATCCGGTCAATCTACGCCGGTACAGGCTCAGCGGTCACTACGCTACCCACGTGGATGCACCTCGCCATCTTTTCGCCGACGGAGCTGACGTGGCAAGCCTTGACCCGGCCCGGTTCGCCGGAAGCGCCTGGGTCGCGGAGGTAACGACCGAAACAGCGATTTCAGCGGAAGACTTACGTAAGCAGATGCCGGATGGAGAACAGTTTCACGGAGTGTTCTTAAAGACGGCCGCCTCGAGAGCTTGGCGAAAGGGCAACTTTCGCAACTTCCCGGTTCCCTACCTGGAACCGAAAGCCGCGCAGTTCCTGGTGGACAGATCGGTCCGGCTCGTGGGGACCGACAGTCTTTCTGTCGACCCACCGGAGAGCCACGATCTGCCCTCACACAGGATCCTCCTGGGAGCAGGCGTGCCAATCATTGAGGGGCTTGACCTGTCCGGGGTCCCACCTGGCTTCGTGCACTTCGTCGCTTTACCCGTGCGCTGGGTCGGCGCGGATGGCGCCCCGGTTCGCATCTTCATCCGGCCGGCCTGAGACAAACGAACGAACCGGTGACCGCGAGGTCGGCCCGCTTCAAGCCCGAAGACGGCCTCCCACTTGCAGCACACGGTCCCGGCGGACCGCCCCGCAGCTTACGGGTCGCAGTGCAGGACCGGGCCCAACATTCACACGATCTCCAGGTCATCTTTGCTCGGCAAAGGTGGGAACGGGGCATGTGGCTCGGTTTGGTACCAGAACGCCACGGAAGCGATGTCATCCTGCAGGGGCAGGTAGCGACCGTCGGAGCGCCAGCCAAGGGCCTGAACGGTCACGCGCAGGCTCTCCTCAAACCGAACCGGGTCTGGAATGTGCCACCGGTACATGCCGAAGCGCATTTGCGAACGGTAGAGGCCGTCGGGGCGGATCACCTGAGCAAGTCCGGAGTACGGGGTAGTGAATTCCTGGTACTGGTGGGTTTTCGGATTCTCAAAGTTGTAGGAGCCACAGAAGTAGTCTTCTGTACCCGTGCCGCAAATAGTGGGAAAATCACGGTCGCCGTCAACGTAGAATTTGACTTCTCCTTCGCCCCACCAGCCGTTGTTGTGCACACCCCACGCCAGGTAGGTGCCTACGTAGTGTCCCCAGCCACGAACGCCGTCGAGAATTGTGTGTACCTGTTTGTACGGTAGTGGGTTAGAACGGCGAAACTGGGCGTGAAACGTAGCCGCGTCTTCGGGGACCTCCGAGAGCGCGTAGTCCACTTGGTAGTAAAGCGTCACGCGCTCCCTGTTCAGGTTTTCCACTGTAATTCGGCAGTGCTGCCGGAAGGGCATCACCCAGTAGCTGTTTAGAGCGCTGCCGGGATTGACGCAAACGGCCAGTGAAGAAATCTGCGCGTACTCTCCCCAGCCACAGGCGAAAAAGTCGCCCAATGGTACTTCGACCGAGGGAACAGCTTCTCCGTCCCAGTACATTCGCAGGATGAGAAAACGCCAGTGCCCCGTGGGAGTCATCCAAATGTGCTGAACGGCGCCAGGACCGTCGATGTCCGCCACAACGTACGTCTCACCGGGCTGAATGTGCACAGACGGCGAGATCTTCCAGCCCAGCCCGAGGTCCCGGGCCGCGTCGGCACCCGTGCCATTCGCGGCCATGCCGCCCCTGCCCTTCTCTCCGGTCGGATTCTCCGCACTAATCGACCGCGACTTCGCGCGCGAAAGCCGGTAGAGGTTGCCAAGGTGAACCTGCAGTCCGTCGAACGCTGTGGGTTGTCTCATGTGCCTTACCTCCGGTCAAGGTTACCGCCCCCTTGTCTACGAAGCCCACGTTAACAGCTGTTTCGGACACCGCTTTGCACACGGCGGCGCTCCCTCAACAACGACACACAATGTGCTAAACGCGGCACCTGGTCTTCACAACAAGGCACTCCTCTCCCTCAGGCGAACGCTTCGCGGGGATCTCCACGTGAAAACCCACGGGCTCCGCCCCGGCACGCGTACCTGAGCCCGCATTCGCCGAACGGAGTTCAGACCGTCAAAGTGGCTTTTCTTTTCGGACCCACACGCCTCTGTGGATCCACGAATCTGAAACCGGAAGGGTGAACACAAGGCCAGAACGTAACCCTTCAGCACCGGGTTTGGCTGGGGCCCTCCGGTGGTCAGCGGCACCGTCTCTTAACCCTTGCGCCGATTTTTGCTTTTCCGTAGGTTCCGAAAACAGCAGACTCCAGCAAGACGCGACGCAAGAAAGGAACGCTCGTACTTTTCCACACCAACTTAACCGAAACCGCAGACAAAATCAAGCCAGGGAGCATCGACATGCCCTTACCTCGCCAGCGGAAACTCATTCTCGTGTTCGCTTTGGCCTCCCTGTTGTTCTTCGGCTGTCGCGGCACGCCTCCGCATGCCAAAAACCCTCGCGTTCACGAGATGGAGCTCCACAAACTGGAGTACAACAACCCGGATGCGCTCGTCGATCTGGATGTCGGCTTCAAGTCGGTCCCCCTGCCCATGGATTTCGACGGAGACGGTGATTTCGACCTCTTGGTCTCGGAAACCGGAGCCTATGTCGAATCGGGTGTTTTCTACTTCGAAAACATCAGTGGCAACGTTGAGATGCCGGTGTTCCGCCCCGGAGCACGGATGTCGACGACGCGTTTCCGTCTTGGGTTTGAAGGCATGCTGGAGGTCTCGCAGGTTGAGGGGCACGTGCACGCGTTGGCCGCCGATCAAGCGAACCGGGATCTCCTGATGTACAAAGACGTGCCCCAGAACGTGTTCTGGGCCAAAACCCGCTTGCCGATTCGGGCCACCGGCTACGTACCAGGCACCAAGTTCACGCGCTGGAAGCTGCTTGATTTCGACCACGACGGCGAGCTCGACTTGCTCTGCGGGCTCAGCGCACGAGGGAAGGGTGACAAGCTGCTCTTTTTCCGAGGCACCGGCTCCAGAACCAGACCGTTCACGCTCCCGCCGAGAGAAATCGCCCTTGGGCCCGCCCCGGAGGCGGCACCACCGTTACACCTGGAGGTGGCCGTAGCCGATTTCGACGGTGACGGTGACTTCGACTACATCGCTGTTGACGGCTACGCAAGGTTTGTGTACTTCGAGAACACCGGGACACCGACCCACTACCGTTTCCCGCGGGGCAAGTTGCTTCGCTACCGCGGCAAGCCCATCCAGATGGTCTCGCACTACGGCACGGCCATCAAACCGACGGCGTTCGACTGGAACGCAGACGGTCACGTGGACCTCTTGGCCGGGGACGAGGACGGCAAAGTGTCTTTTCTCAAGAACACAGGGGAGCTTGTCAACCACGTGCCCGTCTTCGAACCGCCGCGTTTCTTTCAACAGGAGGCCAAGTACGTCGACCTTGGGGCGCTTGCCGCACCCAGAGTTTTCGACTGGGACGGCGACGGGAAGGACGACATCCTGAGTGGTAACGGCGCCGGGTTCATTCTTTTTGTGCGCAACCTTGGCGGCAGTCCAACCCCGAAATGGGCACCTCCGGAGCCGCTCAAAGCCGAGGGCAAAGTGATTCGCATCCTCCCGCGCGGTGCAAACTGGGGCTACACAACGATTGACGTGGGCGACTGGGATGAAGACGGGCTACCGGATGTTCTGGTGAATCACCACAATGGCAATGTGCTGTGGTTCAGAAACATCGGTACGCGGCGCAAGCCAAAACTGAGCGCTGGCGTCCCGGTGGAGGTTGACTGGAAAGGTCCACCCAAACGCCCAGCCTGGGTCCCTGGCAAAGCAAAAGGGAACGAGCTCCTGGCCCCCTGGCGCACCTCCCCACTTATCATGGATTTCAACGGTGACGGGCACCCCGACCTGGTGATGCTTGACCACGAGGGGTACCTGGCCGTGTACCTGCGCTACGTCGACGGTGCCGGGCATCTCCGGCTGGGCCCTCCGGAACGGCGTTTCGTCTACCCGGATGGCACCCCCGTGCTCCTGAATGGGCTACCTGGAAGCCACAGCGGCCGTCTGAAGATCACTTTTGTGGACTGGGACGGAGACGGGGACCGCGACCTGGTTTTCTCTTCCAAACCCGCAGTGGACTGGATGCGTAACGAAGGCATGAAGAACGGCAAAATGATTCTGCGCTACATGGGCCGCGTGGTGTCGCGCACACTGATGGGTCACACCGACGGCCCAACCGTGGCCGACTGGAACCACGACGGCATTCCTGACCTGGTGGTCGGAACAGAAACCGGGGTACTCTACTACTGGCCCCGGGTACGCTTCAGCTTAACAACCACGATGACAACCGAGGGCGTGCAGAAACCGGCATCTTACCGGTACTTCAAGCGCTAAACGGCTCAGCCAGAACAGCGTTTATCTGCACCAGTCCACACGAGATGCCGGTGCGTGCGGCGTTTTCGACAAAGCGGCAAGGCATGTGTGCGCTCCAATCGGGGAACATCCCCCGGCGTGACGACAGGTGCCACCCAGCGTCAACATTCCAGGCAGCAGAGAGAGGCGGGAAGACACAGCTCCGCAGCCGCCACCTGGAAGACGCCAGATGGCGGCTGCTACTCCCGGTCGGCGCCTGTTCACATGCCGTCGCCGTGATCTCACCTGTTGAATGCCACCAGCCGAAGTTCGGTCATCTCTTGAATCGCGTACTTTAGCCCCTCGCGTCCCAGTCCGGACTCTTTGACGCCTCCGTAAGGCATGTGGTCGATTCTGTACGTTGGGTAGTCGTTGATGATCACCCCACCGACCTCCAGCTCGTCTGCCGCTCGCAAGATGTTCCGAATGTTACTCGTGAACACCCCGGCCTGGAGGCCAAACCTGGACTCGTTGACCAAGTCGAGCGCATCTTCAAAGGTCTCGTAGGGCTCCAACAAGATCACGGGCCCGAAAACCTCTTCCGTGTAGACTTCGCAAGTGTGGTCGACATTTTCCAGCACGGTGGGCTCGTAGAACGCACCATTTCTGTGTCCACCCGTCAGCACTCTCGCCCCCTTAGCCACAGCGTTTTCGACCCACTTTTCAACCCGAATCGCGTTTGCCTCGTCGATGAGTGGACCCACTCGCGTCTCCGAATCCAGCGGATCGCCGACCGGGATTTCGGACACCGCCTCAAGAAAACGCTGCCGGAACGTGTCGTAGATGGGCTTGTGCACAAACACCCTTTGCACAGAAATGCAGACCTGCCCCGCCGAAGCCAGGCCACCGAGAGCGAGCCGCTTAGCTGCGAAATCCAGATCCGGTGCGTCCTCGTGCACCACCGCTGCGGAGTTGCTGCCCAACTCCAGCATCACACGTTTTTTGCCAGCCGCCTGCTTCAGGTACCAGCCCACACTGGCGCTACCGGTGAACGTAAGTAGCTTGAATCGTTCGTCGCGGACAAGTTTTTCCGCAACTTTCACGGAAGTTGGCATAACGCTGAGTGCGCCCGGAGGCAGTCCGGCTTTTTCGAAAAATTCCGCCAGCTTCAACGCTGTGCAGGGCGCCTGTGGCGCCGGCTTCACAACAATGGGATTCGCCACAGCGATGGCCGGTGCCACTTTGTGCGCAACCAGATTCAGGGGAAAATTGAACGGAGTGATGCCCAGAACAGGGCCGATGGGCACCCGGCGGGTGTAGCCAAAACGATTTTCAGAACCGGGCAGGAGATCCAGAGGCAGGACTTCGCCGCCGATGCGTTTTGCCTCTTCGGCAGCGGTTGTGAATGTGTGTACAGCGCGATCCACTTCGATGCCCGTGAAAAAACGCGGCACCCCCGCCTCGCTGGACATCAGGGCAACCAGCGCTTCTTTGTTTTCCCGAATCTGCGCCGCCACGTCCAGCAAAATCCGCGCGCGCTCGTAGGCAGGCAAACGTTTCAACTCAGAGAACGCTTGTACGGCTGCGGTCACGGCCCGCTCGGCTTCGTCTTCGCCTGCCTGGCAAACATCTCCAACAAGGTCACCGTTGTAAGGATTGCGGTTGGAGAGCCGGGTGCTCGTCTCCACCCAGTCGCCGGCGAGGAAAATCGGGTACACAGTGCTCATTTTGCCCCTCCGCTGCGTTATTCACAAACCGTACTCCGCCGGGACGAAACGGTCGCCGTACTCCTCCATCCCGGCTGCGGTGGCTTTGTCCTCCGTGTCGCAGTCAGCAAGAGCGTCTTCGATTCTGCTAAGCCAACTCAACTCACGTTGCGAGAGCGTCAGCGTACCCCGTTCTTGCCCATCACGCATGATGGCGCACGCTTCCAGGGCCGCAGCCCGTACCCGCTGGAAATCCCTTTCGCCTGCCGAATCGATTGCTTTCGCCAGCCTGAATGCCCCTTCCGGGCAGATCAAGTGCGCCTGTACGGAACCGCGCAGGTCGCTTTCGGTCAGCCAAGTCTGCAGTCTGGCCGCTTCCCCCCGAGCAAGCGCCGTGTTGAACAGCCGGCAATCGTAAGCGAGAATTTCCAGAAAAGCGATGGGCGCTGGTCCCGACAGCAACGGCACGTTCTGAACAGATTCGTTACTCCAGGCGTCGCACACTGCTGCAGCTACGTTGCCCACACTGCTCAGGTGTGCACAAGCCGCTGCCTTGCCCTCCATTGAAATAGGAATCCCGAGCAAGGCTTTCAAAACCGGCCCTTCGTAAGCGCAGTCTTTGCTCGGCCCGACGGCACCAACCTCGTACGCGCACAGACTGCGCGCTGCTCCCATGGCCCGCACAACGCCGGCCAAGACTTGCGGGATGTACTGCCTGTCCGCCAGAACCATGGCCGTGTTGGCGAACCCACAAGCTGTGTCCCCCGCTGGCAGGGCACCCGTTTCGCCAGCAATTTCCACGATCTGTTTCCACAGGGCACGCATGTCTCGGCACGCCAGGACACCTAACGAAAACAGGATGCCGGGGATGTTGGCCTCGAGCAGGGCAGCGTCGTGCACCTCTTTGCCACCAGTGCTCTCAATCGACAGCAAATGCCCACCGGCACGCGCGTTGTCCCGGAAAGCTGTCAACATTTGGATCAAAAAGCTGCCTGTGCGCACTCGTGGTGGCCTCTCCATGTCGCGGATGTCGGACACCGTGACTCGCAGGGCCGTGCGCAGCCCCTTCTCCTCGAACTGCCTCGTCAACAGCTCGGCTGTTCTTCGTGTGATTGCTGTTCCAAGCTCATTCTGGAGCGTGAGTGCCGGAAGGTGCTCGAATTCCAACAGCAGCTGCGGCACAGCCAGGTCCGCAGCTCGCGCCAGCAGGCCTTCGACGATTCGGGTGTACTGCTCTTTGACCCTTTCGCCGGTGTCGGCCGTAATCGTGATCGGGGGCAGCGTGTAGTTCACCTCGGGCACAACCTCGCCCCCGCCGATTGTCAGGTCGTTTCCCACGCTCACCACGCGCCGGGCGTACCCCATGCGCATGGCCTCCCAGCCAGCGTACGTTAGTGCCATCCCTACCTCCGCTGTGGTTCATTCTGCGTTGCCCATCTTGCCCAGACCGCTCGGGCCCTGCCAGAAGCCCAAAGCAGCACGTTCGGGTCAACGTCTTGGTCACTGCCTGTGCAATTTAGTCCGTTTCCAGCTGAAAAACAAGGGATCCCCCTCCCGGGGAGGTTGCCCCCATTTTACCACGAGGGCCCGCGAACACCTAAATAACGGGACAGCGGTTCTTCTCCGACGGGCCGACCACACACAGGGAAAGGTCGCGGCCGTTTCTTACCCTGCTGTACGACCAACGCCGTGTACCCCTGGCACGTTGCCCGTTGGAGCGGTGGCTACGAAACACCAAGAAAAAAGCCGACCCCGCGGAAAACCGGGGTCGGCTGCTCAATCATTCAATTCCGGTAAGGCTACGAGACATTTTCCAGCGCACGTAGTTTGATCAACAAGCGGGAAAGGATGTCCTCCTCAGGTAGGCGAGATTTTCCGGTCGGTCTCGCTCGCGTAATCCGAACAACGTCTTGTTCAGGCAGCTCGGCTTGCAGTGCGTGAGCCAAATGTGTCACCCACGAAGCAAAATCGTCGAGACCAGCTTCTTCGTACTCGGCCCGCAAGGAAACAAGGTCGGCCAGTGTATCCTCCCATTGGCCCAAACCGAATTTCGCCATGATTCGCCCCCACCGACACGCGCGAGCACGGTCCTGCAAGCCAGCCTTTTCGTAGGCCCGGCGCGCCTCCGAAAAATGCGCCAGGGCTTCCTCGTACTGTTCCGCCTCGAGTTCCACCAAACCCAGGCGGTAACGCACGACCGAACGTTTGCGGTCACCAAGCGGCAGGAGGTTCAGCGCCTCAATCAGGCGGGCCCGGGCACTCTCTACGTTCCCCTCGGTCAGGTAGAGGTCTGCCTCCAGAACCAGATCCGTGATTCTGTCCATCGTAGCCTCTTCGAGCTTGCGATCGCTACGCCTGGCCAGCTTTGACTTTTCTTCCTGAATCATCGGCTTGTCCATGGCATCCTACCCTCTCGTCGTCCCACCCCCTGCCGACTACTTTCTCGCAAACACTGTACCGAAATTCCGTCAAGAAGATCGACATCTTCGTCGAAATCCTGACCGCAACAGAACAAAACAACCCTGGGCTCCTCCAGGGTTGCAGATTTCGCTGCTTGCCCCCGCTCGCGTCACCTAAAGTTCGCCGCGCAGCTTTTTCAACTGGTACTCAGCCAGTGCGCGCCAACGGGAATTCTTGGCGGCCATCTGGTAGTACTTTATCGCCTCCTGAGTGCGTCCCAGCGCCTGGGCAGCCCGCCCAGCCTCGAACGCTGCAGGAGCGTAGCGCCCACGCCGCAAGCTCAGGCACTTCTTGGCTGCTTCCAGTGCTTTCTCGTGCTTGCCCATCGTGTTGTACACTTCGGCGAGTCTGTAGTAAGCCTGGTAGTATTTGGGATTAAAGGAGACCGCGTTCTCGAGCGCCTGAACTGCGTCTGCGTACTTACCCATTTGCTTCAGAGCAATGCCAAGGCTCGTGTAAGCCAGGTAGTAATCCGGCTTGATTTGGGTCGCCTTACGAAAGGCATCTGCTGCTTCAGCGTACTTCTTTTGCTGGAGAAGAATGCGTCCCATCTCGTAGTACGCCTTGGCATTGGCCGGATTCGCCGCGATGGCTTCTTTGTAGACTTTGAGCGCTTCCTCCTTCCGGTCCAGATCGGCCAGGGTCTTGCCAAGCGCAAAAATGGCCTTGTCGTAAGTCTTGTTGATCGAGATGGCCTTACGAAAAGCAGCGATCGCATCTTCCCATCGGCGTAGCTTCTTGTACGCCAGACCCATGCCGTAGTAGGCACGGTAGTGGGTCGAATCGAGGGCGATGGCCTGTTTGTACTTTTCGAGGGCGGCTTCGTACTCGCCTTTCTTCATCAGCGTGTTACCCTCGTTGTACAGGCGCTTTACTTCTGCGGAGCGTTTTCCACTTGCTGCAGCCTCGATTTTCTGGAGAGCTTGTTTGGCTTGCTGGTTCTGGGGATTGACGGCGAGGGCCTGTCGGAAGGCGTCTGCGGCTTCTTTCAGTCGTTTGAGCTTAGAGTAGGCAAGACCTAAGCCGTAGTAAGCTTCGTCATCTTTCGGATTCAGCTTCAGCGATTCCAAATACTTCTGAACCGCCTGGTCGTAGTTTCCTTTGTCGTAGGCAGCCCTCGCTTCCTCGTAGAGTTTTCGGGCTTTCTTCTGGTCACCCGAACTTTGAGCAAACGCCACGCTGGCACTCAACAACACTCCAGCGAGGAGCAATGCCACAAAACTTTGCCCCGTCCGTCGGAGGATCCTCATTCGGCCTCCCTCCTTGTTCTCTGTCTTTCTGGTTTCCGAACTCGGTCTGCGCCCTCCCGCGCGTAAAGAACGGTTGATACAATTGGTGCGGAAGGCGGGATTCGAACCCGCACGCCCTTACGGGCACTGCCCCCTCAAGACAGCGTGTCTACCAGGTTCCACCACTTCCGCACGAAAGGTCTGGCTAAAGTACCGAAAACCACCCTATTTTGCAGAATCCGAGCTTGCCCCGGGCTGAGCGCCAAACTGTTGCACCGGCACGGCCGGGAGATTAGCCGCTGGCCCCGCAATTTTCTTGCGCTGCTTGGCCACCAGGCTCTCCCGCCCCCCGCCTCCGCGCACGATCATGGCCAGCAGCAACGACATCACCAGGAACAGCGTGGCCAGTACGGTGGTCATCTTGCTGAGAAATGTCGCCGCGCCACGCCCGCCGAAGACCGTGCCCATGTTCGAACCACCAAAAACACCGGCCAAACCTCCACCCTTGCTGGATTGTAACAGGATCACGGTCGTCAGGGCAAAACAGACCAAAATGTAGATTGCCAGAAGCAAACCAAACATGCGTTCCTCACGATCTTTGCGACGCCGCTCGAACGATCTCGTAAAAAGAATCAGCTTTCAGACTGGCCCCACCGACCAGGGCGCCGTCTACATCCGGCTGGCTCATCAGCTCGGCAGCATTGGCAGGCTTCACGCTACCACCGTACTGGATTCGCACCGCGTTCGCCACGTCCTCGCCGAACATGTCCGCCAGCAACTCACGTATGAAACGATGAACCTCCTGCGCCTGTTCCGGAGTGGCATTTATGCCCGTACCAATGGCCCACACAGGTTCGTAGGCGATGATCATCCGCTTGACCTGATCTGCGGAAATGTCAGCAAGCCCTTCGCGCACCTGAATCTCGACGACGGCGCGTGTGATGCCGGCCTGGCGCTGCTCCAAACGCTCGCCCACACACATGATTGGGACGAGCCCGGCAGCAAACGCCTTCTTGAGTCTCTTGTTCACAGTGGCATTGGTCTCGCCGAAATACTGGCGACGCTCCGAGTGCCCCACAATAACGTAACCGCAACCAGCGGACAACAACATGCCCGCCGAGATTTCGCCCGTGTAAGCGCCCGCATCTTCCCAGTAGACGTTTTGAGCGCCCAGACCAATCTTGCTACCGGCGATCACATCCCGGACCGACACCAGATCCACGTACGGGGGGCAGACAACGACGTCAACATCGTCAACGGGGCCGGAGGCCAGCTTCTCTTTCAAAGAACGAACGAGGTCGACCGCCTCATCGACGGTCTTGTTCATCTTCCAGTTTCCGGCTACGATCTTGCGTCTCATCGTTCCTTTCCTGGTGTCTGCGGCACAGGGCTGTGCCGCAGACACCCAATCTCATCAACCCAGAAGCCTAAGTCCAGGTTCCCGACTTACTTAGCGCTTAGCCGATCTCGATCAGCTTCTGCGCCACATCAACCACACGGGTTGAGTAGCCGAGTTCGTTGTCGTACCAGGAAACCACTTTGACCATGTTGTTGTCGAGGACCATCGTCATCTTCGAATCGAAGATTGACGAGTGGCGATTCCCGATGATGTCCGTGGACACGATCGGATCTTCGCAGTACTCCAGGATGCCCTTCAGTGCGCCCTCAGCAGCGGCCTTCATGGCGTTGTTCACATCCTCAGCCGTCACGTTCTTGTCCAACTCGGCCACGAAGTCCACCACTGCACCGTCCGGAACCGGTACACGCATCGCGATGGCGTTCAGCTTCCCGTTCAGCTCTGGGATCACCTTGCCCACAGCCTTGGCTGCACCCGTCGTCGTCGGAATGATGGACATGGCGGCAGCCCTTGCTCTCCGCAAATCGCTGTGTGGCAGGTCGAGGATGCGTTGATCGTTGGTGTAGGCGTGAACTGTGGTCATCAGCCCGCGACGAACGCCGAAGTTGTCGTGCAGAACTTTCACCACGGGGGCAAAGCAGTTCGTGGTGCACGAAGCGTTCGAAACAATCTTGTGCTCTGGGGTCAGAATGTTGTCGTTCACACCGAGGACCACTGTGGCGTCCACTTCGTCCTTAGCCGGAGCCGTGAGCAGCACTTTCGGCGCCCCGGCCTGGAGGTGCATCTCCAGCTGGGCCTTTTTGCGAAAAACGCCGGTCGACTCGATCACCAAATCCACACCCAGCTCCTTCCACGGCAGTTTGGAAGGATCGCGCTCGGCGGAGATTTCGATGCGCTTGCCGTTCACCACGATGGCGTCGCCGTCCGGGTAAACCTCGCCGTTGAAGCGACCGTGAACGCTGTCGTACTTCAGGAGGTGAGCCAGCGTCGCTGCGTCTGTGATGTCGTTGATGCGAACGATCTCAAAAGCGTCCCTCTCCAGAGCGATCCGGAAAACGAGACGTCCGATGCGCCCAAAACCGTTGATTGCTACACGTGCCATCGCTACCTCCTGTCGCTGAGCTTGCTATTCGCTTTTCACCTTACCCGCGCAACCCAGTACGTGCAGCTTGCGACGGACCATTTCACGGATGGCATCACGAGCCGGCCCAAGGTACTTGCGGGGATCGAAGTTCTCGGGGTGTTCGTGGAACTCGCGCCGGATCGTTGCCGTCATGGCCAGGCGCAGGTCTGTGTCGATGTTCACTTTGCACACGCCACTCTTGGCGGCTTCTTGGATCATGTCTTCGGGCACACCCTTGGCTCCTGGTAGATTGCCGCCGTACTTGTTGCACTCCTGCACGAATTCCTGCAGGACACTGGAGGCACCGTGCAGCACGAGCGGGAACCCAGGCAGCCGCTTCTCGATCTCGTGTAGCCTCTCGAAGTCAAGTTTCGGTTCGCCTTTGAACTTGTAAGCACCGTGGCTGGTACCGATGGCGATGGCCAGTGAGTCGCAGCCGGTCCGCTCTACAAACTCCGCAGCCTGGTCCGGATCCGTGAAGACTGCATCGCGTTCGGCCACACTGACGTGTTCCTCAATGCCAGCCAATCGTCCCAGTTCCGCCTCTACAGGGATCCCGTGCGAATGGGCGTACTCGACGCAGCGCTTCGTCAACGCCACATTTTCCTCGAAAGGCAGGTGCGACCCGTCAATCATTACCGAAGTGAAGCCGCCGTCCACGCAGGCTTTCACAAGTTCGAAGCTGTCCCCGTGATCCAGATGTAAGGCAATGGGAACGTCCGTGATCTCGAGAGCAGCCTCGACGAGCTTCATGATGAACTCGTGGCGGGCGTACTTGCGAGCCCCCTTCGAGACCTGCAGAATCAGGGGAGCGCGCTCTTCGTGAGCAGCTTCGACGATGCCCTGGACAATCTCCATGTTGTTGATGTTGAACGCACCGATGGCGTAGTGGCCTTCGTAAGCGTCTTTGAACATCTGGTGAGTCGTCACTAACGGCATGGTGAACCTCCCCGAAATTGAAAGGTTTCACTGCAGCGGTCGGGGCAATACAAAAGAAGACGTCGGCGACCGACCGTCAACGTCTTCGTTCTCTCGATGTTGACGCACTGCTCCCCCGCTTTAAGGCACAACTTTACAAAAAAAATGCGAAACAGTCAAGCTCTTTCAAAACAGTACTCCGTTTTTTCCCGTTCCTTGAGATTCCCCCGTTCGCCGCCACCACAGGTGCACGCCGTTCAGAGGGCTACAGAGAACCAACTCCCAGCGAATCCACGAGTCCGCATCGCCCCTTCTCCCACCAAAGCGCCACCTGGGAGGGCTTCGGTTGTCCCCCACACCAAAAACAGCCGTTCACGGTGGACGCGAGAACCTGAGTGCGGCAGTACAGCTCTGTCCACAGGCCTTCAAACCGGTCCAGCTCTGCGCGGGCTTTCAGCCGCAGCCCTACTCGTGTCGACGCCGCCCCCGTACCTTTGCCTTTTCGTCCAGCCCGTAGCGGGCGAGCTTGGCGTAAAGCGTTTTTCGATCGATTCCCAACATCCTGGCCGCCTGGGCTTTGTTCCAGCCCAGGCGTCGCAAGGTTTGCTCAATGTAGTCCCGCTCAACTTGCCAGAGCGGGCGAATGCCGCGCGCACCGCCCGGTGGCGCTTGCTCAGCCGCTTCCACGATCCACTCCGGCAGACTGGACAGCCGCAGCGTGTTGCTTTCTTCGAGAACCATGGCCCGTTCGATCGTGTTCTCCAGCTCCCGCACGTTGCCGGGCCAGTCGTACCGGAGCAACACATTTTGCACTTCTTCGCTGATGGCCACCACCGGCTTGCGCATTCGTGCGGAAAAACGCTGAAGAAAGTACTCGGCCAGAGGCAGGATGTCTTCGCGACGTTCACGCAACGCGGGAAGATGCAAGGGGAACACCGTCAGCCGGTAAAACAGGTCCTCGCGAAATGTGCCCTTTTCGACGGCTCGACGCAGGTCCAGATTTGTGGCAGCAACCACCCGCACGTCTACAGCAATCGGCGATGTACCCCCAACGCGCCGGATCTCCTTTTCCTGGATGGCTCGCAGCACTTTTGCTTGCACGTTCAGCGAAATGTTGCCGATCTCGTCGAAGAAAAACGTCCCGCCGTCGGCCAGCTCAAAACTGCCCAGCTTCGTCTCAGAAGCCCCTGTGAAAGCCCCCTTTTCATGCCCAAAGAGTTCGCTCTCGAACAGTGTTTCAACAATGGCACCGCAGTCCACCGTCACAAACGGTCGGTCACGGCGGAGGCTACGGTAGTGGATGGCTTTCGCCACCAGCTCTTTACCCGTCCCGCTTTCACCGACGATGAGTACAGTACTGTCCGTTGGCGCCACTTTGTCAATCAACTCCAGGATTTCGAGCATCCGCGGGCTCCGGGTCACAATGCGTTCCGACCGGCCGGGTCCCACAGAAAACCCTTTCTCCCCCTCCTGTGCCATCAGGATTCGGCGCCTCTCCAGGATTTTGTCCAGGGTACGCAGCACCTGCTCACTGTCCAGGGGCTTCGGCAGGTAGTCGTACGCTCCCTGCCGCATGGCCTCCACAGCCGTCTGGACCGAAGCGTAGCCCGTGATCAAGACAACCGCGGTCCGTCCACCCCGGCCCTGAAACTGCCTCAGTAGCTGCAAGCCGTCAACATCCGGCAGGACAAGGTCCAGAAACACGGCGTCGTACCGGCCTTCGCCGAACATCTGCAAAGCAGCCGCGCCTGTGCTGGCCACATCCACATCGTGTCCACTGCGACTGAACAAGCGCTCCAGATGCTGGAGTACGTAAGGGTCGTCGTCAACGACCAGCACACGCGTCTGTGGCGAAAAGTTTTCCATGCTAACCTGCTGGAAAGTGAGATTGGTTCGCGATTCTGTAGGCGGTCAATCCTTCAACGTCTGGAGGGCCCCCTCGTTCCCAGCACGGCCCGAAACATCTCGGCTTGTGTTGCCCGGCACAGCCACGACGATTCCACGCTTTGCCCAAGGCGGATTTCGGTCGCCGGGTAACGCTTACGCGAATGCGGGCTTTTTCCGTAAATGCTCGTCCCGAATTCAGCGGCCGAAAACAAAGTACAGAAGCAATGCTAGCACAATGAAATTCACCAGCACGCCGATCGCGATCCGCAGAAATGTCTTACGCTCCTGGCGAAGCCGAACGTTCTCTGCCTCAAGCTGTTGCTGCCTCACAACCTTGCTGAGAACATTAGCGAGCTTCTCCGGCGGGAACGGCTTCATGATGTAGTCGTAGGCACCTTGTTTCATGGCCTCCACGGCGTTTTCCACGGTGGCGTGCGCTGTGATGATCACGACGGGGATGTTGCGGTCGATTTCTTTGATCTTCCGAAGCAACGTGATGCCGTCCATCCCCGGCATCTTAATGTCGACCACCGCGACATCCGGCTTCTTCTGTTGCAGAGCGTCGAGCGCGGCCATACCACTGGTGACCAAACGAGGCGCGAACCCTTGAAGACGAAGCCAGTCGCCGAGCGAATGAAGCATCACCTCTTCGTCGTCGACAATCAGAACATCCGCCTTTTGTTGCGCTGGTGTGTCGGCCATCTTCCCTCACCTTTGTTCATTCACCACACAGCCCCCGCACTTTTTGCTCCCGGGCTACAACCGTGCTCCCTGCCCTCTCTTGCCAGAGCGATAAACTTCCCGGGAACAGAGCCTTTGCAATCTTTACGCCAGCGCTCTCACCAAGTTCGAAAAAATGCTTTCCCGGTCCCATCCCAAACCTAAGCAAAAGCGGGTGCCTTTGTTCGGCACCCGCTCCAAACGGCCGTCACATCCCTCCAGAAGAGAATTGAGAAGCGGTCCCGCCTACGCGCTTTTCATGAATTTCGACTCCGGCTCTTCAAACTCGGGAAAGTCGCGCTGAACCTTCTTGCCCACCTTTTTGGGAGCCATTCCGAGGGCGACAGCCACGGCGTACAGAATGGCCTCCGGGCGCGGCGGACACCCCGGCACGTAGTAGTCCACCGGGACCACTTTGTCCGCGCCGCCCCAGATGTTGTAGCTGTCGAACCACATGTCGCCGCCACACGCGCACGACCCGATGGCCATCACCAGTTTGGGGTCGGGCGTCGCCTCGTACAAACGCCGCAGCGCCGGAGCCGCCTGACGGGTCACACCGCCTGTCACCAGAATGACGTCGGCATGCCGGGGCGACCCCACCAGCTTGATCCCGAAACGCTCGGCGTCGTAGTAAGGCGTCAAGACGTTAATGATTTCAATGTCGCAGCCGTTACAAGCACCGCAGTTGGCGTGGTAAACCCACAACGCCTTGGGGAAAGCCTTCAGACACAGCTTCCGAAACATCGGGAGTTCTCCGGTTGGTCGTCGTGCTCAATAGGTTACGTGTTCCTGTAACAATCTGAGAACCCTCAGCGTACGAACACGGTACGAACCGCTACCGTGCCCCAGCCACTCTCTCAGTACCCTCCCGCCCAGATGCGCAGGATCGCGTTGGTTGCGGCGTCCAGCGGACGGTACAGGATCTGCGGATAAATCCCAATCACGATGCACAGAATCGCCAGAACGGCGATGCTGAACCACATCAGGAAAGGTACTTCGCGCACCTCACCTGGATTGTCAGCACTCACTTCCACCGCTGGCTGTCGCCAGAACACCCGGTACGCAGCCCACACCAAGCAGGCGATCGTTAGCAATCCCGTGAAGATGCCGATTGCCATGGCCCAGTAAAGATGCGCTTCCCCCATCGCGAGAAAGAGCGTAAACTTGCTCATAAAACCATTGAATGGCGGTAATCCGCCGATGGCCAAAGCCCCGACGAAAAAGCCAACCGCCGTGATCGGCATCTTGCCCGCCAAGCCCCCGAGTTCCGAGATCTTCCGCTTGCCTCCAGTAGCGTACATCACCGCGCCAACACTCATGAACAGAAGCGCTTTGATCAGCGTGTGGTTCACCAAGTGGAAAAGCCCTCCGTAGATCCCGAGGTACGTACCCAGACCCAGCCCTTCAAACACGTAGCTAATCTGGGATACGCTCGAGTACGCAAGGAGACGCTTCAGATCGTCCTGCACCAGGGCCATCACGATGCCGATTACCATACTTGCTGAGGTCAGAATGGCGATGAACACAACCACAGCGTGGTAGTGCGGGGCGAAAATGGTAACAGTCCGCGCCAGCGCGTAGGCCCCGACCTTGATGATCAAGCCGGACAACAAGGCACTGATGGGAGTGGGAGCCTCTGCGTGAGCGTCAGGCAGCCAGGCGTGGAATGGCACGAGACCAGCTTTGGTGGCAAAGCCACAGGTCATGAACGCCACAGCGAGCAGGGCGATGTTCTTCGGAATCACATTGGCAATGCGCCCAACTTCCGTCAGCATCAGGGCCTCCCGCCCCGAGCCGAGATGAGGCACGGCGGCAGCGTAGATCAGCACGATGCCAAAAAGAGCAAATGTGATCCCGACCACCACTAAAAGTACGTACTTGTACCCTGCCTCCAGCGAAGCCTTGCTCCGGTAGAAAGCCACCAGCAAAGCCGTGGCCAGGGTTGTGCCCTCAACCGCCACGTAGAGCATAACCATGTTGTTGGTAGTCACGGTCCAGTTCATCGTGCCGGTAAAGAGGAGCACTAAGGCGTAGTACATGCCGAGTCGAGCTTCCGACGTTACTCCCCGTGCCAGCTCTTTGCGCATGTAACGGATGGACTGGATAAGGATCAAGATGACCATACCGTCGACCAGAACCAGCATCAGGGCACTCAGTCCACCCACGTACAGCGCCATGTTCAGACTCGAAAGCCGCGCCCCGTGCCACACCTGGCTGGCGATCTGGAAAGAGAAGCCAAATGTGACCACAGCGAACAGGAGCGACAGGCCTTCCCGCCACGATTTGAGCCCTGTGAAGCTCAGGCCGAAGACCAGCAGGGAACCCGCAATGGGCAGAAGGATGACTACCAACGGCAATGAGGATTCGACCATTGTCTACCCTCGCTCGATCAGTGCCTCAATTCGGAAAGTCGTGCCGTGTCCGTCACACCAAAGATCTCGTACACCTGCGTACTGATGTAGAGCAGCAGGCCAACAACCACAACAACGTCCGTCAAGATGCCGATCATCGTTGTCTCTGGAAGCTGCGAAGCCAGAGCCAACAGAACCAGGTGGACGCCATTCTCCATCAGCGCCAATCCCACCACGGTTTTCAGCGCGTCGCGCCGTGTCAACAAAGCGTAGATCCCAAGCAAAAACACGGTAAAAGCGCCTGCCAGCAACGAACGCGTCGGTTCCTGCTGGGCCTGGGCTGTCGGCGCCAGAAGGTAGGCGTAAGCATGGAACAGCTTGTAAAACACGATTTCAATCGACACAATCACGACCAACGAAGCGCCAAAACCGATGATCGGACGGAACTCGTACGTCGGAACCCGTCGTAAGAAGGTCAGCATTAGCGTGGGGATAATGATGACCTTCGTCACCAAGACCGACACCGACCAGATGTACAACGTCGGGTTGTGCATCACGGTAGCGTAGGCCGTGATGATGCTGAGCAACAACGCCGAGTGGAGCCAGTAAAAGTACACCGTGGTACGCAGGTTCCGTAGCTCCACCGTGAAAATGCTCGTGATCAGGATCGCCAGTGTGAGGGTCACCAGAATGTGGTTGCTCATTTCGCGACCTCTTTGATTGGCTGCACGTGCGGCATGGCTGGGCCGACGAAGTTGCGGCCCTCGCGGTTACGTCGCGTTGGGATCTTGTCAATCCAGTTGTCGGTCTCGAAGCAGCGTCCACAGCGGTTGCAGGTGCCCATGTACAATTCCTGGATGATGTACAAATCTTCCAGGTCGTCTGTAGCCGTCTCGAACTCCTTGGTCATTGTGATCGCGTTTTCCGGGCACACGTCGGCGCAGCGGCCGCAGTAGGTACAACGATCCAGGATGAACTCCATCCGCGTCACGTCGCCGTCGTCGTAAAACCGGATGAGCCGCGACGGGCAAACATTGGCGCAGCCTCCGCAGCCAATGCACTTCTCCACATCCACGCTGATTCGCCCACGGAACCCATCCGGCGGCTCTTGCGGTTCAAACGGGTACTTCAGGGTAACCCGAGGGTTGGAAAAGCAAATCAGCGCTTCTTTAGCCTTCCCTTTGAACATGGTGGTCTCCGTTTCGGCAACTTACCCGCTCTAACTCATGAACCCACCAGCGCGAATGCCAGGCCCGTCAGGGCCACAAAGATCATCGAGAAGTAGAAACGGATCGCCTGGTCGATCCGCAAACGCGGGTTGACGGAATCGATCACGCCCACAAGCAGCAGGATAATCACAACTTTCAACAACGTTACCACGACCGAGAGGATCGGGGCCTCCACGCGCGGCCAGGGCAGGAAAATCGCTGCCAGAATTGACGCAAAAATCAGCTCCTTGGCGAAAAAGCTCCACTTAAAGAGGGCCAACCGCGGTCCACTCTGCTCAATGAACGGCCCCTCCATGATTTCCGTCTCAGCTTCCACAATGTCGAAAGGCAACTTGGCCAGCTGAGCCAGTACCGCCAGGAACAACGCCAAGGTCACGATCCCCATTGACAGCGAGTAAGGATGAGACATCTGGTAGGCCAAAATGTCGGAAAAGCGCATCGAACCGGCCTTGATTCCCGCCGTGATCAGAGCGATGGCCAGAATTGGCTCCACCGTCAGGATCATCATCATTTCGCGCGAGGAGCCCACAATGGCGTAAGGGCTGGCCGAGCCAATGCCGCTCGCCATGATCATCACTCCACTGACCGTGATCAGGTAGACGAACACGATGACCTCGCCTGCCCCGTTCATCGGCGGTACCAGTCCAATCGGGGTCAGCAAGGCTACCAACATCACGGCAGCGAACGCGACGATCGGAGACCAGCGAAACAGCACGTTCGTCTCGCTGTCGATCTCCTCTTTGCCAAGCAGCTTGAACAGGTCCAGGTACGGCTGGTACAGCGGAGGTCCAATCCGCGAGTGCACAAAGGCTTTCAGTTTGCGGATAATGCCCTCCAGCAACGGCGAGAGCGCCAGCACCAGGACCAGGTTCAGCAGTCCAATGCCCAATGCACGGTTCATCATGCCTCCGGATCAGCAATGAAGCCAACGTTGGCAGCCAGCTTCGTCACTCTCCACGCAAAAGCTTCGTTTTGGCCCGACTCAACTGCTCCAGTTCCCGTTTCGTGTACACCTTGAGCTCGCCGGTGCGGATATCCACTGCCTCTACCCTCTCCGTGCACGAGAAGCAGGGATCAAAGCTGCCGACCGTGATCGGTACGTCTGCGATTGTTTCTTCCATGATCGACAGAGGAACGGCCTGGAGATTCTGGAACGTCGGCGCACGTGCTTTCCAGCGGTAGGGCCGAGGCTCGTCGCTGGTAATCACAAAGTGGTGGGTCTCGCCGCGTGGAGCTTCCACCGACGAACAAGCCACCAATCCGGCCGGGATGGGTCCGTCGATCTTGGCCTCAATCGGTCCTTCGGGCATCATCGCCAGCGCGTCGCGCACAATGCGCACGGACTCCAACGTTTCCTTGATGCGCACCACCGTACGCGCCCAGATGTCCTCACCCGTCTCAACAACCACATTTACCCCAACCTCTGCGTAGGCCGCGTACGGATGATCGACGCGCACATCCACAGCCACACCCGATCCTCTCGCCGACGGCCCGAGAATGGCCAGGGCAATCGCGTCCTTGTTTGGAACCACACCCACACCCTCCAGACGCATGCGCAGCGTGGTATCGTCCACCACCGCGTTCAGGACGGCTGTGGTCTCCTTCTCCACTTTGTCCATCACTTCGATGATTTTCGGATGGAGCTCCTTGGGAATGTCGCGGCGTACGCCCCCCACGATGTTCATGCCGTAGAGCTTACGGTTTCCGGTGATCTGCTCCGCCAGCCACATGACCGGCTCGCGTATGCGCCACACCTGCATCAGGACCGTGTCGAATCCGACGATGTGGCCGGCAATGCCGAGCCAGAGCAAGTGACTGTGGATGCGCTCCAGCTCGAGAATGATGGTGCGAATGAACCGCGCCCGCGGCGGAACTTCAATCTGTGCTGCTTTTTCCAGTGCTTGACAGTACCCCGTACTGTGCACGAAGCCTCATATGCCGCAGATGCGTTCGGCGATGAAGGGCACCTGGTTGTAGTTAAGCTGGCTGTCGGCAACTTTTTCGATCCCGCGGTGGTTGTAGAAACCCCGGTAATCGCAGCCGACCACCTTCTCGCCTTCCACGAACACGCGGAAGTAAGCAGGCTCCTCCAGCACCGGAAAGAACGGGCCAATCGGCACCACCGTAGCACCTGGTGGCGGATCAGCCATGGGGGGTTTCCGATCCTCGTTGTGGTCCGGCCAGGCATCGTAGGGCACGTCACGACGGAGCGGGTGCAGCCCCTCCGGCCAGTCGTCCGCCAGCACCAGTCGCCGTGGGTCTGGATGCCCGACCAGTTTCACACCGAGGATGTCCTGGATTTCCCGCTCGGCCCAATTGGCGGCAGGCACTTTCTTGGTGATGGCTTCGATCCAAGGGTCATCGGCCTTCACCGGCACCCGCAGCGTCAGAAAAATGTGATCCGAAGCAAGCGAGAAGTTGTAGTCCACCAGGTACTCGCCGGAGATCTCCCTGTAGTCGGTTCCAGCAGCGATCACGAAACGGGCGTGCCACTGGTTGAACACGTAGTCCGATACCTCAACCGCGTGCTCGCGCGGCACCGTGACCACCACCATGTCGTCTACAGGCGTTTTGGCCTCGGTGATCTTGTCGGGAAAGCGCTCTTTCAGCTTTGCGATCACGTCACCGGTTGTCATGTGGCGTCTCTCCCTTGTCCAAACTGCGTCGTCATGTGAACATTACCTTGTTCACAGCCAGTTACTTCAATGAAGAGCGAAAAGCAACCAAATCGCCCCAAGTACACCGACGATGGCCCAGGCGAGGTACACGTGCGGAATCCCCACGTGCGAACGCCTGAACCATTCGCTTACTTTGTAAAAGCCGTTCACAACCGGGTAAAAGAGCCAGCGGTCGACATCCACAGTCTTCACAAGCCAGTTGTCGGGACGAAGCCGCAAATGGGGGTAGCGGATCGTGATGTACACCCCTTCCCACTCGTGGCGCCCAATGCGCACGCGAAACATGCGCTTGAAAGGCAGGTAGAAGCTGTGTGCCTTGTAATGCACCTCAGCATCGGTGTGCCTTTCACCACAGTACCACGTTTCCACCGCCCGGCGTTGAGCCCCGCCGGAACGGTAGATCCCGTAGCTCAGAAGCAGCAGAACAAGCCCCACCAGCGTCACCGTCACAGGGTGCCAGTTTGCGACGAGGCCTCCGCCGAAGTTCAAGCCTACTCTGGATGCTGTTCCACCCAGAACTTCTGCAAAATCCGGCAAGTTCACGCCACTGTAGATGCTGGCAACGCTCCTGTAGATCCAGCCCAGCGGTACGAGCGGCACCAAACCAATCACGATGCAGAGCCCCGCGAGCACGGTCTGTGGGATCTGCATCAGAGCAGGTACGTCTCCGGGCGCAGCGTCACCGGAAGGGGTTTTCAGCTTACCGTAGAACGACGCTCCAAAAAACTTGACGAAGGAGGCCAGTGTCACAGCCGAAATGAAGATGGCCACAACAGCCAGACCGACAAAAATCGGAATGTGGATTCCGCCGAAGATCGCGCTCTGGTAAATGAGCCATTTGCTGCTGAAGCCGTTGAAAGGTGGCACACCAGCGATGCTAAAGGATGCAATGATCGTTGTCGCTGCCGTCCATGGCATCAGTTTCGCCAGACCGCCGACCTCGTTCAGGTTGCGCGTGCCGGTCTTGTAGAAAATCGAGCCAGCGTTGAGGAACAAACTGGACTTGTACAAAATGTTGTTCAGCACATGAAACAACCCAGCCGAAAGCGCCACGATGGCGATGGCCGGGTAAGTGGCCATGAAGTAGACCCCAGCCCCCACACCCAAGAACATGTAGCCGACCTGGCCAATGACGTGGAACGAAAGCAAGCGTTTGCTGTCGTCCTGCATCATGGCCGTCATCGTACCGACGAAAATACTGACGGTTCCAAAGAGCGCGATTACCAGCCCCCAAATCTTGGTGTACTCGCTCACGGGCAAAATTTCGCAGAAGACCCGCACGATGCCGTACACACCCAATTTACTCATGCCACCCGCGAAGGCCGCACTGGCTGGACTCGGCGCTGCTGGGTAAGCGTCGGGCAACCAGTCGCCGAAGGGCAGAATACCAGCTTTTGTCGAAAAGCCGATGAAAAAGCAGGCCAGCGCGATGTGCGTAGCCCAGGGGTGTGCACCCATGATCGCCTGCAGTGTTGCCCGCATACCCTCAAAGGAAAAGGTGCGGCCGTAGACGTAGATGATGATTGCACCCAGCAGCATCAAACCGGTGGCGATGTGGGTAATCAGAAAGTACTTGAAACCGGCCCGTAAGCGCTCATTCCGTTTGCGATCGTAAATAACCAGCGCGTACGAGGCCAGTGTCATGAATTCCCAGGCGATGAAGAAGAAGAACATGTCCGTCATGCCGACCACGCTCATTGTGCCGGCGAAGAAAAACAGCAACACGGGGTAGTAGCCCAACGGACTCAGGTCTGCGAACCTGGGGATGAGCATGTACCGCTGCGAGTAGAGCGTCACCAGAAAGGAAACCAGTGCGATGACGCCCAAGAAGAAGGCGCTCAGGTAGTCCAGGCGGACAGTAAGTGTGGCTCCGAGCCCCGGAACGACGAAAAGGCTGCGGCTCGTTTCGGCGGTACCCTGAACGAACACCAGGACACTGGCGGCGAAGGCCAGCGCGGTCCCGACCGTGGCGAACAGCAAGGCCAAGCCACCAATCCGCCGTGTTTTCAGTCCGGTCAGGAACGTAATGCAGGCTCCAGCCAGAAGAACTCCAAGCGCCCAACCGTAGAGTGTCAACGGGTTCATACCCTACTCCTCAGGCCCTTTGTCAACGATGTGTCGTATCGTCTGAGTTCAGTTGTCGACACTGCAGCAACCCTCAACTACTGCCAAGAGTCGCTCCGTTCTCCGGCAACGGTAAGACTTTCCGAGCCGAGCAAAAGTCCACCTCACAGAAGACTCCCGAAAAACAGGAAACCGCTGGTCGTTTTCTCCCGATTACTCCCTGGGTCCGCGTTGCTCACCGTCAGATCGTTGGCCCGAAACCGGAATCCTCAAAAGCGGATCGCTTGAATGATGGCCAGCCCCACAAGCGGCGCCGCCAGACACATGATCGACAGCACGATGAGGGCTGTGGTCATCGCCGCGGGTGGGTCACCGGCCATTGCTGCCGTCGGCGACACTTCACCGAAAAACACTTTCTGGCCCACACGCAAGAACCAGGCAAAGGCAACCACCACTTCGAAGAAGAAGGGAATGAGCAAAAGGAAACCCACTGAACCGCCCAGGTCTACAGCACCCGTGAAGAGGAAGAACTTACTCCAAAAGCCCGCGAACGGCGGTACACCGGTAATTGTCAACATGCCCACGAAAAAGGCAATCGATGTGATCGGCGCTCGGTAGCTCAACCCACTCAGGTCCTTGATGCTCCGTACACCGGTCGTGTAAGAGATGGCGCCCACACACAGAAACAATAGCGCCTTGCCCATGGCGTGATTGATAATGTGAAGCAACCCGCCCAGCAGACCCGTGGTGGATCCCATGACCCCAAGCCCAATCCCAAGCAAGATGTAAGCAAGGTGAGTGATCGTAGAATAAGCCAGCAGCCGCTTCAGGTCATCCTGGAAGAAGAACAGGTATACGCCGACCAGCATGGTGAGCACAGCCATCGCGGCCACCAAGAGACCACTGCCGAAAGAGATGTGGTAGTTGGCAATGGCAAGCCGAGCGACCAGAAAAACACCCGCTTTGACCATCGCCGCGGCGTGCAGGTACATGCTGACTGTCGTCGGCGCCGCCATCGCGTCGGGCAGCCACGTGTAGAAAGGCACTTGCGCGGACTTGGCCCAGGCAGCAATCACAAAAAACAGGAAAAGAAGCGCGCGAAGATGAGGACTCACCTGGTCGAGCGCGTCGAAATTGAACGAACCCGTGTAGACGTACAGCAGAACTAAGGCTACAGCGAAAAACAATCCACCGGAAACCGTCATGAGCACCGCTTTAAAGCCGGCTCTGAGCGATTCCTCGTTCCGGTAGTGAGAAATCAAAGCCCAAGAGCAAACGGTTGTGATTTCCCAGAAGAAATACAGTTGCAGCAAGTTCGGCGAGAGGGCCACGCCGATCATCGAGGCGATGAAGATGAGCATCCAGAAGTGGTGGCGTTGCTTGCCTTCCACGTCGGCGTGTTCTTTGTTGCCGCGGCCCAGGTAACTGACCGAGTACGTGACTACCAGGAACCCGAGCAGTGCGACCACGGTGAGCAGCAACATGCCCAGGGGGTCCACCAGGTAGCCGAAAAGCCCGTCGACAACCAGCTTCTTTACCCAGGGCCACGTCGACACGAGCTGGCTGTGCGTGCCAGGGTAAGTTGCAAGAATCACAACTCCCGCCACGACCAGCGTGCCACCCGCGGCAAGAACAGCCACCACGTCGGCAACTTTTGGTTTGCGGACTACTCCAGCGATGATTCCGCCGACAACGGGTACCAGGAAGAGGCACAGAATCAGGTTTTCCATCGTCTCGCGACCCTCAGTCAGTCACTGAGAATTCCTCGGAGCACTCGCGTGATCTCAATTGCTGCTTTTTCGACCTCGGGGCTCATCTGCCGTCGACTGCCGATCCGACTGGGCTGAACCCCAAGCACGTAACAGCGCCCGCCCGTTTCCGCCTCTAGGTAGCGCATCACCAGCCTCAGCGACGGCCGGTGGGTGTCGTGCTTCACATCTGCAAGCTGATCTGCGCTGATGAGTGCCACACTGCCGGGCTCTGCGCCAAAATCCACCGCATCCACAAACAGCACGGTCTCGGGGTGCCGGGCTTTGATCAAGTCTGTGTAGCCTTCGGGAATGTCGCCACAATCAATGGCTGGCATCCCAAGCCGTTGGAGATTCCGCACAACCACAACGCCCACCGCGTCGTCCCCTTTTTCTTCGTTGCCGACCCCAACAATGACAAACCGACCGTCGACAATCGATTTCAGGTCTTCCTCGAGTCCCATTCGCGTCTATTCTTGTCGAATCGCCACGATTGCGAACACCACAGCCCCTACCGCACCCAAGGCCACGAGGACCCCCATCACAACCCTCAGAATCTTGGTGTACACTTTACCCGTTTGCGCTGCTGCCGAAATCACATGAAAGCGCCGCTTGGCAAACCGCTCCGGATGTTCGTGACACTTGCCACACGTTTTAGCCAGATTTTTCGGATTCACCGGTGACTCTGGGTCTTCCGGCGGCAAGATGGCACAAGCACCGTGGCAGGTAGCACAACGAGCCACCGCCAGTGAGCCGAATCGATCGGCCCGCCCGTGTGCGCTCGTCTCGTACGTTACGTAGCGATCCAGTGGCAACCCGTATTTCTGCATCAACTGCTTGTTGGCGTGGCAATCCACGCATTTGTCGAGCAACAGCGTTTCCATCGCCTTGCGACGCTTAGCCAGCTCGGCCATCGGCACTACATCGTGAATGCCGTGGCATGTAATGCACGTGGGCACGTCGGGATTGCCCTTTTGCGCTTCGCGGCCGTGAATTCCCGAGAGGTAGCGCCGGTAAGCATCTTGGTGGCACTCTCCACAGGTCAGAGTTTTTTCCCTCTCAACGTGAGGGTAGCTCCAGTTGCCCTCGTGGCAGCCTGTACAACCGATTTCCGCGTGAGCCGAAGCCATGAATGCCGCAGAATCGATGGCTACACTCTCGCCCGTCGGTTTGGTGAGACCACGCAACCCGTGGCAGCGCAGGCACTCTTTGGACGATTGCCCCGCGGCCGGATTGACAAACGACAGGATTGCACCCAGAGCTACCGCGAGAACAGAAGCTACCACGGCATGCCTTTGCCTTTCGTGCTTTACCATTGTTCCCTCAGCGCCCTCATTTGCGTGAAGCTGAAAACGGGACCGTCGGTGCACACGTATTTGTGGCCGATGGCGCAGTGACCACATTTGCCAACACCGCACTTCATGTAACGCTCGAGCGTCGAAATGATGTGGTCGCCGTCAAAGCCCATTTGCAACAGATCCTGGATCACAAACTTGATCATGATTGGGGGACCACAGGTGAACGCGACCGTCTTGCTCGGATCCACGCTGATCTTTTTGAACAGCGTCGTTACCACGCCGACGTTGCCCGTCCACGAATCGTCACCCACGTCCACCGTCTGCATGAACTCGATGTCTTGACGTTTTTCCAATTCGGCCAGCCAAGGTTTGTACACGCGGTCCGCGGGTGTGCGCGCGCCGTACAGGATGATGATGCGGCCGAACTTCTCGCGGGCTTCCAGCATCGGCTCGATCAGCGAGCGAAGCGGCGGCAGCCCAATTCCGCCGCCCACGAACAGGATGTCGTAGCCCATCACTTCCTCGAACGGGAAGTGGTTGCCAAGCGGACCCCGCACACCCACCAGGTCGCCTTCTCGCTTCGCGTGTAGAGCGTTGGTCACGTGGCCGACGGCGCGAATGGTCACGTCGAAATCTTCGCGCCGGTTCGGGCTCGACGCGAAGCCAAAAGGGGCTTCACCAGCGCCGAAAACGCTCAGTTCGATAAACTGACCGGACTTGAAAGTGAAGTTCTTCCGGTAGTCATCGTCAACGAAACGAAGCGTGAATGTCTTCGTGTCGTAGGTCTCGTCGGTGATCTTGACGATGGCCGCCAGCTGCGGAACGTAGAGGTGGCCGTTTCCGTTACTTCCGCTCACGTTGGCCTCCGTTGCCCAAAGTCGCTCTCACTCCGTGGGGACCTGCGTGACTTCCACTGGCTGCCCTTCCCGGCGGAGGCGTTTCAAAACCGCCGGCAAATCGAGCAGCCCAATCGCTTCGCACGCAATGATGCAACGGCCGCAGCCAACACAACCGTGATGGCCGTCTTGCTTGATGTAGGCGAAACTCAACTTGTGGTAGAACCGTCGCTGAATGCGGCTACTCGCACTTGCACGTGGATTGTGCCCCGAAGCCTCGCGCGTGTAACCCGCGTACTGGCAAGAATCCCAACAGCGCTCCCGGTGTCCACAGCCTTCCGACTCCATCACGTCCTGGACGTCGAAGCACGTGCACATGGGACACAAGTGCGTGCACGCGCCGCAACTGAAGCACTCGTGGCCCATTTCTTCCCAGAGGCCGTCGCGCACCCGGCCGTTGGTCATCTGCACAATGCCTTTGGCCATGAAAGCCGTGGTCTCGAACTTCGTGTCGCACTGTTGCATCAGCTCGTCGCGCTTTGCCAGCTCCTGGGCCGAGGCCGCCTCAGCCTTGAACCCAGCCTCTTCCAGCACCTGCAACCCACGGTCCGTGCCGATTTCCACCAGGAAGCGCTCGCCCAGATCGGTAAGTTGCACGTCGTAGCCGTCGCCTTCTTTGAGGTACGGGCCTGTGTCCGTGCAAATACAGAAGCAGGTTTCCAGCGGCTCGTTGCAGGCGAGGCTGATGAGCACCGTGTTGTTGCGGCGCGCAAAATAGGCATCGTCTACGAACTTGCCGCTGTAAAACTTGTCCCAGTGTTGAATGCCCTTGACATCGCAGGAGCGAATGCCGAACAAGATCTGCCGGGGTGGGGCTTCCGGCAACTCGAGCTTCAGCTGCCCGTCCGTGCGGAATTTGAACAACTCCTCCGTGGGCGGCGCCAGGAAGCGTTTGATCGGGTCCAGCTCGTTCACGTAGTTGAACGTGATTTCGTCGGATGACGTAACTTCACGAAAAATCACTTCGCCGTCGGGTCCCTCTGTGGGCCCGATGATTTTCCAATTCTTCCGTAGCCGATCCAGCGCTTTGAGGATCTGGTCTTTCGGGGCGCTCAGTTTGTCGCCTACGTTCATCCGAGCTTCTCCAGGTTGGCAGCAACCACTCTCATCGCTGGCACTTTGGATTCGGGCTCGAGGGCGTCGTTAAGGACACTCACCGTAAGCCCGTCCCTGAAATGGATGGGCAGGAAAATGGTGCCCGCAGGCACATCTTTCGACACCCGCAACGTGCGCTGCACGCTGCCTTTGCGTGTGCGCACACGCACCGGCATGCCACTCCGCAACTGACGCTCCCGTGCGTCAGCAGGGTTGATCAGCACCTCGGAAACGGGGTACTCGCGAATGAGCGTGTGAGCTCGCTCCACAAGCGTGCCCGTGTTCCAGTGGAACGGCGGACGGCCCACAAAAGCGAGTAAAGGTAAGGTGTCGTCTGGTTTCTCTTCAAGCTCGCGGATTTGCGGTACAAGCAGGGCAGGTCTCTCCGGAAGGTTCACCTGCCACTGCATTCCACCCGCCGCGTGTTCGATTTCGTCCCACTCGAGGTCCCGGTAGATTGGCATCAAGGCCCTCATTTCCTCGAACACGTCTTCCGGCCTCTTGGCTTTTTCCTTGACACCAAAGGCCTCAAGCAGATCGAGCAGAATCACCCAGTCCGCCCGCGCGTGCTCGGGTGGTTCAACGGCCTTGCGCACACGCTGTACGCGACGGTCAGTACTCGTGAACGTGCCGTCTTTTTCGGCGTAGGCAGCAGCAGGTAGTACCACGTTCGCCTTCTGGGCCGTTTCGTGTGCGAAGAGGTCTTGCACAACAAGAAACTCGAGATTCGAAAGCGCTTCCTCCACCGCCGGGGTGTTCGGCCAGGCACGCAAGAGATTCTCGCCCACCACGTACAGCGCCTTGAGCTCGCCCTTGCGGGCCGCTTCCAGCATTTCGCCGAGCGTTTTGCCCCGTGCTGTCGGCAAGTTGCACTTCCAGGCCGTGGCAAAGCGCGTCGGGTCCTCGGGGCTTTCCACCGAAGCGTAGCCCGGCAAGAAATCCGGGAGGAGTCCACAGTCGCAAGCGCCCTGAGCGTTGTTTGTTAACTGAAGAGGCAAGAAGACCGCACCGTCCGTTAGGGCGCCTCGCAAAAGGAGAAAGAGATCGGCCAGAAATGCTACGTTTGCTGAACCGTTCGTTTGCTGGGTCACACCGCCGCCGTAGAGAACAGCTGGCCGCTGAGCTTTGCCGAGCAATTCTGCGGCGTGCCGAATGTCCTCAGCAGCCACACCGCACTCAGCAGTCACCCGTTCCAGGGTTGCTTCCAGCACGGCGGCTTTCAGGCGATCGAGCTCCGGCAAATCCACCTGGCTCGATCCAGCACTCAACAGTTCGCGAAGCAACCCAGCCAGAAGCCAGGCATCCGTGCCCGGCTTCACTTGCAAGTGGATTGTGGCGAAATAAGCGAGGTCCGTCCTTCGGGAGTCCACCACGATCAGAGGCACACCGTCTTTCGCTGCGCGCAGCACGTACGCACCTACACGTGCGCTTTGGTCCTTCGGATTAGCACCAACAAGCAGAATGGCATCGCTGTTCAGCACGTCCAGTGCACTGCCGATGCCAGCGCCAACGCCCCACAGTTTCGGCAACACAGCCAAGGTTGGCCCGTGCATCAGCCGTGCAGTGGTGTCGACGTTGTTGGTTCCCAGACCGCAGCGAGCCAGTTTCGACAACAGAAACGCTTCTTCGTTCGTCGTCTTCGTGGAACCCACGATCCCAACGGCTTCGGGGCCGTACTTCTCCACAACTTCACGGAGCCCCGTCACAACCGCCTTGATCGCCCGTGGCCAGGTCGTCTCGCGAAGCTGGCCGTCTTCGCGCACGTAAGGCGTCTTCAACCGTGCCGGGGATGCCAACATTTTGAAGCCGTTCCAGCCTTTGAAACACAGGGTTCCCCTGCTTGTGGGATGCGCCTTCTGGGGCGCCACACCGACAACCCTGCCGTTGGCTACTTCGAGGAAAACGCCGCAACCGCACCCGCAAAATCCGCAGGTACTCAGAACCTTGCTCACGGACTCCTCCTTGTCGCCTCGTCACGTCGGATGGGTTACGATCCGCGCCGTGGGTTGCACACAACGTGCCAGCGTTTGGTTTAGATTTTCAAATGCAATCAACTGACGTATTTTTAGAGGATTGCCAATCTTTGTTTGAGTCGACGACCTCAGTTTAAGGCGAAATCCGTTCCCAAAATTGACAATCGAAGCGCGCAGGTTTTCTCAAAGATGCGAATGAGACAATCCAAAGAGAGCGCATCCCTTTGCAGAGGCCCCCGTCGGCAAAAAGTGCAGTGTTACGGTCCCATTCGTCGTCCTTGGGAGACAGGCTGACCCGACCCGTTCTGGACGGCAAAATGCGAACTGGCGAAGACCAGCAGCCGAGATCGGCTCCTCTGCTGCCAAGCGAGACAACTTCACCCCGATGGCAGACCGCGCCACTCACGATCCGACGTTGTCAGCAGCAGCGCTCGGCGGCTTTGAGAAAATTGGAATCAACCGGGTTGGAGCTTGCAGTACAGCAGTACAGGTCGAAGGCGACTCGTAGCCTAATTGTGGAGACCGACACAGGAAGTAGGCTTCGCAAGCGGAGGGCGCCCGATTTCAATCGAAGTTCGCAGTCCTGACTCCTCAGCACCCCCAAAGCGAACACCCCGTGGGTAAGTTGGAATTCACCTGCTGGCAAACGCCCCCAGCAGCCACTCAGGTGGTTGCTGGGGGCGAAGTTCTACTTCGCGAGCAACGTAAGGAGGGAGTCTCGGCCAAACTCGCCGACACGGGAAGTGAGGTTCCCGTCAGCTTCCCGCGCAGTAAGGTCCTGGACAAGTCGAAATGTGCCCGGCAGGATGGGCCGAGCTCACCGCACCACCCGCCAGATGTCCACGTCCACGTCGTTTTTCTGGGGAGCGCCGGGTGTGCTGCGGCCCCGTTTTACGTAAGAGTCCAGCAGAGCTGTCAGCTCGTACACCACCCACGGATACTGGTCAGCCACGTTCTTCCGTTCACCCACATCTTGTGTGAGATCGTAGAGCTGGACCTTTGGGAGGTGCAGTTCACGCGCCTTCTTGGGTCGAGGATCGCTCCAGCCACCCGAGCCGGGACACAACTCCAGTTTCCATTTCCCCTGACGAATCGAAAACGACCCGTTGATCGAGTGGTGGACCGTGGCCTCTCTGATCGGCGCTGTGGCGGTACCAAGCAGGTCCGGAAGGATGTTGTAGCTGTCTTCACCGGCGTTGTCGGGGAGTTTCCTGCCCACGATTGCCGCTGCGGTACGCATCAGGTCGGTCAGGCAAATGGTGTCGTCACACGTCGTGCCCGGCTTGATTCGCTGGGGCCAGCGCGCGATGAATGGGATTCGGTGTCCGCCCTCGTAAATGTCGGCCTTGTAGCCGCGGAAGTGGTAGCTGGGGTAGTGTCCGTACTCCGCCAGGTGTTTGAAGTTCGCGGCAGGGGAACAGCCGTTGTCGCTTGTGAAGATGACCAGTGTGTTTTTCGCAACGCCGGTGCGCTCGAGCGCAGCAAGCACCTGCCCAACGACCCAGTCCACTTCCATCACAAAGTCGCCGTACGGTCCGAGGCCGGACTTGCCCTGGAAATCGGGCGTCGGCAGAATCGGCGTATGCGGCGCAGTCAACGGAAAGTACACGAAGAACGGCTTCCCCCTTTGCTCACGTACGTGGCGTTCGATGAAACCGACAGCTTTCTCAAGCAAGGTCGGCAGGACTTCCTCGTGCTTGAACCCGGGTGCGATCGGCCCCGAACGGAAGTAGGCGTAGCCCGTCCGCCCCTGGATGCGCTCTGTCGGCGGCTCCTGCACATGATCATCTTCGATGTACACGTACGGAACCATGTCCAGCGAAGCCGGGATACCAAAGAAGGTGTCGAACCCGAGATCCACGGGGCCGCCTTGAATCCGCTTGCCGTAGTCGATTTTCTCTCCGGTTTCCCTGAAGCGGTCCGAAAGGACGGTGCCGTCCTTCGTTTGCCAACCCAGGCCAAGGTGCCACTTGCCAAAGGCGGCCGTGTGGTAACCCGCCTCCTTCAAGAGACGTGCCACGGTGAGTCGTTCTGGCGGAATGAGCGGGGGCGAATACCCCCAGAGCACGCCGTGCTGCAGACGCGTACGCCAGGAGTAACGTCCGGTCAGGACCCCGTACCTCGTCGGTGTGCACACCGCGGACCCGGAGTGGGCATCCGTGAAGACCACCCCCTCGGCAGCGAGCCGGTCGATGTTCGGCGTTGGGATCTTGCATTCGGGATTCAGGCAGCCAACGTCGCCGTACCCCAAGTCGTCGGCCAAAATGTACACGATGTTCGGGTGCGACGCTTCCGAGCTCCAGAGCCTCTGGCCCAACAGCAACGTACCAGCTACACCCGCACCCGCAACTTTTAGGAAATCCCGGCGATTCATGACACCAGACCTCCGTTTTGTGGAATCAGTATCATGTCGCACAGAAAATCGCGACCATCCACAGGCGGCAGTTTGCTTCAGTCCACCGCTGCCTTTCGGCGCGCCGAAACTAAAGAAATTCGAGCACGATGTCAAGACCAATCCGGTTCGCACTCGGATCTACGCCCCAGGCTGCGGGAGGGCGCGCCGCCTGAAGGCCACGGAAAACGTCCGCTCAGGCGGACGCGGGGTTGCGCAGCGGCAGAATGAATTCTGCCGCGGGAAAAACGCGCCCTGCAGAACACACACACCCCTCTTTGCCCAGAGACTCCCGGTACAGTCAGCCTGTGGAGCTCCCCACTGCCCGCCCGGGGATCAAATCCCCGGGCTACGAGAGAAAAAGGTCGCCGCCTGAAGGCGGCTCACTCACGGAAAACGCGGCACCTGGCCGAGCCGTCACGGTCTGGTGCATCCTGACAGTAGCCCGCACTCCGGAGCGGTAGGATGCTCAGCGAAATCCAACCGGCTTCAGCCGGTTTCCTTCTGACGTAGCCGGGGACTTCAGTCCCCGGCGAAAGCCGGTCCCACCCCCCCAACCATCCCCGCCCGAAATCGCGCTAACGTCCACGGCACACCGGCCGCTGCCCG
>CAZXXS010000010.1:0-27616 GCA_964644845.1 uncultured Cytophagia bacterium | reverse complement strand
GAAGTGTTCGAACGCACGACGGTCCGGGGTCTGGCGGAGGTGATCGAGCGACAGTTACGGCAGGAGCGGGGAGCAACGCTTGAGCCGATCGAGCGCGTTCCCCGTGACGGCGACTTGCCGCTTTCGTTCTCGCAGCAGCGTCTGTGGGTGTTGGATCAGCTGGACCCGGGTAGCCCCCTGTACAACATCCCGTCTGCTGTGCGTCTCCGTGGCGACCTGGACGTCGATGCCTTGCGCCAAAGCATCAACCGTGTGGTAGATCGGCACGAGGTGCTGCGCACCAATTTCGTCCTCAAGGACACCGAGCCAGTGCAGGTGATTCGCGACAAGCTCGAACTGCAGATTCCCCTGATCGATCTGTCTGGGCTTTCTGCTGAGGAACAAGAGAAGATCGTCGAGGATCTGGCGCGTCGCGAAGCAACGACGGGTTTTGACCTTGCCCGTGATCCGCTGCTACGCGTCAGGCTCTTGAAATTACGCGAGGACGAACACGTAGCGCTCTTCACGATGCACCACACGATTTCGGACGGCTGGTCGACCGGCGTGATGATGCGGGAAGTTGCGACAGTCTACGACAGTCTGGTCAGGGGAACGGAACCTGATCTGCCGGAGCTGCCGATCCAGTACGCCGACTACGCGCACTGGCAGCGGCGCTGGATGCAGGGCGAGAACCTCGAAATAGAAGTGGCTTACTGGCGGAAGAAGTTGGCTGGGGCTCCGGAGGTCCTGGAACTGCCCACCGACAAGCCGCGACCCGCGGTGCAGACCGCCGCAGGCGCTCACCTGCGCGACCAGCTGCCCTCAGATCTGACGCGGGCGCTGAAAAAGCTGGCCCGGGAAGAGAACGGCACGCTTTTCATGTTGTTGCTGGCGGCGTTCGATGTTCTGCTCTACCGCTACTCAGGACAAAAGGACCTCCTGGTTGGAACACCCATTGCAAACCGGACACGGCCGGAGATCGAACCGCTGATCGGTTTCTTCGTCAACACACTGGTGGTTCGGGCGACGCTCGACGACAAGCAACGCTTTGTCGATTTGTTCCGGCAGATTCGGGAAACCACGTTGGAAGCTTACCTGCACCAGGAACTCCCGTTCGAGAAGCTGGTGGAAGAGCTGAACCCGGAGCGCAGCACAAGTTACTCCCCGCTGTTCCAGGTTATGTTTGTGTTGCAAACCGGGGCTGCTCGCAAGCCAGTTCGGGTGCCTGCCTTGCAGCTTGAACCGATCGAAATCGAAAACGGACTTTCGCCCTTTGATCTGACGCTGGTGGCGGAAGAAACCCCGACCGGTTTGGCGCTCGTCGCCGAGTACAACACCGACCTGTTCGAGGAGGCGACGATTCGGCGCCTGCTTGAACACTACAAGAACATCCTGAGAGCAGTTGTGCAGAGGCCGAGCCTGCCGGTAGGAGAAATCCCTCTTGTTTCGGAACAGGAGAGGAGACTCGTTCTGGAGACCTGGAACGCAACGGACAGGCCGGTACGGCCTCCGTTGACGGTCCACGAGCGCGTTGCGGAAACCGCTGCACGATCACCCCGGGCCACCGCGGTTGTGGACGCCACGGACGGTAGCGCGCTGACCTACGAGGAACTCGACCGGCGAGCCAACCGCCTTGCAAACTACTTGAGGAGCCTCGGAGCGGGCCCTGAGGTGCGGGTTGGGCTTTGCCTGGAGCGTTCACCAGAACTGCTGGTTGGTTTGCTCGGCATTCTCAAATCGGGCGCCGCGTACGTGCCGCTGGATCCCGACTACCCGGCTGAGCGGCTGGCCTACATGATCCGCGATGCTTCCTTGCCTTTGATCGTGACCACGGACAAACTGCGGCAGCACCTGCCGGCAGGCGAGTACGTGGAGGTTTGTCTTGACCGGGACCGCGGGAAAATTGACGCCATGCCAGCAGAAACGCCTGGAGTAGCCGTCGACCCAGGTAGCCTGGCCTACGTCATTTACACGTCGGGTTCCACGGGAAGGCCAAAAGGCGTGATGGTTGAGCATCGGTCGGTGGTCAACCACAGCGCCTTCACCGTCGAGGCTTTTGGCCTGAGAGACTCCGACCGCGTTCTGCAGTTTTCCACAATCAACTTCGACACGGCGGTGGAGGAGATCTTTCCGGCTCTGATGTCCGGGGCGACGCTGGTCCTGCGGCCGCGTGGCGTTGTCCTCTCCGTAGAAGAACTCTTCGGACTGGTGCGGGAGCAAGGAATCACCGTGCTCGACCTCCCCACGGCCTACTGGCACGAGGTGGTTCACCAGCTTGAAAGCGCGGACCTCAACTGGCCGGATTCTGTGAGACTGGTTGTCACGGGTGGTGAAAGAGCACTTTCCGAACCCTACGTGGCCTGGCGCAAGCGGGTGAACCGAAGGGTTCGCTGGTTGAACACGTACGGTCCCACGGAAACCACCGTCGTGGCCACCTGGTTTGAACCTGGTCCGGACTGGAAGCCGACCGGCGAAGGAGTGCCGATTGGCAAGCCCATCGCGAACGCCCGAGTCTACGTGCTGGATGAGCTGCTTCGGCCTCTGCCACTTGGTGTGCCGGGCGAACTCTGCATCGGTGGAGCCGGGGTAGCCCGTGGGTACTTGAACAAACCCGACCAAACCGCCGCGGTTTTTGTTCCAGATCCTTTTGCGAAGCAACCGGGTTCGCGGCTGTACCGAACCGGGGACCGCGTGCGCTACCTGACGGATGGAACCCTGCAATTCCTCGGCCGCGTGGACGACCAGGTGAAGGTTCGTGGCTACCGAGTTGAATTGGGTGAGATCGAAGCGGCGCTGCTGGAGCACCCGGAGGTCCGCGAGGCGGCCGTCGTTGCGGATCAGGCAAAATCGCGGACGAGTCGTTTGCTGGCCTACTTTGTGTCCGCAGACGGGAAGGCCGTGGAAATCTCTGCTCTGCGGGAGTTTCTCCGTTCGCGGTTGCCGGACTTCATGGTGCCCTCCGCCTTTGTGCAGCTCGAAGCGCTGCCGCGTACTCCGAGCGGCAAGATCGACAGAAGGGCTTTGCCTCACGACGGCGTTGCGGAGGAGCCGAAGCGTGTGGAGTCCGCGGCTCTCGAAAACGAGACGGAACAGGTGCTTGCCGAGCTCTGGCGCGAGGTACTTGGCGTCGAGCAAGTGGCCGCGACAGACAATTTCTTCGAACTCGGCGGCGACTCGATTCTGGCCATTCAGCTTGTGGCCAGAGCCAAACAAGCCGGGTTGGAGGTGTCACCGCTTCAGATCTTCCAGCACCAGACCCTGCGCGAGCTGGCCTCGGTTGTTCGAGAGGCGAAGTCGGTGAGCGTGCCAAGTGGGCCAGTTGTGGGCACGGCGCCGCTGACGCCGATTCAGCGCTGGTTCTTCGAGCAAAATTTCGTAAACCCCAACCATTGGAACCAATCGGTGCTCTTCAAAGTGCAGCAGCACCTGGATCCGGATTTGCTCCGACGCGCTGTAGCCGAACTTGAAAAACACCACGACGCGCTGCGGCTTCGCTTTCGCCGTGAGCGTGGAGACTGGATTCAAGAGTTTAGCGAGCCCGGGAAAGATCCTTCGTTCACGGCAGTCGACCTGTCGACTGTACCGGAAAGCAGCGAGAAAGCAGCCGTAGCCGGAATTGCCCGCACCGCTCAGCAGAGTCTCGATCTGGAGCGTGGTCCGATCTACCGGGTTCTCTACCTGGACTTCGGAAGACACCGGCCGGGCCGGGTGTTGTTTGTCGTTCACCACCTGGCGGTGGACGGGGTTTCGTGGCGAATCTTGCTGGATGATCTTCGTACCGCCTACGAGCAGCTCCGGGCGGGAAGACAACCGGCGCTGCCACCGCGGACCACGTCGTACCGCGACTGGGCCGAAAAGCTGGTGTCGTGGGCTAACGACCTGCGCCTCTTGCGGGAGGTCGATTTCTGGGCGGGATTTGCTGACGAGTCCGTTCGGGCGCTGCCTCTGGACTTCCCAAACGGGACCAACGACGAGCGCTCGGCTACGTCTGTGACTGTCAGTCTCACGCCCTCTGAAACGGAAAGCCTGTTGAAGGAACTGCCTGCTGCGCAAAAAACCACCGTGGAGGAGGTCCTGCTGACTGCCTTGATCGGGGCTTTTGCTCGCTGGTCAGGGCAGCTTCGGGTTCTTGTGGACCTGGAGGGACACGGACGCGAGAGCCTCTTCGGCGAGCAAATCGACGTTTCCAGAACTGTGGGATGGTTCACGACGGTCTACCCCGTGTTGCTGGATCGGCGGGGCGTTACCAGCCCGGTGGAGGGCTTGAGAAAGACGAAGGAAGTGTTGCGTCGGATCCCGAACCGTGGATTCGGCTTCGGTCTTTTGCGTTACCTGAACGAAGACGAGGACGTAAGGAAACGTCTCGGCGCCTTGCCTTCGGCGCAGGTCAGTTTCAACTACCTTGGACAGTTCGACCAGGTTGTGCAGAACGACACAGTCTTTGCACCGGCCGCGGAGTCCCCAGGTCCGGATCGGGATCCACGGGGCATGCGCAACTACGTGCTGGACGTGACGGGTAGTGTCGCCGGTGGAGTCTTGAGAGTGAGCTTTACCTACAGCGAGAATGTGTACAAGCCACAGTCAGTCGAAGCTCTGGCTGAGGCTTTCTCCGATGAGCTACGTCAGTTGATTGCGGCGGCCAAAGTTGAAGAACACGCTGCGCCGTCGGCGGCTGATTTCCCCCTCGCCAATCTGGATGCGAAGAAACTCGACAAAGTGCTGCAGAAACTCAACCGGTCCTAAACCAACGCGGATGGGGTGATGACGGAAAACATTCAGGACATTTACCCCCTGTCGCCGATGCAGCAGGGGATGCTGTTTCACAGCCTCTACGAGCCGGAATCGGGTGTGTACGTGGAACAGTTTAGCTGCAGGCTCCGCGGACCATTCGACCCGAGCGCCTTCGAGAAGGCGTGGAAGAAGGTCATGGACCGACACCCGATTTTGCGGACGTCTTTCGTTTGGGAAGACCTGGACGAGCCCCTGCAGATTGTGCACAAAGCGGTGGATTTGCCACTTGAGTACCTTGACTGGTCTACCGTACCTGCGAACTCTGTTCGGTCCAACCTTGACGAGTTCTTGAAAAGGGAACGGGCTGCCGGGCTTGACCTGGGTAAACCGCCACTCTTCCGACTGGCAGTCATTCGACTTGGAGACGGAGATCACTACCTCGTCTGGACGCATCACCACATCCTGATCGATGGCTGGTCGCTGCCGATTCTGCTCGGCGAGTTGTTCAAGCTCTACGATGCATTTGCCAGCGGCCAGGACGTGCAGCTGCCGCCCGTGCGTCCGTACCGGGACTACATCGCGTGGCTCAAGTCGAAAGATCCTGCGAAGGCGGAGCAGTACTGGCGACAGGCTCTCAGTGGTTTTCAGGCTCCGACGCCGCTCTTGAACAGCGAACCGGACCCTGAGGGCACTGCGTACGGAGAAGAGCGTTACTTCCTGGACGCGACGTTATCGGCCAGGCTCGAGGAACTGGCCCGCGCCAGTCAAGTGACGGTTGGCTCTTTGGTGAACGGCATCTGGGCCTTGCAGCTCTCCCGCTACAGCGGAGAGAAGGATGTTGTCTTCGGCACGACGGTGTCGGGGCGACCGGCGGATCTTCCGGGCGTGGAGAACATGGTCGGTCTGTTCATTAACACGCTACCGGTCCGCGTCCAGATCGACGAAGCCACTCCGGCTGTGGAATTTCTCCAGAGACTGCACCGCCAGCTGGCCGAAATTCGCCAGTACGAGTACACCCCTTTGGTGCAAATCCAGGGGTGGAGCGATGTCCCTCGGGACACTGCTCTTTTCGAGAGCATCACTGTTTTCGAAAACTACCCGGTCGAGACAACGCTGGCCCAGCAAGAAAGCAACCTCCAAATCGAGGAAGTTTCCACGTACGGCCAGACGAACTACCCGCTGACGATCGTTTCCGGACCGGGGAAACGCCTTGGTTTCACGGTTGCGTTCGACGGTAGACGTTTTAGTCGGCGCGCTGTTCGGGAGATCCTGGCGCATACGGAGCAGCTGCTGACCTCTCTGGCCGAAAATCCACGTGCACGCCTTGCGGATCTTGATCTGCTCACGGAAAACGAGCGCCGTTTGATTGTTGCGGACTGGAACCGGGATGAAGAACCTGTAGAACCACCTGCGCCTACCGTTGTGGTCTGGTTCGAGGACGTCGCGGCGAACAACCAGGACAAGACTGGCCTTGTGGCTCCTGACACCTCGTGGACTTTCGGGGAACTCAACGCTCGCGCCAACCGGATTGCCAGACGGCTTCGGGAATTGGGCGTCGGGCCTGAGGACCTGGTGGGGATTTCGCTCGAGAGGTCGGCTGACTTTGTCGCCTCCATCCTGGGCGTTCTGAAGGTGGGCGCTGCCTACGTACCTCTGGACCCGGGTTACCCCAAGGACCGTCTCCGGTACATGGTAGCGGACTCTGGAGCCAAAACGCTTGTGACACGGGATGCTCTCGCAGGGCTGTTCGAAAACCTCGAGGTGAACGTTCTACGGCTGGATTCGGACGCGGAAGAAATCGCGAAGCAAAGCGACGAGAACCTCGGGCTCGAAATTGATCCCTTGAATCTCGCGTACGTTATCTACACTTCGGGCTCGACGGGGAAACCCAAGGGAGTGCTCGTGCAGCACGCGGGTCTTGCCAATCTGATGGCCACGATTCTGCGGGATTTTCAGGTTGGTCCCGAAAGCCGGGTTCTCGAGTTCGCGTCTTTCAGTTTCGACGCTTCCGTGGCTGAACTTTTTGAGGGCCTCCTGAGCGGCGCGACGACATTTGTGGTTGACCGCGACACGGCGATGTCGGCGGAAGCCCTGCGTGCCTACATTCGGGAGAACAAGATCACGGTGGCAACGCTGCCACCGACCATGTTGCGGGTGCTTTCCCCCGAGGGCCTCGATTCGCTGCGCACGGTGATCTCGGCTGGAGAAAGCTGTTCCTGGGACGTGGTGGAACGCTGGGCCGACGGGCGCCGCTTTCTCAACGGTTACGGCCCAACTGAGGGAACAGTTGGCTGCGCCTGGCAGGTAGTGGAGCAGCGTGTTCCGGGTTCTGCGACAGCCCCGGTGGGACGCTCGATTAACGGGGTCCAAGTTTACCTGCTTGATTCTGCGTTTCGACCCGTGCCGGTGGGGGCTCCGGGAGAAGTTTACATCGGTGGCGCCGGCGTCGCTCGCGGCTACCTGGGCCGGCCTGAGAGCACGGCGGAGAAGTTTCTTCCGGACCCGTTCTCCGGCAAAGCGGGTGCACGTCTCTACAGGACGGGTGATCTCGGGCGCTACCACGCGGACGGCAGCATCGAGATCCTGGGCCGGGTGGACTTTCAGGTGAAGATCCGCGGCTACCGGGTCGAGATTGGTGAGATCGAATCCGTGCTGACGGGCCACCCACAGGTGCAGGAAGCCGCCGTGAAGGCGTGGACATCAGAGAGTGGCGAGAAGCAACTGGTTGCGTACGTGGTGACCGAGGAAGGGCAGGAGCTGGATGTTGAGGCTCTCCGCGACTACCTGAAGGCAGAGCTGCCCGATTACATGGTTCCCGTGGCTTTCGTTCACCTCGACGCCATGCCGCTCACCCCAAACCGGAAAATCGACAGGAAGGCGCTGCCGAGGCCTGAGGAGGTTGGGGTGACCGTTGGTGAGCCGTACGAGGAACCTCGGACACCCACGGAAGAGTTGTTGGCCGAGCTAATGGCTTCCGTGTTGAACGTGGAGCGGGTAGGGGCAAGGGACGACTTTTTCGCGCGCGGTGGACACTCGCTCCTGGCCACGCAGCTCGTGTCTCGAATTCGTGACGTCTTCGACGTTGAGCTACCCCTGCGTGACCTTTTCGCCAACCCCACCGTGCGTCAACTGGCGGCACTGATCGACGCGCGGAAGGCAGAGCAAGTAAAGCTTCCGAAACCACCGCTGGAGCCTGTGCCCAGGGACGGGGAACTGCCGCTGTCGTTCGCGCAGCAGCGCCTCTGGTTTCTGGATCAGCTCGAACCGGGTAACCCATTCTACAACATCCCAACCGCGCTCCGCCTTCGCGGACAACTTGACGTGGAGGCCTTGCGAGAAAGCATTCACGACTTGGTTCTGCGGCATGAGGTGCTGCGTACCCGCTTTCCGGATGACGGTGGGAAGCCAAGGCAGGAAATCCTGGACGACCTTGAGGTTCACGTGCCGGTTGTGGACTTGCAGGGACTCTCGGACGAAAAGCAGAGAGCAGAGGTCGAAAAGCGAATCCTGGAAGAGATTCGTCGGCCATTCGACCTGGCTCAGGGACCGCTTTTCCGCGCTGTGTTGTTCCGTCTTGGAGAGCAAGACCACATTGCGGTTCTCACGATGCACCACATCATCTCGGATGGCTGGTCAATCGGCATCTTCGTGGACGAGCTCTCGAAGCTCTACGACGCGCGGTCGCGGGGACTCGAAGCGCGTTTGCCCGAGCTACGAATCCAGTACGCGGACTTTGCCAAGTGGCAGCGGGACTGGCTCAGTGGGGCGGTCCTCGAGGAACAAGTTCGGTACTGGAAGGAGCAGCTGGCCGGGAGTCCACCCGTACTCGAGTTGCCCACGGATCGGCCTCGGCCGGCTGTACAGACGTTCGAAGGTGCGCGTAAATCACGTCTGTACGGCAAGGAAATTCTCGACGGACTCCGGCGAATCGGCCGCGAAGAGGGTGCGACACTGTTCATGACTTTGTTGGCCGCCTTCCAAACGTTGCTGGCCCGCTACAGCGGCCAGGACGACATTCTTGTGGGCACACCGATTGCCAACCGAACACTGTCGGAGACCGAAAGGCTGATTGGCTTTTTCGTGAATACCCTGGTCATGCGCACGCGTTTTGACGGGAGCCCAAGTTTTCGGGAGGTAGTGCAACGGGTTCGGGAGACGGCTCTGGGGGCGTACGCTCACCAGGACCTGCCGTTCGAAAAGCTGGTGGAAGAAATTCAGCCCGCGCGCGACCTCAGCCACGCGCCGATTTTCCAGGTGATGTTTGCTCTGCAAAATGTCCCTGTCGGTCAGCTGAAACTCTCGGAGCTGCAGCTGGAGCCGATTTCGCTCTCAAGCGGCACAGCAGCTTTTGACCTGACCCTGGAGGCCATGGAGACCGCCGACGGGTTGGGTGTGTCCTTCGAGTACAACACTGCGCTCTTCGATGCTTCTACGATCGAACGGATGCTCGATGAGTTTCAAGTACTGCTTGAGGCCATTGTTCGGAACCCGGACGAAAAGGTCTGGCGTTTGCCCCTGTTGACGCAGGCAGAGCGCCACAAGATCCTGGTGGAATGGAACCAGACGGTGGCCGATTTTCCGGATCAGGTGTGTGCGCACGAGTGGTTTGAAAAGTTAGCTGACTCGCAGCCAAATGCAGAAGCAGTTCGTTACCGTGCGGAAGGTGTTTCGTACGCTGAGCTCGACCGCAGGGCCAGCCAGCTTGCGAATTACCTGGTGCAACATGGGGTCGGTCCAGAGGTTCTGGTTGGTCTGGCTGTCGAACGAAGTCCAGAACTCGTGGTCGGTTTGCTTGGCATCCTGAAGGCGGGCGGGGCATTCGTTCCGCTTGATCCAGCCTACCCGAAGGAACGCCTGGCGTACATGATCGGGGATTCCGGGGCCAGAATCGTGTTGACGCAGGAGCCGCTGTTGAACGTGCTCCCGACCCCCGAAGGCGTGCAGATGATCTGCCTGGACCGGGACTGGCCTCAGATCGGTCAGCAACCGGATCGTCGCCCGACGAGCGGGGCAATGCCCGAGAATCTGGCCTACGTGATTTACACGTCCGGTTCCACGGGCAGGCCAAAAGGGACCATGCTTCAGCACCGTGGGTTGTGCAATCTCGCGCGCTGGCAGCAACGAGAGTTTGGAGTGGGCCCCGGAAGCAGGGTTCTGCAATTCTCGTCGCTCAGTTTTGATGCCTCGGTGTGGGAGGCGGTGATGGCTCTCTTGAGCGGAGCCAGTCTGGTGCTCGTGGACCGCGAAACCGTGGCGTCCGGTGAGGATCTGGTGCGGGCCATGCGAACTCAGAAAGTGACGATTGCAACTATTCCCCCGTCCGTGCTTTCGGTCTTGCCGAAGGCAGACCTGCCTGATTTGAAAACCCTGGTCGTGGCGGGCGAAAAGTGCAGCGGCGACCTTGTGAACCGGTGGTCGCCCGGGCGACGCTTCTACAACGCCTACGGGCCGACCGAAGCCACGGTCTGCGCTTCGGCTCACCTTTGCCAAGGCGAGTACCCCCAGGGACCGCCGATCGGTAAGCCGATTTCCAACGCAAAGCTCTACGTTCTGGGCAGAGAGATGGAGCCCGTCCCTGTGGGTGTGCCGGGGGAGCTTTACATCGGTGGCGAGGGACTGGCGCGCGGCTACCTGGGCCGGCCCGACCTGACCGCTGAACGTTTCGTTCCCGATCCCTTTGGAACAACCCCCGGGGGCCGCCTCTACCGCAGCGGCGATCTGGTGAAGTGGCTCCCCTCCGGCGATCTGGAGTTCTTGGGAAGAGTTGACGACCAGGTCAAGATTCGCGGTTTCCGAATTGAATTGGGCGAGATCGAGTCGGTTCTGACTGAGCATCCACACGTGCGGGACGCCGTTGTCCTTGCGAGGGAGGTCGGCAAATCCGGCGACCGGCGGCTTGTGGGCTACGTGGTACCGACCGAAGGTAGCAGTGTAAATCCGGGCGAATTGCGTACGTATCTGCGTGGAAAATTGCCGGAGTACATGGTGCCGCCGGTGATCATGGTTCTGGACGAGTTCCCGCTGACGCCAAACGGGAAGGTGGATCGCAGGGCTTTGCCTGCGCCCGAGGGACTGCGTCCAGACCTCGAGCGCGAGTACGTTGCGCCACGGAATGAAACTGAAGAAAAAGTGGCGCTCATTTGCCAGGACCTACTCGGGATCGACAAAGTTGGCATCTACGACAACTTCTTCGATCTGGGAGGGCACTCGCTCCTCGCGACGCAACTCATGTCGCGTTTGCGTGAGACCTTCGGGATTGAAATGCCTCTCAGAGCTCTGTTCGAGGGGCCGACCGTGGCTGAACTGGCGAAAGCCATCGAGAAGTTGAAAGAGGGAAATGGGCAGGCAGCTGCGCCTACCATCAAGCGGGTTTCGCGCGAAGCGCGGCGGATGAAGCGTTCGCAACTTGGGACTGAGGCAGCCAGGGGCAAAGACACCATGGGGAAGGCAGGCGAATGACCAGCCCGTTGAACAACGAAGTAGCGGTCGACCGCTTTCAGGAGGAAGAGCGGCTGGAACTTGAGCCGGTCGCTGAGGACGAAGTTTACGTTTTTCCAACTTCGTTCGCACAGCGACGATTGTGGTTCCTGGACCAGTTCGAACCGGGAAGTCCCTACTACAACATTCCTTCAGCTGTGCGTCTTCGCGGCAGGCTGGATGTGCGCGCTCTGGAACGCAGCGTCGAAGCCATCGTTGAGCGCCACGAATCCTTGCGGACCACATTTGCCATGGTGGACGGCGAGCCGGTGCAGGTAATCAGCCCGCGGTCGAACGTCCGGCTGGCCGTTGCAGACCTGAGGCCGATCGACAAGGAGCTGCGCGAGAAAGAGGCTCTGGACCTGGCGAACCGTGAGGCCAGGCGGCCCTTCGATCTGTCTACGGGGCCTCTGTTTCGCGTCACACTCCTGGTTCTCGATGACGACGACAACGTTTTGCTTCTCACGATGCACCACATCGTGTCGGACGGCTGGTCGATGGGCGTGCTGATCGAAGAAATCTCCACGCTCTACGACGCCTTTTCGAAGGGCCAGCCTTCGCCTCTCCCGGAGTTGCCAATCCAGTACGCTGACTTCGCAGAGTGGCAGCGGGAGTGGCTGTCAGGCGCCGTCCTGGAGGAGCAACTCAATTACTGGAAAGAGCGACTCGGCGACATTCCGCCTGTACTTGAACTGCCCACGGATCGCCCGCGGCCAGCGGTCCAGAGCTCGCGGGGTTCGGAAGAATCGATCGTTTTGCCTCGTGACCTCACGGATCGCTTGAAGGCTCTTGGCAAGGAAGAGGGTGCAACGCTGTTCATGACCCTTCTGGCCGCTTTCAAAGCGCTCCTTTACCGGTACACAGGGCAGGAAGACATTTCGGTCGGCACACCAATTGCCAACCGCAACCGCGGGGAGTTGGAACGCCTGATCGGCTTTTTTGTGAACACGCTGGTTCTCCGCACGGACCTTTCCGGTGATCCCAGTTTTCGCGAGATCGTGCGCCGTGTTCGAGAAGTGGCTCTTGGGGCGTACGCCCACCAGGACCTGCCGTTTGAAATGCTGGTGGAGGCGCTCAGTCCCGAGCGCGACATGAGCCACAACCCGCTGTTTCAGGTGATGTTCATTCTCCAGAACGCGCCCGTGAAGGCGAAGGCTTTGCACGACGTCACGCTCGAGATGCTGGATCTCAAGACCGGTACGTCCACCTTCGATCTGACCATGGCCGTAGCGGAGAGTGTGTCGGGTCTCAGCGTGTCGGTGGAGTACAACACCGACATTTTCGATGCTTCGACGATTCGTCGTCTGTTGAGGCACTACTGGCGCCTTCTTGAGGGTGTGACGGCGGATCCAGACGCACCCGTTTCGCGTGTGGACCTGCTGCTGCCCGAGGAAAAGCACCAGATCCTGGTGGAGTGGAACGACACGAAGCGGGAGTTTCGCCCCGAAGCCCTCGTTCACAAGTTGTTCGAGGCTCGCGTGGAGGAAGCACCAGAGGCCACGGCCGTGTCTTTCCTCGGACAGACGTTGACTTACCGAGAACTGAACGAACGCGCCAACCAGCTGGCCCACCACTTGCGCACGCTCGGCGTCGGTCCGGAGGTTCCGGTCGGAATTGCCACGGAGCGCTCGCTGGACATGATCGTCGCCGTGTTGGGCGTGCTGAAGTCGGGTGGGGCGTACCTGCCTCTTGACCCTGCCTACCCGAAGGAGCGACTGGCCTACATGCTCCAGGATTCGGGCGCTCCCGTCCTGGTGACCCAGGAACACCTGCTTGACAGCCTGCCTCAACACGAAGGCAGATTGGTTCTTCTTGATTCCGGATGGGACGAAATCGCCAAGCAACCCGCTGAAAATCCGCCGAATCTGGTGGTACCCGAGAATCTCGTCTACACGATCTACACCTCGGGTTCCACAGGCCGCTCAAAGGGTGTCATGGTGCAGCACCGCAGCCTGGCCAACGCTTACTTGGCCTGGGAGGAGCCTTACGAGCTGCGGACGCGAGCGCGGGCTCACCTGCAAATGGCCAGCTTCTCGTTTGACGTTTTCTCTGGCGATTTGGTCAGAGCCCTTTGTTCCGGCGGCAAGCTGGTGCTAACCCCGCGCGAATTCCTGCTGGAGCCTGAGAAACTCTACGCCTTAATGCGTAAAGAGCAGGTTACGATTGCCGAATTCGTTCCCGCGGTGCTCCGCACCCTCGTCCAGTACCTGGAAGAGAGCGGGCAGGATTTGAGCTTCATGCGCATCTTGATTGCTGGCTCGGATGTCTGGTACGTGGGCGAGTACGAGCGGTTCAAAAAGCTGTGCGGCCCGGAAACGCGGCTCATCAATTCGTTCGGCCTTACCGAGGCGACAATCGACAGCACGTTTTTCGAGGGAGACCTTTCGGGCGTGGCTGTGGAACGCCTCGTGCCGATCGGTCGACCTTTTGCGAACTCACGGATCTACATTCTCGATCGCAACCTACAGCCAACACCGATCGGGGTGCCCGGAGAGATTTGCGTTGCCGGGCCGGGACTTGCGCGCGGCTACCGCAACAGACCGGATCTGACTGCGGAGAAATTCATTCCCGACGCCTTCAGCGGGGAAATGGGAGCGCGCCTTTACCGAACGGGCGACCTGGCTCGCTACTTGCCGGATGGGAACATCGAGTTCCTGGGTCGTGTGGACACACAGGTCAAGATCAGGGGCTACCGGATCGAACTGGGCGAAATCGAGGCGGCTCTGAGTGCACACGACGCGATTCGCCAGGTTGCGGTGATCGTGCGCGAAGACAAGCCGGGTGACAAGCGGATTGTAGCGTACTTCGTTGCAGCGGGTGGGGTGTCGCCAACACCGGGCGAGTTGCGCCGCTACCTGCTGGACCGTCTGCCAGAGTACATGGTCCCCTCGGCGTTTGTGGAGCTGGAAGCGCTGCCGTTGACCCCGAACGGCAAAATCGATCGTAAGGCTCTTCCCAAACCAGACGAGAGTGCGCGCGGGTTCGAGGAGACCTTTGTTGCGCCGCGTACCCCAACCGAGGAAGTGGTGGCTGGCATCTGGGCCGAAATCCTGGGCCTCGAGAAAATCGGTGTGCACGACAATTTCTTCGAACTTGGCGGTCACTCGCTGCTGGCCACCCAAGTAATCTCCAGAATCCGCGAAGCGTTTCAGCTTGAGCTCCCCTTGCGAAACATTTTCGAGTCGCCGACGGTGGCCACGCTCGCTGAGCAAATCGACCTGGCCAAACAGGCGGCCGAAGGTCTCGAAGAACCCCCGATCAAACGCGTACCGAGGGAGGGGCCGTTGCCGCTGTCGTTCGCGCAGCAACGGCTGTGGTTCCTCGAGCAGCTTGAACCGGGCAGCCCGTTCTACAACATCCCGGACGCTGTGCGCATTAAGGGTAACCTTCGCGTGGACGTGCTGGAACGGGCGATCAACGAGATCATTCGCCGACACGAGAGTCTGCGCACGCGCTTCGACACAGTTGACGGCAAGCCGGTCCAGGTTATTCTGCCGGAGCTGCACCTGAACGTGCCGGTGGTGGATTTGACCGGGGTTGCGCCGGACAAGCGTGAGGCTCTCGCGCTGGCTCTGGCCCGCGAGGATGCACAGCGACCCTTCTCGCTGACCAATCCGCCTTTGCTGCGGGTCACGCTCCTGAAAATGAGCGAGCGCGACCACGTGGTGCTGTTCACGACGCACCACATCGTGTCGGACAACTGGTCCAGCAACGTGTTGATTCAAGAAGTCGCGGCTCTGTACGACGCTTTCCTGCACGGCAAACCGTCGCCACTGCCCGAGTTGCCAATCCAGTACGCCGACTTTGCCGTCTGGCAGCGCGAATGGCTGCAAGGTGAGGTTCTCGAAAAGCACCTGGACTACTGGAAGAAGCAACTGGAGGGTGCTCCGCCGGTTCTGGAGCTGCCCACGGACCGTCCACGGCCGTCGGTGCAGACCTACAACGGCGCGTACCAAACTTTCGAGCTTTCGGCCGAACTTTCGAGGGCCATCCGCGAATTTAGCCAGGCCAACGATGCAACCCTGTTCATGACTTTGTTGGCTGCCTTCGGCGCGTTGCTGGCAAAGTACTCGCGGCAGCGCGACATTCTGGTCGGCACGCCAATCGCCAACCGGAATCGGGCGGAAATCGAAGGCTTGATCGGATTCTTCGTAAACACCCTGGTACTGCGCACCGATTTGTCCGGCGACCCCTCATTTGAAGAACTTGTCCAGCGTGTGCGGGAGGTAGCACTTGACGCTTACGCCCATCAGGACGTGCCGTTCGAACAGCTTGTGGAGGTGTTGCAGCCCGAGCGGGACATGAGCCACAGCCCGCTTTTCCAGGTGATGTTTGCTCTGCAGAACGCGCCTTTCCGGGCGCAGGAAATTTCCTCCGATCTGGTTCTGGAGCCTGTGGAAGCCCACAGTGGCACGGCCAAGTTCGACCTCACGCTGTTCATGGTGGAGGAGGGCGAGCGTCTTGGAGGGGCATTTGAGTACAACACGGATCTTTTCGACGACGAAACCATCTCGAGGATGATCCGGCACTTTGTCCGCCTACTGGAGCTGGCGGTTGCGGAGCCGGACAAGTCGGTGCTTAGTCTGGACATCCTGGATGAAGAGGAACGAACCCGCGTAGTCCAGACGTGGAACGGCCCGAGCGTGGTAATCCCGTCCGAAGAGACCGTGCTGGATCTGATCCAGCGGCAGGTGGCTGACCATGCAGAGGACACCGCGGTTGTGCAGGGAGAGGTTGCCTACTCTTACGCGGAACTGGATCGGCGGTCGGACCTTCTTGCTGGTTTCTTGCAGCGTGTGGGTGTCGGACGCGAGTCAGTCGTGGCAATTTACCAGGAGCGCTCGCCGGATTTGATTGTGTCACTGCTGGCGGTCTTGAAAGCGGGCGGTGCCTACCTGCCGATGGATCCGAGTTACCCGGCGGAGCGGATTCGCTACATGCTGGAGGATTCAGACGCGCGTGTGGTGCTCACACAGGCGCGAGTGGCCGACTCGCTGCCCCTGATCGGCGCAGAGCTGGTGCTGGTTGACCTGGATTGGGACGAGGTCGAGTTTTCGGGAACCCGGCCGGTCAAACCCCGGCTTAGCCGGAACGACTTAGCTTACGTGATCTACACCTCCGGGTCAACCGGGAGGCCCAAAGGCACCCTGGTTACACACGGGGGACTCCGAAATTACCTGGAGTGGGTGCGAAGGGCATACCCGGTGGATCGAGGAATCGGAAGCGTTGTTCACTCCACGATTGCTTTCGACGCCACGGTCACAGCTGTCTTCAGCCCTTTGGTCAGCGGCAAACGCGTTGTTCTTGCCCCAGTAGGCGACGACGTGGAGGCGCTTGCCAGGGTGCTGAGGGAACAGGGCGACTTCAGTTTGATCAAAATCACGCCCGCCCACCTGGATGTGCTGCGTCAGCAGCTGACCCCCGAACAGGCTCGGCGAGCCACGCATGCGTTCATCATCGGTGGCGAGAACCTGACGACCGAGCAGATTCGCTTCTGGCTGGATGCGGCGCCGGACACAGAGCTGTACAACGAGTACGGTCCCACGGAGACGGTTGTCGGTTGCGTGGTTTACAAGGTACCCAAAGACTGGCGGGGCAGCGGTTCTGTGCCCATCGGGCGCGCCATTCCGAACACGCGGGTCTACATTCTGGACGAGCGCATGACACTGTGTCCCCAGGGTGTGCCGGGCGAGCTCTACATCGGCGGCGCTGGCGTAGCGCGAGGTTACTTGAATCGACCGGACCTGACGGCTGAGAAGTTTGTACCTGATCCGTTCAGCGGCGAAGCGGGTGCCCGCCTGTACCGGAGCGGCGATCTGGTGCGCTACCGTAACGACGGTCAGATGGAGTTTCTGGGCCGTCTCGACGACCAGGTGAAGATCCGTGGTTACCGGATCGAGTTGGGTGAGATCGAGGGCGTGCTCAGTCGACACGACAAGGTTGAGCAAGCTGTCGTACTGGCGCGAGAGGATCGCCCAGGCGATCGCCGTCTCGTGGCGTACGTTGTACCCAAGCAGGGTGCAGAGCTGAGCTCGAAGGAACTGCGCGAGTTCTTGCAGAAACAGCTGCCGGACTACATGATTCCCGCTGCTTTCGTGGAACTGGAATCTTTGCCGCTCACACCCAACGGCAAGATCGACCGTCGTGCCCTTCCGGTACCGGACTACACCACGAGCGGGGAAGAGCACCAGTACGTTGCCCCGAGAACGCCTGTTGAGGAACTGCTGGCAGGCATTTGGGAAGAGGCGCTCGGTCTGAAAAACGTCGGGGCGCTGGATAATTTCTTCGAGATTGGCGGGCATTCGTTGTTGGCCACCCAGGTCGTAAGTCGAATCCGCGAGACACTTGGTGTCGAACTGCCCATTCGGGTTTTCTTCGAGCGGCCGACCGTGGCCGGGATGGCGCAGGAGGTGGAGCGCCTCGTTCGGGAAAGCCGGGGTGTCAGTGCCCCTCCGCTGGTGAAAGTAGAGCGAACTGGCGCGGGAATGCCGCTTTCGTACGCGCAGGAAAGGCTGTGGTTTCTGGACCAGCTCGAACCGGGCAGCGCTGTTTACAACATTTCGGAGGCGCTTCGTTTTGAGGGCAGTTTTCGGCCGGATGTGTTTGTACGTAGCCTTGCCTGGGTTGTCGAACGGCACGAGGTTTTGCGTACGACTTTCGCTGAGGAAGACGGTGTCCCGGTCCAGGTCATTCACGACGAAATCACGCTACCGGTACGCGAAATTGACCTGACTTCGCTGCCAGCTGCTCAAGCGGAATCCGAAGTTCGCCGGCTCATTCGACTGGAGGCGCGCCGGGGCTTCGACCTGCAGCGGGGACCGCTTTTCAGGGTCACCTTGGTGCAAATGCCCGACGGCGCCTGGGTCGTTGTGGTAGTGATGCACCACATCATCTCGGACGGCTGGTCCATGGGCGTGATGATTCGCGAAGTTGGCCAGGCCTACGAGGCTTTCCTCCGCAACACGAAACCGGCAGCGAGCCCCTTGCCAGTTCAGTACGCGGATTTTTCGGCCTGGCAGAGAAGCTGGCTCCGCGGTGAGGTCCTGGAACAGGAGCTGGATTACTGGAAAAATCAACTCAGCGGCGCCGAGGAGGCTCTGGAGCTCCCAACGGACAGGCCGAGACCCGCCGTCAAAACGTTCAACGGCGACAAGGTTACCTTCGAATTCGGTGAGGACCTCAGCGAGCGCATTCGCGAGCTGAGTCGCCGAGAGGGTGTTACGCCTTTCATGACACTGCTTGGAGCCTGGCAGGCGCTGCTGAGCCGCCTTAGCGGACAGGACGACGTTAGCGTCGGGAGCGTGATTGCCAACCGAAACCGTGTTGAAATCGAGAATCTGATTGGCTTTTTCGTCAACACCCTGGTTTTTCGCACCGATCTGAGCGGCGACCCCAGTTTTCGAGAGCTGCTGCAGCGTGTTCGCGACGTGGCGCTGGGAGCCTACGCACACCAGGACGTTCCGTTCGAAAAGGTGGTGGAGGCCGTTCAGCCGGAGCGGGACCTGAGTCACACGCCGCTCTTTCAGGTAATGTTTGTGCTTCAGAACATGCCCGCTGTGGGTGGTGGGCTCGGTGAGAGCGTTCGGGTTGAAGGCTTGGACGCCGACACTGGCCTCACACAGTACGATCTCACTCTCTCGATGCAAGAGGGTGCCAGGGGGCTGGAGGGCATGCTGGAATACAACACGGACCTCTTCGATCGGGAAACGGCAGAACGGCTGGTTCGTTACTACCGGCGCTTTCTCGAGATTGTGACTGGCGAGCCCGAGACGCACCTGAGCGCTGTTGACTTCCTCGAAGATTGGGAACGACACCGGCTTTTGGTCGAGTGGAATGACACGGTAGAGCCACTGGAGCACGCGGGTTGTGTCCACGAATGGTTTGAGCGGGTAGCCCAGCGGCACGCCGACAACGTGGCAGTCCTTTACGAAGGGAGGAAGCTGACCTACGGAGAACTGGACCGGCAGTCCAACCAGCTGTCGCGTTACTTGCGAGGGCTCGGGGTTCGGGCAGACACGCCGGTAGGCATCTGTGTGGAACGGTCTCCGCAGATGATTGTTGGCATGCTCGGTGTGATGAAAGCCGGTGGAGCGTACGTGCCGCTGGACCCGTCCTACCCACCGGAGCGGCTGGGCTACATGGTAGAGGACAGTGGCATCCACGTGGTGCTGACGCAAGAATCCCTGACTGGGTTTGTTCGAGGGTTCGGTGCAGGTGTGGAAACAGTGGTGGCGCTGGATGCCGACTGGCCAAAGATTGCTGGGCTGTCCGATGAACCCGTCAGCAGTGGTGTTTTCCCTGAAAATCTCGCCTACATCATTTACACGTCCGGTTCGACGGGGCGGCCGAAGGGCGTGATGCTCGCGCACCGGGGTCTGGTAAATCTCGTGCAGGCCCAGACAAGGGCTTTCGGCGTGACACCTGAAAGCAAAGTGCTCCAGTTTGCGTCGTTCAGCTTCGACGCCTCCGTTTCCGAAACATTCATGGCCTTGCTCCGGGGAGCCACGCTCGTGCTTGCGCCCCAAGAGAAACTGATGGATGTGGAACAGCTGCACGCTCTCCTTCGCGACGAAAAGATCACGGTGGTCACGCTGCCGCCTTCTGTGTCGCGATTGGTACCGATTGAGGGTCTGGAGGCTCTGCAAACGCTGATTTCCGCTGGCGAGGCCTGCACGCCCGACATCGTCGAGAAGTGGGCTCCGGGCCGGCGTTTGTTCAACGCGTACGGGCCCACGGAGGCTACGGTTGGGCCAACGCTTGGACTGGTGGACAGCCTGCCGGCCTGGGCCGCCTCCGCGCCGATTGGCCGCCCGATTTCCAACGTGCAGATTTTCATCCTCGATCGGAATCTGCGGCCCGTGCCGACCGGTGTGCCCGGAGAAATCTGCGTTGGAGGTGTGGGGCTGGCGCGCGGCTACCGCAACCGCCCGGATCTCACAGCCGAGAAATTCGTGCCAAACCCGTTTGCCACCCAACCTGGCGAGCGACTCTACCGCACTGGCGACCTGGGGCGCTTCTTACCGGATGGACGCATTGAGTTTCTGGGCCGTGTGGATGACCAGGTGAAAGTGCGGGGCTACCGGATTGAGCTGGGCGAAATCGAAGGCGTGCTGAGTCAGCACGACGCCGTCGGGCAGTGCGCCGTTGTCGTGCGCGAAGACAGACCTGGTGACCGTAGGCTGGTTGCCTACGTGGTGCCAAGCTCGCCCGAAGCGGAAATCAGCCGCGCAGCGCTGAGGCAGTACCTGGCAGACCGACTCCCTGACTACATGGTGCCGTCGGCAGTGGTGCTGCTGGAGAGCCTGCCACTCACGCCTAACGGCAAGGTGAACCGGCGCGCCCTGCCAGCGCCGGACTACAGCGCCGACGGCCAGGAGACGGGTTACGTGGCGCCGCGCACGCCGATGGAGGAACTCGTGGCGGGGCTCTGGGAGGAACTGCTGGGTGCAAGTCGCGTGGGCGCCGGCGACAACTTCTTCGAGATTGGGGGACACTCGTTGCTTGCCACGCAAGTGGTCAGTCGGCTGCGCGACACGCTCGGAGTTGAGGTCCCGATTCGTGTTTTCTTCGAACAGCCGACCGTGGAAGGGCTGGCAAGGACGTTAGAAGAACTGGTACGAGAACAGCGTGGTGTGAGCGCACCACCGCTTGTACCTGCTGAGCGGACCGGCGAAGGTTTGCCACTCTCGTTCGCCCAGGAACGTCTTTGGTTCCTGCATCAGCTGGAGCCCGAGAACGCCGTTTACAACATCACGGAGGCTCTACGATTCAGCGGTGATTTCGACCCGGTGGCCTTTGTCAAGAGCCTGGCTCGGGTTGTAGAACGCCATGAGGTTTTGCGTACCACCTTTGCCGAAGCGAGCGGACGCCCCGTCCAGATCGTTCAGCAGGACTTCAGGCTGCCGGTTGTGATCGTCGACCTCAGCCACTTGAACGAAACGGAGGCGACGGCTGAGATCCAGCGCCAGACGAAGGCACTCTCCCGCCGTCCCTTTGATCTAAAACGGGGTCCGCTGTTCCGGGTTACGCTTTTCGCCCTCCCGAGCGGGGACTGGGGCGTTGTGGTGGTGATGCACCACATCATTTCCGATGGTTGGTCGATGGGCGTGCTGATTCGCGAGCTCGGGGCGGTCTACGCAGCTCTCAAAAGGGGCGAAGCGATTTCTTTGCCCGAACTCCCCATCCAGTACGGCGATTTTGCCGCCTGGCAGCGCGCTTGGCTTCGGGACGAGGTCCTGGAGAAAGAGCTCGATTACTGGCGCAAACAGCTTGGTGACAGTTCTGGCTACCTGGAGCTGCCGACGGACAGACCACGGCCAGCGGTCAAGACCTTTAGGGGGTCGAAAATCACGTTTGAACTCGATCCCGAACTCAGCGGAAAAATCCGGGCCCTGGGGAAAGCGGAAGGCACCACGCTTTTCATGACGCTTCTTGGGGCGTGGCAGGCGCTACTCAGCCGTTACAGTGGCCAAACCGACGTCAGTGTGGGTAGCGTGATTGCCAACCGGAACCGTCGCGAAACGGAAGGGCTGATCGGTTTCTTCGTGAACACGCTGGTGTTCCGCACGGACCTTTCTGGCAACCCGACGTTTCGCGAAATCCTCCGTCGCGTACGAGACGTCTCGTTGGGAGCGTACGCGCACCAGGACGTGCCCTTTGAAAAAGTGGTAGAGGCTGTCCAGCCCGAGCGCGACTTGAGCCACACACCGCTCTTCCAGGTGATGTTTGTTTTGCAGAACATGCCGCTCTCGGCTGGAGGGTTGGGCGAGGGCGTTCGCGTGGAGAGTTTGGACGCCGACAGCGGCCTGACACAGTACGATCTGACGCTTTCGATGCAAGAGCTGGGGAAGGGGCAGCTTGGCGGGATTCTGGAGTACAACACAGATTTGTTCGACAGAGAGACGGTTGAGGCACTTGCGGGACATTTCGTCAACCTGCTGGATGCCGTTGCAAGCGATCCAGACAAGCGGTTGAACGACGTGGAACTGCTTCAGGATTGGGAACGGCACCAGCTTCTGGTGGAATGGAATGACACCCGTCGACCTGTACCTGCCGAAGCCTGTCTCCATGAGTTGTTCGAAAAGAGTGCCGATCAGTGGCCGGGTGCTCTGGCATTGATTGCAGGCAATCAAACGTACACCTACCGCGAGATCGAAGAAAGGGCAAACCGGCTGGCCCGCTTTCTGAGGCGGGAAGGTGTGGGACCGGACGTACTGGTGGGCGTCGGCTTGCCCAAGTCGGCCGATCTGCTCGTGGCCGTGCTGGCTGTGCTCAAAGCGGGTGGTGCGTACGTGCCGCTGGATCCTGCCTACCCGCTGGAGAGACTGCGGTTCATGATCAGCGACACGAGGATGCCCTTGCTGTTGACACGCAGCGACCTGGCTTCGCATTTCCCGGGTGACGTGGCGCGAATCCTCAAGCTGGATTTGATGGGCGATCTTCTCAGTACCTACCCGAGCAAGCGGTTGGACAGCGTAACCACGGGCGATAACCTGGCCTACGTCATCTACACGTCCGGTTCCACCGGAACACCAAAAGGTGTGATGGCCATTCACCGTGGCATCGTGAACCTCGCAGAGGGTTTTCGAAACCACTTTGGGTTGAAGCCCGGCCACCGTGTACTTGAGTTCTTCTCGTTCAGTTTCGACGGTGCAACGATCGACCTTTTTGCGCCTCTGCACGCCGGGGGAACGGTCTGTTTTCCTGACGAAGAGGCGGCGCTACCCGGACCGGCGCTCGAGCGGTTCATCCGCGAGAAGCAGATCCGGATGGCCATTTTGCCGCCGTCGGCACTCACGGTCATGAACCCCGAAAGTCTCGAGTGCCTGGAAGTTGTCGGTTCAGCAGGTGACGTTTGCACGAAAGAAATCGTGGAGAAGTGGGCACCTGGCCGGAAGTTCTACAACGGCTACGGTCCGACGGAGACTACGGTGGCGGCAACTTTTCACCGGGTGTCAGAGCGGGACGTGGCGTCGGGTAGCGTGCCGATTGGCACGCCTTGTGCGAACGTGAGCGTCTACGTCGTGGATGAGAATCTGAGACCCGTACCCCGGGTTGTCCCTGGTGAGTTGCTGGTCGGCGGTCGCGGTGTGACACGAGGCTATCTGAACCGTCCGGATCTGACCGCCGAAAAGTTCATTCCCGATCCATTCGGAGACGAACCGGGGGCGCGGCTTTACAGGACCGGTGACCTGGTGCGCTGGCTGCCGGACGGCAGGCTGGAGTTTTTGGGTCGGATCGACGGCCAGGTGAAGGTACGCGGTTTCCGAATCGAAATCGGTGAAGTTGAAAGCGCGCTACAGGAGCATCCGGAGGTTGCTCAGGCCGCTGTGGTCGCGCGGGACGCAGGAGGCACGAAAGAGCTTGTGGCGTTCGTTGTACCTGCGAATGGTGCGGAAATTGACACCAGCAAACTACGTGCGTTCCTGGCGATGCGCTTGCCGGATTACATGCTCCCGTCCGGGTTTGTTCAGCTAAACGGCTTGCCGCTTTTGCCTTCGGGCAAGGTGGATCGCACCAGACTGGCGAGAATGGACGCCGAGGTGGTGAGGAGCGGTGTCGACTACGTGGCTCCGCGGAACGAACTGGAGGAACAGCTGCAGCGCATTTGGGAGGAGGTACTCGGCCGCGATTCCATCGGTGTGCACGACAGCTTTTTCGACGTTGGAGGGCACTCTCTGTTAGCCATTCGCTTGCTGAATGAGATTGAAAGTCGCTTTGGCAAGCAAGTTCCCCTGGTTCAGCTTTTTCAGAAACCAACGATCGAAGGCCTGGCGGAGTACCTGGAAAGTGGCCAACGCGCTTCTTCTGCGCTTGTGCCTTTCAACGATCCGGGCGAAGGGACTCCGTTGTTCTTCATTCATCCGTCCGGTGGCAGTGTGCACTGGTACGCAGATTTGGCCCGGGCTCTGGGGCCTGAGCAACCGTTCTTCGGCATCAAAGCCCAGGGGGCCGAAGGCGAAGCCCCGTTTCACGAGACGATCGAAGAAATGGCCGCACACGCCGTGCGGGCCATGCGGTCGCGTCAGCCACACGGGCCCTACTTTTTCGGAAGCTGGTCGATGGGTGTGGTGATCGCTTACGAAGCTGCTCAGCAGCTGGTACGTGAGGGTGAGGAGGTCGCGCTTTTGGCCATGTTGGACCAGGGCCCTGAGTTCCCGAGTGCGGTGCCGGACGACGACACAGAATTTCTTGCGGGCATGTTTGGACCGCGCTTGAAGCTGAACTTGAAAAAGCTTCGGAAAATGCCTTACGATGAGCAGCTTCAGTTTGTGTTGAAGAAAGCCAAGAAAGCCAGGCTGTTGCCACCCAACGTAAAGGATGAGCAGTTTGGTGACTACGTGCGGCTGCTCAAGACGGAGATGATGGCCTGGAAGCGGTACCACTTTGAATCCTACCCAGGCAAGATTGTGGTTTTCCGGTCGTCGGAGAGACCTGAGACACAGGACGAGCCGTGGGATTTGGGCTGGGAGAAATTGGCTCAGGGTGGCGTGGAGGTTTTCGTCGTGCCGGGTAACCACAACACAATTCTTTGGAAACCAAACGTGGAGGAACTGGCCGAAGTTCTGCAGACGATTGTAGGGTCCCAGCGAGCTGTGAAGTAGGGGAGTTTGGTTCGGGGGAATCGGGACGGGCAGATTTCGGTGCGCAGAAAAGACAGAAAGAAGGTACGTAAGATGGAGAGAGTAGCCAAGGAGCGTGAGAACAAGAATGGGAATTCCCTCGCGATGGACAGCCTCGTTGGGATTGTTTGGGCCGATTGGTGGCGGTTGCTTGCGCAAAATCGATTCGCCATCGATCCGAGGTACTGGCACAAGGCAGCTTACCTGACGGTTCGCGCAGCGTACAATTCGAAGCTACGTCGGGTGGAAGAAAATCTTTTCGGCAGGCAGATTAGGGAAGCAAGGGTCGAAAAACCTCCCATTTTCCTGCTCGGGCACTGGCGTAGTGGCACAACGTTCTTGCACAACCTTCTCTGCAACGATCCGCGCTTTGCTTTTCCGACATTACTGGACATGTACAATCCTCACTCGTTCATTCATTTGCAGAAGAAGGTCGAGAAGATCCTGGAAAAGGCGCCGTCGCAGAAACGACCGATGGATAACGTGGTCGTTACGTACAAGAGCCCGGCCGAGGACGAGTTTGCGCTTGCGATCCTTTCGCTGGAAAGTCCCTTGCTGGCTTGGACGTTTCCTCGACGCACGCGTGTTTACGACCGTTATCTGACGTTCCAAAACGTGAACGGACAGGAACGGGGGCGCTGGGAACAAGCCTTCGTGCTTTTGATGAAGAAACTGACGCTCAAGTACGAAGGCAAACAGTTGCTGCTGAAATCCCCCACGCACACAGGGCGAATCGCTCTCTTGTTGCGGCTCTTTCCGGATGCGAAGTTCATTCACATCCACAGGAACCCGTACGACGTGTTCAAGTCGACGAGAAAACTGTACGAGACAGCAGTAATCCCGTCGCAAGCGCAAAGGCCAACGAATGGTTGGGATCCAATCGACAGGATTCTGCGTCAGTATGTTGACATGTACGACGCGTTTTTCGAGCAGAAGAAACGGATTCCGGACGGCAATTTTGTGGAAGTCGCCTTTGAAGATCTCGAGCGTGATCCTTTGGGAGTGGCCAGGCGCATTTACCAAACGCTCGACCTTGGTGGTTTTGACCTCGCCGAGCCCCAAATGCAGCAGTACCTGGAATCAGTGGCCGGGTACAAGAAGAACGCTCACCGCGAGTTGGCACCCGATCTGAAAATGAAAGTTGCACGTGCTTGGAAACGAAATTTCGAACAGTGGGGTTACCCGATCTGACTTCGCGACTTTGCACTGATTCAGGTCTCTTCTCTGGGCTTTCTCCCTGGAACCGGACTCGGACGGAAAGGGCATTTGGCTGCTCAAGGAAATGCCGGACCTCTGTGCACGGATCTTGCTTTTTCGGAAACGTCGGCGCTGAAGGGTCCAGCGGGCGGACTTTTGGCGTAAAGGAAGGGACCTGGGACTCATGAACGAAGAACCCAAGAAGCTTTTCAACCGCGACTACCTGTTGCTGTGGCAGGGTCAGTCGGTGAGCCGCATCGGGAACCAGGCTTTCGCCGTGGGCATGCTGTACTGGATCCTGGAAAAGACGGGCTCTGCCACACTGATGGGCACGCTGGCGGCATTGGCTGCCATTCCGGGTGTGCTGCTTGGACCGATCGCAGGGACAATCGCGGACCGTCATTCAAGAAAAGCCATCATCGTCGGCACGGATCTGGTGAACGGTCTGGCCGTCACCGCCTTCGCACTTTTCATGCTGTACTACCCGGCGTCGCTACGCCTCCAGCTGACCCTGCTTTTTGCTGTGTCCATTTTCCTGGCTACGACAACGACGTTCTTCAGACCCGCCATCTCAGCTGCGCTACCCGAACTTGTCCCGAAGGATCGGCTGACAACGGCGAATTCGCTGGGCCAGCTTTCCCGCCAGATAACGGTCCTGGTGGGGCAGGGCGCGGGTGGGGTGATCTACGCGATTCTGGGTGCTCCGATCTTGTTCTTGATCGACGGCCTGTCCTTCTTGTTTTCGGCTTTCAGCGAGGTGTTCATCCGAATTCCACAGCACATTCCGGAGAAGAGCAAGAGCCTGAGTGAAGAATTCCAGAAGTTCAAAGAGGGGATGCGCGTCGGGTTGCACTACGTCTGGCAGACGCGCGGGATCCGGACCATGATGTTTGCTTCTTCCTTTCTGGCTTTCCTCACGGCTCCGGTTTTGATCCTGCTGCCCGTGTTTGTGCGCAGGTACCTGAACGCTGGACCGGAAGCTTACGGGTTCCTGCTCGCCGCCTACGGTCTCGGCACAATGCTTGGGTACGTTCTTGCTGGCGTCCTCGGCTTGCAGGGGCGGGTTCGGGCCCGAGTGTTGATCGTACTGATGTTCGCTGAAGCGGGTAGCTACGCTGTCCTTGGTTTGATGCGTTCCGTGCCCCCGGCGCTGGGTTTTGCTGTAGTCGGTGGAGCGCTGGATGGCTTTGTGATTGTCAACCTCACGACGATTCTTCAGCTGACCACGCCGAGCGAAATTCGAGGACGTGTGTTTGGCCTTTTGGGTACGATTTCTTCAGGGTTGGCACCAATCGGCATGGGATTGGCAGGTGTCGTTGCAGATTTGGTGCACCAGAACATCCCGTTGATCTACATTTCAGTGAGTGCCCTGATGGCGCTCCTTATCCTGGCAGCGGCGTCTGATTCGCATTTCCGGGAGTACCTGGCGTACCGGGCTGAACCCCGCACGAGGCGACGTGGACCAGAGCCGGAGGCCGTGCCGGTGGAAATGGTTGACGGCCGAATCCTGTAGCGCTTGTGCCCGTTGCGTACCGGCTGAGAAGCCGGTTTCAGAGACCGCGGCCGTGAACGGCTCGACTCGAATGGCCCGATGGTGGCGTCTCACGCGT
>CAZXXS010000009.1:0-11135 GCA_964644845.1 uncultured Cytophagia bacterium | reverse complement strand
TGGGCAGTGTGCGTGATCCGGGGGAAAGGACCCAAAAGCGGCACAAGAAGGCTCTGTAGGCTTCGCTTGCTCGCTCTAACCCCGCCCTTCTTTTCTTGACATTCACCGCCCAAATTCCTAATTTTCCAGCTCAAAAATTCGCCTTAGGGTTCACAAGGGAGTCGTTGGATGGCTAAGATCAGTGTAGTTGTCCCGGTGTTTCCGGGGCAAAAGCTGGAACCGACGTTAGAGGGGATCGAGCGCCAGACGTTTCGCGATTTCGACGTGCTGGTGCTGCAGCAGGTGGACGAGGAAGCCCTGGCGCCGGAGGTGCGCGAGCGCGTGGAGGCATTGCCCGGTGTCAAAAAGGTGCCCGGATCCTACCAGAACATGGCTGAACTGATGAATCGCGCTTTCGCCGAGACCGGTGGGGAACTGGTGGTGTACCTGCCGCCGAACATCCGTCTGCGGCCGGAGGCCCTGGAAGCGTACTGGAAAGCCTACGACGGGGGCAAAACTGGCTGGGTGTACGCCGATTACGAAGAAGTTTTTCCCGACGGTGCCCGTCAACGCAAGAGTCTGCGCGACGAGAACGACAACATCACGGAGCGCGTACAGCTGGGCTACGTGAAGGGACTCAGCCGAGCGGCTTTCGACGCGGTGGGAGGCTACGACACCGGCTTCAATCGGGCTGAGGACTACGACTACCGGCTGCGGGTGATGGAAAAATTCCCCCTGGCTCGCGTGCCGGAACCTGTGTACGAGGTGTTGATCTCGCCGGAAAAAGCGGAGGAAAAGCGCGCCAGTGTCGGTGCCTCAAAGCTGTTTTTCCCGGGTGAGGGCAAGTACGGTGGTTTTTCGTACTTGTTCTACGACAAGGACGAAGAGCGCGAAATCGAAGAAGCATTCTACCGTTTTCTGAAACGCCAGGGCGCTTTTCTGACCCATGAGAATGCCACCGTGCTGTACGGGCCCGAGGACGTGTACGATCTGACCGTGAGCGTGGTCATTCCGTGTTACAATCGGGCACGGTACATTGGCAGAGCCATCGAAAGCGTGCTGGCCAACAAGTTCGACGACTACGAAGTCATCGTCGTCGACAACGGGTCGACGGACGGTAGCCAGGACGTGGTGGAACGCTACGTGCAGCAGACGAACGGTCGTGTGAAGCTGATTCGCAACGACAAAAACATCATTGCGTACAGCCTGAACCTGGGTGTGAACGCAGCGCGCGGCAAGTACATTTCTCAGCTGGATTCGGACGACGAGTACACGCCCGACACCCTCGGGGCAATGGTCGAATACCTGGAGAGCCACCCCAAATGCGGGTTGGCGATTTCGTACTACGACCTGATCGATCCCGACGGGAACGTCCTCGAGGAGTTCGGTGTGATCAAGCATCTGGAGTACAACCGGAACAACATCTTGCGGGTGGACGGCGCAGGAGCCGTTCGGATGTGGCGCAAGAAAGTGATCGAGGAGTTCGGCGGTTTCAACGAGGACAAGTTTGGACACTACGGCGAAGACTACGACCTGGTGCTAAAGGTCTCTGAGAAGTACGACGTAGGGCGCGTACACCAGGTGCTCTACCACTACCGCCGCCACCCTGACAACACGGATGCTAAGCGCGATCCGGAGATGAAAATCGCCAACAAAATGCTGGCGCGCAAGCTGGCGTTGGAGCGGCGGAAAGAAATCAACCGGCGGATTGCTCAGGGGCTGCCGCCGTGGTAGTTCGAAAACAAAACCGAGCTTCTACTGCGCAACCGGCTTGCCCGGAGGCTGGCGAGCCGTGATGTTCCTTTTTGGGGCCACGCTTTTGTGTGGCCTTTTTTCGCACCTGAGCCCGGGCGACGTAAGCGGCTCGGCCGCTGAGGTTGAGAAGTGAACCCGGAAAAGAGTAGGTTTCCGCCCGGTAAAGTCGCTGTGTCGGGAACTTCGAGTCGATTGACACGGCCGTTGCTGGCGGCCCTTTTCGCCAGCCTCACAGGTGTTGGGGCGATGCTTCGGCTGCCCTTGCCCTGGGTTCCGGTGACGTTGCAGACGCTGTTTGTGTTCCTGGCGGGATTGCTTTTGCCTCCGGGTTGGGCGCTGGCCAGCCAGGTGGTGTACCTGGCCGCAGGACTGGCGGGTTTCCCGGTGTTTGCGGGGACCAGTGGCTTTGCGGCTGTGGCCTCGCCGACATTTGGGTACCTTTTGAGTTTCCCGCTGGCTGCCTGGACGGTTGCTCGCCTGCGTGGTTTTGACGACTCTTTCGGTCGCGACGTGTTTGCCTGCCTGGCGGCCAGCGGTGGCCTGTTGTTGATCGGTGCACTCTACCTGGCCGCGGCCGCGCGCTGGTTGGTTGGAGAGCCGATTGGCCTTGTGCACGCGTTGCTGGTGGGGGCCGTGGTCTTCCTGCCGGGCGAAGCCGTAAAGGCACTTGTAGCAGTGGCTGTGGCTCGCCGATTGCGGCGCTTGCGAGGGTTCTGACCGCTTGGCTGCCTTTTCTTGTGGCTGCGCCTCTCGTGGCTACGGCAAGCTGGCGTCCGTTCGCGATGCGCAGGTTGCTGGCGCTCGGGATGGGTGGGATCAGTGGTTTGCCCCAGGATTTGGCTGGCCAGCGGTTGGCGCGGGAAACGAGGCGGATCCGGGATTTGCCGACGGAAAGATGTGACGCACTCGACGAGAATTCGGGAGTTTGCAGATGCCAGACGTAGTGGTTGGCGTGGACGGTGGAGGGACGAGCACAAACGTAGCAGTTGTGGCGTTGGATGGCCGGGTGCTGGCTCGAGCGCAGGGTGGTACCTCCAACTACCAGGTGATTGGCGCAGAAAAACTTGCCCAGGTGCTGCGGGAAACGATTGAAACGGCGCTCCGCGAGGCCGGGGCAGACGTTGCCGAAGTCCGTCACCTGGTTGTAGCGCTGGCCGGGGTGGGGCGGCCCGCTGATCGGGAGGCCGTGTCGAAAATCGTCACCGGTCTGGGTCTGTCGCAACACGCCACCGTGGACAGCGACGCGGCTGCTGCCCTGGCTGGTGCCTTCGCAGGCGGCGAGGGGATCATCGTCATTTCCGGTACGGGAACCATCTGCTTCGGCAAAGGGGCAGACGGTCGCGTGGAACGCAGCGGTGGCTGGGGCTACCTGCTTGGCGACGAGGGCAGCGGCTACTGGATTGGACAGCAGGCGCTAATTGCTGCGTTGAAAGATCTGGATGGACGGGGACCGCGGACGGCGTTGCGGACTGCTTTGGAAAAACACCTGGGCGTAGAACGCATCGATCGCGTCATTCCGCGTGTGTACCAGGGCGACCTGGATCGGGCCGGTGTGGCCGCACTGGCCCCGCTGGTGTTTCAGATTGCTGCTGAGGGCGACCCTGTGGCGCAAAGCATTGTGGATCGGGCCGGTGAAGAACTCGGGCGTTTGGCCGCCGCTGTAGCCAAACGGTTGACGTGGTCCTCGGAAAAGGTGAAGATTGCGCCCATCGGTAGCGTGTTCAAGCAACGCGCGGTGCTGGAACCGGGAATGAAGCGTGTCCTGGAAGAAGCAAAGGTCGCCCACGAGATCGTCGACCCGATGCTGGATCCGGCCCTCGGTGCAGCGGTGATCGGCTTGCAAAGGGAAGGCATCGCCGTGGAGGGGACTGTTCTGGCTAATCTGCTGGGGCAACGTTCGTGAGCAAAACACAGGGGTTCTCCTGGAAGAAGTTGCTGGATGCGGAGCCAAAGCGCGTGCTGGGGTTGATGTCTGGAACCTCAGCAGATGGGGTGGATGTTGCCCTGGTAGAGATTCGGGGGGTAGGGTCTGAGGCGACGTTTCGTCTCCTCCATTTTGGAACGGTGGCCTACCCCAGGGCAGTTCGGGAGGCTGTACTGGCTGTGGCTCAGGCGGAAACCGTACGCCTGGCGGATGTAGGACGTCTGAACATGCGGCTGGGCGAACTCTTTGCCGACGCGGCTGAGCAGGTGGTAGAACGGGCCGGACTGTCGATCAAGGATGTGCACCTGATCGGTTCGCACGGACAGACGATTGGGCATTTTCCGGAACCGGCGGATTTTCTCGGAACCCGTGTGCGAGCCACAGTACAAATTGCCGAACCCGCTGTAATCGCCAAGCGAACGGGCTTGCCCACAGTGGCCGACTTTCGCGTGGCGGATTTGGCCGTGGGCGGCGAAGGGGCTCCGCTGGTCCCGTATTTCGATTGGCTGGCTTTGCGCCACCTGAACCGGAACCTGGTGGCCTTGAACATCGGCGGCATTGCCAACGTCACGGTGTTGCCGAAGAACGCAAGTCTCGAGGACGTGTTCGCCTTTGACACCGGCCCGGGAAACGCCATGATCGACACCCTTAGCGAGATCTACTGGGGTGAGCCGATGGACGCCGGTGGACGGCATGCCAGCACAGGTCGGATTGACAACGAGTGGCTGGATCGGCTGATGCGTGAAGCCTACTTCCGTCGCCTGCCGCCAAAAAGTACGGGTCGAGAGACATTTGGGCGGGCGTTTGCCAGGCGACTGGCCGAAGAAGCCCCGCGCCGCGGCCTCTACCCGGAGGATGTACTGGCCACGGTGACGGCGTTTACCGCTCGCAGCGTAGCGGAAGCGATCAATGATTTTGTGCTTCCAAAAATGCCGGTGGATGAAATCCTGGTAAGCGGTGGTGGAGCCAGAAACCCGTTTCTTTTGAACATGCTTCACGAATATCTGCCGTGGGTGACGATTCGTACCATCGATCAGGTGGGCATTGATCCGGATGCCAAGGAGGCAATGGCATTCGCCGTTCTGGCCAACGAGGCAGTGCACGGCCTGCCGGGAAATTGTCCAGGTGCTACGGGAGCCAAGCGCCCCACGGTGCTGGGAAAGATCTGCCTGCCCTGACGGGCCCCGTGGGGGTACCAGGAGGACAGAGACTCTTGGATTTGCCAGTGGGTTTGTGGTGACGATGACGGAGGTGTTTGGCCTGGTTTGGGTTTGTGCGGGACCTAAGCCTTGTGTTTGCGGTGGCCCAGCAAGAACTTCGGTTTGTTGGGGGAAGCCGTTGCGGCTGCCTACGGGCTTGAAGCTTGCGGGGGCACCCGCGTTGGACACGGGGCTTAGGAGGAAGGGAAGCCGGGGGATAACCGGTTGGAGGTGCTGGGACTGAGTTCGCGAACAGACTGGACACACACGGAGGAGTACGATGAACGGATGGTTGTGCATTTTTGAGGATGATCGCGCGGAGAACCTGAATCCGTTGGCCCTGACACGGCCAGTGTACGAGCTCCGCTGCGGCATGAGCAGTTTGCGCGAGAAAATCGTGCGGGCTTTTGGAGCCGAAACTGTGGCGCTCCACTGCCGCGCTTATCTTGCGGATGTGGAAAAGGAAGTCGCCGGCGCTGCACAGGTGAACAGTCTGCCCGCAGGTGCAGGACTGTTTGTAAACGGGCGGGTGCTGGCCCGTCCAGAGCTGGCCAAGGCGGTGCAGCTCGGCAAGCCAGCCGTCTACGTGCAGGGAGACGAAGTGGTGGCCGCCTGGGTGCCGGAGGACAAGGTGAGCGCTCTGGCTGGCAAAATGGGGAAGCCGTTGACACGTGAGGATTTTGCCGGTTTGCCTGAAGTGCAGGTGGAAGCCACCTTGATCCACTACCCGTGGGACCTTGTGCATCACAACGGCGAGGAGATCGAGCGCGAGTTTGGCGAGCGCGGTCAGGGCGGTCAAATTTTGGGAAAAATTTACCCCGACGTGACGCTCTTGGCCAAAGAGAATATCTTCGTGGGTGAAGGGGCCAAGCTGTGGCCCGGTGTCATCATCGACGCGGAGAGCGGCCCAGTGTACATCGCGGAAGGCGCGAAGATCATGGCCAACGCGGTGATCGAAGGGCCGACGTACATTGGGCCGAAGTCGGCCATCAAGGTGGGTGCCAAGATCTACGAGGGGACAGCGATCGGTGAGGTTTGCAAGGTAGGCGGCGAAGTGGAGGAGTCCATTGTTCACTCGTACTCCAACAAGCAGCACGAGGGTTTTCTCGGACACGCCTACCTCGGCATGTGGGTCAATCTCGGCGCCGACACCAACAACAGCGATCTCAAGAACAACTACGCCAACGTGAAGGTGCAAATCAACGAGACACTGGTGGACAGCGGCAGCCTGTTCGTTGGCCTGTTCATGGGCGACCACTCCAAGAGCGGCATCAACACGATGTTCAACACCGGCACGGTGGTTGGGGTCGCCTGCAACGTGTACGGCGCGGGTTTTCCACCTCGTTTCATCCCGTCGTTCCACTGGGGTGGTCCAGGCGGCATGATCAAGTACGATTTCGAGAAAACGCTGGAGACGGCGCGTCGCGTGATGGCTCGCCGCGACAAAGAGTTGACCGAGGCCCAGATCGCCGTGCTGCGGCACATCTACGAGCTGCCTGTGCCGAAGGTACTCGACAAATCGGCGAAGTGAGGTTTCCAGGCCGCGTGGGTGTGAGGAGAAACTGAGGAGCTTCGGCTCCACGTTTGTTGGTACTCAGGACCATCCCGGGCGGATCAAAGCGGAAGGGGGAGCGGAACGGTAGAAACCAGAAACCCCAAACAGCAGGAGGTGACACGATGTTAGTGCTCGTCAAAGAAGATTACGATGAGATGAGCAAAGAGGCCGCAAAGATCGTGGCGGCGCTTGTGCGTCGGAAACCGGATTGTGTACTCGGACTGGCCACCGGGAGCACGCCACTTGGCTTGTACAAGGAGCTGATCCGGATGCACAAGGAAGAGGGCCTGGACTTCTCCAAGGTCACCACATTCAACCTGGACGAGTACGTGGGTTTGCCCCCGGAACATGATCAGAGTTACCACTACTTCATGTGGGAAAATCTGTTCAAGCACATCAACATCGATCCCAGCCGCGTGCACGTGCCCCACGGTATGGCCGATGATGTGGAGGAACACTGCCGCTGGTACGAAGAGCGAATCAAAAAGGCGGGTGGCATCGACCTGCAGGTGCTCGGCATCGGCGCCAACGGCCACATCGCGTTCAACGAACCGGGTTCATCGCTCGGTTCGCGCACGCGCATTAAAACCCTGACAGAGAAGACACGTCAGGACAACGCCCGTTTCTTCAAGTCCATCGACGAAGTGCCGAAGTACGCCATCACGATGGGCATCGGGACGATCATGGAAGCGCGCCAGCTTCTCTTGCTGGCCAGTGGCAAGAACAAAGCGCACGCCATCAAGATCACGGTGGAGGGCCCGATTACGGCCATGGTTCCGGCCACGATCGTGCAGATGCACCCGAAAGCCACGATCATCGTGGACAAAGAGGCTGCGGCCGAATTGACGGGTACCTACGAAGGCTAAACGGACGGTTTTCGTTTCCCCTCGTTGAGTCCGGGCAGGTTGGAAAGGTGTCGGCAACCCTTTCCGCCTGCCCTATTTTTCTCTGAAGAGTGGGCTCGCGGAAAGCAGGCCAAGGAGGGACGTCGGAGTGGACCTGGCGGTTGCGAAACGTTCGGTAGGTGCCCCCCTTTCAGCGTAACGCCCGAGGGGAATCCCCTGAGTTTGCGTGGCGTGGTCCGCAACAGAGTGGGCTCCAGCGCTTCAGCCTTGCCCGTTCACGTTGGCGGACAGCGCAGTTGACTGGCGAACGGTTTTGGAAGGGTCTGCCTTCGGTGGGCCGACTGGACTCTACCGGTCTGTGAGAGAAATTCCAATCGGCGCGTGGTGGTACATCCGCTTGAACGGGTGTGCGCGTGGTCAGCGGCAGAATTCGTTCTCTCGCTGATTCCGCAATTCCGACGGTCCTTCACGCGGTTTGCTACGTTGACGTCCCCGAGTGTTGCAGGCGCGACCGGAATTTCAGGTAGCGCTGTACTTCTTCGATGGTCACCTTCACACTGCCAGCGATGGGCACGGCGAAAAGCATCCCGGCCAGTCCACCCAGTGTTCCCCCTGCCAGGACAACCACAGCCACAACCAGCGGGTGCAAATCCACACTTTTGGAGACAACGGTAGGCGAAATGAGTACGTTGTCGATCAGCTGAATGGTGGCAAAGGCGACTGCAATGCCGATCACGGGCTGAATGGAGCCGGTGTCGATAAGGGCAACGACGATGGCCGGGACAGCGCCAACAATGGGTCCGAAGTACGGGATCATGTTGGCCAGGCCGGCCAGCGCCCCGATGAAAATGTAGTAGCGAATGTGGAGCAAGTAAAGTGCAAAGATAGAAAGCAGTCCTACGATCATTGCCACAACAAATTGGCCTCGCACGTAGCGGCTCACCTGCTGGCTGATCCGGTAGGACAGGCTCAGGGCCAGCTCGAAGTGCCGATTCGGTACCTGGCTGATGATGGCCTTCTTCATTCGGTTGCCGTCTTTGAGGAGGAAGAAGGTGATGAAAGCGACCACGAAAACGGTTGTGATGCCCGAGACTACACCCACGGCCGCCGCCATCACGCGGGACATGAGCGCGCGGATGATGCCAGCGAGCTTGTCCGCCACGCCGGGAGAGTTGAAGAGCTCGTAACGAGAGAGGAAACGCGCTTGAATGTCCGCGACAATTTGCTCGGGTGTTTTGCCCTGGAACTCAGTCACCATCGAGTGGATTTGCTGGGAAATGGCGGGGGCCAGCAGGGCCAGCAGAACGACGAAAGACCCGAGGATGACAACGTAGACGATCAGGATGGCCAAGGGCCGCGGTAAGCCGCGCGACTCCATCGAGCGCACCGGAGGTTCCAGCAGCGAGGCCAGTACAAACGACAGCACAAAAAGGATGACGATGGACTGCAGTTTGACCATGACCCACAGAGTCAGGGCCAGGCCGACAAGGATGAGCAGCCAGCGCACCGCTTTGCGGATGAGATCGTGACTCACGACAACCGCCACTTCGTCCAGGCGGATGCTGTGATTCGGTTCAGTAGACAATGTTCGACTCCAGCAATTTTTCCCGCAGCTGCTGCAATTCCGCGTTCGTGTGGCGGAGGCGCTCTCCAATGATGTGCGCCAGGTTCAAAAGGATCTTTGTTCCGAGTTTTGGTTTCCGATCGATCAGATCAAACAAATCCGGCTGAAAGAGGCCAAGGATGATGGAATCTTCCAGCGCCCGCGCGGTGGCAGAGCGGGGTGCCTCGTCCAGCAAAGCCATTTCACCGAAGAACTCCCCTTCCTTCAACTCGGCCAACAGCTCCTCACCCCCGCTTGGCGTGTTCTTGTAGATCCCTACCGACCCTTTGTAGATGATGTACATGCCCACACCTGGTTCGCCTTCGCGGAAAACGAGCTCATCCTTTTTGAACTCACGCCGGTGTAGAATCCTCTCGAATTCCTTCAGTTCGCGAGGCCTTAGATCCGCGAAAACGGGGATTTTCCGGAGAATCGAGATGATGGCTTCACGACCTTCGGGCTCGCGGTTGAAAATATTTCCCCAGAAGCTGTCCACGTGTGCCTCCATGCGTTACCTGCGTTGGCCTTGTTTCAATTTAACAAACAGCGCTGCACATTGCAAGGCCAGTTTGTCTCAAGTCGGAGCAGACGGTCGTTTGAGTGTCAAAAACCCGACACCTGGCGAGGTGGGAACTGACAGGACCACTTCACTCCTCGCAAGAGTTGTGCCGGGCGAAAAAGCGCTCACGGTGTAGCGAACACCCGCCCAAGCGCGGCTGCCAGCGGATCCCTCGAGGAGCGACCGAATCCAGATCCCGGCCGTAACGGGCGGTTCGTTTGTTGACGGGCGCAGGTTCCCGGTGGAGCCCAGTCAGGATTTCAAAGCGTGTTTGTGGCCCGCCGTCGTTACCACGGGCAGAGAGCGGCAAAAATACAGGCTGACAGACCGGCCGTAACCACTGCGTGAATCGACTGTTAAGGGTGTCCTCTGCCAGGGCGCGGCGCAAAAGCCGGTGTTGACCGGTCTGCTACGGGAAGTTCCGGTCTTCTTCGCAAGTCTCGGAGATGAATCGTCTCTTCGGGAATTCCTGGGGACTTGAGAGACCTCGCAGCAGCTTGGCTCATGCTGCTCAAGTCGTTTCCAGGCCAAGGCAGGCGCTCAGGGGTCGCTCTGCTTTTCCGCTGGGGACTGGGAATCCTCGGCTGATTCAGGTGCAAAGCGGTTGAAACTGGTTGCGTTTCGAACCCGCTTTAGCGGGTCGATGCCTGAAACGACCTGGGAAATCAATTCGGGGGCGGTTTCGAGACAGTTGGGGCCTTCCAGTTTTCTCCCCTTGCTCGCAGGAGGTTGGCTCATCGTGCAGGCAAGGTCAGACTTTTGGGAACAACTTAAGCCTAATGGCAGCTCCCACCTGCTGTGCGCACGCGCGTATCTGCGGGGGACTCCCGATTGCCTCTTCAGCCCACGTCAAACGGGCCAGCCCTCAAGTCGCCACGCCATGTCCCAGAACATCCATTCGTAGCGACTCGTGATGGCGAAATGGCGCTGAAGCACCGCCAGCCGCCGGTCATCGAGGCCTTGCGCTGCTTCCTCCACTAAGTCAATCAGGCGGTTGACCACTTCCCAGAACGCTTCGGATGCGTATGTGTCGATCCACCGCTGGTAAAGGGGATGGGGTGAGCCCTTTTGTTCCAGTGCTTTTCCGACGCGAACGTAGATCCAGTCGCAGGGTAAGAGGGCCGCAACCCCTTCTTCGAAGCTGCCGAGCGCGGCAACCCGCAGCAGGTACGACGTGTAGGCAAGGTTTGTAGGTGCAGGGGGAGTCGTGTACACAGCCTCTGCGCCCAGGCCCCAGTCCTTGAAAAAACTGTCGTGCAGTGCTCGCTCCACCACAAGGGTCTCGCGCGCGTGCTCGGAGAGGAATTCCGTCCATTTGTCTTTAGGCGACTTGGCTGCCACGAGATCCAGTGCTCGCGCGAAGTCTCGCAGATACAGAGCGTCCTGGATCACGTAGAAGCGAAACCTGTCTTCAGGAAGACCGCCGTCAAGCATCCCGGTGACGAACGGGTGATTCAAGATGGCTTCGTAGATGGGGCGAATGGAATGCCAAAGTTTCTCGGTGAACACTGGCGAACTCATCGTTGCCCTCCTGTGTCTGCAGATCCCTGCTTGCTGGTGTTCCGTCCGGCTAAAGGGCCAGCGCCGACGTTCAGGGACTCTAAACCGTGAGAGCTGAGAGCAGGGGAGCTGTTTCCGCCGACAACGCAGCCCGTTCGCGGATCGGAGCGTGGGACGGCCATTCGCGGTTACACGGGACTCGAAGAGCACTGTTGT
>CAZXXS010000008.1:0-35402 GCA_964644845.1 uncultured Cytophagia bacterium | reverse complement strand
GGGATGCAGGAAAACACAAAGAGACAGCTCACTACAAAAAGTGGCGGGACACGGTGGCCGACATGATGGCCGAACCCCGGCACAGTGTCAAGTACAGGAACGTTTTTCCGGACGACAGTGGGTGGGGGTAGGGTCACGGTGCAGTACCCCCGGGCGAGCTCCGGCCGCTGGCGGCATCTCACCGTTTCGGGCTGAGCCACAGCTTGACGAGTGCTTCCTGCTCCTTTTCGCTCAAAGTGCCCTCACGGCCAAGGCGACTCCTGATCCAGCTGGTGACGTGGTACAGGACCACCCCAACGGCCACCGAGATGTTGAAGCTCTGCACGAATCCAGGAGTGGGCACGTAAAAGTTGGCTGTGGCCATCTGCGAAAGTTGCTCCGACACGCCGTAAATCTCGTTGCCGAAAACCAGAGCGAAAGACTCGTCGGGTGCAGGTGTGGGGGGCGGAGGGAGGTCAGGTTTCGAGAACTCTGTGGCTTCGCCCAAATTGCGATCGGGCGCGGGTGGCCACCAGAACGGAAACTCAAAAAGGGGGAAAAGCTCGTGAATGCTGTACGCATCTGGTGTAAACGCGGTAACGTAGAGCTTGCTTGTCAATTCGCGGAGACGGGTTAGACCCTGCTCGTAGTCGCGAAAACGCTCCAGAGTGAGCCAGCGGTGGGCATCCACCGCGACCCGAGGGGAAACGCTGAACACCCGATCCGGATCCAGGATCAGCACGCGTTGCACGCCGAGCAGCTCGCAGCTGCGGAGCGTTGCACTGAGATTGTGGGGATCTTCAACGCGATCTTCCACAACGATCAGGTTGCCGAGCCGTGCGCGCGCCACGCGCCGAAATCTCGCCAGTCGTCTCTCTGTGACCACGGTGTTTCCTCTCCGTTTGGTGTTCTGACCGATCGGAAATTACCAAGACCGTAGCGAAATTCCAAGTCTCCACGCCGTGCAAAAGAAAAGCCCGTGAGAGCCAACGACTCCCACGGGCCTGGTTGGTAGCCCTTGTCCAGTCTACTCGAGGCCGAGTTCCCGGTGTTTGGCGGCGATGGCGTCGGCCAGCCGATCGAGCGCGTCGAAATGCTCCTGGCGTGGGTGCCCCTTGCACAGGACCGGTTCGAAGGTCTCGGCTTTGAGGCTTGGCACCAGGTTGCCCACCTGTTCAATCGGCTTGCCGCTCCAGCCGTACGATCCGATGATGCCAGCGAATTTTGCCTTGGGCCTCAGGGCATTCGCGAGAACCCCTGCGTACGCCACCAAGGGGTGCGGCCCCGCCAGCACGGTGGGTGTGGCGAAAATGACCGTCGCTGCGTCGACCAGCGACATGGCCAGTTTTCCGATGTCGGTGACCGTGAGCTCGTACTGTTGCACACGCACGCCGCGTTCCGTCAGTGCGGCCACGAGGTGCGCCACCATTTTGTCCACGCTCCCGTGCATCGAGACGTAAGGAATCACCACGTAGTTCTTCGGCGCCCCGTGTACCCACTCGCGGTAGGCTTCTACGATGAATTGGGGATCATCGTAGATGGGGCCGTGGCTTGGAGCGATGATGTCAATGTCCAGGTTTGCGACTTTGTCCAGATTCTTGGTAATCTGCTTGGCGTACGGCATCATGATTTCCGCGTAGTAGAGTTTGGCAGCCTCGTAAACACGCGCTCGGTCGACGGCGTAAAGGTCGGATGTTGCCAGGTGGGAACCGAAGAAGTCGCAGGTGAAGAGGATCTTACGTTCCGGCAGATAGGTAGACATGGTTTCAGGCCAGTGCACCCAGGGCGTCAGGACAAACTGCAGGTGCAAGTTGCCAAGTGACAGGACGTCCCCGTCGCTAACCAGCTGAAACCGCTCTTCGGGAAGCAGGAGAAGGTCGACGAGCATGTCGCGCGCTTTGGCATTCGTGACGATCTTCGCCTCCGGGTACTTGTCGAGCACCGCGGGCAAGGCACCGGAGTGGTCCTGTTCCGCGTGGTGCGCCACCACGTAGTCGAGTTTGGAGACATCGCGGAGCTGCTCCATCAAAACGTCAACCATCGTTGGGTCGACGGTGTCCAGGAGTGCCGTCTTCTCACTGCCTCTTACAAGGTACGCGTTGTAGCTGGTGCCGTCCGGGAGAGGAACCAGGGAGTCGAAAAGGCGCCGATTCCAATCGATGGCACCCATCCAGTACACGTTGTCCACGATTTTTCTTGCTTTCATCCAGGACCTCACTGTTTGATGTTCGGTAAAATGATTTGCCCGAGGCTTTTCGCCTTGTTGGCGATTGCTCAGTTCGTTGAGAAGTCGCCGGCCCTCGGCCGCTGCTTGGTTACAGGTTCTCGACTCTGCGCATTGCGCACAGCTCGTCAGCACTTGCTTGGCCCACTACGGTTCTCGCGTTCGCCGAGCCCAAGAAGGTGTGCTGCGTTTCGCAGCCCGCCGGTGATAAACAGCGCACTCGGCGTGAATCGTTGTGCATTTGGCAGGCTGTTACTTTGATGAAAGTTTGCCTCACCGGTGACGCTCCGCGCCGCGCGCCCGTGTTGCCAACGTTCGCGGGGACGTGAGGTTTCTCTAACTTAGGGCTGAAAGGAGTTTGTTTCTCGCTCAGCCTGTGTGGAGAGGAGCGAATCCCGCTGGTCCCGACTGGTGGGAGGCTCCCGGGGACTGTCAGGTGTTGCGACGTGCAGAAGACAGCCCACGGTTGCGGTGGCTGGAATCCTGGGGTGACCTCTCGACATCGAATCCTCGCTTGAAATTTCTCCTCGAAACACGTACACTGTGCCGCGCCGACGGGATCGGAAATCTTGAGATTCAAAGACGGAGGGTAGCCGTGTTGCGTTTCAGGTTGGTGTTTTGTTGCCTGCGCTGGAAGGTTGCTCTGGCAACGTCGTTTGCTTCCGTGAGCGTTCTCGTCGCCTCCGCGGCTGGGCAAGCGAGCCGTCTACCGGGAAGTCCGTACCCGGTGTCGCGACCTCCGGACACCCTGTACGTGTTGAGCGAGGGCGCTTTTACGCCCTCCCAACGCTTGACGTTGGCGACTTTGCAAGGGCTCCTGGCTCAAACAAAGCCTCGCCTTTTCCGCTGGGTGAACGACGGTGCTCGCTTGTGGCTGCGTGATCTGGTGATCCGGGGTGTGGTCGTGGCGGATTCCACGTTTTTCACCGATTTCGAAGGCGTGCTTCGCCGATTTCGTACGGAGTTGAGAGGGTACGTGCTTTGCGATTTGAACGACGGGTCGGTGAACGCTGCCATCTCCGTGGCTGGAGTGTCGGGGGCTGTGGCAACCACTGTGGCCGACACGGCAGTGTTGCGACGCCTGGGAATCCCGAAACTGCTGGATCTTCGCGGTCGCGACGAGAGTTGGGTTGCCGCCAACGTGGACTCGAATTTCAACCGGAAGGTGATTTTCTACCAGAAGGAAGAGAAGTTTCCTTGTTTGACGGACCTTGCTGTCTTCGCGAGGGCCTGGCAGTTTTTTGAACCTGTAAACCACCCGTTGACGTCGATTCTTTTCGGACGGTGCAGGCCAAACGCCGCTGTTCTCGGTTGGGGGGATGACGAGCACAGCACCGTGATCAAGGCATCGACGCACGCGCTCTTTTTGCACGCCGCGGACTGGGGCGTGAATCTGTCTGTGTACAGCAACTTGGAAGCCGAGACGCGCCAGCACGTGCTTGTGGACTCCGTCCAGTCGCGGCCGGGTGTGCACACGGTGTGCTTTGTGATGACCGACGGCGACAACGTGCAGTGGATTCTGAACGACTTCGCAACCTCCGCGAGATGGTTTGGCAGTCCCCATCGGGGTGAGGTGCCCTTAGGCTGGACCATCTCGCCAGCCCTCTCCGAACTTGCTCCCACAGTGTTGCGGTACCTTTACGAACAGGCGGCACCCCGGCCGAATGCCGACGAGTTCACGGCGGGGGTGTCGGGGCTTGGCTACGTTTACCCTGTCCGTTACCCTGCCGAACAACTGCCTGCTTACGCGGCGCTCACAGCGGCCTTCATGCGAAAAGCGGATCTCCACGTGCTGAACGTAATCGATGACGTTCTGGACGAAGACGCTCTGCAGGCGTTCCTGCAGCGGGAGCAGATCGACGCGATTCTTTTCTACCCGTACGCGAACTACGCCGGGCTGAATGGGGAAATCCATTGGATCGAAGGAAAACCCGTGATCGCTGCACGCTTCCGACTCTGGGGCGGTTTCGAAACGACCTCCAGCCTTGCTGCTAAGCTCAACGCCTTGCCTCGAGATCCGGACCAGCCGTCAGGCTACAGTCTTGTCGCCGTACACGTTTGGACTAACAGCGTGGACAGCGTGCTTGCTTGCGTGCGCCAGCTGGACGAACACGTCCGCGTTGTGGCTCCGAGTGCCTTTGTTGAGCTGATTAAACGGCATCTTACCCCAGCTTCGAAAGTGCGACAGGGCAACCGATTTGCACTGCCGCCAACGAGCTTTGCCCTCCTGCCAGTTTCGCCTAATCCGTTCAACGCCGTAACGCAGGTTCGGTACCGGATTGCAACTTCTTCCCGCGTGGAACTGACGATTTACGACTCGACGGGGCGCCGGGTGCAAACGCTGGTGAGTCGACGCGAAGCCGCTGGAGAGCACGCAGTTCGCTGGGATGCTGGCAATTTGCCGAGTGGGGTGTACCTGTGCCAGCTCCGTGCGGGTGGCCAGCAGGAGGTGAAAAAAGCGTTGTTGTTGCGTTGAAACGAAACGCAGTGCGTTCTCGCCTGGCCCTCTCGGCGACGAAGTTCAGGGACGCCCCACCGCAAGCGAACAACGTAAGGAGAAGTTGCGCTCACAACGGCAAGTCCGCAAGGACAAGATCAACCTTCCTGGCTGCCTCGGGCGAAACTTTCGTTTGGATGTGGGCGTTTTTCGGTTGCTTTCTGCCTCCCTCTTCAAGTTCTGGTCAGCTGGTTCTTGGTCCGCTCGGTTTATGAGGTACATCCTGACTGCGTTCTCTGAATAGGACGCAAGGGGCGAAATCCGTCCCAGAGCTAGAACGGAGGTGAACCATGCGAGGCCGGCTGTTTTCCCTCGGCTTGCTGATTTGGGGGCTTCTGCTTCTCGCGTGGACCGCTGTTTCGGCTCGCCAGCTCAGACCGGATGCGTTTCTCTCACCTTCAAATTTGCCCCGTTCCGCCGTACTCTTTGATGCCAACCGCGTGGCCGTCTGGGTAACGAACCGGGGTGTTCTGGGCCGCGATCCGAACACCGGGATCGCGGGGTTTTTCTACCCGGCTGGCGGCGGAAAGACGGTCTTGTACGCGGCTGGGTTCTGGGTGGCTGGGAAAGTGGACGGACAAGTGCGCACGGCTTGTGCAGACTACGGCTCGGAGTACCAACCCGGAGTGATTCTTCCCAACGGAACGGCAGATGATCCCAGTAAACCCCGGTACCGGGTCTACAGAATTCGGCGCGGCGACTCTGCGGACCCGGCCAGCCCGAACTACAATCCGGACTACGCGGAGTGGCCAGTGGCTGACGGCGCGCCTGTTGATGAGTCGGGCGTTCCCCTGGTTCTCGGTGACCAGACCCTGTGGTGCGTGATGAACGACCTGGACCGGGCGGCTCACGATCAGCTGTACCAGAGCACACCCTTAGGGCTGGAAGTGCGGTGGCTCGTTTGGGCGTTCGCCGACACAACCAGCCCGCTCGGTCAGGCGGTGTTTCTGCACATTACGTTGGTGAACAGGGGACCCCGGCCGATCGAGGATGCCTACGTGGGGTTCTTCCTGGATCCAGACGTCGGTTTCAGCAGTGACGACGGAACCGGTTGCGACACGAGCCTCGCTTTGACGTACGCATACAATCGGGCTCCCACCGACGAGGTGTACGGACGCCGGGTGCCCGCTGTGGGGCTGGTGCTCCTGCAGGGACCGGCGGTGCCGAAGCCAGGTGAGCAAGCTTTTCAATTTCTGCACGCCCCTCTGCCGGACCGAAGAACACTGGGGATTACGTCAAACAGTGTCTACTACTGCGGTCACACGCGTTTTGCTCAGCCGCGCTACGGGCCCGGCGGAGCGGAACAGGTGTACAACAATTTTCTCGGTAGGAACATTTTTGGTGAGCCCTACGTCCACCCGCTCACAGGCCAGCAAACGGCATTCATGAACACCGGGAATCCGCTGCTGGGCACGGGGTGGCTTGACGATTTGTACACAGAGCTCTGCGACGTGTACTGCATGCAGGGAACGGGGCCGTTTACTCTGGCACCCCTCGACACGCAACGGGTTGCGTACGCCTTCTTGGTTGCCGAAGGAGAGACACACCTGAGCAGCACCGAAGTCCTCAAGAAAAATGCGCGTTTCGTGCGGAACGCCTTTCGCGCCCGATTTCTGGCTACGGCCCTGGCGAGCGTGCGTCCGGTCTGGACCGGCGAAAATCGTGTGGACGCACGCGTGCGTGTACGGACGACGGGCAACGTTGCGTCGGCCCTTGCGGTGTTTCGGGCCTACGATGGGACGAAAATTGCCGAACTACCGCTCTACGACGACGGAGCCCACGACGACGGAGAGGCGGGCGACGGCATTTGGGGAGGTACCTGGTCCACTGCAGCGCGAGAGGAGGCGCTCTACCTGGACGTGCGGCTCACTACCGAATCGGGCAGGATTCTTACCTTTGACCACGCCGAGGACAAGATCACACTTAACCGCGCGGTTTCTTTACAGGAAGTTCGGCTGGTCGGAGACGACGGCAACTACGACGGGAAGGCAAATCCCGGAGAAAACATTCGCCTTGTTCCCGTCCTCGCGAACGGTCTTTCGCGACCTCTGGGAGCCGTGGGATTGGTGGCGTCATCAAACGACCATTTCGTGGATGTGCCGGTGCGCCACCTTTTTCTCCCGGGAGCCGAGCCGGGTGAGCTGCTCCAGATGTCGTACAAGGTGGACGATTCGACCACGTTTTTCGAGCTCAACGTGGCTCCGGATGCCCCCGACACTCACACTGTGAGTTTCCACCTGAACGTTTGGGACGACCTCCAGCACCACTGGGTGCTTGCGTGGGATTTGCCGGTTGAACCGTACCCGTTTGCGCTGAACGAACTGATTCCTGTTCATACCGCCGGAATTAGTGATGCTCGCTTTCGCGTTCGCGTAGTGAATCCCCCCGCTCTCACCGGACACGCGTACGTGCTGACGGTGAGCGACTCGATCAATCCCACGGGTGACAAAGGTTTTAACTTGATCGATCAAACAACAGGCGACACCCTGCTGGCCAGTCACCCTGCTCCGGACCGGCACGCGTACAATGTTCCCGTCACAGACGGTTTCAAAGTGGTCGAGGCGTACCTGCCGAAAGGGGGACTGAAGGACGTGACATTCCGAGAAAAAGAAGGTGGGCATCCCACGGCGTTTGCCCCTGTGAACGTTGGGGGCCATTTTCTGCTGGGAGGCGTTCGACTCGGCGCCGCGCCAAAGCGGCGCTTCTACAAGGTGGAGCTCGAGTTCACGGACGCAATCGATGCCAACGGCGTGGTGGGTTTTCCCAGCGGGCAGAAAGCCTACCGCTACGAAGTTGGACAGGGCGGTGGACCAACAGCTTTTGTGCCCAGTCCGTTCAAGGCGTGGAAAGTCATTCGGGGAGCACGGGTGGGTCTGCTTAACGTGTGTTACACGGAGAACCCGCATCTACCCACTTACGACGGGCAGTGGGCTCCAGACACCTCCCGGTTCGGGGGACTGGAAACGTTGTACATCATGGCCACGGACTACGACTCGAGCGGTGCGACGTACGAGGGGCGTTCTTTACCTCAGGCAGAGGTTCTGTACGAAGTGCACCTGCGATTGCGGTCCAGCACCAGCGTTGTCGATCCGGGGGACGCCCTTCTCTTCAACTGGGAGTACGAGGCCACGGCCGAAGATCGCTTCGAATTTGTGCCGACAGGCGTGACTGCTCCGCAGGAGGAGAGGACGCCACGGCAATTCGTTCTTTACCAGAACTACCCGAATCCATTCAACCAGCGGACGGTAATCCGTTTTGAACTCAACACGCCCGGTTTCGTCTGCTTGCGGGTGTACAACGTGATCGGCCAGGTTGTGAAAACGTTAGTCCAGAGGCGATTTCCGACCGGAACACACGAAATCGCTTGGGACGGCACGGACGAAACGGGGCGTGCTGTCGGATCCGGCGTCTACATCGTTGAGCTTACACGCGGGCACCAGGTGCGGCGGGTAAAAGCGCTTGTCCTGCGGTAGAGCGCCCGTGAGGACACCTGGAACGATTTCCAGCGGAGAGTACCGAGGGTGCGCCTGAGGAAGAACGCTTCTGGGGGACCCCTTAGCACTTGTTCTGCCCAGAAGGGGCAAGGCCCTGGCTGACCGTTCACGCGGAATCGACCGGGACGGGAAGGCCTTGGAGGGAATCTTGATTCCGGCCGAGTCAAGATGAGTTGGGAACCGGTGCGCTGGGATCTGCTGTTGTTTGGTTCCTCGGGGGCATTCGCCGCTTTGTTCTCCCATTAGACGCCTTCTGTGTGAGTCCGCTTAGCGGCGTGAAGCAATCCTCCCCCAAAACTTCGCAGCTTAACCGAGGTTGGACAAATGCTCTCGTTCCGTCGAGTGGCAGTCTGCGAGAAAACTGGAGTGGAAAATCGACGGCGGACGTTTTCTTGTGTAAAGAGCGCAGAGCGGAGTTTGCGGAAAGGTCGCCGGGCCGGTCGCGTGGGCTTAGCGTGTTTTCGCGTGCAGGAAAACCGCAAATTTGTTGCGTTCGGTACAGGGGACACTTCCAGTTCCACCGTGAAGTGCGCCGAGCGTTCCACTTTTTGGGCCACACTGCTTGCTTTGGCCAGAGCGCGTGTGTATCTTTGGGGCGTTGCGGAGGCCCCCAGAGTGGATTCGTGGGTTACGTCAGGTGGAAGCGCGCTGAAGTGGCCTGGGTTGGTGGCGACGAGTCGGTTTTGGTAGGCCCTTGAGTTGAGGCTCCGGTGCTTTTGATCACCGTTGGTCGACCCTGTGTGCTCGGTGCCTCGGTAGTTTCGTTCGGGTGCAAACCCGATGGAACGGGTCGTGCTGGTGCAACTGCGGCACTTTGAGTCGACTTTCGTCTAAGTTAGCCGTGGATTTTCGTCCTGTTCGAATCGAAGTTCGAGTTTACCTCGGGAAGCGTGAAGGTGAAGCTGCAGTTCAGAAAGCGAAAACATCGGTGGAACTGGGTCAGGAAAATCCTCGAGGCCGTCCGGAGATTCGGAAACCGGGTGTGGGCAAGGCTTGTTTCGCTCTGGCAGCACGCCAGCGGTGAGTTCAAGCGCCGGGCGGTGCTGGCCCAGCTCGAGCCGGGTGACATCATCCTGGCCTCACCGCCGACGCGACGTCTTTCCCCTGTGGCCTTGATTTACCGGCTTGTGCTGGGTGCACGTTACGTCCACAGCATGATCTACATCGGTCGCGGCCGCATCGTGCACACAACGTCGCGCTTTGGCGTCGTTGTGGGAAAAGCGCCAAGGACCCTTTACCGGGCGGACCGCTACATGATCCTGCGGGTTCCGCGGCTTACGCTGGAACAGCAACAGCAGCTGGTCAACGAAGCACTGCGGTGGCAAGGACGGGAGCTGGACACAGCCGGATTGATCGCCAATGTCCCGCGGCGGTTGCTGGGAATTCAGCGGCACCGTGGCCACGAAGAAGACGTGGACCGGGTGTGGTGTAGCAAGTTCGTGGCTGTGCTTTACTCGAAAGTAGGGGTTGACCTCGTACCAGCGGATCAACTCGGCAGTGTGACAAGTGAGGACCTGGCTACCAACCCGAACCTGCACAGGGTCCGCTGACGGGGGACACAGGAGGGAGAACGGAAGCGATTTGGGGGAAGGATCCGGTGGGGCGGTGTGTCCGGCACACGGGGAAACGAGAACTCTTTCCAGGAAGAGCCGTGTTTCGGAATTCGGTCTGCTTTTGGGATGGAATAAGCCGGGGACCGAAACACGTTGAATTGACGTTGAGCTTGCAAGAGAATCGGCGGTTCGTACGTCGTTCTTGCACGTGTCGGAATGCGGAGAATCGAACGGAGGTGTCTGCCATGCGGAAGCTCGGTTTGTTCGTAACTGGCGCGGTGATCTGGGGGATGCTTGTCGCTGCAAGACCCTGGACTTCTCCGGAAATCGAGGCGAAAATCGATCAGATTGTGGCCGGCCTTCCTTTGGAACAGAAAATTGGACAGCTTGTTCAGGTGAGTTGGCGCAACGTCGAAGATCCCGAAACCCTGGTGCGGGAGGGCAAGGTTGGTTCGTTTCTGAATGTGCTGGATGCGAAGACGGCCCGTGCACTTCAAGAAATCGCACTGCACGAGTCGCCAAGTCACATTCCGTTGATTTTCGGCCTTGACGTGATCCACGGTTACCGCACCATTTTCCCGATTCCCTTGGCAGGGGCTGCTTCGTGGGATCCGGAACTCATCCGCAGGAATTGCCGCATTGCTGCCGAGGAGGCGACTGCGGAAGGCGTACACTGGACTTTTGCCCCGATGGTTGACATTGCGCGCGATCCCAGGTGGGGTCGAATCGCAGAAGGGGCCGGTGAAGATCCCTTTCTCGGTTCGGTCATGGCCAGGGCCCGGGTGAAAGGGTTCCAGGGGGATCATCTCGGGGATGCGAACAGGCTTGTCGCGTGTGCCAAACATTTCGTTGGTTACGGTGCAGCCATCGGGGGACGCGACTACAACACGACCGACATGTCTGACTGGACGCTGCGAACGATTTACCTGCCGCCGTTCGAGGCAGCCGTGGAGGCAGGAGTTGCCACAGTGATGAGCGCGTTCAACGATCTGAACGGCATTCCCGCAAGCGCCAATCGCTTTACACTCACGCGGATTCTACGCCAGGAGTGGGGGTTTCAGGGGTTTGTGGTGAGCGACTGGAACGCCATCACCGAGCTCATCAATCACGGTGTGGCCGGGAACAAAGCCGAGGCCGCTGAGAAGGCCCTGCGTGCTGGTGTGGACATGGACATGATGGGCTTTGCCTACAGCGAGGAACTGGCGAATCTGGTACGGCGCGGGCTGATCTCCGAGACCGACGTTGATCAGGCGGTACGCAGAGTGCTGCGTGTGAAACTCGCCTCTGGATTGTTCGAACACCCCTTTCCGGATGAAGACCGAGCAAAACGTGTGATCCTGTCACCCGAACATCTGGAAGCAGCGCGACAGGCAGCTCGTGAAGGCATTGTTCTCCTGAAAAACGAGGGGAACCTGCTGCCTCTGTCTACAACGGGATTGCGGCTTGCCGTGGTGGGTCCTCTCGCTGATGATCGGGATGCCCCGCTCGGTTCCTGGGCCTGCCTGGGACGGCCCGCAGACGTGATCTCGGTTCTCGCGGGAATCCGTGAAGCGATGCCTGGATCGGACGTTGCTTTCGCAAAGGGTTGCGCGATTGACAGCGACGACACCAGCGGCGTGGCCGAGGCTGTGAAACTCGCAGCGCAGAGTGACGTCGTCGTGCTTGTAGTGGGGGAGTCTCGCCGGATGAGCGGTGAGGGAGGAAGCCGAGCCTTCCTCGGCTTGCCGGGTCGGCAGCTTGACCTCGTCAAACGGGTTGTGGCAACGGGGAAGCCTACGGTGGTTGTGTTGATCAACGGCAGGCCTTTGGCCATTCCCTGGATCGCTGAGCATGCCACGGCGATTCTCGAAACCTGGCAGCTTGGTGTTCAGCACGGTCGTGCGGTGGCGGATGTACTTTTTGGAATGTACAATCCATCTGGGAAACTGCCTGCAACGTTTCCACGCTGTGTGGGGCAGGTGCCCATTTTCTACAACCACAAGAACACCGGGCGACCGCCCCGCGAAGACACTCGGTGGACGTCGCGCTACGTGGACGCGCCCTCGACGCCGCAGTTCCCATTCGGGTTTGGTTTGAGCTACACAAAGTACGAGTACAGAGACTTGAAGATTGAACCCACACAAATCGGACCCGCTGGAAAGGTGCACGTCTCCGTGACGGTCGAGAATGTTGGTCGTAGGGCCGGGGAAGAGATTGTACAGCTGTACATTCGTGACCCGGTAGCGAGCGTTACCCGTCCAGTTCGCGAGCTCAAGGGGTTCAGACGAGTCCATTTGGATCCAGGTGAATCCAAACGTTTGTCTTTTGAGCTCGGGCCCGAGGAACTTGGTTTCTACAACGTCCGTTCCGAATGGGTGGTTGAGCCCGGGAAGTTTGAGGTCTGGGTGGGTCCGAGCTCCGCAGAAGGGCTGCATGGTGAATTCTTCGTCGTGGATTAGTCGGCGTTGGCTTTCGTGCTGTGGTGTCCTTTTAGGAGTTACGGGTTCGACAATCCGAGTGAGGAGAGCAAGATGACGTGCCGGCACTTTCGAGGAGCGACGTTGTTGCTAACGGTTCTGTTCCTGGCGGCGGGTTGCGCCGCGACAAAACGGGTAGGTGGCCCGACAAGAGATTCCATTCCCCTCCGGTTGCCCAAAGTTTTCGGCGATCACATGGTGTTGCAACGCGATTTTCGTGTTCCAGTCTGGGGATGGGGAAAACCCGGCGCCCGGGTTGTGGTTGAATTTGCTGGCCAGCGAAAGATGACGGTAGTCGGAAACGACGGACGCTGGCGGCTTGAACTGGATCCTGTACCTGCCGGAGGACCGTTCGAACTGCGGGTAATCGGTGAGGACACACTTCGATTCCGGGACGTTCTGGTTGGTGAGGTGTGGTTGGCTTCAGGGCAGTCGAACATGGAGATGCCAGTACGGCTTGTGAAGGATGCTGAAGCCGAAATTCGCGCAGCGAACTTGCCCCGAGTCCGGCTGTTGACCGTGGAGCGTACCCGAGCGTTTCGACCTTGCGCCGACATCAAAACAGAGGGCTGGAAACTCTGTAGTCCGCGTACGGTCCCGGGTTTTTCGGCTGTGGCTTACTTTTTCGGGCGCGAGCTCTACCACAAACTGGGAGTGCCGATTGGCTTGATCCACAGCTCCTGGGGAGGAACGCCCGCGGAGGCCTGGACCAGTCACCAGACACTCAGCACGCTTCCGGATTTCGCGAAGGCCCTGGCGGAGGTCGACAGCCTGGCTGCACGGGGCGAAAGAGACCTCCCGTGGGACGAGCAAATCCGGCGCTGGGAGGTGAGGGTGGGCGCGTGGGTGCGATCGGTGGCTGCGGCAGACACCGGCTTCGGCCTTGGCTGGTACCGCCCCGGTTTGAGAGACGCGAGCTGGGACACGATGAGCCTGCCGCGGCCCTGGGAGAACTCCTGGATGGGAGCGTTCGACGGCGTCGTGTGGTTCCGAAAAACGGTGAAGATCCCAACTTCGTGGAGCGGGCATGATTTGCGCCTTTCGCTTGGACCGATTGACGACATCGACAGTACCTGGTTTAACGGGTACAAACTTGGGGGCGAAAGCAGGTACAACAAGCCGCGCGTTTACACCGTTCCCGGGGAGGTGGTACAGCCTGGCGAGAACACGATCGTGGTTCGGGTTGTGGACTACGGAGGGAACGGTGGCCTTTGGGGAACCCGCGAGCAGCTTCGGTTGACGTGGCCCGGTCACGATTCTCTCTCGCTTGCCGGTGTGTGGCGCTGTCGGGCTTCGCTGTCAATGGCGAATGTGCCTCCCTTGCCCCGACACCCGGCCTACGAAGCGCACCGCCCTACAGTCCTGTTCAACGGGATGATCGCGCCGCTCATCCCGTTTGCCATTCGCGGTGTCATCTGGTACCAGGGTGAGTCGAACGCCTGGCGAGCTGCTCAGTACCGGAGCCTGTTCCCGGCGATGATTGAAGACTGGCGTCGTCACTGGGGCGAAGGTAACTTCCCGTTTTTCTACGTGCAACTGGCCAACTTCCGGGCGCGCAAAGCTGAGCCGGGCGAATCGGACTGGGCGGAGCTTCGAGAGGCTCAATTTCAAGCGTTGCGGCTGCCGAACACAGGCATGGCGGTCACCATCGACATCGGCGAAGCCAATGACATTCATCCGAAGAATAAACAAGACGTTGGTCACCGGCTGGCCCTGATTGCTCGCGCCAAAGTTTACGGAGAAGACGTCCCTTACTCAGGCCCTCTGTACCGTCGAATGGAAGTGGAAGGCAGCAAAATCCGCCTGTACTTTGACCACGCCGACGGAGGGTTACAAGCCCGTGGCGATTCACTGCAGGGGTTTGCTGTTGCGGGACCCGATCGTGTGTTTCACTGGGCGCAGGCTCGGATCGAGCGTGAAACCGTGGTTGTGTGGAACCCGGACGTGCTGAGCCCCGTGGCTGTTCGCTACGCCTGGGCGGACAATCCCGTGTGCACGCTGATCAACCGGGCTGGCTTGCCGGCTTCTCCTTTCCGGACGGACCACTGGCCGGGCATCACTGAGCATCACCGGTGAAGTGGGCTCGTGTTTGAAGACCTGATCAAGGAGGTCAGAGAGTGAGCGGTGGAGACTTACCAGAGAGGAAACGCGAAATGAGAAGGGCTCGACGTCGGTTTTGGCTCGTTCCGGGACTGGCTTTGCTCGCTGTCTGGGGGTGTGCCGGACACAAAATGCTGTCACAGAGGAGTGTCCCGCTGGCCGCGCACGTGCGACTACCCGCCATTTTTAGCGACCACATGGTGCTGCAACGGGACACGCGGGTACCGGTGTGGGGGCAGGCGGACCCCGGAAGAAAGGTGATCGTGGAAATCGGTCAGCAGCGTAAAGAGGCGATCGCTGACGCCGCCGGGCGCTGGAGGGTAGACTTGGATCCTCTACCTGCGGGAGGTCCCTGGGTGCTGAAAATCGTCGGAATCGACACCCTGCGTATTCGAGACGTGCTCGTGGGAGAAGTGTGGCTTGCTTCCGGCCAGTCGAACATGGAGATGTCTGTGGAGCGGGTCCGTAACGCCGAGGCGGAAATCCAGGCCGCCAACTACCCGCAAATCCGCTTGTTCACGGTCAAACGAGCTGTGTCTTTGCGTCCTCTGAACGACGTGGCTTCGGACGGCTGGCACGCGTGCAATCCACAGTCGGTGCGCCGTTTTTCTGCTGTGGCGTACTTCTTCGGACGGGAGTTGTACAGGAAGCTTGGCGTACCCATCGGTTTGGTGCATTCTTCCTGGGGTGGTACCCCCGCTGAAGCGTGGACGAGCCGTGAAGGCATCGAAACCTTGCCCGATTTTACGACGGCTTTGGCGCGGCTCGATTCACTGGACAAAGGTGTCGATTTGATGAAACGTTTCTGGCAGAGACGTCGGGCCCAGCGCGGCGCTTTTCTGGAGTGGGTAGCGTCACTGGCCGCTCTGGACACCGGTTTTACGGCCTCTCCTCCCTGGTTCACAGAGAACCTGGACGTGTCCCGCTGGGACACAATGACCTTGCCCGTCAACTGGGAAGACACTCAACTGGGCGAATTCGACGGTGTGGTCTGGTTCCGAAAACGGGTTTCGCTGCCTGCCTCGTGGGCTGGCCAGGACCTGGTTTTGCGGCTTGGGCCGATCAACGACATCGACACGACTTGGTTCAACGGCGTTAAGGTGGGTGGTGTAGAGGGCTACGACCAGCTGCGCGTTTACCGGGTCCCGGGGCGCCTCGTCAAACCGGGACAAAATGTGCTTGTGGTGCGCGTTCTGGACTACGGTAACCGGGGTGGCTTGTGGGGGAGACCGGAGCAGCTCCGTCTGGTTTGGCCGAAACGCGATTCGATGTCCCTGGCCGGTGTCTGGCGCTACCGTCCGGGGCTGTCTCTGGCGGATGCGCCACCCCGGCCCAAAGAGCCTCGCTGGCCCACCCACCGACCTACGGTGCTTTACAACGCCATGATTGCGCCGCTCGTGCCTTTTGCCATTCGGGGCGTCATCTGGTACCAGGGTGAGGCGAATGCTTCACGTGCTTACCAGTACAGGCGTCTTTTCCCGACGATGATCCAGGATTGGCGCCAGCACTGGGGTCAGGGTGATTTCCCGTTTCTGTTTGTGCAACTCGCCAACTTTAGGGCACGTAAGCCGGAACCCGGCGAGTCGGATTGGGCGGAGCTTCGGGAAGCGCAAACAATGGCCCTCAAACTGCCTAACACCGGGATGGCAGTGATCATTGACATCGGCGAAGCCAACGACATTCACCCGAAAAACAAGCAGGATGTGGGAAGACGCCTGGCCAGAATTGCCCTGGCTAAGGTGTACGGGAAGAAGTTGGTCTACTCTGGACCAATGTACCGAGGCATGAAAATCGAGGGTTCTCGGATTCGGCTCTTTTTTGATCATGTGGACGGGGGCCTGGTGGCCAAAGGAGGAGAACTTCGAGGTTTTGCGGTGGCAGGTCCGGATCGCGTTTTCCGTTGGGCGCAGGCAAAGATCGAAGGGAGCACCGTGGTGGTTTGGAGCCCAGAAGTACCGCATCCGGTGGCTGTACGCTACGCCTGGGCTGACAACCCGGACTGCAACCTCTACAACCGGGCCGGGCTCCCGGCCTCTCCCTTCCGAACAGATGATTGGCCTGGGATTACCTTCGGGAAGAAGTAAGACACTCGGTTGGGCGCCAATTCCTGCTCCGGAAAAGGGGCCACCACACGGTTGATGTGGTGGCCCTTTTGTGTCCCGGTGGGCTACCCGATTTCTTGTCCCGGACTGCGGGTCGACTGGCTTTGCCGCCACCCTTGGTGCGGGACGCAAGTTCCCTGACAGTAGGTCGGGATTGCGACTCCAGAGCCTTTGGGCCGCGGACCGAGTCTTGCAGATGCACGGTCAGATGGGCGAAAGACTACACGTCGCTACCGCGCCGGGCTGATTTTTCGGGTCCGCTGCCGGCGACTTCAGACGAACGGTCAGTAGCAGGATTCGGCTTGTCCGTCCGGCCTCTGTGTTTGCGGAAGCGACTGATGTGACGTTACTTCTCGGTCAGCAATCTGGCCGTCAGCGTGGTAACTGACTCCATCGGCATGGTCATGTTCTGCTGACCCGAGATGGCGATTGTCGCTTCAATTTCGAATTTTGCCTGGGTCTTTACCAGTCGCCCGTGGACGGTGTCGAACCAGTAGTCGCGGTTTATGCGACCGTCCCCTTCAAAAGACATTTGGCCAGCCATCGGGTTTTGGCCGGAGCCTTCCAGCGACATTTCGCCCTCGCCGTGGACTTTCAGACAGGGAGTTTTCCCAAGCAATTCCCTGGCAACGGCTTTTTCGTTACTGGACACGATCACCTGGATGTCGAGGCCGCTCTGCGTAGTGTTAGTGGTGTCTTTGATGGTCCACGTCTCGCCGACTTTGACTGGCCGTCCCGGCACGTGCGCCAGCATTCGTCCGAAGTTCTGCGACATGTTCATCTTCGAACCGGGGGCGATCTGGTACTCGAAGTTTTCAGCCCCCGAAAGCGTTTTCTTAACTTCCCCTGTGGCAGTGACGAGGAACACCGCTTCTTTACCAGTCAGGCTCTTGAGATCTGGACTGATGTTACCCATTGGGGACTGGATTTGGGCGGAGACCGAATCGACTCTGAAAACAACCTCGGCGCTGCCGTCTGGGTTTACTTTCCTGGGTTCGAGCGTGAGCCGAAGGTACGAGTCGCTGGTGTTTGTCACACTCTGCCCCATCATTTCCATGTTCTGTTCAGTGTGGCTTTTCAATTCGTAACGCAGGGATTTGCCTGCTTCCCAGCGGTACAGGAGGCCGGCTTCTGCCGCTGGACCGGGTTTCCTGAAATGTGCGCACGAGCTCAACAGTGCTGCTACTGCGATCATTCCCGTGACAGTCGCAGCAAGACGGTGGCTTTTCTGACTTGACCTCATGGTGTGCCTCCTTGTTGGGTTCTTTCCCTTGGCATGCCCTTCCCCGTGTGCACCCGCGGAGTCTTCTGCTGGTCAGACTTGATTTCGTGGAAGCTCGGCCGCTCCGGGGAATTCGCCGCCTGGTAGGCGAGGAGGTAGGCTAATCGGGCAATCCGCTCCATTTTTCTCGGCATGATCTTGCCTACGTCGTCCGTAGGTTTGTGCAGGTCTGCATGCTCGAGAGTGTTGAAGAACAGCACGGGGACGTGCTTGCGGTAGAACGAGTAGTGGTCGCTTTGGCGGAAGAATTTTTCGGCTTCAGTGGTAATCTCAAGGCCGACCTCAGTGTTAGCTGCCTTGAGCAGGGCAAACAGTTCAGGACTTACGTCCTTCCCCGCGACGCTAACCTGGTTCGAGTCGTTTCGTGAAATCATGTCGAGATTGAGCATGGCAACAGTACTGTCAAGGGGGAAGAGGGGGGTGTCAACGTAGTAGCGGGAACCGAATAGTCCTTTTTCTTCGCCCGCAAAGCAGATGAAGAGGAGAGACCGCTTTGGACGCACCGGGTTCAGCGCAAAGGCTTGGGCAATCTCCAGTACCCCTGCGGTTCCCGAGGCGTTGTCGTCGGCACCGTTGTAGATCACCGTGTCGTTTGCGACGCCAACGTGGTCGTAGTGCGCACCAACGACCACCACCTGGCTTTTCAATCTGGGGTCGCTTCCCGGGAGCCAAGCGGCAACGTTCTTGACGTATTCCGTGTCTCCTTCCACTGTCACCTGCAATTCAGCCGTGACCGGGAGAGCAAAAGAGTGGGGTGTCAGGGTGGAGTCGATTTGCCGTTGCAAAACCGTCAAATCTGCACCTCCGGTTCTGAGCAGCAGTTCGGCCATGTGACGGGAGACGTGTACCCCGATCAGGCTTTCGCTCTTCCGCTCAACGAGGCGCAGCGGCGTTTTCATGTTTGGCAGTCGGCGGCGCATCAGGGATGGCCACGGGTTTGGCGGCCGCCGAGCGATGTGGTTGAGCGGGTCGGTAACCAGAATCATGCCGACGGCCCCGTGGTCAAGGGCGGTTAGCATTTTGATGAGATTCTTGCTGTGTTCTGTCGCTTTGGGACCGAGGAAAGCCTCGGTAGAGTCGCGCTCGCGGGGTTCGTGCGTAAACATGAGGACGATTTTGCCGTGTACGTCGACGCCCTGGTAGTCGTCGTAGTCGAACTCCGGCGCAGAAATGCCGTAACCAACAAAGACCACGGGGGCTCGCACCCTGCCAGGAGCTGAAAGCTGCAGCGGAACAAAGTCCTTCTTGATGCGGCAGCGGACGGCTGAATCGGGAAGCTCGAAGGTCGCAGCATTAGGTGAACGCAGTCGTGTGCGTACCACCGGGAAGATCTGGTAGAAATCGCCCTGCCCGGGTGGCGGCTGGAGACCGTTGCTCTTGAACTGCGCTGAAAGGTAGGCCGCGGCTTTTTCGAGCTCGGGGCTGGGGGTGTTTCGGCCTCGCATGCTGTCGTCAGCAAGCACGGCTACGTGGTGGTAGAGCTCATGGGCTGTGATGCTGTGGAACCCTGTTTGCCAGGGCCGTGGTTGGGCCAGCAGAGGGGAAGCCGGCATCCCCACGAGAAGAACTGCAAGAAGACTGCGTGCGCTTTGCCTGAACGAGGTCATGCCGGGTAGAAGCACGCCACCCTCCGTGTGTTCGAATGAGCCACAGGAGCGGCTCCGGAGCATCCGTTTACAGAGCGGTCGAGAGCTTGTCGGCGAAAATCGGTTCCGTGAAGGCTTACGGGGGCAGGCACACGAAAGTTGCGGCAAAACAAGAGAAAAAAACTCCTACGATTTTGGGAGCGAAATCCCGGGAGGGCGCAGGAAGAACGCGGGCCGGGCGACCGTGGTGTCGCGTCGCCCCCAGGACCTCAGGCTTAGCGGCCGATTTTGACCGCGCCTGCCACGTCGAAAGGCAGCACGGCCTGCTTGAGGAAAGGCAAGGAAGAACCCAGATCGATTTTGCCGCGCAAACGATACTGACGCTCGTTCCCTCCCGTGATGAGGTCCCGAATACTGCGGCCGAGTTGCAGGAAGTTCAGGTGAACCGGCAACGCCACCAGGGCCTCGCCCTTTGGCGTCAATTGCACAGGCTCTGTGAATTCTCCGCTTACAAGGGGGTGCTGGTCGATTTGCAAGTCGTAGGAAAGCCGGTTGAGGAGAAAAGCCACTGCGTTCGGGTTCGTCACAGCCAGCCTGGCGACCAGGTCGGCACTGGTTAGCGACAAGCCTTTCAAGGTCAGCCCCTTAAGCCGAACCTTCGGGACTCTGAGAACTGGCAATTTGCCAGATTTGCTCACCGGGATGCGGACGTCGCCGAGCACCGGCACTTTCACCACAAAACCAGCCGAGAGGGTGTAATCGGTTGTGTCCTGCTCAGCGAGGCTTCTTAGCAGTTTGTAAAGATCCGCGAACTGGATGTTCAGGGGCAGGGAAACGTTTCCACTTCCTTTTGCCGGGATGGTCAGCCGCTCTTCGTGCTTGCCTTGCAGGAAATTCCGGCCGGCGATCTTGAGGTCGTAATCGAAACCCGACAGCGTCACACCCAGCGGGTTCGGGTTGTCGATGGCGAACGTGAACACCAGATCTGCGCCCGAAAAGCTCAGCGACGCGAGCTTTGTGTCGATCACGCGCACATCGGGTTTCTTAACCGCAGCGCTTCTGAACAGACCCTGGAGCCCAGCGCAGCCAACCAGTAGTACGACGAGAACCGCAAGGGCTCCCAGGAACACGGCTTGCTTAACGCCCATCAAAGCCTCCAGTCTCCAGTACGGTTGCTTTCCCCGAGCCGAACAGCCTGAGGTAGATTCAGAGCCGCAGGCGAAGCGGGATCACGCTACCTTGTGCCTACCCGCATCTCTCCGTCAGGTTGGACGAAGCGAACATGCCTCGTCGATCGATCCGGTGCAGGCCAGAGATGAATGGGACTGCACCCTGGGCGGTGCAGTCCCGAATGCCCGTGGCTCAGCGATTTGCGAAACGACGGATTTTCCCCGCTTCCTGAAGCTGGATCTGAACGCCGGTGAGCTGGTCACCAGGTTTGATGGTAATCAGGTCGTCCCACTGTCCGTTGCCGTCCTTATCCCACCAACCGTAGCCTTCGCCGTTCTGAATTTGTCCGTCGCCGTTGATGTCGTCGAAGGCCTCGATGTACACCTGGATCTGGTTCTGCAAATTCAGGTGGAACGTGAACTGGCCGTTGTTCGGGTCGACCGGTGTGTAAGCGTACACGTGGATTTGTTCGGTCTGGGAATCGTCCAGGATGGCGATGGCGTTTTGGGAGAGCTGGTGTCCGGGCCAGGTTACCGTACCGGAGATCACCGTGTTACCGGCGGCCTGCTGAATGCTACGCAGGAACAGGGACAGGAAGTTGTGCCAGTTTGTCTCTTTGAAGGCCAGCTTCACGTAATTGGATGAATCGAAATCAGCCTTCTTACTCGGGAAGTGGATGGTCAGGCCACCCCTGGGCACCCCGGCCGCGTTGGTCTTTGTGAACTTCACGGTGCTGTTCACGGCGTCGATGACCTGTTGAGCCGCATCTTTGATCAGATTGATGTCCTTCAGGTGCTCCTCTTGGATCAGCTTCTTGACGAACTCCCGAAGGTCAACGAACGACGGATCGTCGAGATTCGTGACATGCGTCTGACTCCAGGCGTGCAGCACCTCGTTCCAGTAGCCACGGGTTTCAGTGACCAGCGTGTTGCCCAGGTTGGAAACTCTGGAACCGAGCGTACCTGCTTTACTGAGGTCGATCACGGCCATGTGAACGTTGCGTTGCGCGGCCACACCTTTGTCGTAGACGGCTTGGGCAATCTTCTGGGCGATGGAGTACCCGTCCATTTTGGGATCGCTGGCGAGCTCGTTCAACCACACATCCGCACCGAGCACGCCCCGTACAGGCATGGTGAACTCGGATGCCACCATGTAGTCCGCAGCGTCTTTGAGTTCGTAAGCGACCTCCACCATGCTCATCAGGCAGGCGTGGAACACAATCACGTCCAAGTGAGGCGCGTCGCTGAGGGCCTGGCGAAGCTCAGGCATGGACATGAAGTCCCCGGCGCCGTTCTGTGTGTCCACGCAAGTGCCCCGCCAGCCTCCACCGTGGTCGTCCACGATCAGCATGTAGTGCTTGGCCGGGTAATTGTCCACGGCCCACTTGATGAAATCCTTGAGCGTTTGTGGATCGGACATGTCTTTGGTGCCAAGGTCCTTCTTGGCCGGCGAGGAAATCTTGTCTGGCAGCTCGTCCTCGTGTTTTTCAATCTCGTAGTAGGTGGCGTTGCCTCCGGTTTTGAGCGAGCTGACCATCAAAACAACGCTCACCTGGTCCGTGGATCCCACCTTCTCCATGTCGTGAACGTCGCCGATGATGAAACTCGTGCCCGCTTGACTTACATCCAGGTCGTTGTTTCCGTCGAAGTATCCCATGATGGTCCACAGCCGCTCTGCTTTCGGTTCGCTGGGATTGTCTTTCCCGCAGCCTGAAAGCAGTAATCCTGCGACAGCCAGCGAGATCACTGCGAACAAAACAGACCTTCCCTTCATCATCTGGTCCTCCCCTGTTTTGTTTCTCCGTGGTCTGCAGCCTCCTTCGTTGAGGGAACCCCCAACGTGTTGGCAACCGCAGTTCGCGCCCTGGCGCACTCCACAAAATGGTGCCTAAATCTAACGGAATCTTGACCAAAAGTCAACAAAAGTTGCGACGAAAGGATTCCCGATTTTGTTGTCGGAAGTGACCAGCAGTTCGAATTCGCTTTCCCCTGCCGCGATGGGTCAGGGTGTTAGTGCAAGGTCATGGCCCTCCTGGGAACGTGCAGTGGTGAACCCAGTGAGGGCTGGCTAACGCCGGTCGTTCACTGACCCGCTTTTGTCAAATCGGTACCCGAAGCGGTGTCGAATGATTGGGAAAACCGAAGTGCCTTGAACGAGCCCGTGCCCAGGCAGCACAACTGAAGTTTTGAGAGACGATTTTACCGAAGGTAGGTGAATTCTGCAGACAAGTTCGAAAGACAATGCGGCTCCCGGAAATTCCGTGAGAAAGTGGCAGGACTCACTCGCTCGATTGACACCATGTGCCGCAAAGAGGCGGACTTTGCCGCTGACGGGGCACAGGAGGCACTCTTTTTGTCAAGCTTTCACCCGGCCTGTTGCAATGTGGCGCTCAGTGCCGAGAGGGCCGTGGAGTTCGTGCTTGTCCGGGGTCGAATACCTGGGTAAGTCCGGGGTTCTTGGTTGGGTCGGAATGCTCCCTGTCAAAAGCCGCAGAGTCCTGGCGGAATGCGCTTGCATTTGTCCGCCTGCTTGCCGTACCTTCAAAAGGTTTCTCGGGGGCGCGTGTGGTTGCCGACGGGAACGTGGGGCATTCCAGGGCGGCGCAGACGAGCAGATGATCTGTCCAGTGAGTTAGCTGCTGGCACCAAAGGGTCGGTGCAGGACAAAGCCGGAGGTTCCCATGTGGCGCGTTGTTGCGGCTGGCCTTCTCTACGCGGTTCCTCTGTTGGCATGGACTGGCAACGCATTTCAAACTCCAAAAATCCCTTTCGCTCCGCGTGTGTACCTGTGCTTCAGAACTGACGAGCCAATCCGGGTTGACGGCAAACTTAACGACCCAGCCTGGCAGAAGGCACCCTGGACGGAAGATTTTGTGGACATCGAGGGCGCACCCAAGCCAGCGCCCCGGTACCGTACACGGGTTAAAATGCTGTGGGACGATGCGTACTTCTACGTGGCTGCGGAGCTGGAGGAACCCAACGTCTGGGCAAAGTTGACACAGCGCGACACGATTATCTTCCACGACAACGATTTTGAGGTGTTTATCGACCCAGACGGCGACACACACCTTTACTACGAGCTGGAGCTCAATGCTCGGAACACGGTGTGGGATCTCTTGCTCATCAAACCGTACCGGGACGGTGGCCCGCCAGTCCATGGCTGGGACATCCACGGCCTCAGAACTGCGGTGCACGTCGATGGCACGTTGAACAAACCCGGCGATACTGATCGGGGCTGGACCGTGGAAATCGCTTTTCCGTGGGGAGCCCTGCGCGAATGCGCCGGAACCGAGACGCCTCCCCGCTCGGGTGACCGCTGGCGAGTGAATTTTTCGCGTGTCGAGTGGCAGACGCGCGTCGAAAACGGTCGAATCGAGAAAGTACTCGACCCAAAGACGGGCAAACCCCTGCCGGAAGACAACTGGGTGTGGTCGCCGCAGGGACTGATAAACATGCACTACCCCGAAATGTGGGGAATTGTGGAATTTCGGGAGGAGCGGTCGAAAGGCCTGCGTCCAGTAGCCTTGACGAAGGCCGAACGGGCTCAGTGGCTTTTGCGACAAGTCTACTACGCCGAACGCCAACAGCAGCTGAAAACCGGCCAATTCACCGACGACCTGAAAGCGCTGCACCTGAGTTTGCCGCAGTGGCAGGACTGTCGCGCCCTGCCGGAGGTGGAAACCACCCAGTCCCGTTTCGAAGCCACATTGCCCTGTCCCGAGACGGGACAACTCTGGCACATTCGTGAGGATGGGCGTGTGTGGTCCACAGTGCTGCAACCGGGCAAAATGTAGCGCGCGAGCCGCGCGTTTCGAACGCGAATCGCGGGCAAGCTTTTGGGCGGGAAAGGCGAGACGGGGCTTGGGTGTTGCGGCGTGCCTGTGGTGTAGGCGGGTGCCCAACCGACAAACCCGATTGTGAAGCTCTGAGTGCCGGCGGAACCCGTTAGCTGGATTTGACTTCGAATTGGCTGAGAGGGCACTTTGCGCTTTGTCGGAACGGGGGTGTTGAACCGCTGGCGGGGAGGACTCTGGCGTCGGAATTGATTCCGCCGCACGTTACGCGGACTGGCTGACCACGAACGGAATGAGCAAAGCACACCAGCAGACAGGGGTGAACCTTGAATCTGACAGGTCTGGACTGGGTCATCGTCATTGGGATGCTCTTCGTGATGCTCAGCGGTGTTTGGCTGAGCAAGGGTTACATGCGAAGCGTGGCTGACTTTTTGGCTGCAGGGCGAACAGCGGGGCGCTACATCATCAGCATGGCCTCAGGCATGGCCGGACTGGGAGCCGTCAGCATCGTTGGTACAATGGAAATGAACTACATCGCTGGCTTCTCCATGACCTGGTGGGGGTTCACCACGGCGGTTGTGGTTTTGTTCGTGACGGCCACGGGCTGGGTGGTCTACCGTTTTCGTGAAACGCGGGCTCTTACCCTGGCGCAGTTTTTTGAAATGCGTTACAGCCGTAACTTCAGAATTTTCGCTGGCTTCCTGGCTTTCCTGTCGGGGATCATCAATTTCGGCATTTTCCCCGCCGTGGGAGCCCGATTCTTCATTTACTTTTGTGGGCTTCCCTGGCACTTCAACGTGCTGGGGATCAGTGTGCCCACGTTCCCGTTGATCATGCTGGTTTTGCTCAGCATTTCTCTTTACTTCGTTTTCAGTGGGGGCCAGGTCGCTGTGATCGTTACCGATTTTGTCCAGTCGGTGTTCGTGAACTTCGTTTTTGTAGCCATCGTGCTTTTGTTGCTCGGCATGTTCCGATGGAATCAAATCGCTGAGGGATTGGCAGCAGCTCCGGCCAATGCTTCGTTGATTAACCCGTTTCACACGAGCCACGTCGAGGATTTCAACTTCTGGTACTTTTTCATCGGTGTGATTGGCATCATTTACTCCACCATGTCTTGGCAAGGAACCCAGGGGTACAATTCGTCCGCGAAATCGGCGCACGAGGCGAAAATGGCGGCTGTGCTGAGCAATTGGCGCGGTTTCCCGCAAACCATTTTCCTACTTTTCGTCCCGATCGTCGCGTACGTCGTGATGCACCACTCGGCGTTTTCGGACACCGCTTCGCAAGTCCAGTCGGTTTTGCAGCATGTGTCTAACAAGGCCATTCGCAGTCAGCTCACCGTTCCGCTGGTGTTGACCAAGCTTTTGCCACCGGGGTTCATGGGGGCGTTTACAGCGGTCATGCTTGCTGCATTCGTGACAACCCACGACACGTACCTCCACTCCTGGGGTAGCATCGTGATTCAAGACGTGGTGATGCCGATCCGGGGCAAGCCCTTTGAGCCGAAACAGCACATCCGGTACCTGCGTCTGGCGATTCTGGGTGTGGCTCTTTTCATTTTCGTTTTCAGTCTGTTGTTTCAGCAATCGGAGTACATTTTCCTGTTTTTCGCGGTGACGGCGGCCATTTTTGTTGGGGGATCGGGCGCTGTGATCATTGGCGGACTGTACTGGAAGTACGGCACAACGGCCGCAGCCTGGGCAGCCATGCTGACGGGGTCCACGATTTCCGTTGCCGGCATTGTGTTGAACCAGATTTACAAAGATTTTCCAATCAACGGTCAGTGGTTTTGGGGCATCGCCATGGCCGCTTCCAGCCTTGTGTACGTGCTGGTGTCGCTGCTTGGCAAGCGCGAGCCGTTTAACATGGACGCGCTGCTTCACCGAGGGGAGTACGCCGTTGAGGGGGAGCGCAAAGTGGCTACCAGCGTGCGTTCGCGCATCCTGGAGACCTTTGGCTTCGGCCCGGAGTTCACGCGCGGCGACAAAATTATTTACGCGGTCACCTACACGTGGATTTTCTTCTGGTTCTTCGTGTTCGTGGTGGGAACGGTCTACAATTTGGCCCACGACGTTCCGGACGGCACCTGGATGGGGTTTTGGAAGGTGTACACCTTGATCAACGTTGTCCTGGCCATCGTGGTGTTGATTTGGTTTACCATTGGGGGAGTGAAGGACCTGCGCGAGATGGCCGGGGTGCTCAAGACCATGAAACGCGACGACCGCGACGACGGCTTCGTGGTGGACCACCGGAGTCGGGCTGATGTAACCGGGTGAGGACGCGTCCGTACACTGCCTGTCTTCTCGCCGGATCCTTGCCGGGCTCGAATTTTCCGGTCAGATGCGGCAGTACACTACATTGTTCCCCGGTTTGGATCGCGACCCGGGTTCCTTGCCTGTGGGGAGTAGATCCTGAACACCCGTCACCATTTCGGGCCGGAATGGATCGGTCTCTTCGCGGCGGGAACAGGGACCTCTACCGCTCTCTCACGCCAACACAATCCGTTGCATCTCTGTGACAATTTTTTACTTGCGGTCTCGACCCCATCCTCCGTAGCTTTGGGTGAGCGTCACGAGAAGCTTGGTAAACCCGTTGTGTCAGAGTGACCCACACCGGGTTGGAAGTGCAGGGCGCCTTTTGCTGGAGACTCGGCTCTGAACCCAAGCGGGACAGAACGAGAACAGCGGACGAGCTCCGCCAGGCAACGTAGCGGGATGGTTTGCAGGCTGCAGGCAAGGCCTGGGCAGAGGATTCGCCACGAACCTGGGGTAGCGGCATGGCAAAAGACAACAGAACCGGAGGTGTCTCGAGGCGGAATTTCTTGAAAGGCCTCGGGACCGGCCTTGTGGGTACGGCGGTGGCCACGAAAATCACAGTGGCCGGGCCGGGTGCTGAAGAAAAGCAGGAATCAGCGGATGGCCGCGTTCTGGTTGCGTTGAAGGTCAACGGTGAAGTCCACAATTTGTGGCTGGAACCTCGAACCACGCTCGTGGAAGCCATCCGCGACCATTTGCACCTCACGGGTACGAAAATCGGTTGCAACCGAGGCGAGTGCGGGAGCTGCACGGTCCTGTTCGACGGCAAGGCCGTGTACTCCTGTCAAATTCTGGCTGTGGAAGCTGCAGGGCACGAGATCACCACGATCGAGGGCCTGCTAAACGGAGAAGAGCCAGATCCGCTGCAGAGGGCTTTTGTGGAGCACGATGCGATGCAGTGCGGCTTTTGCACACCGGGCCAGATTCTGGCGGCCAAAGCCCTGTTGTCGAAGAATCCGCACCCGACGCGTGAAGAAATTGTGCGCGGCATGTCTGGAAACCTGTGCCGGTGTGCGGCTTACCCGAGCATTTTGCGGGCAGTGGAAAGCGTGGCCAAGAAGGGGTAGAAGCCGACGCACGACCGAGCGCTCGCGTTGTTCCCGGTTGAGGGAGGCAAGGTCATGGCCAAGAAACTGATTCGTTCGGTTTTCGATTTCGAAGAGGGTTTCATCGAAACCATCGCCGAGGTGCCAGAAAAGGAGCCCGAAGCTTGGGCACCGGAGCGAGCAATGCGTGTGGCGGGCAAGGGGCATCCCCGTGTGGATGGCTACGCTCGCGCCAGCGGTGACGCCAGGTATGCCATCGACATTCAGTTGCCACGGATGGCCTACGGGCGCGTACTGCGTTCACGGATTCCACACGGGCGGATCCGAAAAATCGACACGTCTGAAGCTGAGAAGGTGCCAGGCGTGCTCGGCATCATGACCTACGCCAACGCGCCAAAGATTCGCTGGTACCGCAACTCCTACCTGTTCGATCCGCACTTGCGGTATGAGGGCGACGAGGTCGCCTTTGTCGTGGCCGAAACTGAAGGGGCGTTGGAGGAGGCGCTGCACAAGATTCGCGTGGACGTGGAAGAACTGCCCTTTGTGCTGGATGCCGAAGAGGCGATGAGGCCCACAGCGCCAAAGCTCTACAAGAGTGGGAACATCCGCGACGGCAAGCCGAGGGTTTACCAGCGCGGCGACATCCAGAAAGGCTTCGCCGAAGCGGATGTTGTGGTGGAAGATGCATTCAAAACCCAGGTCGTGCACCACGCTCCTCTGGAACCGCACGTATGCGTGGTAAATTGGGAAGGCGACCGACTCACCATTTGGGAGAGTACCCAGGCCACGTTTCGGGTTCAGCAAGGCATCGCCAGCATTTTGAAAGTGCCGCTGAACAAAGTGCGGGTGATCAACGCTTTCATGGGTGCCGGTTTCGGAAGCAAGCTTGGGATCGAAAAGCACACCGTGATGGCCGCGCTGATGGCCAGACAAATCGGTCGCCCTGTGAAAGTCGTGACCCCTCGCAAGGACGAATTCCTCTCGATGGGTAATCGACCGGCTTCGGTGCAAAAGCTGAAGGTCGGAGCCAAGAGGGACGGTACCTTGACTGCCATTTCGCTGTGGTCCGTTGGGCCCGGTGGCGCTTACCGCTCAGGCTCTGCTTACCTTGGGACGCCGGTCCGCGAGATGTACAAGTGTGCCAACGTAAGGACTGAAGAGTACACAGTCTACGTGAACGCTGGTCCTGCGCGAGCCATGCGCGCTCCCGGCCACGTTCAGGGCTTTTTTGCTCTGGACTCGATCCTGGACGAGCTGGCCGAAAAGATCGGCATGGATCCACTGGATTTTCGGATAAGAAACATTGCCGAAATTGACCAGGTGCGCAAACGGCCGTACACAAGCAAGCGCCTGAAAGAGGCCTACGAAGCCGGAGCCAGGGCGATTGGTTGGTACAAAAGGCGCAACAAGGTACCCGGCTCAGGCAAAGGCCCACTTAAGCGCGGACTCGGCATGGCGTCGCAAATCTGGGGTGGGGGTGGCGGACCACCCGCCTTCGCAACAGTGGAAGTGAATCGGGACGGTACGGTAGTGGTCCATTCGGGTTCGCAGGACATCGGCACGGGGACGCGCACAATTGTGGCCCAGGTTGCAGCCGAGGAACTGGGGCTTGATCTGGATCGCGTGTCCGTGGTCATTGGCGACACGGCTCTGTGTCCTTACGGGCCCACCAGCGGCGGCAGCGTCACTGCAGCGTCGCTGACTCCTGCAGTACAGGCTGCGGCCGTCGAGGCCAGGGAACGTCTGAAAGACTACGCAGCCGTGATCCTCGGCGTGGATCCCGAGCAAGTGTCGTACAAACCAGGTCGCTACTACCTGACCAGCGACCCCTCGAAATCGGTGAGTTTCGAGGAGGCCGCTCGCAAGATGGGCAACAACATGGTGGTCACTACGGGCGCGCGTGGCCCAAACCCGAAAGGCTACACGATCAACTCCTTCGGTGCCCAGTTCGCAGAAGTGGAAGTAGACGTGGAGACGGGCAGAGTGCGTGTGCTGAAGATCGTGGCAGCCCACGACATTGGTCGGGCGATCAACCCACTCACAGTGCGCAGCCAGTTCGAAGGCGGGATCATCATGGGGATGGGCTACGCGCTGACAGAGGAGCGCTGGCTTGACCCGCAAGTAGGGCGTCAGGTGAACCCAAATTTGCACGAGTACAGAGTGCCGACACTGGCGGAAACCCCGGAGATTGAGGTCATCATCGTCAGCGAGGCGGACACCAAGGCGAATACCGTGGGTGGCAAAGGGATTGGGGAACCGTGCATTATTCCAACCGCTGCAGCCATTGCTAACGCGGTGTACAACGCAATTGGTGTGCGAGTCAAAGAACTCCCAATTACGCCAGACCGTGTCCTTCGGGCTTTGGGTAAAGCGTAGGGCTGGGCAAGTTGCCCGCGCGGTTAGTGGCGGGGCAAAGCCGGAGCCAGGCTTGAACGTCGGGCCAGAGAGTGAGGTCGGTCATGGTTTCATTTGAACATGCCAGCGCAACCAGCGTCAAGGAAGCTATCCGATTCCTTGCTGAGCGTGGCAAGAATCCAGTCGCCATCGCCGGCGGTCAGGATCTAATGTCGATGCTGAAAGACGAGCTCGTTCGGCCGGGCCTTGTGGTGGATCTCAAGACCATTCCTGACCTTCACAGGATCGAGTACGAGCCGGGTCGTGGTTTGACGATCGGCGCTCTGGCGACTCTCGCTGAGATCGAGGAACACCCGGTCATTCGCGAGCAGTATCCGGCCATCGCCCAGGCTGCTGCTGCCGTTGGGACTCCTCAGATCCGCAACATGGGCACCATTGGAGGAAATCTGTGCCAGCGCCCCCAATGCTGGTACTTCCGTGGAGATTTCCCCTGCCTGCGACGGGGCGGCGACTACTGCTCAGCCGCGGTAGGCCAAAACAAGTACCACTGCATTTTGGGCGGAGATCCGTGCTACATCGTTCACCCCTCTGACCTGGCCGTGCCGTTGCGTGCTTACGGAGCCTCCGTTGAGATTGTCGGGCCAGAAGGCAAGCGTACAGTTCGCTTGGATGAGTTTTTCCTCTTGCCTTCCCAGGACGTGCAACGCGAGAACGTACTGGAACCGGGGGAAATTGTTACTTGGGTACATGTGCCCCCGAGTGAGGGTGCAGAAGCTGCTTTCGTGAAATTCACGGAACGAGGGGCCTGGGACTTCGCGGTTGTTTCGGTGGCTGCGGTTTTGAAGAGAGCGGATGGCAGCGCCAAGCTCAAGGGGGGCCGGATTGTGCTGGGTGGTGTAGCACCCGTCCCCTGGCTGGCCGAGAAAGCGAACGCTGCCCTGAGAGGCGCCGAGCCGACGGAGAAGGTTCTTGAAAACGTGGCTGAGCTTGCTCTGGATGGAGCCCAGCCGCTGGAACACAATGCCTACAAAGTGCCGCTGGCAAAAAACCTGGTGAAACGCGCCGTCCGACAAGCGCTGGGAGTCTGAAGAACGGTGGCTGCCGACATCTGGAAAGCGCTTGCCGAGATGGAACGCCGCGGTGAACGCGGGGCGTTGGCGATTGTGATCGAAGCCCGTGGTTCCACGCCGCGCGACGTCGGGTCGAAAATGGTGGTCCGCGAAGACGGGACCGTTGTGGGCAGCGTGGGTGGGGGCGCGTTCGAGAAGGATACCGTTGAGCTGGCCTTGAAAGCCATTCAAGAAGGTAAACCGCTGCGCAAGCGTTTTCTGCTCGAAGACGACCTCAAGATGCGGTGTGGTGGCGTGATGGAGGTGTACGTGGAGCCGGTCAACCCGAAACAAAAACTTGTGGTTTTCGGCGCCGGTCATGTGGGGTCGGCCGTTGCGCGGGTGGGGACTTTACTCGGATTCCACACAGTTGTGGTGGACAACCGACCTGGCTTCGCCACAGCTGAGCGCATTCCTGAAGCACACGAATGGCTCGAGGGCAACTACCTGGAAATCGCGCGGAGTCTGGAAACGGACGAAAATACGTACGTGGTGATCGTGACCCACGGACACGGACACGACGACGAGATCCTGCAAGCTGTGGTGAACAAGCCGCTGGCTTACTTGGGCATGATCGGCAGTCGGCGCAAGGTGAAAAGTGCGTTCGACAAACTTCGCGAGATTGGTGTGCCGGAAGCAGCAATCCAGCGAGTCCGCGCGCCGATGGGACTCGACATTGGCGCTGAGACGCCCGAGGAAATTGCTGTGTCTGTGGCCGCTGAGATGGTTGCTGTCAGACGCGGTGCAGAGGTGGCCCACCTGGCCATGCGCGAGCGTGTGCTGGGAAAATAGCAAACCGGTGCCCCCGTGAACGTCGCGGCCGTCATCCTTGCTGCAGGGAAGTCCGAGCGGTTTGGATCGCCCAAAGCCCTGGCTCCGTGGGGGCAGCGATCTTTTTCCGAGCAGATCGTTCTCACGGCGGAACAAGCGGGGTTAACTCCCAGAGTACTGGTGCTCGGTCACCGTGCCGAAGAAATTGCACAGGTTTTGCATCCTCTCCCAGTTGAACTCATCACGAACACCAACTACGAGGCAGGGCAATTCTCTTCGCTGCAGGCGGCACTTGCGACTCTCCGCTCGCGTTGCGAAGGGGCCGTGGTTTGTCTTGTAGATCAGCCACAAGTCACGGCGGAAACCCTCCGCCTGGTGAAGGATGAAGTGCTGAGGGATCCGCAACGTTTGGTGGTCCCGAGCGTTCGGGGGCGAGGCGTTCACCCTGTGGGGATTGGCAAAGCTTGGTTTGACGACATCCTGGGAATGCCGCCTGTCGCCACCTTGAGGGATTTTCTTCGAGCCCACCGGGACACCGTACATCGACTACAGCTTACCGATCTACTCCTTCTGCGTGATGTGGACACTCCTGAAGATCTGAACGAAGTGTGGCGCATCGCTGCGAGCCGACGTTTCTGAGCCCAACAGGGGGCGCCCTGCAGCAGTGGCGTCCGGGGGGGGGAAACGGGCGATCGGGGCACCGTCGGACTTTCCGCATTCGCGCACTTCGTGAGGTAAAAGCTTTAAGATGGATGGCGCACGAGCCGGAGGACGGCATGGACCGCAAACCTTCCACGCAGCAGATTGCTGCGGCCAAGCGGGAATGGGAGAGAACAACCCTCAAACAGGCGCTTGACAGGCGACCCGAACGGCGCGATTCCTTCACCACCGTCTCCGGGACGGAAATCGCACGCCTTTACACCCCTGCGGAGCTTCCCGAATTCGACTACCTCCGCGACCTTGGATTTCCCGGTCAGTACCCGTTCACCCGCGGTGTGCAACCTACCATGTACCGTGGCAGGCTGTGGACCATGCGGCAGTACGCCGGCTACGGTTCCGCTCAGGAGAGCAACGCCCGACTGCGCTACCTCCTGGCGCAGGGACAAACGGGACTGAGCATCGCGTTCGATTTGCCGACGCAGGCTGGCTACGACTCGGATCACCCGCTTGCGGCTGGGGAAGTTGGGAAAGTTGGTGTGGCCATCGACTCCATCGACGACATGCGCGAGTTACTGAATGGGATTCCGCTGGACCGTGTGTCGACCTCGATGACCATCAATGCCCCGGCCGCCGTTTTGATGGCAATGCTTTTGGTCGTGGCGGAGGAGCAAGGGGTGGCCCCGGAGCAGCTTCGGGGAACCGTGCAGAACGATGTCTTGAAAGAGTTTATCAGCCGTGGGCAGTACATTTATCCTCTGGAACCGACCCTGCGGCTAACCGTGGATCTGATCGAGTTTTGCCACCGGCGTCTGCCGCAGTGGAACGCAATCAGCGTGAGTGGTTACCACATGCGGGAGGCTGGGGCCACGGCGCCTCAGGAAATGGCCTTCACGCTGGCGAACGCAACGACGTACCTGCAGGCTTGCGTTGATCGGGGATTGCCCGTGGATGCCGTGGCCCCGCGACTTTCGTTTTTCTTCAACGCTTTCACGAACATTCTCGAAGAAGTCGCCAAATTCCGCGCGGGCCGTCGCCTTTGGGCCCGGATCATGCGGGAACGTTTTGGGGCAAAGGACCCTCGGTCCTGGAAAATGCGCTACCACGTGCAGACGGGCGGTGTGACCCTGACGGCTCAGCAGCCACTGAACAACATTGTGCGGGTCACGCTGCAGGCTCTGGCGGCTGTGCTTGGAGGTGCGCAGTCGCTGCACACCAATTCTTACGACGAGGCGCTGTGTTTGCCGTCGGAACAGGCGGCTACGGTGGCTCTGCGGACGCAGCAAATCATTGCGGAAGAGAGCGGTGTAGCCGATTCCATCGATCCATTAGGTGGGTCGTACCTGGTCGAGGCGCTGACCAACGAAATTGAAAAGGAAATCAGCGCGCTTCTGCAACGAATCGATGAGATGGGCGGGATGCTTGAGGCCATTCGTTGTGGTTTTGTGAAGAAACAGATTCAGGAAAGCGCGTACCGGTTCCAGAAAGAGGTGGAAACGGGGGATCGGGTGATCGTGGGTGTGAACCGCTACAGCAGCGACGAACCGGTGAAAGTAGAGCTGTTGCGGGTGGATCCACGCGTGGCCGAGCTGCAAAAAGAGAAGCTGCGGCGGCTGCGTGCCGAACGCGACACCTCGACCTGGCGCGCGGCGCTCGAGCGCTTACGTCAGGTTTCTCGGACCGAGGAGAATGTGATGACGGCGGTCATCGAGGCGGTACGTGCCAGAGCAACGGTGGGCGAAATTTGCGACGTGTGGCGCGAGGTATTCGGCGAGTACCAGCCTGACGAGGCCGACTGGTAGGCGGCGTGACGTCGAAAAGGGGAATCGAAATGCTTAGGGAGGGTGACATGCGCGGGAGCGAGAAAATCCGCGTGGTCATCGCAAAGCCGGGTCTGGATGGGCACGACCGAGGTGCCAGGCTGTTGGTCCGTGTGCTGCGAGAGGCCGGGATGGATGTGACGTACACGGGATTGCGGCAAACGCCGGAGTCGGTAGTGGAGACGGCAGCACGCGTTGGTGCACACGTGGTTGGAATCAGCAGCCTCTCGGGGGCACACAACGAATTCTTTCCGCAGGTGGTCGCGCTGCTGCGGCAACGCGGGCTTGATCACGTTCTGGTCATCGGGGGCGGCATCATCCCGCAGGAAGACATTCCTGCACTGAAAGCAGCGGGTGTGGCGGAGATCTTCGGACCCGGCACACCGACGCAAGACGTTGTCAATTTCATCCGAGAACGAGTTGGACGACGGAACGATGCCGGGTCAGCAGCGTTCGCTGTCACCGGAAGCCGCGCCGCGATGAAACAATCGGCCGGCATGCCAGCGCAAAAACCTTGACTTTTTAAGCCGTTTTCGGTATATTTGCGCCGAATTTGAAGCGAGACCACCTGGCGGTGGACACAGATTCCGGCGTAGCCTGAGCGAGGCGTGGCCGAGCGAAGTCCCGTCGAGTGGTAACGAGACGGGATCAGTTGGCGGAGCGAGGAAGAGGCCCCGGCGTGACCTGAGTGGGACGAGGTCGAGCGGAGCGAAGCGGAGGCCTGGACCGGGACAGCGGTACGGGGTCCTTCCCGTTGCGAGGGCTTGGGTAGGGATTTTGAAGGGCTGAGCTCTGAGGTGCTTGGGAGGTCAGGTAATTTGGCAACAGCAACGGGACAGGCTCCACCGGAGCGCGACGAAGGGCTGACCGAGAGGTCAGCCCTTTTGTGTTTTCGGCGGGCGTGGCGGCCAAGGTGGTTGGAGGTCTGAGCGAGGCTGGGCGGAGCCCAGCGGAGCGAAGTCCCGTCTCGCTTTAGCGAGACGGGATCGAGTCCTTCCCGTTGCGGGTGTTTAGGCAGAAAATCCGGAGGACCGATCTACGAAGGGCTTGGAGGGTGGGACGGTTCGGCGGGGGCAACGGGACAGGCTCCGCC
>CAZXXS010000007.1:0-33710 GCA_964644845.1 uncultured Cytophagia bacterium | reverse complement strand
TGAACTCCGCTGCGTGTGAAACCCACACAAATCCGGCCAGGTCACGCCTTTCCGCCCGGGGATCAATCCCCGGGCTACGGGAAACAAGACCGCCGCCTGAAGGCCGCTCCTTCTACCGGACTACCCACACAAGTAGAACCGGCTTTAGCTGGTTTTCATCTGACGTAGCCGGGGACTTCAGTCCTCGGCGAAAGGGTACGTCCGCGCAGGCGGACCCGGCGAAGATTCAGCGGCAGAATTTATTCTGCCGCGCAAAAGGAGACGCCTTGCAGAACACACGCACCTCTCCTTGCCCAGAAACTCCCGGTACAGTCAGTCTGTGGAGCTCCCCGATGCCCACCCGGGGATCCAACCCCGGGCTACAGGAAGAAAGTGCGCCGCCTGAAGGTGGCTTTTCTGCGAAGAATGCGTCACCTACCGGGAGGACCAGCGGTCGTAGCACCAGGGGACGCCTTGCGCACCAAGCAGCTAACCACCCCCCCGTCCAGAACCGGTTTCACCCGGTTTTCATCTGAACGCCGGGCACTTCTTTCCCGGCGAGAGCGGGAAGAATCGCCCACAGCAGCACACGGCACAGCTACCGCAGAAGGGTCACTTTGGTCTGTGCTGTGTAGGTCTTCCCAAATGCGCTGGCCCGGAGGTGTACCAGATAAGTACCCGACGTTACCGCCCTACCGCGAGCGTCGCGGCCGTCCCAGCGAACAACTCGTTCACCTGGGGATTCCAGCCCTTCGTCTAAGACACGAACCAATCGACCCGACACATTGTACACGCTCAGCCGAACGCGCGCGGCAACAGGCAGCGCGTAGCGTACCAGCGTCGAGGCATTGAACGGATTGGGGTAACAGGGAGACAAAACGAATCCGCTCGGCAGGGATATCCCGGGCGGAACCCCAGTCGCCGGTGGGCCGATCAGCGCAACCCAAGCACTCAGCCTCCGGTTGTCCATCCGCATCCAGATTGGGTACACGCGTCCGTTGGCCGCTGCGATGTTGATGTAGTCGCCAAAAAAGACAGACGCAGTGGGTCTAAACGGCGACTGGCTTATTTTCTCATTCGTAAATGTTTGCCCCCCGTCCGTGGACACGGCCAGGTAAACGTCGGTACGCGTGTCCGTGTAGTTACGACGATCGTAGAACACAACGTACAACGCCCCGGTGGTCTGGTCAATTGTCGCCCAAGGGAAGAACTGGTGCGTCCGCGTTGTGTCGTCATTCACCCGTACCGGTTCACTCCAGGTCTCGCCGCCATCCAGAGACCTCACCAGAAAGACATCCGTGTCGTTGTTGCCGTGACGCTGGTCACTCCAGACTACGTACACCGTTCCTCGCGCCGGAGAATCCGAAACGTCGCACAACGTGATCGGCAGTCCGTTGCAGCGATTGATTCCGGGTACACTGAAGTCCCAGCCGCCCGGCTGATCCGCCACAAAAACATCTCTGCCAAAAGTGTGGCCAGCATCCAGGGACTTGTCAAACATGATACCCAAAGGGCCCGACCAGGCCAGGTAGACTTGCCCCTCCGGTCCGACCGCTGGCACAGCACCTTCTACAGTCTCGTCGCCATCGAGGCAGTTGCCCCCGTGGTCACTTACCCGCCTGGGCTCGCTCCAGTAGTAGCCACGCGCCGCCGAGTAGGCGAACAAAATGCGCGTGCTGTCGCGCTCGTTGGAACTGCCGTACCGGTCGAACTCCGTCCAGGCAAGGTACACGGTATTCTTGAAAGGCGAGTTGGTCAAATCGACGGTCAGCCACTCCTTGTCCTGCTGCTTGGTTCCGTTCAACCCCACACCCACACCAGCGTTCCAGGACCGACCCCCATCCAGCGAGACCTGCACAACGATCCGGTCCAACCAGTGCCCACTTTGCGGATTTGAAAGGTGCGCGTAGTAGATTGTCCCCAGGCTGTCCGCAGCCAGGCTCGGGTCACCCCACACACCGTAACGGGAACCCATCTGCTTCTCAGTCCAGCTTTGGCCGCCGTCGAACGAGTAGTACAGGTTGTTCAGGTTCGCCGCAGCCACCAGATTGGCCGGATTCGCCGGATTAATCGTGATGGCCATTTCTTCTGGCTGGTTGTCGCTCGTGTTCACCCTCACAAGCGGGTATTGCGCTTCCGCAGCACCCGAAACAACCAACGCGAGAAGCATCAAAAACACACGCCGCGTCATTTTGTCACCTCAACCGAGCTCCTTTGAACCGCGATGCAGTGAACACTCTGTGGGAAATGGGGGGATGCGCGAACCCGCGAGCCAGGCCGCGCCTGTTACCTGGCGGCTGCCTGGACGGCACTGAAAGCACAGTACGGTTCCAACACCGAATCGCCGCCCGTGGAAATGCGCCCGAGCCAGAAAAACGAGCCCTGAACCGCAGTGGACTGAAAATCTGGAGGTCACGAGTCACACCGCCGACGACGTCTCCCCGTCGCCTTGCTGCGTGCCACCAGTCGGTGACCACCTTCAGCCAACCGCACGCTTTCCAGACTCAAAGGATCACCGCGCCCTCGGGCACGGTTTCTTGCCCCCTGAGCTGGTTTCACTGAGGTAGAGCTTGTGTTCGCGGATGTAGTCGATCACGGGCTCAGGCACGAGGTACCGGATGCTGCACCCCCGACTCACGCGTTGCCGGATGTTGGTTGCCGAGATCTCGATCAACGGCGTCGGCAGAAGCCGCACTCGCCTGAGGTACTCGGGATCAACGTCGGAAAGATCAACTCCAGGACGCCGTAACGCCACTACGGTCGCCAGTTCGAGGATTCGGTCGGGCTGTCGCCAGCTGGGGAAATCGACCAGGCTGTCCGCACCCATCAGAAAAAAAAGGCGCTCACGCGCAAGATCCAGTTCCTCGCTCAGAGCCTGGAGGGTGTCTACGGTGTAAGAGACACCACCGCGTCGAATTTCGATGTCGGAAGGTTCAAAAAAAGGGTTGTCCAGGGTAGCAAGCCGAACCATTTCCAGCCGAAACTTAGCCGGGGTGATCACTTCCGAGACCTTGTGAGGAGGGCGTTTGGCCACAACAAACAGAAGACGATCCAGCTCTAAGGCTTCTCGGGCCAGTTCGCCGATGATCAAATGGCCTACATGAATGGGATCAAATGTGCCACCGTACACGCCGACGCGCACTGGATCCCCCTTACCTGCCTTTGGCCCCAAGTGCAGCAGCCTGTTGTTGGTCCAGCTTTTCGCGCGCTTTAGCCAGCTGCTGGCGCACTTTCTGCAAAAGCTTGCTCTTCGGGAAACGACGCACGAACTCCTGGTAAACCTCCACGGCGTCGGCGTAGCGCTTGAGCTTTTCCAGCACTCGACCCTTCTGAAAAAGCGCCCGTTCGGCCCACGGAGTGTCGTAGTAGTCCGTCAGCACTGACTCGTAGTAGATCAGAGCCGATTCGTAGTACCCCATCTTGCGGTAAAGCTCGCCGTTTTTCCATTCTTTCTCGGCCAGTTTGTTCCGCAACTCTCGCATCCGTTTCTCAGCCTCTGGCCGCAGATCACTCGTCGGGTAGTCTTCCAAAAAGCGCTGAAAGGCGTCAATCGCTTTGAGAGTGAATTCCTGATCGAGGGCCGGTGGGGGCGAGAGTTTGTAGTAGCACATGCCAATCATGTACTGGGCGTCGTCTACCCACTGACTGCTGGGGTACATGCGCACCAGGCGCTGAAATTCTGCGGCTGCAGTCACGTAGTCTTTGAGGTGAAAGTAGCACTGCGCCAGGTAGTACTGCGCCTCATCGGCCACAGCCGACCCCTGGCCGCTCACCACCAGTACCTGAAACTCCGTCTTCGCGTCCAGGTAGTGATGCTTGTTGTAAAGCTCTTTCGCGTGTCGCAGACGCTCCTCCGCGGTCATCTTAGCCCGCAGCTTGTTGTTACTACACTGGACGGACGCGAAAGCAAGCAAACCCAAAATCGGCAGCAAAATCCACAGCGAACGACGACCCATGACCATCCTCAAGTGTGTTACTGCGTTCGAAAGTCGCAGATTCATCGCCTGGCAGCTGAAAACGGCGCAACTCCGCTCAGGACCCGAAGCGTTTGCCTGCGGGCAACAGCCCAGCGACGTTCCGTGCGGTGTCGCGTCTCGTTCCGAACGAGACGCCGAAGGCCCTCTGCGGGTCCCAAATCGCAGAGCCCCGTCAGGAGACACCTTCTGGCGCAAGTTTCGGCAGGCAAACAGGAAGCCCAACACAGCACGATTCGCCCCGTCCGCAGGGGTTCCCCACGCGCCTTCGTTGAACCCTTTGCCCGCGAACCCTACGCTTCAAGGCGGGCGCTCAGCGAGTTCGGTACGAGTAGAAGAGGTACGTAATCAACCCAAGCGTCCCAGCCAGCGCTACCGATTCCAGAACGCCTCGCAGTCCCGAGCGTTTGTCGCCCGCCGCAGCGTAGGTAAACTCGTACGGACTCTCGCTGAGCCGCGGCACTTCGGCTCGCGCCACGGTGTCGACCCGGGCCCTTTGCAAAATTCCCGCCCAGACCGTTCGTCCGTCAGCAGACGTCAACATGCCCGAGAGCTGCAACTCCACCGCGCGAGCGAGCCGCGCGTGCTCGTCGACGGGCATCAGCCGGACACGCAATCGGTCTACACGCAAGGTGAGTCTTGTACCCTCCCGCGAGCTGGTCTCCCCAACCGCCACGTTCTGGTAGCCTGCACTCTGCAAATCGCGAAGCAAACGGGTCTGTACAAACCAACTCTCCTCGCGATTCTCCGGCAGCACACGAAGAACCAGTTGCTCCGATTTCGGGACGCTTAGCGAATCCAGCAGAGGCAAAACAGTTTCGCGCAACAGATCCTCTGCCACACGCAAACTGCTTTCACCCGCTCCGTTCGTACCACTACGCAACACGGTTGCCGAAACCAGAATCCAGAGCAAGGTGACCATGCACACGCTACTCTTACGTAGCAACCCGCTCCGGGTTCCGAAGCCTACGTAATCCTGTGTTCGTCTGAGGTGCAACCGTGTACTCCGTTCACTCGCCAACCGTGCTCGTACCGTACTCTGTTTTTTCGGTTGAACGCAGTGTGCTGTTTGTCCCTCCCGTCGCCCACATTCCCGGACGGGAACCGCGTTCGACACATTCTCAACTCGCTTCGCACCTACCCGACCAGCAGGATCAGGGAGACCAGCTCAGGCTCGTCCATCCTGAACACCGACACACTTCTGCATACAAATCTCGCCCGAGGAAGGTCTCTGCTTCAACAAGCCTGCGCAACGGGCCGTACATCGGTCAACAGGCCCGGTTGCGTTCCAGCACGGTGGCAGATCCCGCTCAGAGCCGCAAAAGCAGCGAAAACGCGTGTACGGCCTGTCGCTCGGTAGGAAACACGCGTACTCCGTACTCCACCACAAAGGACCGCCGACGCAGAAAACGGTCCGGCGAAACAAACCGGTTACGGTCAAACAGGGCCAACCCGCCGCTCCAAACGGTCTCGTTGCGATCGTTGTCCCGGTACGCGCCGCCCCGAAAGGCAAAATGCCTGTACACCACCAGCTGTGTGCCAACGTGGAATTCGCGTACAGGATGCTTGGTTTCTTCCGAGAGATTCCGGACATCCAGAGAGACCAGCCACCGCCGGAACGCCGTGTAGGAAAGTCCGAGATTCACTGTGCCGCTGGCCAAGCGGTCGCGGTAGCGCAGTGTCTCTCGAGCTGGCGCAGGTAAGGCCACGTAGGCCACGCCGAACCGAAGCCCTTCCCGCGACTGCAGAAGCACGCCGTAACTGGCGCCAACGTCTCGCCGCACCGTTTGCCCATCCCGTCGTTGCGCGTAGAACACACTCGCGCCAACCGTAACCTCTTTCGCCAGACGAATTCGCGCCGCTGCCAGGTGACCGTGAGACACGGGAAAACCGTCAAATCGAAGCGCTGGTTTCTCTTCGAATTCCGACGAGCCAAGATCAATCCCGAGATTTACGGCGAAATCCACGGCTTTCCAGCGCAAGAGGAGGCCAGGAAACACGGTCCCAATCAGCGCCGCCCGCTCAGAAAGGTCTGTCTCCCGCCAGATGGGTCGACCTCCCCGGTCCGCGCCGTAAACCGCAAGAACGGTGGGGTTCAAGACAGGCGAAAATCGGAACCTTTGTGGGTAACGGTACGTCTCCAGCGCAGCCGGGTTGTAAAGAAGCACGTCCAGATCGCCGTGCACGGAAGTCAGCGCACCACCCAGAGCAACGGCCTTGGCCTCTTGAGGCAACAACGCCAGCACGCTTTGCGTCCACACTGCTTGAGCGCCTGCGGGAGCCACCCCGGTGAGAAAACCAACCAGCCCACACCACAGGATTCGTGTCTGCTGCTTCAAGCCGCCTCCCACTCACTCGCCTCACGTTTCTGCGTTGCAGAGCGAAAGGCACGCCCGGAAAATGCCATTCCGAACGGCAGCAGATTTGCGAGTGAAACCGCCCAGCTGAACACATTGCCGTGTTTGCTGAAGAAAGTCTCTCCTTTTCGAAGCTCCACGTCACCGACCAGAATGGCCTCTTCATCCAGGCCAGACCGCTTCACCACACGCCCGTAGGGATCGATGAAAGCCGAAATTCCGGTGTTAGCACACCGCGCCAGCCAACAACGGTTTTCGATCGCCCGAAAAACCGCTGCTTGCGCGTGCTGGTAAGGTCCCGAAGTGCGCCCAAACCAGCCGTCGTTGGTGATCACAATCAGAAACTCTGCGCCACGGGCCACGAATTTGCGCACCAGATCCGGAAACACGCTTTCAAAGCAAATCACCGTTCCAAAACGGACATCCCGAACCAGCGAATCGGCCTCAAAACGCTTGCGGAACGAGAAGACGCGAACCGCTTTGCCCGGTGAAAAGTCGCCTTCGCCCATCTCGAGCCGGTCGAGCAACCGCTTGAACCAACCGAGCATCCCCTGGTAAGGCACTCTTTCACCGAAAGGAACCAGCTGAATCTTGTCGTAGCGCTGGATTTCATTCTGGTTGGGGTCAAACAAAAAGGCGGCGTTGTAAGTGCGCGTGGAGCCGTCGCTGTAAACGTCGTAATCAGGTACGCCGGTGAGCACAGGCACATCCCAGTTACGAACATGTTCGCGCATCCAGCGCAGGTAGTGGGCGTCGTACCGGATGTAGGTGGGCAACGCCGTTTCCGGCCACACCACCAGATCCGGACGTTGCCGGAGCGCCAGGTTGGTGAGTCGCTCGTAGGTCGTGAAATTCTCGTCCAGAAACGCTTCGTCCCACTTCTCGTAGGGATCAATGTTGCCCTGGATTAAAGCCAACCGTACCTTCTCGCGAACCTGGCCGGGTTGGTGGAGCACAATCCAGCCGTGCAAAAGCGGCAACGCAAAGAGCGCAACGATGGCAACCAGAAGTCGAACGCACTTACGCACGTTGTCGAGTGAGTGCAGGAGATCGTAAATGAGTACGTTGATCCAGACTACCCAGAAACTTACGCCAAACACACTTGTGGCCGAGGCGTACTGGATCAGAGCTGTGTAGTAGGTCTGCGTGTAGCCGAGGGAAATCCACGGAAAACCTACTTGCCCGAGAGAACGCAGGTATTCGATGGCCGTCCACCAAAAAGGAATCACGTAAATGAATTGCGGCCCGAGTCGGTTAGCAAGCAGGTTGTGCCCCAGCCCGTAAAGGACGAAGAAAAGGGGAAGAAACAGAATGGCCCCGATTGCTCCCGGCAGGGTCACCCAGCCAATCCAGTAGAGAGTCGTAAGGTGTACAAAAAGTCCCGTGACGTAGGACCAGCGAATTGTCTCCTTGGTGTTCTTGCCTTCCAGCAAGGTAAAGAAGGGCACCAGAGCCCAGTAGGCCAAAAAGCCAAATCGGAAGGGCGGAAACGCGAGCCCAAAGGCCAACCCCGTCAGTCCCGCAAGGACCAGGTTCTCCCGAGTCCAGGCGCGTGTTTTCACTTCCTGTTGCTGAAGGTCTGTCAAGATCCCTACCACCTCGCTCTGCGGGTCCGGAAGTTCACCGACACGTCCCGGAACATTCTGCACTCCGAAGGGAAACTCAAGCCGTCTTGCCCTGCCGCGCAGGCCACACGCACAAACACGGCAGCGTCTGCTCCGGCTGTGTCACCCGGACAAAACTCGGTGTCTGACGCGCGTTCGCCCGCTCAGCCACCTCGCCTGTGCGTCTTGGACAAAGGGTCAGCCCTCGCGGGCGAAAGCTCCACGCCCTCTGCAGCGGGCGTCTACCGAAAAAAGCGGCCTACAGGTGCAGGCCGCTTCTTCACACCCAAAGTGCCCCAACCGGACCGCATTCGAAAGGGCACCTACCGGCGGGTTACCGTTAGCTCCGCTTTTCCAGTGGCCCCAACTCGTGCCGCGCAAACCGTAGTGCTACCTGCGAGAAAAAAGGGCCCAAGGGCTGGGGCCAGGTGGTGCACATGCTCAAAAAGCTACTTCTGCTCACGCCTCAACCAATCCAGGTAAGACTGCAAAATGTGAACCGCGGCAAGCTGATCGACAATGCCCTTCTCGCGGCTGGGCTTCTTGCCCAGTTCCCGCAGCTGTCGATGCGCTGCCTCTGTGGTGAGCCGTTCATCCCACCCCCGAATGGGGATGGCCAGTTCCCTGGCGAGCTCCGCCACAAACTGCCGCGTTTCCTGCCACTGCGGACCGTGTGAACCATTCAGGGAAACCGGCATCCCAACCACGATTTCTTCCACCTGCAGTCTTTCGGCCGTCTCCACAATCTCGCGGAGGGCTCGCTTGCGCGATTTCACGACCACGGTCCTCACCGGATGAGCAAGCAAGCCCATCGGATCGCTCACGGCGAGTCCGATCCGTCGTCGCCCGTAGTCTACAGCCAGAATCCGCGTCATGTCCACGCCTGCCGTCTTCACACACGCCTGCTGCAACGGGCGTTGCCTGTCCACCCCTGGATTAGCCTCGCTTCGCTCAGGATTTCTCCGAATTGTCTGACTGCTGAAGGTCGTCCAACGGCCTCTTCAGGATTTCCTTCAGGGCTTTGCCAGCCTTGAAGTGCGTTTTCCGCCGTGCCGGCACGTAGATGATTTCTCCCGTCTTGGGGTTCCGCGCTTTTGGCTTCGGCTTGGTCGTCTTGACTTCGAACACACCAAAATCACGGATCTCGATCCGGATCTCCGGGTCCGCCTCGGCCATGTACGCACGAAGCGCCTTGAACACACCATCCACGATTTTCTCGGTCAGGTAAATCTTCTCTCCGACCAGCTCCGCTGTCTTCTTTGCCACATCTTTCTTCGTAATGGTGCGCCTTTTAGCATTTTGCGTCATTGGCCCTACTCCTTTGCCTTACCTTTTCCCGGTTCCAATTGTGCTCCTAAACGCCTCGCGTCTTTGTTTCCTTCCCCTGAGTCACACATCACTGCACTTCTTTTGAACTTTCCCAACCCGTGGTGCCACTTTCCATCCGCGACACGCTCAACACCCCCTTCACCTTCCTCACCTTGCTGATCACGCGCGTCAGATGCGACAGATTTCGCACTTCGATGATGAACATGCCCGAGGCGATACTGTCTTCAGCCTTCATTTGTGCGTTCACGATGTTTGTGTCCACCGCTGCAATGGCCTGCGACACGTCGGCAAGCAGCCCCTTGCGGTTCTCCCCAAGGATCTGCAAGCTGACCATGAACTGCTTGTCTTTGTCCACGTCCCACTCGACCTCGATGTAGCGCTCCGGGTCTTCCATCATGGCCAGCACGTTCTTGCAGTCGGCCCGGTGCACCACGATGCCTCGGCCCCTCGTGATGAAGCCCACGATCTTGTCGCCGGGTACAGGCTGGCAGCACTTGCCAAAATGAACCAGCAAGTTATCGACTCCATTCACGCGAATGCCGCGAGCCGTTCCGCGCGCCTTCTGAATGAAACGCTGAAAAAGCGAATCCTCTTTTGCGGCCTCGATCTTCTCGGGAGCCAGTTTACGCACCACGTTTTCGACCGAAAGGTCCCCCCTCCCGATGGCGGCGTACAGCTGTTCCAGCGAGTTGTGGCCGAACGTCTGAGCCACATCTTCAAGCTCCTTCTCATCCTTCGGGATGCGAAAACGCTTGAAGAAGCGGTTCACGATTTCCTGGCCCAGCTCCACACTCTGCTCAAATTGCGACTCCCGAATCCACCGCTTGATGCGACTTCGCGCCTTCGACGTCTTGACGAACTTGAGCCAGTCCGGATTCGGCTTCTGATTGTGGCTGGTGATGATTTCCACCTGGTCGCCGCTATTCAGCTGGTAGCTCAGCGGCACGATGCGGCCGTTCACTTTGGCAGCCAGACAGTGAAGCCCGATGTCCGTGTGGACCGCAAAGGCGAAATCGACGGGCGTAGCCCCTCGCGGCAACTTCAAAAGGTCCCCGCGCGGGGTGAACACAAAAACCTCGTCCTGAAAAAGTTCGATTTTGAGATTTTCAAGGAACTCACCGGAGTCGCGTACTTCTTGCTGCCACTCAAGCACCTGGCGCAGCCACACGAGCTGTTCGTCCAGCTCCTCGTCGGTCTTGCCTTCTTTGTAGCGCCAGTGTGCCGCGATGCCTTCCTCGGCGGTGCGGTGCATCTCTTCGGTACGAATCTGCACCTCGACCATGTTGCCATCCGGTCCGATCACAGTAGTGTGCAGACTCTGGTACATGTTGGATTTAGGTGTAGCGATGTAGTCCTTGAAGCGATCGTGCACCGGTGTGTACAGACTGTGCACGATGCCGAGCGCGTAGTAGCACTCTTCCACCTTTTCCACGATGATCCGGATGGCCAAAAGATCGTAGATTTCCTCGAACGGGACACCCCGACGCTTCATCTTGTTGTAAATGCTGAAAAAGTGCTTGGGACGTCCCGTAATCGTTGCCTTCACCCCCGCTTTACGAAGCTCCTCCTGAATCGGGCGAGCAAAGCGGCGAATGTAGCGTTCCCGCTCGTCGCGTTTCGCTGCAATCTTGCGCTGGATTTCTTCGTAGGCCTGGGGATCCAGCTCTTTCAGGGCCAGATCTTCCAGTTCCCACTTGACCCGAGCAATTCCAAGCCGGTGTGCCAGGGGCGCGTAGACGTCGCGCGTCTCAAGAGCGATTCGCTTGCGCTTGCGTTCCGGCAGGTACTGAAGCGTACGCATGTTGTGCAGGCGATCGGCAAATTTGATCATGATGACGCGAATGTCGCGCACCATGGAGAGCAACATTTTGCGAAAGTTTTCCGCCTGCCTTTCTTCAACGCTTTCCAGGCGAATACCGCCCATCTTGGTCACGCCATCGACGAGAGAGGCGATCTCCTCGCCGAACTTCTCCCGCACCTCTTCCAGGCTAACACCAGTGTCCTCCACAACGTCGTGCAACAGCCCCGCAGCCACCGTCACGTGATCGAGCTGCAACTCGGTGAGGATTTTCGCCACCTCGACCGGATGCTTGAAGTAAGGTTCACCGCTCATGCGGAGCTGTTCGCGGTGAGCATCGTAGGCAAACAGAAAGGCTTTGGCCACCAGGGACAGATCCGTGCCGGTGTCGTAGCGGCGCAGACGACGCACAATTAGCTGGTAGTCCCTGTAAAAGGGGTTACCCTGCAGGGTCAGCTTGTTGTGCGCATCCGTGTGAACGGCCTTTTCTGTTTCCGCTGTCGTGCTCACGTTAACCGTCTTTCCAAATCGCCCCGAACAACCTTGCGGTGGTGCGGGTTGCAGCACCTGGAGAGCAAACAGGCTATCAAAATCCGGGCTCCATCACGGGAGGAGCCTCCTCGAACTGAGCCAAATCGGCAAACAACACGTACTGCTTCACAAATGCAAGCTCCACGATGTCCGTAGGGCCGTTCCGCTGTTTGGCCACGATGATTTCCGCCACACCCGGCTTCTCTGTAGGCCCGTACACCTCCGGTCGGTAGATGAAGATCACCACGTCGGCATCTTGCTCGATGGCTCCCGATTCGCGCAAATCCGACAGAATGGGGCGGCGGTCGCCCGTGCTACGCTGCTCCACCGCACGCGAAAGCTGCGAAAGAGCCACCACCGGGATGTCGAGCTCTTTGGCCAAAGCCTTCAACGACTGGGAGATCATGCTGATCTCGATCTGACGGCTCTCCACGCGGCCGACACCGCGCACAAGTTGCAGGTAGTCGATGATGATCATGCCAATGTTGTGCTCGGCCTTGGCCCGACGCGCTTTGGCGCGAATCTCCAGAATCGTTTGAGCTGGCGTGTCGTCGATGTAGATCGGAGCCGAAGCCAGGTTGCCAACCGCGAGGCTCAACTTAGGCCATTCCGAATTGGGAAGTCGCCCTGTACGAACCAGGTGGGAATCAACCTTAGCCTCCGAACACAACATGCGCATCGTCAGCTGGTAACCGGCCATTTCCAGGCTGAAGATGCCGACGGGCACCCCGTAGTCCACAGCAGCGTTACGCGCGATGTTCAGGGCGAAAGCCGTCTTCCCCATGCTGGGTCGCCCGGCGATGACGATGAAATCCGAGCGCTGGAAACCTGAGGTTAGTTCGTCCAGCTTTTTGAAGCCCGTAGGCACACCAGTAACGCCGCCGCGGCGAGCGTGGTAGTCTTCGATCGTCTCGAACGTCTTGTGCAACAACGGATCAATGGCCTGAAAACCGCGTCTCAGTCGACGTTCCGACAGTGCAAAGATCCGTTGTTCCGCCTTGTCAATCAGGTCGTAAACATCCTGGTGACCTTCGTAAGCTTGCTGCTGGACCTCATTGGCGACCTCGATCAAGCGGCGAGCGAGCGATTTTTCCAGAACGATCTTCGCATGGTACTCTACGTTGGCCGCCGACACAGTGTGACGGGCCAGCTCAGCAATGTAGTACGCACCGCCGACTTCGTCCAGTTCATTGTTTTTCTTGAGCTCTTCAGTAACGGTAACGACGTCTACCGGCTCGTTTCGCTCGAAAAGGCTCACAGCGGCGGCAAAAATCTTCTGGTGAGCTCGCCGGTAGAAAGCGCTCGGGTCCAGGATCTCGATCGCCTTGCTCACCGCCGTAGGCTCGACCAAAATGGCGCCCAGAACCGCCATCTCGGCGTCGATCGACTGCGGTGGTAGCCGTTCGTCCAGCTGTGCTTCCTGCGCTACTGCCAATCTTTACCTCCCTCCGAAACAGCAAAAACCCTGTAGCCCGACCCGAACAGTCCGCGGACGCGCACAGCAAACGCTAAGCGCCAACCTCGTGCGGCCCGCTTTCGCTGGTCTCGCCAGCAGCCGCCTCATGGTAAACGCGCAGGGCGAAGCGAAGGTCCGAAATGGATCGCTCGTAATTGCCCATGTTTCGCAACAGCGCTGCGGGGTGGTACGTAACAATCATCGGGATTCCACGAAATTGGTGAATCTGGCCCCTCAAACGCGACAGGGGCGACAGCGTCTTCAACAACGTTTGGGCAGCAATCCGTCCAAGGCACACCAGAACCTTGGGGCGAATCAGCTCAATCTGCTTCAGCAAGTAGGGAAGACACTGAGCCACTTCCTCGGGCCGTGGGTCCCGATTGCCAGGAGGACGGCACTTGAGCACATTGGCGATGTACACTTCCTCACGCTGCAGACCCACCTCGTTCAACATGCGATTGAGCAGCTGGCCCGCTCGCCCAACAAACGGCTCACCCAGACGATCTTCGTCAGCACCGGGAGCCTCACCGATGAACATGATGTCTGCGTTTTCGTCCCCGGTACCGAACACAAAATTGGTGCGTGTCTCAGCCAACGGGCACTTGCGACAATCTTTGATTTGCTCGTAAAATTGCTGCAGCGGCGACGGTTTGGGCTTGATTTCTTCCATCAAAAGCTCGGCCTTTTCGCGTTCGATCACTAGGTCGTTGCCGTTTACTTCCAGCTCAGTCGCCAGCCGAGCCAGCAACTTGCGCAGTCCTTCTGCACCCGCAGTCCGTGCCATCACCGCCCCCGGCGAAGCGCCGCCACACGCGCTACCAGACGTCGAGCAACCTCAATCTTGGGAAGCACGGGCCACGCATCTACCCGACCATCCCGATCAAGCAAGAACACGCGGTTGGTATCCACGTCGAACCCCGCTCCCTCGTGGCGCGGGTTGTTGATCACGATGAGATCCAGGTTTTTGCTTTCGAGCTTCTGGCGTCCGTTGGCGAGCTCCTTTTCGGTTTCTACCGCAAAGCCTACCAGCGTTCGCTCGCCCTTGTGCTCACCGGCCCAGCCCAAAATGTCTTCCGTCTGCTCGAGTTCAAGCACAAGCCCCCGATCGCCTTCTTTCTTGATCTTCTCTTCGGCGGCTCGCCTGGGTCGGTAATCGCTTACAGCCGCAGCCATGATGAGCACGTCCACCGTGTCCCAGCGGCTGCGCACTGCTTCCGCCATCTCGGCGCTGGTGCGAACATCCACGCGCTCAACGCCCTCGGCCGAACGAAGCTGCGTGCGCCCTGTAACCAGAGTAACATCGGCGCCCGCCCACAGGGCTGCCTCCGCGAGCGCGTAACCCATCTTGCCAGAAGAACGGTTCGTGAGCACACGTACCGGGTCCAGCGGCTCTTCGGTCGGCCCCGCAGTGACCAACACGTGCACTCCCTTGAGCGCATCGTGGCCAAGGAGCACGCGTTTCACGGTATCCAGAATCCGTTCCTTGCTGGCCAGCCGACCAATTCCCTCTTCGCCGCACGCCAGTTCGCCGCTCTCCGGGTCGACCACCAGCACCCCGCGGTCACGCAGCGTCTGTAAATTGGCTTGCAAGGCCGGGTTGACGAACATTTCTTTGTTCATCGCTGGGCAAAGGACGACCGGCACGTTGGCCGCCGCCACCAAGGTGCTGAGCACATCGTCCGCCAACCCACCAGCCATCTTCCCAACAAAATCGTAGGTAGCCGGCGCGATCAACACCACCTGAGCCCAACGCGCAGCGTCGATGTGCACAGTGGCCCGCGATCCCGTCTCCGGGTGAAACAGATCGGTGAGTACGGGCCGTTCCGAAAGAGCCTCGAAAGTCAGCGGAGCGACGAACTGTTTGGCAGCGGGCGTCATGACTACCTGGACCTCGGCGCCAAGCTTGCGCAGCTCACGCACGAGTTCGCAGCTCTTGTAAGCCGCGATCCCTCCCGTGACGCCTAAGAGTACGCGTTTACCGCCAAGCAGGTCGTCGGGCATGTTGTGCGCCTCTGCCGGGTCGCTCCTGCGTTACAGTTCTTCCTCTTCGGTGCCCTCGTCGATGTAACGGTAGCGAATCTTTCCCTCGAGCATTTCCTTCATCGCCACCACGGAAGGCTTCGGCAACCGCAGGTAGTCCTCGTAGGGCTCCGAGGGTGTCAGATCCTCTTCTTCGAAGAAATCGGTTTCGCCGCCCGGCCGAATTTCGGTCTGAATCATCAAGTTGTGCTGGGTCTGGGCTCTCTGCTCGTCGTTAATTTGCCGCGCCCGTTTCGCCACGATCATCACGGCTTCGTACATGCTTTCAGCATGCTTGAGAACCTCAGACAGATCCAGAGTTTCAACCATTACCGCTCACCTCCTGCGCTATTCAAAACCGGTTTTTTTCTTGCCGAATTCCTCTAACGCTGGTCAACATCGCTAAGATTCCGCCGAATCCAACCCTATTTGGTGACGCAACGCTCCCGCTGTGCAGGCACGAAAAAGGCGAACGTAACGCTCGCCGGGAAACGCATCCTCCTGGGCCTGAGCAAGAAATCAGCCGTTACTGCTCCGCTCGCGCAATCTCTGGTCAATGGCCTCCAGAACAGCCTGCACCGTGACATCCAGGTCCTCGTTGACGATGACCGTGTCGTACTGCTGCGCTGCGTCCAGCTCCATTTTCACGCGCTGCAGCCGTCGGCTGATTTCTTCTTCGGAATCCGTGCCGCGCTGCCGGAGCCGCTTCTCCAGGACGTCCAAGGACGGCGGCGCCAGGAAGATCAACAGGCTGTCCTCAGGGAACGCCCGTCTCAACGAAAGTCCGCCCTTGACATCGATGTCGAGCAAAATGATCTTGCCCGCCTTCAGATTCCGATCAATCTGGTCCTTCAACGTACCATACAGGTGACCGTGAACTTCCGCCCACTCCGCAAAGGCGCCCTCCTGGATGCGGCGGCGAAATTCTTCTTCAGAAAGGAAAAAGTAGTCACGACCGTCTTTTTCCCCGGGCCGTGGCGGACGTGTGGTGGCCGAAACGGAGTAAACAAATCGGTCGTCACCACGGTCCAGAATTCTCTTCACAACCGTGGTCTTACCGCCCCCCGACGGCGACGAGATGACTACCAGCAGACCGCGTTGCCCCGCTTCCTTTTTCGCTGCCATTCTGATTCAGTCCACCTCCGCCGTCCCGGCAGCAAGCTGTCTGTAGTAACTCTCCACGCGGCCCACCAGCGTTTCAACTGAATTCGCAGAAAGAATCACGTGGCCACTATCCGTCACTACCACGGCCTTTGTCCGGCGCCCCATCGTAGCGTCCACCAACATGCCGCGCTCGCGAGCCCCAGAAATCATGCCGCGGATTGGCCTTGATTCTGGCACAACAATCGCCACAATCCGATCGACGGCGACGTAGTTTCGAAACCCAACGCTGATCATCTCACCACATCACTCGATGTTCTGGACCTGCTCGCGGATCTTCTCGATTTCTTCTTTCAGCTGAACCACACGGTGCGAAATCTCGGCGCTGTACGCTTTGGAACCGATGGTTGTCGCCTCGCGGTTCATCTCCTGCAGTAGAAAATTCAACCGCCTCCCGACAGGTTCAGCAGCCTCCAGAGCTTTCAAGAACTGCTCGTTGTGACTGTGAAACCGGACGCACTCTTCCGTCACATCCATCCGATCAACGATCAGAGCAAGCTCCGTGTTCAGCCGCTCGATGTCGATCTGCTCGTCCTCCAGCAACTGGCGTACCCGTTCTTTCAGCTTCTGAAATTGTTCCTCTCGACGCTCTTCAGCGATCTCTTCGATCTCCTTCACCACGGCTTCCAGACGATTGACACGCTCACGGAGATCCTTTTCAAGAGCAATCCCTTCCTGCCGGCGCATCTCACGCAGGCTTTCCATCGCCCGCGCCACGGCTCCGGCAATCGGCTCCCACATGCCCTCGATCTCCTCTTCCACTCCTTCCGCCGTGATGACATCTGGAAAATTGAGCAGATGATCGAGTGCTACCTCCCCGGCAAGACCCAGCTCATTTTTCAACTCGTTCAGCAGTTTTGTGTAAGCCCTGGCCGTGGGGAGATCCACACGTAGCACGGGGGCTTTGTCCTCACCGTTGCGGATCTTGATCGTGACGTTCACATGCCCGCGTTCGGCGTACTTTCGCACAACGTCGCGCACACGCTGCTCGAGCGTGGAAAGGTGCTTCGGCAGGCGAACCACGATGTCGAGGAAACGGCTGTTAAACGAACGCGCTTCGGCAACAACGTGAAGATCACCACTGACGTACTCCCCCTGCCCATAACCGGTCATGCTGAGAATCATCGGGTCGGCGTGTCCCTTCGGGATGTTCGCATTAAGTTCAAGCTCTTACTGGGCTTAGATAATAGCAATTTGCCGCCAAATAGTCAAACGAAATTTCCGACGCGCGGGGGCAAAGCCACCTGCAAGGGGGACGCAACTCACACAACAGGTGGGGGACCTTTGGTTGGCGTTCCACGTGAGAAAAGGGTCTGAACAGGAAAGAACGGGGGAAAACTTGCCTTACTGACCAGACACACCGGACTTACGGGCGAAGCGTGCTTCCTCGAGGCGAAGACGAAGCGAAATTCGGTGCGTGCCACCCAGGTCTTCGTGATCCATGAAGGCGTAGTCGATGTACAGCCGGGGCAACCGCAGGCCTGCACCGAGCGTCAGGTGCCCAAAATCCGAACCGATGCGCAGGGCCACAGCGCGCCGAACCGAAATTTCCGCTCCAAGATGGGAGTCGAGACTCATACGGCCCAAAGACCACTGAGCGGCCAGCTTCCGTCCTTCCCACCGGACGTCCAGATCTGCAACAGGAAGAATTTCGATGCCGAACCACGGAGCCTGCCACATCCAACCGAGACCAAGCTTCAAAGTTGGCGCAATCAGTTCCCGGCGCCCGGTGTTCCAGCTCAGGAGTGTGGTGGTGGCGTCTTGGAGGTTTGCCCCAAACCGGAGGTCCCCGAAAAGCTGTCCCTGAACGGCGAGATCGAATCCAAGTCCCCAGGCGGAGTACTTGTCGAAGCCTTTGTGAACCAGTTTAGCGTTGGCACCCCACGAGAATCGTTCGCCACGTTGCCTGGCAAACGACAGGTAAAGTGCCATTTCAGCGTCGCTGAACGTGTGGTCCACGTAAGGCAGATTACGGATCCGTTCGCCGTTTTCTCCTTCGTACACGTCCAGGACTTTCAGGTCCTTGTTGCGGACAGCCGTGTAGGGGATGTTGTCCACGCCAACTCGTGTAAAACTGATGGCAAAGGTGGCGTCGGTCCCGTAGGGGATGGCGACACCGGCGTAATCGTAGTTCACAATCCCCGCGAAGCGCTCGCTGTGCATGATGGAAATTTCGGGGTAAGTCAGCGCCGTCAACCCGGCCGGATTCCAGTAGCCAGCCCACACATCGTTGGCAACAGCCACGTAAGCGCTACCCATCCCCAGCGGACGGCCCCCTACGCCCACGGCCATGAACTCCCCCGCGTACTTCCCCAACACCAAACCTCTGGCCGTCGGTACCGTAGCGGCCACTGTACCCATCCCTGCTAACAAAAAGCAAACCGTGCGAAGTTTCATCCTACGATTCCTCTCGGCCGTCCAGAAGACTCCGCAGCTCCGCCAGTTTCACAAGAGCCTGAAGCGGGGTCAGATTGTTTACGTCAAGCTCCATCAGAGCCTTCCGGAGTTTCCGGTCTTGCTCCTCGAAAAGATCGAGTTGCACAGCCACAACCGGCTTTTTCTTGGCGCGGGTCACCCTCTTGCGAAGGGCCAATTTGGGTACGGCTCCGGGACCGAATTCGTCTGCCTCCAGGGTTTCCAGCACCTCTTTGGCCCGTTCGATCACCACCTCGGGCAAACCGGCAAGTCGTGCCACCTGGATGCCGTAGCTGCGGTCAGCGGCACCTTCTTCGATCTTACGAAGAAACACAACGTGATCGCCCCATTCTTTCACGAGCACGTTGTAGTTTTTCACACGCGGCAGAACGCGAGCCAGTTCCGTCAATTCATGGTAGTGGGTAGCGAACAGCGTTTTGGCCGCCACACGGCTGGTGTTGTGCAGGTACTCCACCACCGCCCAGGCGATCGAAAGTCCATCAAAGGTGCTGGTGCCACGCCCGATCTCGTCCAGAACGATCAGACTACGTGGTGTGGCGTTGTTGAGGATGTTGGCCGTCTCGTTCATTTCCATCAGAAAAGTACTCTCGCCACCCGCCAGGTTGTCCGACGCACCCACCCGTGTGAAAATCTTGTCTACCACCCCGATGCGCGCCTTCTTCGCCGGCACAAAAGAGCCCATTTGTGCCATCAGGACGATCAGGGCCACCTGACGCAGGTACGTGGACTTGCCCGCCATGTTGGGCCCGGTGATGATCAGAATCTGGTTGTCGCGGTTGTCCAGACGCGTGTCGTTCGGCACAAATTGCTCACCGGGTGGCAACAGCCGTTCCACCACAGGATGTCGGCCGTCACTTATGACAATCTCATCGCTGCTGTCAATTTCGGGACGGTGGTAATCGTTCTCAAAAGCCACCTGTGCCAGCGACGCCAGGCAATCGAGTCCAGCCAACAGCCGCCCATTTGACAGAATCGCCTCGGCGTGTTGAGCAGCTTTTTGTCGGAGCGCATCAAAAAGTTCGTACTCGAGCGTGGCAATCCGCTCTTCAGCCCCCAAGACCTTTTCCTCTTGCTCCTTCAATTCTGGCGTGATGAAACGCTCTGCGTTTACCAGCGTCTGCTTACGGACGTAGTCCGGGGGCACCTTGGAAAGGTTCGGCTTGGTGACTTCGATGTAGTAGCCGAAGACCTTGTTGTAGCCAACGCGAAGCGAGGAAATCCCCGTGCGTTCGCGTTCCGTGGCCTGCAAACGCGCGATCCAGTCCTTACCAGCACGGGCCGTGCGGCGCAGGTCGTCCAGCTCTTCGTTGTACCCTTCACGGATCAAGCCGCCGTCTGTTACCAGAAGGGGGGGATCATCGACCAGAGCCCGACCGATTTCCTCGGCCAGATCGGGCAAAGGATCAAGCCTTTCCCGAATTTCCTGAAGTTCAGCGGCTTCGAAGGCTTCCAGCTTGTGTTTGATCTCCGGAAGCAGCTCAAGGGTAGCTTTGAGGGCGTTCAGATCCCGGGCGTTCGCTCGCCCCGTGGAAATCTTGCTGGTGAGTCGTTCCAGGTCCCCAGCGCGTCCCAACAGATCGCGCAGTTCCTCCCGCCCTAACGGCGAGCCGAGTAGGTCCTCCACGGCGTCGAGCCGGCGGGAGATAGCCTCGATGTCCTGCAGAGGGCGCAAAATCCATTTGACCAACAGCCGACCGCCCATTGGGGTCCGTGTACGATCCAGCACCGACAGAAGCGTGGCCTTCCGATTCCCGAACGCGAGCGACTGCACAAGCTCGAGGTTGCGTACTGTACTGGCATCCAAACCCAGGTAGTCGCGCGCGGAGAACCGCGACATCCCCGCGATGTGTTTGAGCCCTGACTTCTGGTTCTCCTGCAGGTACCCCAGCACGGCACCCGCAGCCGAAATGCCAGCGTCCAGGTCCTCGCACCCGAATCCTTTAAGGCTGGAAGTGCCAAAATGGTGCGTTAGCGTTTCGTAGGCGTACTCGCGAACGAACGTCCACTCCTCCCGTCGAGTCACCGGCCAGCTAAGCCGACTGCCAAAGCGCTCCAGTACGAAATCGGCCTGCTCGTCAGAAACCAGCATCTCAGCAGGCCGGAGAGAAACCACGTGGTCCAGACACTCGTCCAGGGTAAACTCGCCCACGACGAATTCGCCGGTCGAGAGATCGCTCCAGGCCACCCCTGCCCTGTCGCCTTTCACGTACACAGCCACCAGGTAGTTGTTGCGTTTGCTGTCCAGGTAGTCATCCACCAGCGCCGTGCCGGGTGTAACAACCTCTACCACGTCCCGCTTTACCAGCTTCTTGGCTTTTTTGGGATCTTCGACCTGCTCGCAAATAGCCACTTTGTAGCCGGCGCGGATCATTTTCGTGAGGTACCCCTCAAGCGCGTGGTGGGGGAATCCGGCGAGAGGGATGTCCGCCGCCTTGCCGTGGGCCCGAGAGGTGAGCGTAAGGCCAAGCACCTCGGCGCCGATCTTGGCATCTTCGTAAAACATTTCGTAGAAGTCGCCCATGCGGAAGAACAGGATGGCATCCTGGTGCTGGGCCTTGATGGCCATGTACTGTTCAACCATCGGCGTCGTGGCCGAAGGCGCAGGCATCTCCGACGCCGAGCGTTTGCGGGGTTTTGTCCTGGTTGTCGGTCTGGGCATGAAGCAGACAATCAAATTGTTGTTGGACTACCTCAAGTTCAGGGAGCTCTCACCTCGGCATTTCCACTTGTAGCCATCTGGAACGCTTGCTGACGCTCACTCCTTTTTGCTCCGTTCTCGTACTGAGCGGGCCGCCTCCATCCAGATGTACACGGGGTAAATTTCGTTCACGAATCTGTACGCACCTGGCCCTCCCTCGGGATCGCGTTCAATGATCCCGAGTTCGCGCATCCGTCGTAGGAAATTGTTAAACACGCGTTTCTCCCCCTCCGTGAGCCAGCTCTCCACCTCCCGCCTGGTGAAATTTCGCCGAATTCCGTGCCGACCGAGTTTTCGCAAAATCGACCTGTAGCGCGGGCTACGGACTGTCTTGTAAACTCTCGGCTCCAGGTAGCGGTAGCCGATTCTACTGGCCGCCATCAAGATGCCGGTGGTGGCATCGTGGATGTCGACCTTACTGTCGGCGTCTGTAGCGTAAACCGCATCGCCGATTTCTTGCATCAAGATGGGGTACCCACTGGAATACCGGACCAAGGTGTCCAGGGCATCACGGTCAACAGACACTTGAACGGATCCGAACGCGCGTTCGAAAAACTCCCTTACCTCACGGTCAGCGAGCCGTTCGATCCGAACCATCCGGAACACGCGGGCGAGAGACGGTTGCAGCGCCGTCAACGGCTCCCACCGCTCGGGGAGGCCGACGAGCACCACAAACACCGGGAACCGCTGGAAATGGGTGGCTGTGTGGTCAACAAAACTCTTGTACCAATCGGCGAACTTTTTTTCCTGAGCAAGACCGTTGATGTCGTCAAGGGCTACGAACAAGCCTCGCTTTTCGGACTTGACGCTGTCCAGAAAATTGAAGAGCGCCTGAGGGAATTCGTCCACCAGCGCTTGGAGCTCACTCTTAGGTGGCGCGAAACGAACCGACACACCGAAGAGGTCCAACTTTTCAATGTGCTTACCGAACAAATCCCGCACTTTCTCGAAAATGTTCGCTTCGCTTCGGGATTCCCTCAGTAGCCCTTCGAAGACACGCTGGGCCATCTCTTCCAATGTGTTCACAGCACCCAAGAACACGTGCACGCCCAGCATGTTTTTTTCGATTTCAGCCACGCGGCGCAAGTAGGCTGCAAACGAGCTTTTCCCGATGCCCCGTTCTCCGACCAAGAACAGACTCTCAAGCCTGCCCCCAGCCGCTCGTTCCACGTAAGTCGCTGCCTCCTGCAGTTGTTGCTTGCGCCCGACAAACAGCTCCGGTGGCACAGGTGTACCCGGCGTGAAGGGGCTGTCCGGTTTCTGGTTCATCAAGGCCACGGCTCATCCTCGCCGCAAATCGCGGCCCCAGTTGAGTTTGTGGCGTAGCAGCTCGTAGAACGACTTGCGTCGTGTCCACACCCAGCGGACGTTGTAGTCGCCGCGCCGGATGGTTACGCTTTGACCGTTGCCCAGACGATAAGCCACCTGGCCATCCGCACTTAACAGCAAACTGCCGTCCTCACAGTAGCCCCTCGCCGTAACCACGCTCTCCGCAGACAACACAACCGTCCGGGCCGAAAGCGTGTGCGGGCAAAGGGGCGTCAAAACAATGGCGTCCATGGTGGGAACCACGATGGGCCCCCCCGCCGAAAGTGAGTACGCTGTGGAGCCCGTGGGCGTGGCCACGATCACCCCGTCGGCCACGTACGTGTTCAGGTAAGCACCGTCTACTGTCGTTTCGATCTGGGCGATACGGGGACTTCCGCCGCGATCGATCACGATGTCGTTCAAGCAGTTGAAAACGAGATCGTCTTCGCCCTCCACTTCTGCCCGGATGATCATCCGTTCGAGGATCTCGTAGTTGCCTTGCAGTACGTCTTCCAGGCTTGGGTAGAGCTCGCCCACCGTCACGCCAGCCAGAAATCCGAGGCCGCCCAGGTTCACGCCGAGAATCGGTACTTCGGACGGGCCCACATCTCGTGCCGCGGCAAGAAAAGTGCCGTCACCTCCAAAAGCCAAAACCAGGTCCGCCTGGGGGCCCAGTTCGTCCCTCGTGGCCGCTGGCACGTCCAGGTGCAGCGTTTCGGCCGCTTCCTTTTCGACCACAACCTCAGCCCCGTTCGCGCGCAGCCACTTCACCACACCCGGGATGACATCCCCGACCAGCGGCTTTTGTGTGTTCGCAAAAATGCCGAGTCTCATGACTGGTGTCCGGCGTGGGCTTTCACGGCCTGACCATTCCGACTGACCAATCCAAGAACCCGCCGCAAATCGAATCGGTGCGAGGTCTGTCCGGCTTCGCCAAGCGCTTCGAGCGTCCGTTTGGCGATGCCTTCGCCATCCAAACCGAGCTTGTGCAAAAGAAGTTTGCGCTCGCCCTGCTCGACAAACACGTCCGGCACACCAAGCCGCACCAGTCGCAATCCGGTGAAGCCGTGATCCACGTAGAACTCGGCCACGGCGCTGCCAAAGCCACCCTGGAGGGCATTCTCCTCTACCGTGACGATCACTTTGAACCGTTCGGCAAGGTCGAGAAGGAGCTCCTCGTCCAGAGGTTTGGCAAAACGGGCGTTGACAACTTCGGCACTCACGCCCTGCTGGTCGAGCAGATCGGCCGCGTCGAGAGCAGGGTAAACCATGGAACCGATGGCCACAACAGCCACATCTTTGCCCGTGCGCAGCACCTCTGCTTTGCCAATCGGCAGAATTTCCGGCTCACTTTTACGCGGCACCCCCACAGCTGTGCCCCTGGGGTAGCGTACAGAAATCGGCCCTTTTTCGTACGCAACCGCCGTCCACAGCATGTCCTGCAATTCGTCTTCGTCTTTCGGAGCCATCACGACCATGTTGGGCACGTGGCGCATGTACGTCAAGTCAAAAACGCCCTGGTGCGTGGGCCCGTCGTCGCCGACGATGCCTGCGCGGTCGAGCGCAAAGATGACGGGCAAGCGCTGGATGGCCACGTCGTGAACAATCATGTCGTAGGCACGCTGCAGAAAAGTGGAGTAAATGGCCACGATCGGACGCATCCCGCTGATGGCCAGTCCAGCCGCAAACGTCACCGCGTGCCCTTCCGCGATGCCAACATCGTAGAAGCGATCCGGGAAAGCATCCGCAAGCTGCACCAGACCCGTGCCGATGGACATGGCAGCCGTGATGCCCACGACCTTCGGGTTCTTGGACACGATGTTGACGACCGTTTCCCCAAAGACCTGCGAGTAGCTTGGCACCTGGCTTTTCTTCTTACTTCTTCCGGTCTGAACGTCGAAAGGTCCAAGTCCGTGGAAACGAGGGGCGTCTTCCTCCGCGTACTTGTAGCCCTTGCCCTTCTTCGTCAGAACGTGAACCAGAATCGGCCCGTGGAACTTACGCACTTCGGTGAGCACGTGGATCAGGCGCGAGAGGTTGTGGCCGTCCACGGGGCCGATGTAGCGAAAACCGAGCCGTTCGAAGAAAATCCCCGGAACCACGAAAGCCTTGAGTCCCTGATCCAGGCGGGACACGGCGGAACGCACACGCCGCCCGATGCGGCGCATTCGGCCGGTCAGTTCCCAGATGTCGGCCTTGATGCGGTTGTACAGCGGTGCTGTGATGACATCCGTGAGGTAGCGCGACAACGCACCAACGTTCCGGGAAATCGACATTTCGTTGTCGTTCAGAATGACGATGAGGTCCTTACCCAGAGCCCCGGCGTTGTTGAGCCCCTCGAAGGAAAGACCGCACGAAAGCGCTCCGTCGCCAACCACGACCACCACCTTGTGATCCTGACCCAGGTGATCCCGGGCACAGGCCATGCCCAGGCCCGCCGAAATGCCCGTGCTGGCGTGACCAACGCCGAACGTGTCGTACTCGCTCTCCTCCGGTTTCACAAAACCACTGATCCCCCCGTACTGCCGCAGGGTGTGGAAGTGATCCCGACGGCCCGTCAGAATCTTGTGCCCGTAAGCCTGGTGGCCGACGTCCCAGACGATCTTGTCCTTCGGCGTCTCGAACACGTAGTGCAAAGCGAGGGTCAGCTCCACGGCCCCAAGACTCGGCGCCAGATGTCCCCCCGTCTCGCTCACGTTCTGAATCATGAATTCCCGCAATTCGTGAGCCAGCCGAGCGAGGTCCGGGATGGTCAGGTTCTTGAGATCCGCGGGGGAATCGACCTTCTTAAGAAGCTCGAATTCAGCCATTGCTCGCCTTTTCCCCTCCCGTTAGTCGATCAGTTCCAGATCAAACCCACCTTCCTTTTTAACGAGCCGCTTCAGTCTCTGCTCCGCCTCCTCCAGCTTGGCAGCGCAGTACTTGCTCAGCTCCACTCCTTCCTCGAACATTTCCAGCGACTTCTCCAGGGGCAAATCGCCAGCCTCCAGAGCGGCGGCGATTTCCTCCAGCCGTTGCATGGCCGCTTCAAACGACTTCGGTTTCACTTTCGCAGTCACTCCAGTCCACCCTCAGCGTTAGGAGACACGCTACACCCTTCGGTCGACTGTAAACCAAAAACAAACCATTGACAATCTCCCAACTCCCTGGCGCAAGCTACCCCCGATTAGCCAGGTCAGAGACCCTGAATACCCTTCGCAGAATCAACCATCGCTCGCCCGGGGCTCTGGAAGGAATTCTTCTCGGCTTAGCCGCTGACAGCAAATGAGCGCCCAAGCGGCTGGAATTCATCCAGCTCCTCTCGCTCCAGCCTGGCACGAACCCGCTCAAAGAGCGTCACCGCCTCTCGCGAATAAAGTCGCTCTCCGCGACGAAGACAGACCTCCGCTTGTACTCCCACGACGGCGGTGTGAACGCCACCGCGCAGGGGTTTCTCAACTTCTTTCTCCACGAGTTCGCCACCGCACACAGGGCATTTGTCAAACGCCATCATTTTTCGGTCTCCTCGTTCGCCAATCAATCCAGCGTCCCGGGTCAGGACGCTAGACGGTAATCAGGACAGCCCAACCGTTTACGCGATTGTAGGCCCAAACACTGTGCGCCGGCTCACCAGAGAAAGTTTCGCCGTAGATCAAGCAGCTGGGGTACGGCCGATCTTCCGAATATTCCTCGATGATCTCGCCTTGGAAAACCGCGAACAAAATCTCGTCAAACGACAGGTCATCCGCCTGGGCTTTTTCTCACGCATGATCGGTGATTCGCACACGACGAGCCCGAATCGCCTCAATGATGCCCTCAATCTTCAACAATCCGGCCCTCAACTACGGCGGAACATCCTGACTGTGGCAGGGACAAACCACGTAATCCCGCATCACGGAACGGCCAATCCGATGCTTCGCGTCTGAGTGCGTTTTCGCCAGTGCCTGCAACCTGGGTTTCCCACGTAGCCCAACCCGAAAACGGCATTACAGAGTCACCGCACTTGCCACTCGCCCCAGCCAATCAGAGCGAAGAAACAGGTCCCTCTCACCAAGATCTACTTGCCACCTTCTCCCAGCTTCAAACTCCGCCACGTGGCTTCGGGCTGGATCTCCTCCACCTGTGCGGCAGTCCGACCACGCCAGAATTGCACCGTTACCCGGCGTCCCGGTTCCAGCGCCCCAGCCTCTCGTACCAGCCGGCCCGTGCCTTCATCTACTGTGATGCTGTAACCTCGCCGCAGTGTCGCCTCCGGACTCAACGATCCCAGGTGCTGTGTTACACCGTCGAGGCGCTGACGCAACATTGAGAGCCTGTGAACCATCTCGGTCTCGAGGCGATGATTCAGCTCGTCCAGGCGTTGTCGCTGCTGCAACACCAGATCGCCGGGGCGACGAAAACCGTAGCTGACCAACACCGCCTCCAAACGCTGGCGAGCGGCTTGCAGTTGCCGTTCCAAATGCCGCCTGCTCTTGGAAATCAACGTCTCGATGTGCCGTAAAAGCTCGTTCCGGTCGCGCACAACCATTTCCGCGGCAGCCGAAGGCGTCGGCGCCCGAAGATCAGCCACAAAATCGGCGATCGAAAAATCCACTTCGTGCCCTACGGCCGAGACTACAGGGATCCGGGACCGAAAAATGGCTCGCGCAACAACCTCCTCGTTGAAGGCCCAAAGGTCTTCTAACGAACCTCCGCCACGACCCACGATCAACACGTCCACCTGGCCGTACTCGTTGAACGCGTCGATGGCTGCCGCGATTTCCTCTGCAGCTCCTTCGCCCTGAACACGCACCGGGTACAGAATCAGCTCCACCGGCGGGTAGCGTCGCCAGATCACACTCACAAGATCACGAATCGCGGCGCCAGTCTCCGACGTCACGATGCCAATGCGCTCCGGGTAGGGCGGAATGGGTTTCTTGTAGCGCGAGTCGAACAGCCCTTCTTCGCGCAAGCGGCGTTTGAGCTGTTCGAACGCCAGTTGAAGCTCCCCGAGGCCCGCCGGAACAATCTGCTCAACGTTAATCTGGTACTCGCCGCGGGGCTCGTAAACCACCACACCGCCGAACACCAGCACCTTCATCCCGTCGGCGGGCAGGAAGCGAAGGCTGCGGTTGCGTCCCCGCCACATGACACAGCGGATTTGCGCGTTCTCGTCCTTGAGGACGAAGTACATGTGTCCGGACTGGTGGTGCTTGAAGTTCGAGATCTCACCTTCCACCCACACGGGCGGAATGCTTGTCTCTAAAAGGAGCTTGATTTCGCGTGTCAGTTCCGAAACCGTGAAAATGTACTGCTGATCTGTAAGAGCTTGTGGTTCGGTGAGACCCATGAGGTTTGTGCTCGAGAAAATCCCAAAGCGTTCAAAACATTCCTGCCTGCAAAAGTCACGCTTTCAGAGCGGACCACGCAACAGTCTAACTCAAACCACGCCCAAAGCAGGCCTCGTCAAGAAAAGCAGTATCCCTGGTCATCCCAGGTTGTCGTGGGCAGGTCGCCGAGCGTAGCTCGCTTTGTCCGCTCTGCGAAAATTCACAACCAGCTAACACGAAACGAATGGTCGGCAAAGTGCATCGACTCGGGGGTAGGTTCCGCGCGCAGAACCGGACGGAAATCCACCTGGGCACCATCCCACCCGGGCAACACGCGCACACAGGGTGCCGTCGTCAGCTCGCCTTTTGCCGCTTTTCCACGGCCTTCTGGATTTGCGCCCGCAGCTCGGAGAGGTCACTCGACTTGAGAACGTAAGCCTGTGCGGCCCACGACTTGAAGTCATCCTGCCATCCCCCGTACGCCGTGTTGATGATAATCGGCAACTCTTTGTCAATGGCGGCAATCTCGGTAATCGCGTCCAGACCGTGAACCTTGGGCATCTTCAGGTCCATCACCACGGCGTCGTACGTGTTGGCCTTCACCTTGTCGATCGCCTCCTGCCCATCTGCCGCCACGTCCACTTCGTACCCCTCTCGCGAAAGCTCCATTTTGTACAGCAACCGCTGATTGTCGTCGTCCTCGACCACCAAAATTCGGGCCATGTGACCTTCGCCTCCCCGTAGTTTGCTCGTCTCTGCGCTCAAAGACCGCGGTCGTGTGGATGTGTTTGTCAAAAAACCTCGCCGTGTGTTTTACGCTGTTAAGCCTCTCGGAGTGCCTCCTTCTCTTCCGCAGCCTTGGCAATTTCTCCCTTGATCGGCACGACGATCGTAAACGTAGTCCCCTCGCCCACCTTGCTGTCCACAACCAGGCGACCGCCGTGGCCGTGAACAATTTGTTTCGCGATCGGCATTCCAAGACCGGTACCATCCGATTTGGTGGTGAAAAACGGGTTGAACATGTTCTGCAGCACTTCTTCATCCATTCCCGGTCCCGTGTCCTGAATCTTGACGAACACGTGCTCTTCGTCCCGACGGCCCGTCTCCACCCGCAGTGTGCCACCGCCCTTCATCGAATCGATCGAATTGTAGAGTAGATTCAGCAGCACCTGGCGCATTTGCTGCTGATCGACGTACACCGCCGGCAGGTCGTACGCCAACTTTTTCTCCAGGCGAATCTTGTTCTTTTCCAGCTCATCTTGGACCAGGAACAACGCCTTTTGAACCATGTCGTTAAGGTCGGAGCGTTCGGGTTTGGGTTTGGAAAGCCGGGTGAAATCGAGCACGTTGTTGAGGATGTTTTCCAAACGCTGGGCCTCTTCGGCAATTACCCCGGCGATGACCTTCATCTCTTCTTCGCTTTTTGGCGCCTCGAGGATGGAGCGGGCAAAACCACCAATCGTAACCAAGGGGTTGCGAATTTCGTGCGCCACCTGGGCGGCAAGTTGCCCCACGGTTGCCAGCTTTTCGGCTTCGACGAGCCGTTCCTGCATTTCCCACAGCTTCTCGATGGTGCGCTCCAGCCGCTTCTTTTGCGCGGCAAGATCCGCGTGTGCGCGGGCTCGCTCGATGGCCAGTCCCGCCTGGTTGGCCATCAGGGTCAGAAGCTGCACGAGGGAATCGTCGATGGGATGGCCGGTGTACAAATTGTCCGCCACCAACAAGCCGATGGCCCGCCCACCCGCCACAAGCGGCACGCACACGAACTGATCAGTGCCGAAAACTTCGGTAAACCAATCGCATTTGGCGGGTTCTCCCGTCTCGAGTGTCCCGTGGTGCACCACGAAGGTTCGCTTCTCGCGCACAGCTCGGGCCAGCACACAGTCTGTGTCTTCCAGGGGATGGTGAAGTTGCTTCACCATGTTGTTAAATCTGCTGCGTGGATCTGGTTTCCGCCGTCCGTACTTCTCAAGAAACTCCGGCAGCGACATCTTCTCGTGCGACAGCGACGACCAGATGGCCACCGCCTCCTGAGGGCTGCTGGGCCCTACACCCATCGTTCCGCGCAGTTCGCGCCCATCCTCGGACACAAGGAAAATCATGGCCCGGCTAAATCCAAGGGCCTCGCCCGCTGTGGCGCAGGTGAGGATCAAGTGGAGCATTTCCTCGATGTCGATCGTGCCCTGCATGGCCTGGGCGATCTGTGTGAGCATGGTCATTTCGACCGCCCGTTTTTCGGCTTCTGTAATGTCCTCCACGATCCCGATGGCCCCACGCAACTGGTCATCGCCTTCCAGCAGCGGGACAACGCGCACGTTCAGGTAGAGGAGACGGCCGTCAGGGCTGTGAAAACGAAGGTGCTCCGTGGCGTAGTTTTCGCCCTCGCGCAGCACCATGCGCACAGCAACCAGTGGTTCCGGAGTGCCACCCAGGCCCATCGACAGCGTGTCGCGACCGATCAGCATTTGGGGGGAATCAACCTGGAAAAGGCGGGCCATGAAATCGTTGGCGAGAACGATTTTGCCGTCGGTGTCAGTGGCAAACACCCCCACGGGCGCAGCGTCGATGACTCGCTGCAGGTAATCCCGAGCGCGTCGGATTTCGTCTTGCAGCTGGCGGTTGCGGCGGTTGATCTCCGAGGCAATGAAAGCGTTCTCAATGACGTTCCGCAACTCGTGCAGGCCAAAGGGTTTGCTCAAGTAGGCGAAAACGCCCTTTTCGAGCATGCGGCTGCGGAGATGCCCATCCTCCTCCCGCGCAGTGAGCATGATCACCGGAATTTCGCGCAACGCCTCGTAGCCGGGATCCTCCCGGAGCCGTCGGTACACCTCGACGCCGTCGAGATCGGGCATCAGGTAGTCAAGAAGGATCAAATCCGGCTTCTCCGAGCGTGCAAGCTCCAGACCTTGTTCCCCCGACATGGCGCTCAAGAGTTCGTAACCGACCCGGGTGAGAAACGCTCTCACCAGGTCGTGCATTACAGAGTCATCGTCGATTAGAAGAATCTTTCGTTTCTCGGACATCGGGGGACCTTGCTCGGAACATCACCGCCAAGAACTCAAAAGGGCTAAGTAAATCTCAGCCCTCCGAGCACCTTAACGCAATTTCTTCTTGTGACGATTCTTGCGGAGTCTTTTTTTCCGCTTGTGGGTGTTGATTTTGTGCCGCTTGCGTTTCCGACCACAAGGCATTCAGTTTCCTCCTCGTTCAGCTTTCTTCACGATCTTCTGCAGTCTGACCACGCACCTTGGCTTTCAGTTCACGCGACGGGACAAACACGGGCACTTTGCGCGCCGGCAGCGAGACGATCTTCCCCGTGCGCGGGTTCTTCACCTGCCGCGGTGGGCGATGCTTAACTTTGAATGTTCCAAAGCCTACCAGTGTGACGTTCTGATCGTTCTGAAGGGCCCAGGCAATGGTGGCAAGAAAACCGTCGATGACAGCAGTGGCGTCCTTCTTTGTGAGGCCAGTACCTTCCGCGACGATCTTGATGATGTCGGACCTCGTCATTTGGCCCTCCTGAACTTAGCGCCTTTCCTCGCCGGATCACCCGGCCCACTGGTACTTCAATTTCGGCCACGGCCGCGCAAGCTCTCGCAGGCTCTTTACTTTTCCGAAAAGCACGTCCCACAGGCTGATGCGCCGTGTGACGGGCCGGACCAGCTTTGGTTCTTCGAGCGAGCCCGCAAGCCTGGCAGCCAACCGGGCGGCATCGCGCAGTGTGCCCAACGTGTCCACGAGGCCCAGCTTCATGGCCTGTCGCCCGGTGAAAACGCGGCCATCGGCAACGGGGCGAAGCGAGTCCACCGGAATACCGCGTTCCTCGGAAACCGTGTGCAGAAACTGGTCGTAGGCGTCGTCAATCCACTCCTGCAGCAGACGCCGCTCGTCGGGAGTCATCTCACGGTAAGGGGATCCGATGTCCTTGTAGCGCCCGCTCTTGACAACTGCAATCTCCACACCAAGCCGGTCCAGCAGGCGGTCCACTCTGGGGATTTCGGCGATGACCCCAATGCTACCCGTGGTGGTCCCGGGGTTGGCCACAATTTTGTTGCAACCGACGGCAATGTAGTAGCCGCCCGAAGCTGCCACGGAGCCCATCGAGCAAACGATGGGTTTCCCGGAGTCGCGGACACGACGTACTTCTTGGTAGATTTCCTGTGACGCAGCCACACCACCACCGGGGCTGTCCACTCGGAGTACGACGGCCCGAACGCTGCGGTCCTTGCGGAATCGCTCCAATTGCCTCACAACCGGTTCCGACTCGACGATGACACCCCGGACCTCGACCAATCCGACGCGCTCCCCTCGGCCACCGATTACTTCCTCTTGTTCCCCACGTCCAAGAAGCCAGGCTACGGCCACCGCTGCTACAACCAGCAGCACGAAAAGAAACAGCAAAATGGTTAAATCCTGTTTCTTCGCCATCGCACCTTCCGCCGTGCCAAGCACCCAATAGCGGCCAAGTATAACAAAAAATAGGAACAAAGTCAATCGAAAAGCCCGACACAAACCCGAGCTTTCGCCGAGGACTGAAGTCCCCGGCTGCGTCAGGTGGAAACCGGCTGAAGCCGGTTGGATTTGGGTGAGCAGTGTACTGCTCGGAGCGGGCACCCCTGTCAGGAAGCGCCACGGTTTGGCGTTTCTTCCAGGTGCCGCATTCTCTGTGCGCGAGCCGCCTTCAGGCGGCGGCGCTTTTTCTCGTAGCCCGGGGATTGGATCTCCGGGCGGACATCCCCAGATCTCCATTCATCTCCGAATCCCCTCTTGGAAAAACCTGAATCGTGCCAGGCGCACCACAGGCTAACGCGCAGAGACCCTTGGGGTGAGGACAGGTGGCTGTCTTGTGCGGGACGCATCTCTTGCCGCGGCAGAATGAATTCTGCTGCTGAACAACCGTGCGTCCGCCTACGCGGACGCGCCTGCGCGGCACCGGCCTCCCGTCCTCTGATCGTCCGGCGGGTCTTCTCAGGTTTCCCGTACGAGTGGCGGCTGGCGCAGCACGGACGTCTTTTCTGATTGTTGAAGGAGACGTTGGAGACAATTGGAGATGTGGGGATCGAACCGAATGTTAGCCACTCGGTGAGCCAGGGCCCAAGCCGCCTTCAGGCGGCGTCTTTTCCACGTAGCCCGGAGATTTGATCTCCGGGCGCGTGTGTCCAAATCGCCATTCGTCTGCGCACCGCCTCTTGGCGAAGACTGAATTGCGTCACGGGCACTACAGGCTTACCGTGCGGGAGCTTTTAGGCCGAGGAGTGAGGAGAAGTGGCTGCGTTCTGCAGGATGTATCTTTTTCCGCGGCAGAGCGAATTCCGCCGCTGGACCTCTGTCGCGTCCGCCTTCGTGGGTACGCTCTTTCGCCGAGGACTGGAAGTCCCCGGCTACGTCAGGTGCAAACCGGCTGAAGCCGGTTGGGGCTTGGTAGAGTAACCTATTGCCTGCGCCGCCCCGTGAGTTCTGGTCGAGAAGCGCAAGCCGTGCGCGTTTTCTCGAGGTGCCGCATTCCCCATCAGTGAGCCGCCTTCAGGCGGCGCACTTTCTTCCTGTAGCCCGGGGATTGGATCCCCGGGCGGAGCAGCGTTTGCAAATCCAGGCCCACGTCCGTATCCCGTTTAGAGCGGACGGGTTTGTTTTCGCCGAGGACTGAACTCCCCGGCTACCTCAGACGAAAACCGGTTGAAGCCGGTTCGGCTTGGGGGTGTATCTTGCTGCTTGGCACGCAGGCCGTCTTCTCGTTGTACGGCAGACTGTTGCCCCAGCCAGGTGTGCTAC
>CAZXXS010000006.1:0-62369 GCA_964644845.1 uncultured Cytophagia bacterium | reverse complement strand
TTGCGCTCTGGTGCGACTGAAGCCGTGCCGGGACAGATTGGCTCTGCGCACAGAGACTCCTTGCACCATGCGGGGACTCGTGTACCTTCCGAGATCCAGACATAAAAAGGCCGGGCCCCGCGCAAAGCGGAGACCCGGTCTCGTGGTTACCCCCCTTGTGCTGTTGGTGACCGGCGGAGACGGAGCGTTCACCACCCCTCACCTCGTCGCCCGAACGCCGTCCCGCGGATACCCGAGAAAGTTTTCGACCTGGCCAGCGAAAATCTGTGTAAACCCAAGAAAGCACCGGTTTGGTCGACGCCGGGTTGCGTTACTGTGTCAGTACACCAGTTTCTCCGGCTCGGCCGTCACCCGCTTGCCGAAGATGTAGTAAGTCCAGGCTTGGTAGACAAGCACGATGGGTGTGAAGATGGCCGCCACGATCGTCATGACCTTCAGCGTGTACGGGCTGGACGAGGCGTTGTAAATCGTCAGACTCCATTCCGGATTAAGGCTGGAGACCATGACGTTCGGGTAGAGCAACTGGAAGATCGTGATTGAAACAAACACTACCGCGACGGAGCTCATGATGAAGGCCCAGCCGTCTTTGCCCTTTTGGGCCAGCGGACCGGCGACGAGCAACGCCAGAGCGGCGACGATGGGCACCGGACCCGGTACGACTCCAGCCTTGGCGCGAACATGCGGCAGCGTGTAGGTGAGAATGACCTCGAGCACCACGATAACCAGCGCGGTGATCCAGAGTTTGCCAATCAGGGCGTTCACTTTCTGGCGTAGCTCGCCGGTAGTACGCAGGCTCAAAAACGTAGCGCCGTGCAACGTGAAGAGACTCAGTGTCGCCAGACCGCCGAGTAAAGCGTAGGGGTTGAGCAAGTTGAAGAAGCCGCCCACGTAGTTCATGTCCGCGTCGATGGGGACCCCTTTCAGGATGTTGGCAAAAGCCACGCCGAAAAGGAGCGCTGGTAGGAGGCTGCCGACAAAAATGCACCAGTCCCAGAGGTTGCGCCAGCTGGGGTCGTCGTGTTTGCTGCGGAACTCAAAAGCCACGCCACGAACGATGAGCGCGAGCAAGATCAAGAAGAGGGGCAAGTAGAAACCACTGAACATGGTTGCGTACCAGTTCGGGAAGGCGGCGAAGGTCGCACCACCGGCTGTCAAAAGCCAGACCTCGTTGCCGTCCCAAAACGGACCGATTGTGTTGATCAAGGTACGGCGCTCCGCGTCGGTCTTGCCGACAAACGGCAAGAGAATGCCCACACCGTAATCAAACCCTTCCAGCAGGAAGAAGCCGGTGTAGAGCACTGCAATCAAGATGAACCAGAGAATGTTCAAATTCATTTTTCCACCTCCATGCTTCCGGTTGGTGTGCTCTCAAAAAGCGGCGGGTCTTGTCCGACTTACGCTTCTTCTGGGCCGAGTTTTGCGAACTTCTTCAGCAGAAACACGTCGGCCACCATCAGGACGCCGTAAACCACAGTGAAGAGCACGACGGTCAGAAGCACGAGGCCAGGCGCGACGGTGTTGGACACGGCGTCTTTGGTCTTCATTAAACCGAAAACGACCCACGGCTGGCGGCCGACCTCGGTGAAAATCCAGCCCATGCTGTTGCCAATGTACGGAAGCGCAATGCCCCAAACCAGGTATTTCCCAACCTTAGGTGTGATGTCGTAGTTTTCGGCCAGGACTTTGTACACGCCGTAGATGGCAATCAGCAGCATCAGGAAACCTGCGCCCACCATCAGCCGGAAGGTCCAGTAGGTGATCATCACGGGTGGAACGTAGTTGTCGGGGCCGTATTTTTGCTCGTACTCAGCCTGGATGTCGTTGATGCCGCGCACGGCCCCGCTGAACTTGTTGTGAGCCAGCAGGCTGAGCAAGCGTGGAACACGAATCGAGAATACCTCGCGGCGCATGGAAAGGTCGCCCACGGTGAGCAAGGAGAATGAGGCCGGATCTTCGGTATTCCAGAGAGCTTCGGCCGAAGCCATTTTCATGGGCTGGGTACGCACCATGTGTTTGGCCTGTTCGTGACCGTTCACGATCACCAGAATCACCGCCACAAAGCCAATGACAGCGCCAATCTGGAACGAACGCGAAAACACCTCGACGTGCGCTTTGCGAACCAGGTGGTAGGCGCTGATGCCAAGAATGAAAAATGCTGCCGTGGTCAGACCAGCGGTCAACACGTGCGGAAACTGGACCCAGATGTTCTCGTTTGTGATCAGTGCCAGGAAGTCGGTCATTTCCGCCCGTCCGTTTCGCAGCACGAAACCGACCGGCTCCTGCATGAACGAGTTGGCGATCAGGATCCAGAGTGCCGACAGGTTTGAGCCAATGGCCACCAGCCAGATCACTGCGGCATGTGCCTTCTTGGAGAGCCGATCCCAGCCGAAAACCCAGATTCCCAGGAACGTGGATTCTAGGAAGAACGCCAGAAGCGCCTCGATGGCCAGCGGAGCCCCAAAGATGTCGCCCACGAAGCGCGAGTACTGGGACCAGTTCATTCCGAACTGAAACTCCTGCACAATGCCTGTGACGACACCCATGGCGAAATTGATGAGAAAGAGCTTACCCCAGAACTTCGCCATGCGTTTGTAGGTTTCGTTGCCGCTCAGGACGTAGATGGTCTCCATGATGGCGACGAAGATGGAGAGCCCGAGCGTGAGCGGCACGAAGAAGAAATGGTACACGGTGGTGATGGCGAACTGCCATCGTGCCAGGGCTACAGCGCTCATTGTTGCACCTCCCTCGTTTATTTACACCGCGACTCTGGAAGGATTACCCTCCGAAAGAAATCTGCCGCGATCGGCCAGTTTGTCGAATGTGGTGTCGCGAAGCTGCTGAACAAGGACCGCTTTGGCGCGCACCCAGGCCTCGTGGATCGAACAGGTGCGCATGAGGGGGCAAAAATGGGGATCCACTGTGCATTCGTTGAGAACCAGAGGGCCCTCGATGGCTTCGACGACATCCAGAAGGCTGATCTTGCTCGGATCGCGGGCCAACACAATCCCACCGCCCGTGCCACGGGTTGTCCGCAGAAGTTGTGCTGAGGAAAGCTGGCGAACCACGCGCCGGATTAGCGACTGGGGGATGAGCTGGAGGTCGGCGATTTCGCGAGCAGTGGTCCGGTAGCCGGGCGGGTGCATGGCCAAATGCAAAATCACGCGACAGGCGTAGTCGGTTTCGCGATTGATGGCAATCATCTGAAAAATGGCGGTTTGGGAAGCGTGCTGTCTCGAACCGAATGGCTTCGGTACTAATGCTACCTCTTTGGTCTCATTATAAGAAAGTCACAAATTTGTGTCAAGTGTTTTTTTGCAGGCACAGATTCCTCCGCGTTCCCCGGGTAACTTTCGGACACCTCAGAGCAGCCCGAGTCCTGCTCGTGAAAGCGTTTTCACGCCAAGGCAGGAACTCAAAGACCACCCCGTGTTTTAGCCGGGGATTTCCATTCCCCCGCCGGTTTGGGACAGACCGGAGTTTCCGGCTTTCCACTTCTGCTCGCAGGAGGTCGGCGGACCGTGCAGGTAAGGAGTCAGGCTGTTGGGCACAGCTTGAGCCCGGTGCCAATCGCTATCTGCTACGTCGACCTGCACATCTCTGGGCGAACTCCAGTTTTTTGTAGCGACCGAAGTTTTCCCGCACGCCAGTACTTGCTCGACTGAGCCGTGGGCTGACGAATTTCGTCGCCTGGTGCGTTGGGGAAAAGTTTTCTGTTACGGGCTCGCGCGCGTTCTGGGTGGGGGCACCGTGGAGGCTCGGGGTGTAGAGTCTTTGCCAGAAGCAGTGTCTGTTTCACTGATCTGGAGGTGACGTGCCGGGCGAGGACCACCACTCCACGGCGAGCTGAAGTCGTGGGGAAGAGTCTCAACCAGACCAGTTTCGAGCCATCGGCGAAAACAAATGGCGCCTGCGTGCTGCGTGTGTTGCCTTAGAAGTACGCTCGAACGTAGAGCTCTTCGCGAATTCCTTTCAGGAATCCGTCGCGTGCCTGGATGCGGACATACTGTCCCGGTTGGTCAGGAAGGGGGATTTGGAGGGACATTTTGGGTGATTGCAGTACGATCCGCACAAGATCACCTTTCGGGAGCGTGAACCGTTTGTGCGTGAACATGGAAACTTTCATCCTCCCCCCGTAGCCTAAACCCTGCTGGAGCAGAAGGACGCAGTGGAGAGAATCGGCTCGGCGTTTGAGAGGAACCAAGTAGCCAGCAATTCGGTACTCCGGCCAGCTCTCGGGGTGAGCTTGCAGCTCCGGCGGTACTGGATTCGCAAAGCGAAACACAAAAGGTTTGGCCGGTTCAAACCCGATTTGTTTGGTGCTCAAAAGTCTCACCACACGCCCCGACACCGAGTCACGCTGTTCGTAGCGGAGGTAGAAGTTCACAGGGATGCGGGCTGGCTGTATTCCGCGGAGAAGCTCCTGAAGGTCAGGGGAGAAATCCGTACGGAGCGCCTCGGTAGATTCGATTAGACGAACGTACACAGCAACACGGTTCGGACAGCCGTCCTGAAGGGTCAGCAGCCGTACCGGATGGCCTGGGGCTACCGTGCAGGTTGTGTCGAAAACGGCGACCTCGTACTGGAGTCCGGGCTGACTTTTCTGCCTGAAACGGTACAGGGAAACAACCGCGCTCAGCTTGAGAACCCCGGAAGCGGTCTCGCGACGAACGTGAAACGTCGCGTTGTAAGCGATGCGCGGAACCAGCTTCCTGACATCCTCTGGCAACGGTTTTGTGACCCGGAACGGGAGGAGCAGAACGTCCTGCCACACGGTCCCACCACCTCCCACGCCTTCGCAGTGCTCGCCGAACACGTAGCCGGAACTGTGGAAAATGCCGCTTGGCGCAACGGGTCCGCCCCCTTCGTTTCGCACAGTTGAATCCGGTTCGTTGACGAGAACCACCTGGTAGTGGAGTTGGGATTGGCCGTCCACTTGCTTGGAGTCTGCTTCAAGGGCGAGGATTCCCCAAAGGGCGAGTCCCAGACACAGGGCGGTGCAACGTCTGATCTTCTCCAACATCTTTCCCTCCAACCTGTGGTTTGTGCCGTTAGCCCAGTTAGCGTGTCCGGATCACATGGCCGATGGGGTGAACATGCTTACGTCCTGGGGCTGAATGACGACGGTGCGCACAGCCGTCTCTTCCGTGGCAGGAGCGAAGTTCCGTGACCGACCCGGAGCCAGGGCCCAGAGCAGCGCAGTCAAGAGAGCCAGAACCACGGCGGCTGCCACCGGAAGCGGTACAGTCAGACCGCGTTTCCACCACCGCACTTGCCTGGTCTGCGTGGCACGGAGGCTCTCGAGTAGACGAAGGTCGAGGGATTCTGTCGTGTGCGGGAAAAGGAGCGAACGCAGCAGCCCGCGGGCTTCTTCGACTTCGTTGAGAAACTCGCGGCACTGTTGGCAGGAAACGAGATGTTCGAGCACAAGGTTGCGTTCCCGAACGGTAATTTCTCCGTCGAGCTGCGCCGAGATGAAAGTCCGGATGTCCTCACAGTTCTTGGCCACTTTTCTGCTCCTGTTGCTTCAGTTGCACAAGTGCTGTGCGCAGTTTGTCACGGATCCGGTAAAGCTGTACACGTACGGTGCCGGGCTTTTTTCCGAGGAAGTCGCCCAGCTCTTGGTAAGAGAAGCCTGCGGCTTCGCGCAGCAAAAGGAGCTCGCGCTCTTCCGAAGTGAGACGGGCCAGAAGATAAGCAAGCAGGTTCCGGGTAGCAAAATCCGTTTCCGGATCGGAGTTGGGCTGTTCCGGGAATGCCTCCAGTTGCAGGTGTTGGCTTTTGGACCGCAAAGCATTAAGACACAGATTGCGGGCGGTCTTGAAGAGCAGCGCTCGGAAATTGCCGTCTTGCAGCGTTCCTCGACGCCGGTAGATCCGCAGAAACACGTCGTGCGCCAGGTCTTCCGCTTCGTCGCCTCCCACGTAGCCCCGGCAGAATGCGACAACCTGGCGTTTGTAGCGGTTGTAAAGCAACACGTAGGCCAGGTCATCGCCAGAACGGAAACGCGTGATCAATTCGGCATCGGACACCGGCAAGATGCTGCTCCTTTGCTGCCTTTCTGTCTGCCGTCCAAAAGGTAAACACGCGTTGACGGCTTACGTTACAGTTTTTCTTTCAGGGGATTCGTAGCGAAATTCGGATCCAAAGCAGGCGGGGTGCAAGCGGAGGCTTTTCTCTTTGGAACACCTGTGGCTGAGGGGAGCGGGCGTGGACGTGCAGGCGCACTCCCGGCGTCGGCAGATGAAGGGAACCACGTACGGCTTGCCCGGGCACTACAGACTGGGCGTTCACGCAGCACTCGTCCGGACTTCAGATGATGCGGTCGTGCTGGACGGCACGACTGAGAGTGGACAGACACGCGACCACGCGGTTCCCAAATGTCTTGCGTTTGGACGAACTCCCTTTGGTCCGCACGGCAACAGTGGCCTTAGCCAGTTGCACTGAAGCCGTTTCTTCTGGTTGCGCACAGCTTGTCGACGCGACGTCACCAAAGAGCTGTTTCCGACGGCGGAAGTCAGTTCTCGAGACGTTCGGGGAATCGATTCGCCAGACAGGCCGGGGTTGGATCCGGCACTTCTCTTGTGGACGGCAGCGCACAGTGGTGGAAGAGAGAAGTGCGGTAACCGCTGGGACACGGCCTGGCCGTTCAAAATCTGGGCGAATTCGAGGTGAAGCTTTCCTCTACTGCCTCTGCCGGGTGAGGCGCAGGAGCAGTACTCCCCCTTTTGGGGCCCCAGGGGCCGTTTGCGGAACGAACGGGGAAGCGAACAGACCCGAACGTGGCAGGATTAGGATGCGGCCTCCAAAGCCGTCTCCTGGAGTCCCAATTCCCTTTGCAGGAACTGTCCGGTGTAAGACCGCGGATTCCGCGCCACTTCTTCCGGCGTGCCCGTTGCCACCACGTAACCGCCATCGTCGCCGCCTTCTGGTCCCAGGTCGATGATGTAATCCGCCGTTTTGATCACGTCCATGTGGTGCTCGATGACCACGACGGTGTTCCCTTTGTCGACGAGGCGGTTCAGGACGTCGAGCAGCATCTTGATGTCCTCAAAATGCAGGCCTGTGGTTGGCTCGTCCAGGATGTACAGGGTTCGGCCCGTGCTGACTTTGCTGAGCTCGGTGGCCAGTTTGACACGCTGGGCCTCGCCGCCGGAAAGGGTGGTGGCTTGTTGTCCAAGACGGATGTAGCCAAGGCCAACATCGTACAACGTTTGCAACTTGCGTTTGATCGGTGGAATGTTCTCAAAGAACTCAAGCGCCTGGGACACCGTCATTTCCAGCACGTCTGCAATCGATTTGCCTTTGTACTTGATCTCCAGTGTTTCGCGGTTGTAGCGCTTGCCTTTGCACACCTCGCAGGTGACGTACACGTCCGGGAGGAAGTGCATTTCGATCTTGATGATTCCGTCGCCCTGACAGGCTTCGCACCGACCGCCCTTCACATTGAAGCTGAAACGGCCGGGCTTGTAGCCGCGGATTTTGGCTTCGGGCAGCTTTGCGAACAGGTCCCGAATGTACGTGAACAGCCCGGTGTACGTCGCCGGGTTAGAGCGTGGGGTGCGGCCAATCGGGCTTTGATCGATGTTGATGACCTTGTCGATGTGCTCCAGACCCTCGACGCGTTCGTAAGGCAGCGGCTGTTCTTTGCCACGGTAAATGGCTCTCGCCAGGATTGGGTACAACGTTTCGTCGACCAGGGTGCTCTTCCCCGAGCCGGAGACGCCGGTAACACAGATAAATGTGCCCAGAGGAAAACGGACGTCGATGGACTTGAGGTTGTTGCCGCGGGCCCCAAAAATCGTCAGCGTTTTGCCGTTTCCTCTTCGGCGTTTGGTCGGAACCGGAATGCTCTTCAATCCGGCCAGGTACTGCCCGGTCAGCGATTTTGGGTTGGCAGCAATCTCAGCCGGGGCTCCCGTGGCCACCACGTAGCCGCCGTTTTCTCCAGCGCCGGGGCCGAGATCTACCACGTAGTCGGCACGCTCGATGGTTTCACGGTCGTGCTCCACCACGAGCACCGTGTTGCCAAGATCGCGCAAGTGGCACAGGGTGTCGATCAGCCGGTGGTTGTCCCTCTGGTGGAGACCAATTGACGGTTCATCCAGGACGTACAGCACACCAACGAGTTGTGAACCAATCTGGGTAGCCAATCGGATGCGTTGCGATTCGCCGCCGGAGAGGGTGGCGGCAGCCCGGTCGAGCGTGAGGTAATCGACCCCAACGTTAAGCAAGAATTGCAGCCGCTCGCGAATTTCCTTCAGTATTTGGTGAGCGATGAGTTTCTGGCGTTCGGTAAGCTGCAACTGCTCGAAGAACTGCAGTGCCTCACGCACAGACTTCCGCGTCACGTCCCAAATGTTGTGCCCGTCGATCTTGACGGCCAGAGCCTCTGGACGCAAACGGGCACCTCCGCAGTCTGGGCACGGCACGGCCCTCATGAATCCTTCGACCCACTCGCGTACAGAAGCCGAATCGGTGGCGTGGTAACGACGCTCCAGGTTGGGAATGACGCCTTCAAAGCGGTTGACCCACGTGCCCTTGCTTCGGCCTTCGCGGCTGGCGTAGCGAAATTCGATTTCTTCGTCGCCGCTGCCGTAAAGCAACACGTGACGGATTCCTTCTGGCAGTTTTTCCCACGGCGTGTCCAGACTGAAGCCGTAGTGCTCTGCTACACCCTTAAGCAGTGTAGCGTACCAGCCATCGCGCACTTCACCCCAGGGGGCCAGGGCTCCCTGCCGAAGGGTGAGCTTCGGGTTAGGCACAACCAGCTCGGGGTCTACGACCATTCGTGTGCCGAGACCGTTACACGTGCGGCAGGCGCCGTAAGGGCTGTTGAACGAGAACAAACGCGGTTCGATCTCTTCGTACGAAATGCCGCAGTCCACGCAAGCGTAGTGTTCACTGAACAAAAGCTCTTTCTCGCCAACCACGTCCACGACGACCAGCCCCGAGGCAAGATTCAGAGCTGTTTCGATGGAATCCGCAAGCCGCCGCTGCACCTTTGGCGTTACCACGATGCGGTCGACAACGATTTCGATGTTGTGCTTCTTGTTCTTGTCGAGCTGAATTTCGGAATCCAGGTCCAGGGTCTGGCCGTCCACGCGCACGCGCACAAAGCCGTCGCGGCGAGCCTCTTCGAAGATTTCCCGGTACTCGCCCTTTCGGCCGCGCACCACGGGGGCCAAGATCTGCACCCGTGTCCCCTCGGGTAGCGCCAAAACGGAATCCACAATTTGTTCGACAGTTTGCTTCTCCAGCTTCTTGCCGCATTTGTAGCAGTAAGGTGTGCCGATGCGGGCAAACAGGAGCCGAAGGTAGTCGTAGATCTCGGTTACGGTCCCGACTGTGGAGCGAGGATTCTTGGAAACCGTGCGCTGCTGGATGGAGATGGCCGGTGAAAGCCCTTCGATGTAGTCGACGTCAGGTTTTTCCATCAAACCCAGGAATTGGCGGGCGTAGGCAGACAGGGATTCCACGTAACGACGTTGACCCTCCGCGTAGATCGTGTCGAACGCCAGGGACGACTTGCCGGAGCCCGAAAGACCGGTAATCACAACAAACCGATCGCGCGGAATCTCCACGTCGATGTTCTTGAGATTGTGTTCGCGTGCTCCGCGAACCACGATTTTGTCCTTTACGTCCGCCATCTGTTGCCGTAGGGTTTTTCTGCGCGCCTGCTGCCTACTGCCGCTTACTTACTGCTGACCGATTTCTTCCAGCCCGAGCCTGTGCAGCAAAATCTGCCCGTTGGACACGCACACCCGAATCCGCGGCCAGACGTTCAGCCGATTGGCTCGCGCCAGGGCCTCTTGCGGTGTCCCTCTGTAAAGGTAAAAGACCATTTCAGCCGTTGGGACATCTTCTCGCAAGCCTTCTCGGAAAACGAGCTCATTCGACTTGTACCGCCACGTTCCGGCAAGATGTTCCACGGTGTTGTCTTTGATCAGGTTCCATCCGTTCCCCAGGGTGAAAAGCCCGTTTGCCAGGGACAGAATCGGATCATGTTTCAGATCCGTTGGAACACTGACCAGCGAATCTTCCCCGAGCGGAGGGGAGTAGTAGTGCACGCGCCCGGTGAGAGGAAATACAAACTCGACCTGGCCATCCCGGGGCCGCCGGGCTGTGATCCGTAGACGGTAAAGGTCCTTGGAGAACTTCTCGACCTGGATTTCGTAGGAGGCTGCTCGTACCTTCACGGGCGTTGGAGAAGCCGCGCACTCGGCCTGGGGGTGCGAGGTCGAAGCTCGGGCAGGGGTCACCTCGCCGCTCTTCAAGTCGACAAAAACACAGCCGGTGTCCAGGCCCGTGGTGCTCAGAACCTGCTCAATGAGCACACGCGCACCCTGTTCAGCGACCGTGCACTCCTCATCGGTGTAACGGACTTCGATCGGAAACGGCGACCAGCCGGAAGAATCCGAGACTTCGCCAAGAAGTAGATGCTGCCAGGCCAATTCCAGAACCTTTTCGATGAACGCCCGCGGCCCCTGCAGCCGATCGATCACCTTCTTGACCAGCGTTTCCGCTGTCAGAACCCAGTTTCGTGCCCGGAAATTCCGCGCACGCGTGGGACCATCCGTTTCGGCCCCGCCACCCTGTTTGCCAAGCCAGTTGTAGGGTCCCCCGGCCGACATGTTCCAGGTACCTTCGGGCACGTAAGGCATCGTAGGGATCTTGTAACCACGCTCTTTGAGCAAGGCCACAAACTCACTCACGGTGACAAACCGGTACCCTTCCCTTTCCAGTTTTTTGAACCTGTCAACATGTTGCTTCTCCCATTCTGGCACCCGGTAGAAATCGCTCATGTAGTCGCGGGTGCTGAACACCTCGCCGTCATCAAAAAAGGCCCAAGCCCACTGACAGCATTTGAGGCTCTTTTCCCCACCGCCAAGAAGAACGAGCATCCGCTTGCCAGCGTACTCAAACCACTCCAGAGGCATGGCTGCGGAGCGGTAGTAACCGTAGGGATCGCCGCTGGTAACAACAACGTCGTACTTTCCCTGAAGCGCTGAAGCCAGAGCTGGACTCCACTGGAGTTCTTGAGCGAAGAACACCCGGGAGCGCTTGAGATTGAGTTTCTTGAGAACTCGATCTGAGAGTTCTACGGAACGTTGTAGATCCAGAGCTGGGTAACCGATGAAGAGTTGGTCGGAGTAGTGAGCGACAACCAGTTCCAGCTGGCCACTGTTGATCAGCGCTCGCAAACGCTCGATGACTTCGGGGAATTCTTCCTGGATGACCTCCAGTGCCCAGCCCTGGATTTCAAAGTCGCCTTTGTAGTTCGGATGCGCCTCGTAGAAATCGAGGAGAGGAATGATGGATTCGCGAACGATCCGGCGTTCGATGCGCTGGTCTCCGGCTACGTACTGCAGATTGAAATGGTAGACAGCCATCGCCACCTTGGGTTTGGCAGAAACAGTGAACCCCCAGAGGCAGAATGCACTGAATGCAACAACCAGGACTCTTCTGGACAGGGACATGCTTACCTCCGGTCGTTTTGTTGGGGGAAGCGCAGGGCTACCCCAAAGATAGGTTTTAACCAACTCTCAGGCAAATGGTTTTCAGGCGGAAAGATTCTGAGGGGCGAGTGTTTCCTAAAGGAACGAGAAAATTCGCGGTGAGGCCGTCTTGCGTCTGATGAAGCTACGCTCCGTCCAACTCTTGACTTTCCCGTAAAAACTTCGTAGACTGGCTGTGAATCCTGACGTCGATCCACGAGTGGAGGGAGTAAAAATGTCGCGCAAAATCGCCGTAACGTTCGGACTGGTTTTGTTGACGTTTGCTGTTGTCTTGCCGACCAATGGGCAGTCGGTGCAAGACTGGATTGCCAAAGGTGACAGCCTGTACGCGAAGTTTGACAATCAGGGAGCACTGGAGGCGTACGCCAAGGCCGTGCAAGTGGATTCCACGAACTGCGAGGCGCTGTGGAAACTTGCCCGAGCGTACGTGGACGTGGGGGAGACGAAGAAAAGTAAAAAGGTGCGGAAGCAGGGCTACCTGGTTGCCGAAAAGCTGGCGCGGAAGGCCGTGGCCCTTTGTCCGGACAGTGCGAACACGCACTTCATTCTCGCAGTGGCAGTTGGACGCGTGGCGCTGCTTACCGGCGGCAAGAAGAAGGTGCAGCTGTCCCGTGAGGTAAAAGAGGAAGCAGAGAAGGCCATCGCGCTCGATCCGAACCACGACGGGGCTCTCCACGTGCTCGCGCGCTGGCACCGTGAGGTGGCCAACTTGAGCGGTTTCCTCAAAATGGCTGCCAAAGTCATCTACGGAGGATTGCCTCCAGCCAGCAACGAGAAAGCGGTGGAGTACTTCAAACGTGCGATTGCTGTTAATCCGGAGCACATCAATCACCACCTGGAGCTGGGCCGAACTTACCAAATGATGAAGAAGTACGACCTGGCCCGCCAGGAGTATGAAAAGGTGTTGCAACTACCGGTAAAGGACGCTGACGACCCGGAACACAAGAAGGAAGCACGGAAGCTTCTGGAGGAAATCAAGAACAAGCACTGAGACAGTCCCCGTGAACGTGCGTTGCTTATGCCGCTGCGTTTTGCGAGAAAGTCGCCCGGGTTTGTTTTTGCTGAGTGCAGGGTGACTGAGTCTCGGGGGCTCACGCAATCCGCAGGGTACCGCCTGCGGGTAGCCTGCGGACGCCCGGAAGTTGAGGGTGCTGGACCCTGTTTCGGGCAGCGTGGGGCGCGGAAAAGTCCGTCTTTCGGACGGGCGCAAATGCAACGTGCGCACTTCCAAAAGCACACAAGACCAACGGAAAGGACGAACCGTGAAACGCAGCACAGCGTTGTTGCTGGTTTCTGTGTTGTTGTTCGCGGGGGTTCTGGCGTGTGGCGACACGGGGGCTTCACTTCCGTGGACAGGCTGTGGTGCTGGCGGCGCAGTTTTCCCGATTGTTGCGTGGAACGGTCCACCACCGGACCACTTCTCGGATGCTGCCTTTCGCACCTTGGCGGAGGCGGGGTTCAACACGGTCCTTTCCTTCGTCCAGCACGACAGTCAGAATGCCGCTCTTCTTCGGTTGGCCCGGCGCCACAGAATTTGCGCTTTGCTGTGGTCGCCGGCGTTACAAAGGGCTCTCGATGCCAGCACAGCGGATCCAGACTCGGTGGCCGTCGAAACCTTGCAGGGGTACCGAAATGTACCTGGTCTGCTTGGCTTTTGTCTGAGGGATGAGCCGAACGCCAGAGAGTTCCGCTCTTTGGGGCAACTGGTTGCAACGATCAAGCAGGTGTTGCCCGGGACGGTACCGTACATTAACTTGTTCCCCACCTACGCCAGTCCTCGCCAGCTGGGTGTGCCAACGTACGAAGCGTACTTGGACAGTTTCGTGAACACTGTCCGTCCTCCTGTGCTTAGTTTCGACCACTACCCGATTACGAACAACGGCCTGCGTCCCGACTTCTTCCGAAACCTGGAATTGATACGCCAGCGCAGCCTGGAGTCGGGTGTACCGTTTTGGGCCTTTTTACTCTCCACGCAGCACGCAAGCTACCCTCGGCCAAAGGAGCCCTACTTGCGGTTCGCCCTGTATTCAGCTCTGGCTTACGGGGCCAAAGGGATCCAGTACTTCACGTACTGGCCTCCGCGTGGGAGTGGCTGGCAGTTTGCTTCAGCTGTGGTCGATGCTGGTGGGCGGCCTACCTGGCTTTACACCCCGGTTTCCAGGATCAACGCTGAGCTGGCACGCCTTGGTCCTGTCCTTCTGTCGCTGCAGAGCCTGGAAGTCTACCACAGTGACCCCGTGCCAAAAGGGTGTCGCAAATTGCCGCAAAACTGGTTCGTGGATCCTGGGGACCAGATGCAGCTGCTTTTCGGCTACTTCCGTACATCCAACGATCGCCGCTACTTGCTTGTAGTGAACCGCGATTACACATCCGGTCGCATCGTTACCCTGAGGTTCACCCAGCCTGTCGAATCGGTTCGTGAAGTGAGCCGCAGCAAATTGCCGGGGGATGTGTGGGACTTTCGAGAGGGCCGAGATCGGACGATCCAGGTGTTGATGGCGGCAGGTGACGGCATGCTGTTTGCGTTGTCACTTTCCCGGGAGTAACTGCAACTAAGGTTTTGGCGGCGTTGCTGGTTTAAGCCGATCCGGTGGGTTCGAGTTGTAAAAAGTGAGAAAAAAATCTTGCGAAACCCATTGGTTTTGCTTAAATTTGCGGCTGCCGAAAACGGGTAAGTTGGACTAACCAGAGGGCATGGTTTTGGAGGATGGCAGTTGCACATTCTTGAAACGATTTCGGCAAACACCGGGCTACCGGTTACCGACCATGCCTTCGACCGCATCCTTACCGCCTTAGCGGCCACGACCGACCCGTGGAAGGTGGTTGATCTGGCGGATCAGCCCTTCAATCTCACGGTCGAGGCCGTCAAGGTGATGGCGGACGAAGGCCTGCTGAGATTCGAGGGCGGCCAGGTACACCTCACGGAGTCGGGTGCGGAACTGCTGCAAAGTCGGGGGATCGTTCCTCCCAAATCATTCCGTTGCCCGACGTGTGCGGGTACGGGACTGTCTTTAGCCGACCTCGAAGACGCGTTTACCACATTTCGGGACATCGCTGCAGGACGCCCTGAACCAACGGACGACTTTGACCAGGGTGTACTGACGCCCGAGTCGGCCATGCGGCGAGCGGCGCTCATGCTGCAGAACGGCGACGTGACCGACAAGCGCGTGGCCATCCTCGGCGACGACGACCTGATGACCCTGGCCATCGGCCTCGCCGGAAAGCCGAAAGAGATCGTTACGTTCGAAATCGATGAACGTTACGTTCGGTACATCCGTGAACATGCGGAGAGGCTGAACATCCCTGCGCGCGTGCTCACATTCGATTTGCGCAAAAAGTTGCCCGACGATCTCTTTGCGCAGTTCGACACGTTCCTGACAGACCCGCCCGAGAACTACGCGGGGCTTTTCTTGTTCCTCGAACGCGGTTTCGGGCTTCTGAAACCCGGCGACGGACGCGCGGGCTATTTCGGCATGACGCTCACTGAATCCTCTTTGCGCAAGTGGAAAAATCTGCAAAAATGGCTCGTAAACGAGCACGACATCGTTCTCACGCACCTCATTTACGAGCACAGCGAGTACGAAAACTGGGGATTCCTGCTGGACAGTATTCGGAACGATGTGGAACCGTACACGCACTTTCCGACGGTCAACTGGTACCGGAGCTCTCTTTACCGTGTAGAAACACTCGCAGATTTCCAGCCCGAGAACATCTCGTTCGAAGGCGAGGACATTTACAGCGATGAAGAGCGGTTGATCTACTCGAAGATGGCTGCGCACCGCAAACAAACCGGTGAAAGGAGGTGAGCCATGGAACATCTTGGCCGGCACCTGATTCTGGAGTACTGGGAAGCAACGAACCTGAACAGCCCTGAACTGACCGAACGTGCGCTGACCGAAGCGGCGTTGGCGGGTGGAGCGACCTTGCTAAGCGTTCGGACACACCAGTTTGCACCGCAGGGAGTCTCGGGTGTAGCAATCATTGCTGAATCGCACCTTTCGATTCACACATGGCCGGAGTACAACTACGCGGCTGTTGATATCTTCACTTGTGGGGATCGGGTTGATCCTCACAAGATGGATGAGGTGCTTTCGAAGTATTTTCGTCCCAAACGGAAGAACATTACCGAAATGCTCCGTGGCCTCCGGATGGAGGAAGATGACGAGCCGAAACAGAAAGAGACAGCTGAATTCGAAGTCGGCCAGCTCTGACTGCAATTCGACAGCGGAGATCCTCGCGCGGGGCTGCAGGTTGCAGCCCCGTTCGCTTTTTGGGGCGAAACCCGGCAGGTTAGCCACTGAGACCTTCTCACTACCCAAAGCTTTTCCATCCCCAAATCCCTGATCATCTCCAGTATCCTCTTTTGTCCATTTCGAAAGGGCGGTTGGACCGAGCGAGGTGCTACCTGTACCGCGGTGTCAAGGGGCGAAGTCCCCTGCTTTTTGGAATTGCCCACGCCCGAGTTTTTCCCTAAATTGCGGCGTCTGTTGGACTGTACTTTGTCCGGGACGTTGGTCGACGTGGTTCAAGTGTGGAGGGCCTGAAATGAGATTTTACCCGTCGCTTACAGCTTTCTTGCTGCCTCTCCTCGCCTTTTCGCTGTCGACTGCGGCGGAGATTCCGCGACCGGAACATCCCCGTCCCGATTTCCGCCGGGACCAGTGGCTCAATCTCAACGGCACGTGGAGCTTTGCGTTTGATCCGGAGAACCGGGGCGTAACACAAGGTTGGTTCGAGCCCGGTCGCGGTGGGTTCGACCAGCAAATTGTGGTACCGTTCCCCTGGGAGTCCAGGCTCTCCGGGATTGCGGACAGGAACTACAAGGGCGTCGCCTGGTACCGTCGCAGCTTCCGGTTGCCAAAAGACTGGCGAGACGCACATGTTTGGCTCTGTTTTGGCGCTGTGGACTGGAAAGCTACCGTCTGGGTGAACGGCGAACGGGTCGGATGTCACGAGGGTGGGTACACGCCGTTTCGCTTCGACATCACCAAGCTGCTCAAGACTGACGCCGAGAACACCGTCGTGGTGCGCGCTGAGGACTGGACCAGTCGGGAACAGCCGGTTGGGAAGCAGGTGGGCTGGTACACGAAAACGTCCGGGATCTGGCAAACAGTGTACCTGGAGGCAGTTCCTTCGCAAATTGCGATTCAACAGGTCCACGTCGTGCCCTCCGTGAATCCCGCCAAAGCAACGTTCGACGTGCTGGTTGTGAACCCTGGGCACAGAAAGACGAAGGTGCGGGTACTTGTTCGATTCGACAGCGGCAACGTGCCCTCAGCAGAGAGAAAAGTAACGCTGCAGCCTGGCGAAAACCGTGTGCGCCTCGAGGCAAGAATCCCCAAACCCCGGTTGTGGTACCCGGAAGACCCTTTCCTGTATGCGTTCACCGTGGTGCTGAGCGGGAAAGTGGACACGCTTGACCGCGTTCACTCGTATTTTGGCCTCCGTGAGGTGAAAATAGCGCCTGCACCGGGCTCAGGTTACCCGATGATTTGGATTAACGATCGACCCGTTTACATCCGCGGCGCCTTGAACCAGGCCTTCAATCCGGACGGCATCTACACCTACCCTTCGGACGACTACGCTCGCGAGGACGTGGAGCGCGGCCAGAAGGTAGGGTTCAACATGTACCGCATTCACATCAAGGCGGACGAGCCGCGTTTTTTGTACTGGGCTGACCGCCTGGGCATGCTGTTGCAGTGCGACATGCCTTGTTTCCTGGACTACACCGATTCCGCAAAGGTGCGTTGGGAGAACACAACGCGCGAGATCATCGCACGCGACTTCAACCATCCTTCCATCTTCTCGTGGTGCCTTTTCAACGAGACCTGGGGACTGAACCACCCGGGTGCTTACACGGAAGACCGACAAGAATGGGTTCGCCAGATGGTCCATGAAGTGAAACGCCTGGATCCCACACGGTTGGTGGAAGACAACTCGCCGTGTAACCTGGACCACGTAGAGACAGACCTCAACACGTGGCACTTCTACATCAACGACTACGCGCGCGCCAGGCGTCACATTCAGCAGGTGGTGGACAAGACGTTTCCGGGGTCCTCCTGGAATTTTGTCGGCGGCAACAAACAGGACAAACAGCCGCTCCTCAATTCTGAGTACGGGGGCATCAGTGCTGGTTCGGGTGACAGAGACATCTCCTGGTGTTTCAAGTTCCTAACGAATGAGCTCCGCCTCTACCCGAAAATCGTGGGTTACGTTTACACCGAGTACCAGGACATTGAGTGGGAGCACAACGGCTTCTACGACTACGACCGCGAGGCGAAGGATTTTGGCTACGACCGTGTTTGGCCCGGATTTGAGGTGCAGGATCTGAACCGAGCTGATTTTCTGGCCGTGGACAGCCCGCCTTGTCCTACCGTGGCCCCGGGCGCTACGTGGAAGGCAGAGGTGCGCGCCAGCTGTCAGTCCGGCTTGTTGCCTCGTTCTGCGGTACTCAAGTGGGACCTTCTGTTCACGGATCGTTTCGGGGGCAGCCGGAATTTGCCCGGTGGCGAACGGGCAGTAGTGATCAATCCGTTCGATGTGACAGGCCTGGGGCAGGTTCACGTGACCCTACCGGGGGAGCCCGGTCTAGCCACTGTTCGAGTCCGTGTGGAAGACGCTGAGGGTCGTCTCTGGGCCCGAAACTACGTGAATCTGGATGTGTACGCTGACTCCGTTTCGTCGCAGGAGCAGCTCACCGACAACTGGCTTGCGGTGCGGTTTAAACCTGGCGACACCGTCGAAGCCCGATGGGACTCTCTTGTTTCACCTGCGGAAGCGAAGGGGCAGAAAGTAGCAGGTCTCGGTTGCGGTTTTTTTGTCTACCACGTACGTCTACCTTCAGCAGTGCGGGAACAAGACGTCTCAGAGATCCGCCTGCTGTTCGAGGGGGCAGCGCGGGCAGGTTTGGCGAAGGTGGATGCTCGGTTTCCGGGTGCGGTGTGGTCCCGGAAGAAGCCGACTGACTACCCGCAGACCGACGCGACGAAATGGCCTTCGGATGTGACTGTCTGGATTTCTGGCGTGCCTGTGGAGACGGTGCCATTCCCGGACGACCCGGCGGACGCCCGGGGCGTTCTGTCACACCGTGCAGGCATCGATCCTGGAAGCTACGGTTACCTGACGACGGTACGTTTGGCAGGTCAAAAGCTTGCCGATGCACTCAAGCACGCGCGGGAAAAAGGGTTTCTCTGCGTTCGTTTTGAGGTCGCCAAAGACGCTGTCCACCGTGGCGGGTTTTCGTTGTACGGCGACAGACTCGGTGGCTACCCGGTGGCGCCCACCCTGTTTTTCAAACTCGCCGACAAGGGGGGAAAGTGACAGAGGTGTGAATGGCAGTAGCCGGAAGCTCCGTTGTGGCGTGTCGCCTCAGACACGGAACGGCCACCGCTCTCTCGGGTTACAAAGCGGTGGCCGTTTTCATCTTCACCAGCTTCGCCGACGTGGCTCAGCTTCAGACACCCTGAAAGAGGAACGTTTGACGAAACAACTCTGGACCTGCACTCTCCTGTACGGGCGGAAAAGTCAGGCGTTGAATGGTTTCGCAGATTTCAGCGGCGAGCTTAGGGTCGCGGAGTTCATTTTCGACGATCTGTGTTTCAAGCACTCGACCGGTTGGATCCACCAAAAAACGCACCGTGAGCTTACCCTGCAGGTCAGGCTTGCGAAGCACGTGATTTGTGTACAGCCGCTGGATTTGTCCGCTCGCACGTAACAGCACGGCCGAAACCACTGTTCGGTCGCGTTCCTGCGGGAGCGGGTTTTGGGGGAGTGGAGCGAGCTGCTCGTGTTTTTGGGCCACAGGTTGTAGTTTTGCGCGCGCAAGCGGGGCTGGACGCAAGGGCTTGGCTTGTAGAATTCTTTTGGTACGAGCTGGTGGTGGGCCAGGTGGTGCCACGCATGTTAGATGCGTCTTGTCCAGCTGTTTCAAGACGGGCGAAATCGGGGGTACCGTTCCCGGTAGCCGGGATTTTGGACCACCAGAGGTGAGCGCGTGAGGCTGCTCCGTTCGTTGGTCACCCGCACGTGCGCTGGATGACTTGGACCACGTCACCGGGTCGACCGACGGCAAGTGCTCGCGGTGGCTGAACCGGACCACAAAAACGACCACGAATGCCAGGTAGGCAAGCAGGAAAATGGCGAAGATTCGCTTCTCTTTCATTCTTTTGCCCTTGTTTGCCGTTTTTCTCTCAGGTTGTTGCGCGCGCAGTCAAATGTAGCTGCAGAACGTATCAGCTGCAGAGAGGTCAAAGCGTACGGAATGCGAGGACAAACGTGACCGCGGCGGTTGAGGCAACCGCCTGGGCGCAGACTGGAGGACGCCTTGCTCCTCTCTACGCGCGCCCCGGTCTGACGAGGCTTTCGGATTTGCACTCGTCAGGGAAGAACCAGCCAGAGGGAGGCCCTGGCTTGGCGAACTTTCGTGGGGACGTGCCCAGAGGTGGGTCGGGTGTGGGGCCAAATTGGGCGGCAGCTTGGGCAAAAGGATCCTTGTTCATTGGAGCTTCGGTTTAGGGGAAACAAGAGTTGGGGGGGGAAGGGCCGAGGCCGGCCGTGCCGCGTAGGATTTAACCGTCGACCCCGTCAGGGTAATCGGCGTGGTTGCCGTGAAGGTCGCGCAAGCGGAGAACCCCGCCGTCTAAGGCCTGGACGTACTGTGGCACAACCGGGACCTTGCCAAGTTTGGGCGAATCGATCACGTAAGCGGGCAGCGCCAGGCCGGAGAGACACCCGCGCAGGGACTCGATGAGTTCCATCCCGCGAAGGACGGACGTACGAAAGTGTCCCGTACCCTCGGTGGGATCGGCGTGCAGGAGGTAGTAGGGGCGCACCTTCACGCGCACAAGCTGGCGGAAGAGCGTTTCAAGGGTTTCCGGCCGATCGTTGACGTTTTTCAAAAGGACGGCTTGATTCAGGACCGGAATCCCCAGGCGCGTGAGATTGTGCACGGCTTCGACGCTTTCGGGAGTCAATTCGCGGGGGTGGTTAAAATGTGTGCTCACCCAAAGCTTGTCGGCGTACCTTTTCAGCAGGCGAAGCAGCGCTTCGTCAAAGAGTCTCTGTGGAAGGGTCACTGGTTCCCGTGTGGCCAAACGCACCACGTGCACGTGCTTGATCCGGGTCAGTCCTTCCAGAATGTGCTCCAATTTCGCCTGCGCCAACAGCAGGGGATTCCCACCGGACACCAGGACATCGTGAACCTCGTTGTGCTCAGCGATGTAGCGGAGGGCGGCGTCGATCTGATCGAACGACATCTCGACGTGCTGACCACGCATCAGGCGTTTGCGAGTGCAGAAACGGCACAGCACGGGGCAAAAGTTGTTGGTGATCAGCAACACTCGATCGCGGTAACGGTGCACAACCCAGGGGAGCGGCGAGTTCGACTCCTCCTGAAGAGGGTCCGGTTGCAAATTGGGGTAGGCCAGGAGCTCGCGTGAGTCCGGGATGGCCTGGAGACGAATTGGATCGTGGGGGTCTGACCAATCGACGAGACTCAGGTAATACGGGGTAACTCGAACCGGGTAAACGGCGGCCACCATTTTGAGTGGCACAAGGTCAGCGTCGGCAAGCGGCGTAACCTGCCTGAGCTGATCCAGGTTCGTGACGGAATGTTTGACCTGCCAGCGCCAGTCGCGCCAGTCGTCGGGCGACACCTTGTCCCAGGGATCCGGAAGTGTGTATGTGCTCTTTGTGTCGGTCATCCAGCTGTCTTCCGCGCGGAAACGAAATTCCCGGTTCCGTTGAGCTACCTGCCGGAAACTGCTTTTTACTCTCACTCTACTTCGGGCTTGCGGCGGGGTTCGCAGTTTTCTGACGGCCCTGTGGTTGTTCAGAGCCAAATGGCCGTAGCGGGACGCTGTGTTGCAAAAGAAATTGTTGGAATCGCTGCCTGGTGACGCCAGCGACTACGCTTCCTGCTCGGCCAGCAATCGAACAGCCAGCAGGAGCAGCCGCCGAAGTTGTGGACCTGTGCGTTCGCCAGAAATGGCGTCGACAACCTGAATGTTGTAGCGTTCGCCGCGCTTCACGTAACCGACCCAAAAAGGGTAAGCCAGGGGCTCCGCGTACGCGCATTCCCGAAGCTCGCCACCGTGGATGCGGAACAGCTTCCCCTGGATCATCAACCAGCGTACGTGGTCGACCACCAGGTCGAACACCGCGTCAGGATCCAGTTGAGCGGGTGGAAGTTGCACCTCAGCATCTTCCGGAACTTCGCTGTACTTTCTCAGTGTGGCGGCGTACTGCCCTTCCAGGGCGTCTGCCACGCCAATCACGACGTGATTCTCGGGTTTGTCTTGGATGTGGCAGCGGAAAGCGTGAAACGGGACGTGAATCAACTCCATCCGCTTCAGCTTTCCGGCTGCAACAAGGAAGCGGCGACGAAGAGCCTTACGGATAACCCGCTCTGCTTCCTGCCTGCTTACTGTTGGTGCGAGGATCTTCAAAGTTGCGTTTCCGAATTGTTTAGTACAAGCCTCGGGCTGTACGTGGCGAAGTTAGCAATTCGGCCGCAAAGCGACAAGATGCATTTTGGTCAAAGGGTGGGTGGAGCTGGAGGGTGGGTAACGCCTCACGGTGCTTGTACTGGGCTTTCGTTACCTGGGCCCCGTAAGCGTCGCCGAGGAAGTCTCGCCTCGCGTACTTGTTGGGCATTCGCCGAGCTGTAGGTAGGTTGACAGGAGAGCGCAACCGAGGTTCAACGACCTGCTTTCGGACGAGAGTCGCTTTCCAAACCCGGGGTCCTGAGAACCGGACGGGGTTGGTCCCAGTTGCAAAGGGGCATCGGTTGTTTCCACCCGCGAATGAATTCGGTAACGACAGCGTGGTGGTGCCGGGTGCCGGTGAATCACTCTGGTGAAGTTGTGGAGGCCCCCGCAACGGACAGCACTTGCAAGTGCAGACTGGCGTTCGTATATTGGACAAAGGAACGGTGTAGAGTGCGTGACTGGGCTGTACGGAACGGACTGATCGACATGACTGAAAAGCAACCGTTGCCTCTTCTCCGTGAGGAAACGGGACGTGTACTGGTAATCGCTCACAGAGGGGCGTCGGGACTTCGCCCTGAAAACACGCTGGCGGCTTTTCGGGATGCACTTACTGAGGGTGCAGACGGTCTCGAACTGGACGTGCGGGCCACAGCTGACGGGGAACTTGTGGTCTTGCACGACAAGACTGTGAATCGCACTACGAACGGCGGTGGAAACGTGTCCGGGAAAACCGCGGCCGAGGTTGAGCGACTGGATGCGGGCAGCTGGTTTCGGTCTGAATTTGGCAACGAACGGGTGCCGCTGCTGCGGCAGGTGCTGAATCTGACGAGTGACGGGGTTTTGCTCGACCTGGAGATCAAGGAGAAGCCGGGAAATACGCTGTTTCTGCATCGTTTTGTGGATTTACTCCGTGAGCAGGATTGCACCGACCGCGTCGTGGTGACCTCCATGAACCCCAAGGTGCTCAAGCGACTTCGGGATGTGGATGCCTCGTTACGTTTGGGGCCCGTTGTGACAGGGCCCTACGGCGCAGACCTTTTCCAAAGTGATTTCGCTGCGCTTGCCTGTTCGCAGGAGGTAGTGGACAAGCGCTGTGTGCGGCGTGCTCACGAGCGGGGGATTGCGGTGTGGGTGTGGACAGTGAACGACCTTTCGCGGGCTGCCAAATTTGCCGAACTGGGTGTAGACGGAATCATTACCAACTACCCCGGTCAAGTGCGGGAGGTGCTGCGGGAACTTGGATTCTGATCAAATTGCGGAATCGAGGACTCAGTTGCGGGGGCAGTCCGGTTCCGCGCGGGTGTGCGTGTCAGCTTGTCGGCGTGTTTTTGAGATTCGCACCGTTGGTTCAGATCGAGAACGCGGGTTTTTCCACTGAACAAGAGGTAGGGTTGCCTTTGCAGAACGACCGTGTGCTTTTGATCCACTACGATGAGATCGGCCTGAAAGGAGAGAATCGGGCTCGTTTTGAGGAGCAACTCCAGCGAAATGTTAAGGAGTTGCTTGGCCCACACCTGAAAGCTGTACGGCGCGAGTACGGCTACCTGCTGGCGGAACCGCAACTCGGTGCGGACCTCGAGCGGGTCAGCAAGCGGCTGGAGCTCTTGCCAGGTGTGGCCAACTTTTCATTTGCGGTTCCCGTTCCTCTGGATCTTGACGCCTTGAAAGAGGCCGCTGTCGCGCTCGCGCGCTCGGTGGAATTTGGTACCTTCAAAATTCACGCTCGTCGACCCAATAAGTTATTTCCCTACACTTCAATGCAAATCAACGCCGAGCTTGGAGCAGCTGTACTCGAGGCTGTGGGCGGCAAGGTCAAATTGCGCGATCCGGATTTGACCATCCACGTAGAAGTCGGCTTTCAGCGTGCGTACGTGCACGCGATGCGTCGGCGTGGGGTTGGGGGGCTGCCGGTGGGCACGGCGGGAAAGGTGGTAGCACTCTTGTCCGGGGGAATCGACAGTCCAGTCGCTGCCTACCTGATGATGCGTCGCGGGGCCAAAGTGACGGTGGTGCACTTCCAGAACGAAACCCAGGTTACTGCGGAAGTGCGAGACAAAGTACGAGATCTCACCCGTGTACTTGCTCGCTACCAGGGGCCCACGAAGCTGTACATGGTTCCTTTTGCTGATCTGCAGATGGCTCTGATTGCTTCCGTTCCTGCGCGTCTGCGCATGGTTGTGTACCGACGTTTCATGCTTCGGATTGCCACCCGCGTGGCCCGACGGGAGAAGGCCAAGGCGTTAGTGGTGGGCGACAGTCTTTCGCAGGTTGCTTCGCAGACGCTGGACAACTTACGCGTGGCCTACCAGGCTACGGACATGACAGTTTTGGCCCCGCTGGTCGGTTTCAACAAGACCGAGACGGTAGAATGGGCCAGAAAGATTGGAACTTTTGAGATTTCGATCAGGCCCTACGGCGACTGCTGCACGTTTCTCGTTCCCAAACATCCGGAGACACACGCGAAGCCAAGGGTAGTAGAGGAGGTCGAAGCAGAACTGGACGTAGACGGTCTTGTGAAAAGCGCCTACGACGTCGCGCAACGCGAGGTTCTGGAACCAGACGAACTTTGAGTTACTCAGGGACCGGCGCCCCCTCAGGCAAGCGGTGGTGTGTCCCAAAGAGCCAGAACCTTTCGTGGCCCTGGGAAACCGGGAATGATTCCGCCGGGAGGTGGTGTTTTCCGCTTAATTTGGCCTGAGGTGCAGCGGTTTTGCCTCGTTCCGCCGGGTTGTTTGACTACCGTGGTGGCTTTTGACGAGAGAAGGAGCCCCCGTCGTGTCGAGATGCCTCAGCCGTGTTGCCATTCTCGCCGCGCTGGTTCCCGTCCTGGTTTTCGCACAGGAACCGGAATACCGTGCGGAGCTCATTTTCCCGCTCGAGACGATCCACAACCACTCGTCCAGCATTGTGCAAACCCCGGACGGTAACCTGCTCGTTTGCTGGTACCACGGCAGCGGCGAGCGAACGGCCGACGACGTGGTTATCCTCGGCTCAAGGAAGCGCCCGGGAGAAGGCAACTGGGAAAAACCGTTTCTCATGGCTGATGTCCCTGGTTTCCCGGACTGCAACCCCACGCTCTTCGTGGATGTAAAGGGTCGTGTCTGGCTTTTCTGGGTGAGCATTTACGCCAACAAGTGGGGCACGGCTTTGTTGAAGTACCGGTACGCGTCGGACAGCCGTGGCCCTGGTGCTCCACGTTGGGATTGGCAGGATGTCATCATGCTCAAGCCGCTCAACTTCCGGAGCAAGCTACAAGCGGCAATCGAGCGACTGAGACCCATCATCGAGCAGTACCCGTCGGGTCCTGAGCGGGCCAAACAACTCCTGGCTAAGGCGGAAGACAGGCTGACGCGTCGCATGGGTTGGATGACACGAACGCATCCGATCACGTTGCCGTCCGGACGGATCCTGGTGCCTCTCTACACGGACGTGTTCTCGGTCGGCCTGATGGCGGTCAGCGACGACTCTGGCAAAAGCTGGTACGCGAGTGAGCCGCTTGTTGGTCTGGGAGCCATTCAGCCAAGCGTGGTACGTCGGAGGGACGGCACGCTCGTGGCTTTCATGAGGGACAACGGTCCCAGACACAGGATTCAAACTTGCGAATCGCACGATGGCGGTGTACATTGGAACACTGCCCGCTTCTTGGAGTTGCCGAACCCTGGCTCCAGCGTGGACGTTTTGGGGCTGCGCAGCGGGCACTGGCTCCTTGTGTGCAACGACACGAAGCGCGGCCGTCACTCGCTTGCTGTACTCCTCAGCGACGACGAGGGCCAGACTTGGAAGTGGCGGCGGCACCTGGAGCTGGACGAACCCGGTCAGGGCAGCTACTCCTACCCCTCAATTGTGCAGACCAAGGACGGCCTCATTCACGTCACCTACAGCTACAGCCTGAAGGGAAGGGGAGAGTCGATCAAACACGCTGTCTTCAACGAAGCCTGGATTCGGCAAGGCGACCAGCATGATTCGGGACGTTAGAGCCTGGGAAGATTTCGAGCGCGAGCTCGCCAGGCGGGAACCGGTAAACTACCAGCGGAACCTGGAGTTGTTCGAAGCCCTGCTGGAGGAAGCTCGGGCTCTGGGCCGTTGGCCTCCGGACGACCCTCTGGAGGGCATCGAGCCGGACATCCGCTTTGCCGCAGCTTTGCGAGCGCTTGGGAAAGAGAGCTTGTTTCCGTTTTCGAGAAGTTACGGCAGGAAGAGTGGCGAGACTGAACTTCGCTTGTGACGCACATTTCTTCGCAAGGAGGGAAAAGCGATGGACAAGTTGAATCGGAGGCAGTTTCTTGGCACCTCGCTTGGATTGCTCGGTGCCACAATGGTGGGAGGTCTTGCCAGCGGTTGCAGTAAAAAGGAGAAGGGCAAAGTGGAAGGGAAAGCATTTGAATGGCACTTTTCGATCTGCAACGAAAGCATGAAGGAGTGGCCCTGGGAGAAACAGTGCCAGTACGCGGGGCAGGTTGGCTACGGTGGAGTTGAAATTGCCCCCTTCACGCTCGCGGAGAGCGTGGACGACATTTCGTCCGAGCGGCGTGCTGAAATGCGCAAAGCCGCTCAGGACGCTGGCGTCAAGATCGTCGGCCTGCACTGGCTGCTTGTGACGCCTAAGTGGTTGCATTTTACCACTCCAGACCAGGACATCCGCAAGCGCACTTGGGACTACATGAACAAGCTTGTGGACTTTTGCGCGGATCTGGGCGGCAAGGTGATGATTTTCGGCTCGCCGAAGCAGCGTGGCTCGATCGGTGGACTGACGAAGGCTCAGGCAACCCAGAACCTGATCGACGGCCTCAAGTACTGCGCACCGCACGCAGCGGAGCGCGACGTGATGATTTTGATTGAGCCGCTCGACCACACGCAGACGGACGTGGTGAATACACTCGCTGAGGCTTTGGAAGTTGTGAAAGCTGTGAACAGCCCGGCCATTCAGACGATGTTCGATTTTCACAACACCGCCGACGAGAAAGAGCCCTTCGATGTGCTCATCCGGAAGTACTTCCCCTACATCAAGCACGTGCACGTGCAGGAAATGGACGGCACCTACCTTGGAACCGGAAACGCGGTACACGACTACGTTCCGGCATTCCGTACCTTGAAAGAACTGGGCTACAGCGGTTGGGTTTCGCTCGAAGTTTTCGACTTCGCGCCTGGCCCCGAAAAAATCGCGACGGAGTCGATGAAAACGCTCAAACAGATCGTTGCTCAGGTGTAGCTTCTGGGCAGAGAGAAGGACCGCTGAGGCAGACGGCTCGGCGACGAATTTTCCCTCTTCCCGGAGAACGGAGGTGTGCTCCTGAGGCCGATTTTTCTCGCCTGGTTTCACTACCCCCACGGTTTTCGAGGGCCCAGGAGGTGTGGCCGCTGTAACTAAACCCGTTTAGTGAGGGAAAAGAGATGAATTGGCAACGCTTAGCAGCTTTGGCAATCGTCGGAGGAACCGTGGTTGTGACATCTTCTTGCTCGAAGCCGCCGTACAAGGATCCCAACTTGCCTGTTGAAAAGCGAATCGATGACCTGCTGTCGCGGATGACGCTCGAGGAGAAGATCGATCTCCTCAGCGGCGACGGCGCCGGAACGAAAGAAAACAAGCGGCTGGGTATCCCGGCCCTGAAAGTCTCGGACGGTCCCCTCGGTCCGAACTGGAAAGGCAAAGCGACAAATTACTCGGCGAACATTGGCATGGCTGCGACATGGGACACGGCGCTTGTACGCGAAATCGGCGCGGCCATCGGCCAGGAGACCCGGGCGTACGGGAACGACATTCTGCTTGCGCCTTGCGTCAACATCGCCCGGGTACCACACGGAGGTCGCACTTTCGAAGCTTTCGGCGAGGACCCATTCCTGGTCTCGCGACTGACGGTGGCGTACGTGGAAGGTGTGCAGAGTGAAGACGTGGGCACAAGCACCAAACACTACGTGGCGAACAACCAGGAGTGGAACCGCGGTGTCGTCGATGTGCACGTGAGCGAGAGAGCGCTGAGGGAAATCTACTTCCCGGCCTTCAAGGCGGCCGTGCAGGAGGCGAAGACCACCACGATCATGGCTGCTTACAACAAGATCAACGGCTACTACGCCTGCGCCAACAAGTACCTGCTCACCGACGTCCTCAAGGACGAGTGGGGATTTCAGGGACTCGTGATGTCGGACTGGGGTGCCATTCACAGCACCGTGCCGACGGCCAAGGCCGGAACAGATCTGGAAATGCCCAGGGCTGAGTGGTGGGGCGACAAACTCCTGGAGGCCGTCAAGAAGGGCGAGGTCGACGAAAAGACGATCGACGACAAGGTGCGGCGGATTTTGCGGGTGATTTACTGGCTGGGGCGCTTCGACCACAAGCCGAACAGGGACAAAGGCCTGATCAACAACGAAGCACACAAGCAGTTGGCTCTGAAAACAGCTAGGGAAGCCCTGACGCTGTTGAAGAACGACGGCAACGTGCTGCCTTTAGACAAAGGTGCGATCAAGAAGATCGCCGTCATTGGGCCTTACGCCAACGATCCGCCTGTGGCGGGTGGGGGAAGTGCCTACCTTGAACCTTTCTACAAGGTGTCTGTGGTTGAGGGATTGAAGAACAAGCTGGGGCCGAACGTGGAGGTGGTGTGGACACACGGTATCCGGATGCACAGCCTGGAGTTGCCTCCGGTGCCGTCGGCATGGCTTGTTCCGCCCGACACCGCAAAGGCGAAGCATGGACTTCTGGGCGAGTACTTCAACGACATCAACCTGGAAGGTGAACCGGTCCTGAAACGGGTCGACGCGGTCATTGACTTTGACTGGCACGACAAGTCGCCGGAGCCCGGGGTGGTGCAGGCCGACAGTTTTTCCGCGCGCTGGGAAGGCTGGCTTGAGGTGCCCGAGTCGGGCATGTACGAAGTCGGCGTGATGTCCGACAACGGGAGCCGTCTGTACCTGGATGGCAAACTGATCATCGACAAGTGGCGCATCAGAGACGCGGGGCGGTTGATTTCCGAGTTCATCCCGCTGCAGGCCGGTCACCGGTACCAGGTCCGACTGGAGATGTTCGAGAACATCGGTTACGCCAAGATTCGCTTTGGGATCAAAAAGGTTGAAGAAGGCGACCAGCTCGACAAGGCTGTGAAGCTTGCGCAGCAGTCGGACGCGGTTGTCCTCTGCGTCGGGTTGCGTAAGGATCTGGAGGGCGAAGGGCACGACCGCGAAACTCTGGAACTTCCGGAGAAACAGATCGAGTTGATCAAGACGGTTGGTTTTGCCAACTCGAAGACCGTGGTGGTGTTGTACAACGGGACGCCGGTCTTGATGGATCGCTGGCTGGGCGTGGTTCCCGCGGTTCTCGAGGCCTGGTACCCGGGGCAGGAGGGCGGCAACGCCATCGCCGACGTGCTGTTTGGCGACGTAAATCCATCCGGCAAACTGCCGCTCACGTTCCCGCATCGCTGGGAAGATTGCCCCGCGTACGGCACCTACCCCGGCGCTGAAGACTCGGCTGAGTACCGGGAAGGCATCTTCGTTGGCTACCGCTGGTTTGACGAGAAGGGGTTTGAACCGCTCTTCCCATTCGGCCACGGGCTTTCTTACACTACTTTTTCCTACAGCGACCTGAAAATCGTGCCGGACGTGGTGTCGGCGGACAGTTCGGTAACGGTTCAGCTTAAGGTCAAGAACACCGGCGAAATGGTCGGCGATGAAGTGGTGCAGGTGTACGTTCACGACATCAAGTCCAGCTTGCCCAGACCTCCCAAGGAGCTGAAGGGTTTCGCCCGTGTTCACCTGGAGCCGGGGGAAGAAAAAACAGTGGAGATCTCGTTGCGTGTGCCAAACCTGGCTTTCTACGACGCAGCTGCCAGGAAGTGGGTGGTTGAACCGGGCGAGTTTCAGGTGCTGGTGGGGGCTTCGTCAAGAGACATCAGACTGCTTGGCAAGTTTACAGTGAAGTAGACGACGCGGTGTCCAAGAACGGGCAGATCTAGCAGAGCTCCGGATTTGCCCGTTTTCTTTAGTGTGTGAACAACGTCTCCGAACACAGGGAGGGCTAAATGGCTCACAAGCGTCTGGCGGTCGTTGCGGTGTTGGCGGGGGTACTGCTCTTGGGTTGTGCCAAGCCGCCGTACAAGAATTCCAAGTTGCCGGTGGACCAGCGCGTGGAAGATTTGCTGGGCCGCATGACTCTCCAGGAGAAGGTCGACCTTCTGGGAGGGACGGGGTTTGAAACGACGCCAATCGAACGCCTCGGCATTCCGGCGCTTCGGATGACAGACGGTCCACTCGGTCCGAATCGAGGTGGCAAGGCGACGAATTTCTCCGCCTGCATCGCCATGGCGGCGACGTTCGACGATAGCCTGGTCCACCGGGTTGCGCAGGCGATGGGGCGCGAAACCTACACGCTTGGGTACGACATGCTCCTGGGACCATGCATCAACATCGCTCGTGTGCCATTCGGTGGGCGCACGTTCGAAAGTTTTGGTGAAGATCCCTACCTGATGTCGCGGATGACTGCAGCCTACGTGAAGGGGGTTCAGAGTCAGAACGTGCTTTGCTGCACCAAGCACTACGTTGCTAACAACCAGGAGTGGAACCGTTTTGACGTGGATGCCCGAGTGAGCGAGCGGGCCTTGCGAGAGATTTACTTCCCAGCTTTTCGGACGGCCGTGGAGGTGGGTACCGGAGCCATCATGGCGGCCTACAACCGAGTTAATGGGTACTACTGCGCCGAGAATAAGGTGTTGCTCACCGACGTTCTGAAGGGCGACTGGGGATTCAAGGGAATCGCGGTGTCGGACTGGGGGGCGGTGCACAGCACGGTCCCGACCGCTCTTGCTGGTCTTGATCTGGAAATGCCCACGGGAAAGTATTTCGGGGATCTGGTGAAAGCCGTGCGCGATGGCAAGGTACCCGAAGCTTTGATCGACGACAAAGTGCGTCGCATCTTGCGAGCGCTCTTCGAGCTCGGTTTGATGGACAGGCCTCACGCACTGGGTGACACAACGACGATCGACACCTCGGGGCACGCTCGTCTGGCCCTGCAGGTGGCTCGCGAAGCCATCACGCTCCTCAAGAACGAGAACAACATGCTTCCTTTGAGCGCCAGTGAGCTTCGGTCGATTGCCGTCGTTGGGCCCAACGGCGACGTAGCTCGGCTTTACGGCGGTGGCAGCGGGTCGCTGCGATCTTTCTACGCAGTGTCGCCTCTGGAGGGAATCCGTCGGCGTGTGGGTAGCCAGGTGGAGGTGACTTTCGCCCGCGGCGTCCACTTCAAAAGCAAAGAACTCCCGACGATTCCGTCGGCCTGGCTTGTCCCGGCTGGAGGTAAACCCGGTGAACACGGGCTGCGGGCCGAGTACTTCGCCGACCGCGATCTGAAGGGTAAGCCGGTGCTGGTGAGGATCGATTCGGTTGTGGATTTCGACTGGCACGACCGTGCACCAGCGCCTCAGGTGCCTGCGGACAGTTTTGGGGTACGTTGGACGGGCAAGCTGATTGCCCCTGCCTCGGGGCTTTTTGAGCTGGGCGCGAGAACGGACAACGGATGTCGGCTTTACCTCGACGGTAAGCTGCTGGTTGACTGGTGGAAAGACTCGGCGCCCAATCAGACCAAGTCAGTGTACGTGACGTTGCAGAAAGGACGGGAGTACGACCTGAAGCTGGAAATGTACGAGAACCAGGGTTGGGCCACGGCACACCTGGGGATGGCCCCGGCAAAAATCGGAGAAGAACTGGCCAAAGCTGTGGAGCTGGCCAAGAAGGCCGACGTGGTGATTCTGTGCATGGGGCTCAGAGAAGAACTGGAGGGTGAGGCTCGCGACCGCGACAAACTGGAGCTCCCCGACCAGCAGGTGAAGCTAATTCAGGCGGTGACGAAAGTCAACCCGCACGCCGTGGTGGTTCTCAACAACGCGACGCCAATCGTGATGAAAGGCTGGTACGACCGCGTGCCAGCCATTGTGGAGGCCTGGTACACGGGCCAAGAAGGCGGCACGGCGTTGGCAGAGGTGCTGTTTGGCGACGTCAATCCTTCCGGGCGTTTGCCACTTACGTTCCCGAAACGCTGGGAGGACTCTCCCGTTTACGGCACGTACCCGGGACCACGTGACCACGCCGTCTACAAAGAGGGAATCTTCGTTGGGTACCGCGGGTTCGACAGGAACGGCGTTGAACCCCTGTTCCCCTTTGGTTACGGCCTGTCGTACACGACCTTTGCCTACAGCGATCTGAAGATCGAACCGAAGGTTTACTCCGGCGACGGTGTGGTGCGGGTTTCCTTGAGGGTGAAGAACACGGGACAACGGGCGGGCGACGAAGTTGTTCAGCTTTACGTGCACGATGTGAGGGCGAGCGTGCCAAGGCCACCGAAGGAGCTGAAGGGATTCCAGCGAGTGCACCTCGAGCCTGGCGAAGCGAAAGTGGTTGTCCTCACTTTGAACAAGCGCGATCTGGCCTTCTACAACGAGAAGGCAAAGCGATGGGTGGCTGAACCAGGTGCTTTCGATGTGCTCGTGGGTAGTTCGTCGCGCGACATTCGGCTTAAAGGGCGCTTTCGGTTGAAGTAGTTGTTTCGAGGACTGTGGAAGGTCGGTCTTTGCGTGTTCGCCCGGTGACCGAGTCTTGGGGGCGTTTTCGAGGAGAGTAGCGCGCTCTCTGACGGGCGTGTTCGCCCGGTGGTCAAATCACCGGGCTTGTTGGGGAAGCTGCTCCGTAAACGGGGCTTGCTCGTTTTGCACTTGTTTGCGGAGGCACGGTTAGAGCCTCCTTCAGGAGGCGGTTTTCTCCTGGTAGCCCGGGCATTGGATGCCCGGGCGGAGGAGCCGGGCCCTTCTTAGGGGCGTTTTCGAGGGAAGTAGTGTACTTTCTGAGGGGCGTGTTCGCCCGGTGGTCAAATCACCGGGCTTGAGGGGCGAGTGCGCCCCGTAAACGGGGCTTGTTCTCTTTTGTCTCGGTTGCGAAAGCGCGGTTGAAGCCTCCTTCAGGAGGCGGCTTTTTCCCGTAGCCCGGGCATTGGATGCCCGGGCGATCTGTGGCAAGTTTTCCCGGACCTTCTGCTCCGCGTTTTTCTGATTGTTTTTGCGTGTTCGCCCGGTGATCAAATCACCGGGCTTGAGGTAGAGGTGACCCGGTGAATGGGCGTACCTGAAACGTTCGGGGGTAAATGAGGGGAGGAACTGAGAGATGCCGCTTTGGAAACTTTTCTACCACATTGTGTGGGCTACGAGGGGGCGGGAGCCGCTGTTGGGCGGTGGCGTGGAAGGAGTAGTGCTGAGCGCTATTCGCAAGAAGGCGGTTGAGCTCGGGGCCCGTGTGTACGCGTTGAATGGTGCAGGCGATCACGTACACTTGGTTGCAGCGATTCCACCGAGCGTTTCCCTGTCGAAGTTTGTAGGTCAGGTGAAAGCGGTCAGCTCGTTTAGCGTGAATCAATCGAGGCTGCTGGAGGAGAAATTTGCGTGGCAAAAGGAGTACAGTGTATTCTCCCTGGACTGGAAGCGGCTTGGGACAGTCATTGACTACGTGAGACGGCAGAAAGAGCACCACCGGGACGGCACGGTAGTGGCGATTTTTGAGCGCACAGAAGGGGAGTGATGGTGGGGAGGTAAGCGCTTGAATTGCCCGATTCTGACAGCGGGGAAATGCTTCTTGTCGAGGTCCGGGTGAGTACAACGAAGCAGTCTACCAGATCGAGGGCAATTCGCGCCTGGTGATCAAATCACCGGGCTCGAGGGGCGAGGGTGCCCCGTGAACGGGGCTTGTTCTCTTTTGTTTCGGTTGCGAAAGCGCGGTTGAAGCCTCCTTCAGGAGGCGGTTTTTTCCCGTAGCCCGGGCATTGGATGCCCGGTCGGTCTGTGGCAAGTTTTCCCGGAGCTTCTGCTCCGCGTTTTTCTGATTGTTTTTGCGTGTTCGTCCGGTGATCAAATCACCGGGCTTGTTGGGGAAGCTGCCCCGTAAACGGGGCTTGTTCTCTTTTGTTTCGGTTGCGAAAGCGCGGTTGGAGCCTCCTTCAGGAGGCGGCTTTTTCCCGTAGCCCGGGCATTGGATGCCCGGGCGGTCTGTGGCAAGTTTTCCCGGACCTTCTGCTCCGCGTTTTTCTGATTGTTTTGGCGGGCCGTCCGGCGATCAAATCACCGGGCTTTTTAGGGAGCGCGCCCCGTGAACGGGACTTGTTCTTACTTGCTCTGTGTGCTTGCGGAGGCATGGCTGAAGCTTTCTTCGGGAAGCGGCTTTTTTGTCGTGGTTGAGGCGGAACCTGTGAGGGGAAAAGTAGGTGGAGGAGTGAACCATGCGCAAGGGAGTAGTCTACTTCTTGCTGGCGTTTTGTCTGGCCATGTCATCCCGGCTCTGGGCCCAGGAAGCGACTGTTGTCGCCTGGGAGTTCGGCGGGGAGGGAGACACGGAAGGCTGGACCGCGCTGCACAGTCTCGCGCCACTGTACGTCCAGGCTGGTGCGCTGCGAACGAGGATTACCGGCTCCGATCCGTACATGGCGAGTCGTCCAGGACTGAATATTCCTGGCGATTCTGCAGTGGTAATTGTGCTGCGGATGCGCATTTCTGGCGAACAGCGCGACGCGGAGTTTTTCTGGACAACGACCACCCAGCCTCAGTTCAAAGCCGGTCTGGAGATGGGCTTCACGCTCATCCCCGACGGTCAATTCCACGTCTACGAGGTTCCCGTTGGCCGACACCAGAAGTGGCGTGGAACGATCACGCGACTTCGGCTGGACCCAGGGTCAGGCATCGCCCCTGGCGCTGATCCAGTACCACTGGAGATTGATTACATTCGTGTGGTCCAACGCGGCCCGATGCCCAGGATCCTTGCTTTCTCACCAGCGGTGTCACAGGTGGCTGCTGGTACCAGCTTTCCGCTACGGCTGCGCGTGAAAAACCTGGGAGCCCAGGCTCTGCAGCAGGCAACGGCCACGATTTCGCTTCCGCCTAATCTTTCCACCTCAGACCCGCTGACACGCGCGCTGCCCAAAGTACTCCCTGGCGCCACTGCAATTCTGGATTGGAGCGTGAAGGCGGCGGTTCCTGGCAAAGACACCGTGCGCGTTTCTGTTCGGGCGCCAGGCATTTCGCCACTCGACACGACGACGGTTCTGGTAATTCATGCACCTCTCCCCGGTTTGCCAGAAGAGATTCCTGCCGAACCCCGCGTACTGCAGCTTGCCGATGGCACCTGGCTTGCTGAGTGCCCGCGCGTGCGGTTGGCTGTTCTACGGACGGATTCGCTTTACAGTGCTCTGAGTGTTTACGTTGCTGAGGGCGACCACTGGGTGCTGATGGGAACACTGCGACTTCCTCAGCTGGCGGTTAAGCTAAGCGGCGGGGGTGCGAGCCGATTTCCGGTGCTGTTTTCGGTTGGCGAGCGAAGAGCCGGGACTCCCGTGGACACGCTTGTGATGCGAGGCACAGCCAGGGATGCGGGAGGGGCTGTTTGGACTGCAGAGGCCCGCTTCGTCGTCGCAGAAGGGCAACTTTCCACCATTTACCTTTACCGGACAACGAGTGAGGCGCAAGTGCTGAACGCCTCAGGCCCTGCTTTACGTTTGGGAGATGGAAGTTTTGGCAGCCAAAAATCGGCGGCCATTTTCCCCGGGCTGGAGTGGCTTGTGGACGGCGAGCAGTCGTCCAGCACGCTGGACGTGCACGAACCGAAGAACGGTCGCTTTTTCCCGAACCCTTACAGGGTGACGGCGCCGTTCATGTCCGTTAGTGCCGCGGGGTGGACCGTGGTGTACTCCTGGGATCCGCTGCAGGAGTGGGCTCCGGGGCAGATGCTGCCAAATCCGGAATTCGCTTCGCCGAACGTCCTCGAGAACCTGGATGGACACCTCTTGGGTCTGGTTGTACCGCCGGTGCCGGGTTGGAGGCTGGAAAATGCTCCCGAAGCGGAACGGCCCTACCCACTTCCAGCTGGGGAAACGATTCGTCTGGCGGCAACGCTCGAGTTTGTTCACGACGAAGCCGCTCTTGCGGGAGTGCGACGGTGGGTTCAAGAACATGGCTTGCCGACCTTGCCCGAACCCAGCGAAACTGAGCGCGAAGCGCTGCACACGGGATTGCGGTGTTTCATGTTTCACCTGTGGGTGCCGGGCAAACAAGGTTGGCACCTGGTTTTGAATGATCCTTGGGGACCCAGGTTCGACGGGAACGTAGCGACCGACGTGTGGTTGAGCACCAGTTTTGAAACCAGTGTTGCGCTGACAACGGGAACGCGGAACACCCTCAAGCGCGCGGCTCAGTCTCTGGTTGCGCAGGGAGGTGTTGGGGCTTTGGGTTGGGATTTCCCTTTCAGGGCCGGCTTTCTGGAGGAAGCCTGGCACGTTCAAACGGATCACGCCACGCATCTTGCTCTCGCACAGCGCGACGACGGTGGTTGGGATTACACCGATGATCCTACACTCAAGAACATGCCAGGAACTACGCTTGGGACGTGTGCGCGCCGTGCGTACGCTGTGTTGAAGGCGGCCAGGATCACCGGCAACCTCTTTTTGAAGCATCGCGGTTTGAAAGCCCTGACGTTCATGAACCGGTTCCAGGTACCACGCGGAGCCCAGACCTGGGAGGTGCCTCTGCATGCACCGGATGTTCTTGCCGCCGCCAACGCCGTTGCAGCCTACCTGGAAGGCTACCGTCTGACGGGGCGGGAAGAGTACCTTTCAAAAGCTACTTACTGGGCCGAAACGTCACTGCCGTTTCTCTACCTGTGGCAAACTCCGCAGAGGGAGATCATGCCTTACGGCAGCATTCCCGTTTTTGGGGCAACCTGGTACACAGGAGCATGGTTTGGACGTGTCGTGCAGTGGAACGGATTGGACCTGGCCTACGCTTTGAGTAAACTCGCCGAAACAACTGGAGACACGACCTGGCACTACATCGCGAAGGGCCTTGTGCGGTGCGGCATGCAGCTGCAGGACTACACAGCGAAGCACTACCCAGAGAACGCGGGTATGTACCCCGACGCTTTCGACATGACGACCGGTGAAGAGGCCTACCACTGGGATTTGTCTCCGGAGCTGGTTCAGCGCAACCTCCTGCGTTTTCAAGGACTTGATCCTGACGTTGCCACAGTCCTTGTGCCCGTAACAGCGGGGTCTGTGCACGTGTCGGCGGCCTGGCCAGTTCAAGCCTCTTTCTCGGATTCTGTCTTGACAGTTACTGTGCACCCGGCGCTGGCTGATTCAGGTTTCCTGGCCGTAGCGGGTATCGGCAGACCGCGTGCAGTCACCCTTGGTGGACGCGACCTGCCAGAAGTCGAGAACGTAGACAGTGTTCACGAAGGCTGGCACTACACGCCCGTTGGGGTACTTTTTGTGAAGATCTTTGCCGAGCCTTCGCCTACGCGGGTTCAGATCTGGGGCGCGAGAGCCGTGCTGCGCAGTGCCGAGCCAAACTGGGATTTCAACGAGACAGAGTACCTGGAAGGCTGGGTGCCGAATGGTTTTCTGCGCGACGTTCGCGTGGAGAACGGCGTGGTTTCGTGCGTGTCCACTTCTGGTGATCCTTATTTGGAAGGGCCTTTCGGTGACTGGTCGGCCGCGAAGTTCGACAGCGTCTACGTGGTGATGGCCGTGGACAAAGGAACGACGGGACAGCTTTTCTGGGCTCGAACCGACGAACCGTACTTCAGCGAGTCGAAGAGCGTTCACTTCTCACTTCAAACCGACGGACGTCTTCACCGTGTTGGATTGAAACTGCGCGGGCACGCCGAGTGGAAGGGCACAATTCTACGGCTCCGTTTGGACCCGACCAATGTGCCCGACGCCCACATCCGAATTGACCACATTTGGCTTGCTGGCAGGGCGACGCGGGTCAACGGCCAAAAGCAACTGCCGCGCAGCTTCGCACTCAGTCCCGCTTATCCCAACCCTTTCAACCCGGACACGCAACTTGTGCTCGACGTACCGAGAAAAGCGCGGGTTCGGGCTGTAGTGTACGACGTTCGAGGACGCTTGGTGTCCATCATTCTGAACCGCGATTTGTCACCGGCGCGTTACCGGGTCCGCTGGGACGGGAGCTCGACCGTCGGGGAACCGCTGCCAAGTGGCCTTTACGTGGTTCGCGTGGAGGCTGTAACCCCAACCGGCCCAGCGTGGACAACGACCAGGAAGGTGGTGCTGTTGAGGTGAGCGGCGTTCCTGTTTTGCTGGTTCAGCCGGCTTAGCCCGGCGATCAAATCAGCGGGCTTGGTTGGGGGGTGCCCCGTAAACGGGGTTGACCCTCGTTGGTTGCGAAAACGCGGCCAAAGCCTTCTTCAGAAGGCGATTTCTCTCGGTAGTCCGGGCATTTGATGCCCGGACGGTTGCGGGCTTTCGGACAGAGCCCTTGTGAAGCTTCCGGGCGTGGTCGTTCTGGGTGTTTTGCCGAGTCCGCCCGGTGATCAAACCACCGGGCTTGTTGGGGAGGGTGCCCCGTGAACGGGGCTTGCTCTTTTTTGTTTCGGCTGTGAGAGCGCGGTTGAAGCCTCCTTCAGGAGGCGGTTTTTTCCCGTAGCCCGGGCATTGGATGCCCGGGCGGAGGAACCAAGCCTTCTTGGGGGTGTTTTTGAGGGGTGTGGCGAGGTGAACAGCCGGTGTTCCGTGTCTGTACGCTCAACAACAACGTTTGCGACGGCGAGACGTCGGTGTACCTTTTCGCCTTACCTCCCTGCTAACTCGTGGTGGCAGCCAACCACGCGAGGCCGCGATGAACGCCGAGCCCAGAATCCGCGGCGTGGTGGCCGCCGAGCTGAGGCGCGAGAGTAAACTCGAGTCCGTACCCGATTCCTCAACACCTGAGCCTGGCGGTCTGCGCGATCGCCTTTTCCTCGCTTTTGGCAGGGCGCGCGGCCGGAAAAATGCGGACCTCATTTTCTCCGTCCAGCTGACCGACGGTCGCCAGTTCCTGTCGAATCACGAGCTGGGCAGCGCGTTCAGTGCGTCGACGCTTTGGACTAGTGGCGGACGGCCGTTGAATCGCCGCGCGGATTTGCGCTCAAAGATCTCCACAAACTTCGGTTGCACGCGCGGGCCGACAACGTCCTTCGCCGTGTGCCTTGTAGCTGCTCTCCGACTGTTTCGTCTGGGCAGCGGCTGCCAGCTTCTTTCACACCTCTGGAAGTGATCCGAACCTCTCAAACTTGCGTCCCAGCACCCTGCACGCGAATGGGATCTCTTGCGGTTACAGCAAGGACCCCACACGAACTGACCGGTATTTCTCTTCTCGGTTTTCCCCTGTTCTGAACTGTGAGCTTGATCTCGCCGAGAGCCCCAAGGAGTGACCGAAACAGCAGACCAAAAGGATGCTTGGTAAGCTGCGGGGAACCTGCTGTAACCTGTTTGGACGTGTAACGTTTCGGGGTGTTTCCCCGTCTGTAAGGGTGCCATGGTAGACGACGCGTCGACACTTGGCGAGCACGAGCTGGTAGCCGCTGCACTCGACGGAGACAGACGTGCCAGAGATGAGCTGGCGCGTCGGACGGTAACCCGTGCGTACCGCGTGGCCCTGCGTTTGTTGGACTCTCCGGAAGACGCGCGTGACGCTGTTCAAGAAGCTTACCTGAAAGCCTTTCGACATCTGACCTCGCTTCGCGGAGAACGTTTCGAACCGTGGTTCACGAAAATCCTGGTCAATGTTTGTCTGGACGAACGACGGCGGCGGCGTCGCGCCGTTCTTCTACCCCTGGAACCGCACACCCCGGTCGACCGTGACACTGACTTTGCGTTGCGGAGTCTGGTGCGACGTGCCCTGGCTTTGCTACCCCAGCGGTACCGCGCTGTGCTGGTTCTCCGCGACGTGGAGGCCTACTCGACACGAGAAACGGCGAAATTACTGGGGGTAGAAGAAGGAGCGGTACGGGTTCTGTTGTTGCGTGCAAGAAGGCGACTGGCCGAGGTTCTTCGAGAACTGGACAGGAGTGAGTAGCTGTGAGTGCGAAGGGACAACACATCGACGACGACACGCTAACCCTGTACGCGTGGGATGAGCTGCCGGAGAGCTCGCGGAACCGTGTGGTGGAACACCTGCGTACATGCGGCTTTTGTCGCGAGCGGCTCCATTACCTTCGACGAGCCAGAGAGGGTTTGGTTTTGCTGGCAAAAGAGCGTGTTGAAATTCCGGAAATGGACCTGACGAAGGCTGAACAGAAAAAGCGGCATTTCCTGCGTCGAGCTTGGCCTGCCTGGCCGGTAGCTGCTGCACTCCTGCTCGCAACGTGGTTTCTTTTCAAAATTGCGCCACGCCGGGTCGCACAAAATGCATCAACTCGCTCGGTACCGGAATTTGCGGTGCTACACGCCGAACTCGCCGGACGTGAAGCCCGCGTGTTTGTGTTCACACCAAATGACAGCGTAACGACAATTTGGCTGGAATAATGAGCTTGATGCACCTGGAGGTGGTTCAAATGAAAAATTGGCGTTTGGTTCTGGTGGCGTGTTTGGTGAACGCGGTTCTGTCTCGGCCGGGATTTGGCACCCAGAAATCACCTGATGAACAGATGTTACCAGTTGTGTTCTACGCCGCTTACATCTTTCACGCAAGCCCTAACGGCGACATTTTGACCTACCGTTGGCCTGGCAACTACACCGCAGTGCTGGTACTGGACAAGATGGCTCGGAACACGGCGGAGCTCGTGGAAACCCTTCGGCAGACCTACGCTTTCCGAAAGTACAGCTTGCTCAAAAGCTTTGTCGCGATGCAGGTGTTCGAGCCCAGTGGCAAAACGGTTGTGTGGACTGGCGTTCGCTCTGCTGATCCGGTGGAGCTGAGGGGAGACAAGATTGGGATCGGCTTGCGAGCGCCTTTCCCACCTGGAAAAGAAGACAGCCCGTTCCAACTGGCCGTGTCGGCCCAAGACTGGAACAAACGCAAGACCATTTTCCAGGTAGCCGTTGTGGGAAAAAGCGGCAAAACGCTTGTGGTGGGGGATCAATTCCCACCCCCGCCAGTTTACGGCGCTGGACCTCGCGAGGCCCTTTTTGTAGCGGTGACTCCCTTCCCTGTAGTGCTGCGTGGACCTGCAGACCTGAAACACTGCGCCGACGTCTTGAAACGCGTCAGAGACCTGGCTCCACCCTCCACCGAAATCGGACCGATCGAGCAAGACGGTTTGTGGAAAACCCTCGTGTCCGAAGTCAAAAAGATCTGGGGGGAGGGCACCACCATCCCGTCTGTGTCGAGCAAGACTTTCATCGGAGGACCGGCGGTACAGATGAGTGTTTCTTTCGAGGTCACCGCACGGGCGGGGAAGACAGCACCCGGTCGATCCAGAGAGGGGAGCCAAATGTTTGTGGCCTACGACTTTCCCCCAGAGCCTGTGGGTGGGTTCGCCGCCATCCTAAAGCACTTACGGTACCCGGAGGATGCCCGGAAGGAAGGCATCGAAGGCCGAGTCGTCGTTCATGTTTGTGTGGACGAAAACGGGGACGTGGTGGGCACGAAGATCCTCAAATCGTTGCGCAAGGACATGGACGAAGCCGCAGTTGAGGCAGTGCGCGCCGTGAAATGGCGTCCGGCACTTCAGCGCAACATCCCGGTGAAGGCTTGGGTGGCGATCCCCGTGATCTTTCGGTTGAAAAAGGAACCCACCGAGATTGTTCCGAAGGAAGTTGTGCTTTCCGCAAAGAAGGGAACACCAGTCTTCACAGCTTACGACTCGCCGCCTGAACCGGTAGGAGGGTTTGAGACCATCGAGCGCCAGCTCTCGAAGGAAATGGTTCACCGCTGCTCACCTGTGCGCATCATCATCTGGGCGCTGATCAACGAGAAGGGCGGGGTGGACAGCACAAAGGTGTTGAAAACGTCGGGAATGGAGCAGTGTGACCGGGCTGCACAAGCTGCCATCCGTGCTGTGCGTTGGAAGCCAGCTTTGCAGAAAGGCAGACCGGTCAAAGTTTGGATCGCGCTTCCGGTGGTGTTCAAAGAAAAGAAGTAAAGCTGCGCCGGCGTGAAAATTGGGGGTTCGAAGGTTCAACTCATCCAGACGGAGCGCGAGACAGTTGCTGCGCGTCGCGATGTCGTTTGTAGAACGTGATTCCTGGTCGTGCAAATGTCGGGCAACGAGGCCGAGGAACACGAAGGATGGAAATGTTGAAGGGCAGATGGCACTGGGCCATGTTCGCTGTTCTTTGCTTGGGGGCCATTCCCGCAACGGTGGCAGGACAGCAGGTTGACGTTTACCGACTCTTTGCCCTCGGCGAGGTCGATTCCGTAATTCACTTGCTGGAGCAGGAAAGTCGGGGGGACACCATCACACTTCCGGCGGAACGGCGGTTGCTACTTGGATTGGCGTTCGCCAAGAACAACGAACTGAGTGAAGCCGCACGTGTGCTCCGTGAAGTTTGGCGTGAGCAACCAGGGGAGCGTAGCGTGGGACTCGCGCTGGCCGGGGTGTACGAGCGTGCCGGGCGGCTGCCTCAGGCCCTCCGGGTTTTGGCACGGCTGGCGGAGGAGGATTCCACGGCATTTCCTGTACTCAGTCGGTTGGGGATCGTGACCTTTAAGCTTGGTGACGTCGCGTCAGCCTGGCGGATTTTTGAAGGGCTGAGTCGACGTTTTCCCCGTCGTGCGGATGTACAGGTTTGGCGAGCCCGTTGTGCCGTGAAAACGGACAGTGTTGGGGCTGCTTGCGAAGCGTACCGACACGCGGTGAAGCTGGATTCACTCAACACCGCCGCCTGGTTAGGCTTGGCGCGAATCCTGCTGGCTCAAGACAGTTTGAAAGCCGCATCCTGGGCTGTAAAGCGAGGACTGCGGGTTTCACCCCGGCATCCTCAACTTCACAGACTCAATGCGGAGATCTCGCAAGGTTTGGGGCAGTTCGAGGAAGCTGTAGTTGAGTTCCTGGAGGCGCAGGCTCTTGGGGACCATTCCGCGGAGTTGTTCCAGAAGCTGGGCAATTGCTACTACGCTTTGGGGAAATTCGACAAGGCGAAAGAGGTCTTCCTCCGCTCCGCTGCGCTGAAGCCAAGGAATCCGGTCGCTGCTTACGGCCTTGGGTTGTGTTACAAGCAGGAAGACAGTCTTGCGCAGGCAGCGGCGTGGTTTCGAAGGGCTTTGGAATTGTCGCTGCCGGACTACCTGGGGGAGCTGTACTTTCAGTTAGGGGATTGCTCAGCGAAACTCGGCCACGTTCGGCAGGCCGTCAGTTTGTTCCGAAAGGCTTTGGCGCACGGTGCAAGCGAGGGACCGGTCTACTACGCTTTGGCAACGACCTACGATCGCAGCTACCAGGACAAGCAACCTGCCCTTCGAGCGTTTGAAAAAGCCCTTCGCTACGGAGGACTCTCGCCCGAGGCCGTGCGTTACGCGAAAGAGCGTGTGGAGCACCTCAGGGAGCTCGTTCATTTCCAGCAGGGTCGAGGCCAGAAGAGTGCCGGCGGATCGTGAGCTGGACTCTGGAAGCAAGCACGGGTTGCAGAGCTCTCGCAACGGGGTACACACCCAGTCTCCGGCTCCACTCGCCCGCTCGTAAGGACCGATCAAAGAAATTCCACACCAGCAAGCCGTCTGGGCTGCGCGGTTCCAAAAGCCAGGCGGCCAGCGGTGCCAATCGGTGCTTGAGGGGGACCACGTACGTGCCCGCCGGAAAGGTCGTCTCCAAAGTGTCTTCTTTGCCTTCTACGCTCAGGAGCCAGTGACCCTGGAATGGCAAGGTTGGCGTCTTAACGTGTGTGTAGCGGAACCGGCTGATCCGTACTCGGAGGCTGTCCCGCAAGACGTAAACCGGGATGCCGTGCGCTGCAAGGTGAGCTGCCGCGTGGGGGAAACGCCTGTCGATCAAGTACGCGTGCGGCAGAAAAACGGAATCTGTCGAAACGAAGCGGCCGTAGAAGCGAAGCCGGTAGGTACGCGGGGTGTCGGTTTTGTGAACGCGACGCTGGCCGCCCGCCGTGTCTACCCGGAAGACGTAGCTTCGCAGTGTGAACGACTGGGGGAAAGCTTCGGCCCGGAAACGGATCCCGAAACTTCGTCCCACTGCTGCAGTTGCCGTCCTTCGGTCGACTTGTCTCAGTACCCGACGGATTTCGCTACTGTGGGCGTTCGTGTACTCCAGAACTGTTCGAAGGAACTGGTAGCACCCCTTCACGCGCTCTTCAAACGGGGCGTAAGCGTAGTTCTCGACTAAAATCGAGAGTCGATTCCTCAGACCAACGTAGTTGGTTCCGTAGCGCGCCTCTGGGCCGAAGGTGGACCAGCCACTGTCCGGAACAGCTCGGTTACGAAAGTTTCCGTACGGGATGATCGGGTTGCCGTAGCGCTCAGCCATTTGCTCAGCAACCCAAGGAAGAAGTGCCGCGCGGAGGTACCGGGTGACGTCTGGATCGGTGTTTGGATTGTGGGGAATCGCGTAGGTGACTACGTGGCGGTGGTAAGAGCCGTTGGTTGTGTGAACGTCCACAAAAAGTGCTGGGTCCCAGCGGTTGAGAAGATCAACAACCGCTCGAATTTCCGGACTTTCCAGTTTGACGAAATCGCGGTTCAGATCGAGACCCTGACCATTGGTGCGTAGTCCCACGCCTCCTTCGGGTCCTACTTGGTTCCGCCGGTGGGCGGGACTAATTTTCTCGTTACCGTCTGGGTTCAGGACGGGCACAAAGAGCAGGATCTGGTGTTTCAGCAGGTGGCGCAGGGGGCCGGACACGATGTCGCGTGCCAACATTTGCAAGGCTTCCTTGCCCTCGACCTCGCCAGCGTGGATGTTTGCCTCGATGTAAACGGTCAATTTACTCGCGGTCAGGGCTTCAACTGGGGATGCTGGTGGCGGATCCCCGAGCACGACCAGCCAGACGGGTCTACCCTCCACGCTGGTTGCCAGACGCCTCAGCACCAACAGATCGCTTTTTTGCTGAAGCTCGTCAAAGAAGTGTTCCACGTCGGCAAGACGGGATGTCTGGCGGTAGTGCGTTTTCTCCGGCACGGTCAGAACGGTTTCCTGAGCCAGAACGGTGGGCAGCGACGTGGCGAAAAGGAGCAGAAGGGCAAAAAACCAGCGGTACAGACGTTCCACGGACTGTTTCCTCCGGCGTGGCATGGTTGGACAAAAAGGTGGTTTGTCAACGAACTTCCTGGACAGCGGAGTTTACGGTTTGCAGCGGAGAAAAGCAAGAGCAGGGCGGGTGATTCGGTAGGAAAAGAACCCTGGTGCCCGGTGCAGTGGCCGAGGGACGGTTGTTCGCCTTGGCCACGTTGCGGCGGCAAGCGCGTTTTCATTTCCAACGTGGCGGGGTGGGTCCTGTGAACCGTGCTCGGTTTGGCGTGTCGACAGGCAAGGGCAAAACATTTTTCGACGAATTTTTCTGAAGCGTCGGTGGGTGTGGACGGCTTGTGTTCATTTCCAGCGCGAACCGTCGAGAAGTCTGAACGAAACGAAAAAGGGAGCGCCCAGCTGGACGCTCCCCTTCGCGGTTGCGGTAACGGAACTGTTTACTTGAGCAGCAAGAGCCGACCGACTTTCACAACATTGCCTGCCTCGAAGCGGTAGAGATACACACCGCTGGGCACAACCTGTCCGAGCGCGTCGCGGCCGTTCCAGCGGACGCTGTGGTAACCAGCTGGGACGTCAGCGTCGACCAGCGTGGCCACCTGTTGGCCGAGTGCGTTGAAGATGGTGATCCGCACGTGCGACTTCTCGGGCAGCTGGTAAGGAATTTGGGTTTCCGGGTTGAACGGGTTCGGGTATGCACGGCCGACGTCGAATGTTGTCGGTAAGCCTGCCTCGAACTCGCCCGCTTTTTTCTCGGCCAGGATCGGTTCACCCGGGATGACCTCGTGCACTTCGAACTCTCCGATTTGGCGGAAGCCGCTGGAGGGCTCGAGCAGAATCAGCTTCACGTACTTGGCCTGAACAGGTTCGCTGAACTGGAAGTACTCCATTTCATTGGCGGCCTCGCGTTTGGTAGCCACCAGAACCGTGGTGAAAGCCGAGTCCGTCGTGTCAGTAGTCGACACCTGAATCTCGAACTTGGTGACCCAGCGGCTCTCATAGCCCACTCCGGTGTCGGTCAGCAGCCCGACCTTGTCGATTGTCTTGGTAACACCGTCGCCGAAACCGAAGATGGCCCACGGCGGATCGCCCATGGCCGTGACAGTGCCGTCCCACCCTTCAGTGTCGCCGTCGATGGCGTTGTCCCAGCCTTCGCCAGGCCAGGCGTCGCTGCTGGCGATCAGGCGAATTGGCGCCTCTGGCAACGGCTGGACCTTGGTCAGAACCCGCAGCTTCATCTCGGCCAGCTGGCGGAAGCCGGTGCCTGGCATGTCAACCACCAGCCGGACGTAACGCGCGGGCACTGCCGGCAGGCGGTACTTGTTCCACTCGCCGTTAGGAATGCTGCCGGTAAAAACGGTCTTGAAATCGGCCGAGTCGGTGCCGGTGGCGGAGACGTCGAGGTGGAAGCGGCGAACCCAGCGCTTCTCGTAGCCGACGCCGGTGTCGGTCTTCAGCTGGAGATCGGCCAGGTAGTGCACACCGCCGTCGGCGAAAGCAAGGATGGCGTAGCAGGGATTGCCGTAAGCCGTCACAGTACCGTCCCAGCCGCTGATGTCCCCGTCGATCAGGTTGTCCCAGCCCTCGCCAGGCCAGGCGTCGGAGCTCTCGACCAGGGTTAGCGGCATTTCGACGGAGTACGGTTCAAGGAACTCGACTTCACAAGGCGTTAGGGTGCCAGGTGTCGTAGTCTGGATCACAGCTCCCCAGACGACGGCGCGCAGCGTTTTGGTGCCTGCGTGGGTTGTGCGTAGTGTCGTTTGGTACACGCCCGGAGAGTCAGTTTCGGCCACGGCGCCGAACTCCCCATCGTTCTCCCACAGGCAAAAGAGATGAAAGTCTTCCGGTGGGACACCCGTGACGGGGTTGCCCGCGGTGTCGACCAGAGTGATGGTTACGATCGAGGAATCAACGCCGTCTGCGAGGTGAGGTGAAGTGGCCTGGATGGTGCTCTGGAGTTCACTGATGCAAGGCCGCACAATCCGAACCTCGAACTCGCCGATCTGGCGCCAGCCGGAGGTTGGTTCGTCCAGAACCAAGCGGATGTACTTGGCTTCCACCGGCGGGTCAATTTCGTAGGTTACCCAATCGCCGGTGTTCCGGGTGGCCGACAGAATTGTCGTGAAGTCGGAGCTGTCCAGCCCGGTGGTGGACACGTCCACGTGGAACTTGGTAACAAGACGGTTGCGGTACTTCGGGTTCACGTGGGTGTCGGTGAGCAACCGAATGGCCTTGACGGTTTGCACGGACGTGTCCTTAAAGGCGAAGATGGCCCACGGGGGTGAATCGTCCGTAGTTACGGTGCCGTCCCAACCGTAGGTGTCGCCGTCGATGGCGTTGCTCCAATTTTCGTCTTCGAAGGAAGCGCTTGAGTCGATCAGCACCAGCTCCGCGTAGCCGGAACACGGTCCGTACACGTCGATGAAATTCTCGACGGTGGTTGTGTCCGTGCCGCAGGAGTTACCTACTGCCAGGGAAACGTCTTTGGTCCCGTGTTTCCAGTAACGGTGCAGGGGTGCGCGCTGATCCGTTTCCGTGCGGTCGCCCAGCCACCAGTGCCACCAGGTTGGTCTGCCGGTGGATTCGTCGGCGTACTGGATGTCGAGGGGCGGGTAACCCACATTTCTGTTGGAATTGAACTTAGCAACTGGTAGTGCACCTTCCTCGGAAGCCCAAATTTCGGTACCCGGACCGAGGAAAAGGTTCGAAGCTGTTCCCACGTACAGCCTTTGGTTTGCCACCGTCATGCTTTCCATGCCGGTGTTCAGCGAGTCGCCAAAGCCGTTGGCCTCCACCTGATCCCAGGCGGTGCCGTTGTCGGATTTCCACAGCTGGCCACCCTGGTCGAGAGGCGGCAAGGCCAGTGTGTCAGCTTCCCACAAACCGGTGTTGAACGTGCCGAGAAACAACCTGCCGCAGTACTCGGTCATCGACGAAGCGATTGCGTTGGAACGGTCGCCCAAGCCATTGCCATCAACGCGTCGCCAGCCGTTCCACGGGTTGTAGCGCAAAAGCGCAAATCCCTCGTACGCACTGGCCGTGCCCAGGTAGAGTTCATCCCGGTAGGGGTACAGGGAGTAGACGCCCAGATGCCGTTCGCCATCAATGCCGCCGCTCAAGACGTTCGTCACGTTGTGGTGGTCATCGATTTTCCAGACTTCGAAGCCGGTCATCGCGTTCAGAGTGCCGAAGTAAAGCTCGTCGCGGTAAACGGCCATGGCACTGACAGCGAAATTAGGCGTTCCGGTGAAGTCGTACACCTGCACCCAACCGTCGGCGTCGTCGTATGACCACACCTGTGCGCCGTCACGGTTCGCGGTTCCAACGTAGAGCTTGCCTTCCCAAACAGCCATGCTCCACGCCGAGAAGTTTGCACCAGGCAACGTGTGGAACAGCGACCAGTTGTGGCCGTCCGGACTCGTCCAGATCTGAGCTTGCCCTTTGGTCAACGTGCCCGCTACCAGCAGGGTGTCGTACTGAATCAAGCTCCGGATGCCGATGTTGGGCAACGTGGCCATTTCATCGCCCATGTCCAGGACTTTCGTCCAGGTGCCTCCGTCTCGTTCCCAGATTTCAGCCCCGTCGGTCACGATGTAGTCCCACAGCGGCTTGCCGTCGATCCGGATGGAGTCGAGGAAGATCTCCACCGTGTTGTGGCCGCGTGCCACGAGGTCACCGTACTGCTGCAGCACGGTGTCGAGTTGGTCGGGTGTAAGGGCGAAGGAGGCATTCAGTGTGCCCACGTACACCCGGTCCTTGAAGTTCAACATGGACAACGCGTACTTGTTTTTTGGGTCGCCGAAACCGGGCACGTTGATCTTGGAGAACGTTTGTGCCTCTGCCCCCGTCAAATAGCCGAGGGACACGGCGACAACCGTCAAAGCTGCCAGAAGCGAACGTCTCATGGCTTTACCTCCGCGTTAGGTTAACCCCAGTTGACCCCGCCCTTCCTCGGTCTGCAAAACGGCAGACTACCACCTGGAGGTAGCGGATCTGTTCTGCGCGAATCCTGTCTTAAAACGTTCGACTGAAATGTCCAACCCCTTCTCCGTTAACGGCGATTCTGCTGGCCCGTCGGCTGAACCCCAGACGGGACAGGAGTAGGGGGTACCGTGCTACGCGTACTCCGGATGCGGAATCGAGGTAGAGAGTCGTGGGCTGTGCAGTCGTGTTGGACGTGGTGTTCGCTACCCCTACGAGAATCCGGACGTGTGAGACGAACCCATCTCACACCTCCAACTACAGTTGTACCACCAAGGCTCTGGTTCTGCGGAAACTGAGTCCTTTCCTGGCCCCCACTGCCGAAAAATCCCCACACTTCACACACTTTCACGTCGAATGTCGCACACGGTTCCAATCTCGCGAACCGAGATGTTTCCCAGATCACAAAATGCAAGGCGACCGGATGGGAACGGTTAGCACAGTTTTTGAACATCACTCCTGCGCCGCGGCGAGTTAAGCTTGCAGCGGGAGAGGTGATTACGTGTTGGAATGACGTTCCCGAAATAGCAAAGAGGTAGAACATCAGCTGGGAGGTGACGTGCAGGGACACAAGGCGACGCACATTGAGATTACGGGAAGCTTGGGCCTCCAATCCGGACGTGGGGTACGGAACCGCGAAAGGAGGTTGATCCCTGTGGCGATCAGAAGAATCGGCATCCTTTGTGCAGCACTCGTCGTCTCTGTGTTTGCCAGGATTGTGTTTGGACAAACACCACTCACCTTTGAACAGCGTCAACAACAGTACTTTCAGGACTGCCGCAACGGCGTTTACCAGCTGCAACGCAACGGCTTGTGGGGCTACCTTGAGCTTGGGATCCACCCGGACTGGGTCCACACCATCATTCAGGCCATGGTCTACGGTGCCAAGAACGTGATCAAAGACCCGAGCGTAAACGGCTACGACGATGCCACGGTCGGGTTCTTCTACTCCGTGCATTTGGACAACGTGCTAGCGCTTCGTGTGTTGCTTCAGTACCCGGACAAAATCAGCAGCGACGATTACGATCTCCTCGTTCGCGAATTCAAGAAACAACACATCGACGACTCCGGATTCTTAATCGCTGGGAACCCAAATCAGAAGATCTGCGCCGTAGCCGGCACTTACCTCTACTGCGAGCACTTTGATCCAGACGCCGAATTTGTGTACGGCGTGAAGCAACCCGATGGCAGTTGGACGCGACCTTCCGGTGAGTACATGGGTGCTTTCTGGGATGACTTTACCTACAACGGACACACGTACAAACGGGGCGGCCGCTACAACGTACTCCAGTTTACGCGTGACTGGCTCATGCGCCGTTTCGACAGCTGGGTTAGGACCAAAGAGTACAGTTCCCCGGACTACCGCGAGTTCGATTCCAACTGGTACACGCATCCGTTTTTGACCGCTCTGAACGTGTTGTCAGATTTCGCCGAGGACCCGGACGTGAAAAACCGCGCCCGCATGATGCTGGATTTCTGGCTGCTGGACTATTTCATGGACTACAGCGCAGACCAGCACGGTGGCGCTCAGGGACGGGCGAGTTGTCCCATGGGTGAGCAGAGGAGCTCCAGCGAATTCCTCTTTTTCGGTTTCAAAAATCGGATGAGGCCTGTGTTTCCCTCGCGAGACGCCCTTGTGTCGCCTTACCGTACTCCGGACATCATTCAAGATCTGGTCGACTTGAGCGACGAGCCTGACGACTACTGGCACATCCACATGGAGTACAACCCAATGTTGCACGAACCCGGCAAAGGTAAGGTTACGTACGTCACCAAGTACTTCAATTTGGGCGGAGGGTGTGCAACGAAGGGCTGGCAGTTGAACGTGGCACCGGATCCTGAAAGCGGGGAAGTACCGATCGTCATTTTCGTCGGGCGACACGGGATCAATCTCCAAGAAACGAACATGAATTGGGAAGCTGGTGGACCTTTCTTCCAGTACCGCAACGTCGTTGCGTCGGAGGGGTCGACGACGTACATTTTGAGCCCTCGTGATCGTTTCGATCGAGATGAGCAGAGCGGCGGGTGGCGTTTTCTGAAAAAGGGCAAAGTGATGATTGCCATCGGTGCTGGAGTAGAGGTGGATTTGGAGGGTGTCGACTACGATTCTTGGGAGGATTTCAAGCGTGCGGTGCGGGCAAACACGCACCTGTCGTTGCAGAGAATGGTGACGAGCAAGGGAGAAGTGATCGAAAACGACGGACAGGGGGGGCTGAAAGGTGGTCAGCGGGTCTGGAATTTCCCATTCAAGCGAATGGAGACGATCGACTACGCCGGTAACCACTTGATTAGCTGGCGCGACAACGTGATGGTGCTGTCCAAGCACGGCCGACGGGCTGTCTACGATTTCAACGCGTGGCAGTTCTGGGAAGACGCTGACGCGCTGGACCTCGTGCCTCCAGAACCGCCGTCGCAACTGCAGGCTTCCGAAGTCGCCGAGGACCATGTGGTCCTCGTGTGGTTGCCAGGGCCTCCGGCATCCGACGGGGACGAAGCGGTCCGCTACCTGGTAAAGCGCGACGGCGTTGTGGTGGGCACGACCGACCAACCAACCTACCGTGACGAGAACCTTTTTGGGGGGATGCGTTACCGCTACACCGTTCTGTCGATGGATAAGAGCGGCAACCTGAGCCGGGAAACCTCGCAGCTTGTCGTCGACACTCCTGCTCCGGCAGTGCCTCTCGAAATTCTTTCACTGGAAATTGTGGATCTCGGCCATTTGAAAATCGAATTCAATCTGAATGTGGATCGAGCCACGGCCGAGAACACCCACAACTACCAGATTGAACCACCGATCACGGTGCTTGCGGCGAAACGCCTGGACAACCCGCGGTTTGTCGAGCTGACGACCGAGAGGCATGAGCCTGGCCGACACTACACGCTTCGTGTGAGCGGCGTTTGGCCCGTCAACGCGCGTAACGACCAGCCGGTTGGGGACCCGTCTTGGTCGTACACTGCTCCGGGATCCAGGGCACCTGAACAAGACCTCGCCCCCCCCAGCCCACCCGTCAACGTGCGTCTCGTGAGCCCGTGAAGAAGCGGAAATTCACTTGCGCAGTAGAGACCGATCCCCGTGGGCAAAGGGGGAAGATTGGGCTATTTGTGGACCCCCCGCGAGATTCAACCTCGAGCTTGTTTCAGGTGAAGTCCCGTCAAAACGAGTTTTGCAAGGACAACCTGGTCCAACGGCTCTCTAGCCAGATCGTCTGCGGATTGGAAATCACCACGAACCGGGAAACAGTCTTTGAATTTCCACGTTAGCCTGGGAATAATCTGACCGGCAGAAGCGGAACCGCTCTCAGTGTGCGTGAAAAGCGAATGGGGGAGTCCCTGGCCGAGGTTTTCTCTCCTCTGACAGTTTGCAAGAAACCTTTTGATCGGCGCTTTTTTCATCGAAACTTCATCTTGACAGGCTACATTAGGTGCAGTAAAGCCGAAGTGCGCCGGGGAAGCGGAGAATCAACCAAAAGGAGGAGTGGGCCATGAGGAAGATCGCGGGAAGCCTTGCGCTTGTGGTTCTGCTGATCGCCTGGAGTACTGTTGGCCTGGGTGGTTGTTCGTCGGGACAGACAAGCGAAAAGTTGCCGAAGAAGGTTGTTGAAGCCATTCACAAACAGTTTCCAGGTGCCAAGATTCTGAACGGCGAGAAAGAAGGTGACGAGTACGAAGTCGTGATCCAGACCGGTGGAGAAAAGAAGGAGGTAACCGTTTCCGAAGAAGGGAAGATTTTGGAAATTGAAGAGGCTGAGGAAGAGGGCGAATCTTCTGAAGCCATGGAGGAGGAAAAAGAAGAGCGCGAGGGCAAGGAAGCCGTGGGTGAAGAGGGGGAAGAGGAAAGGGAAGAAGGCGAAGAGGCCGAAGAGAGGGAGGAGGAAAACGAACGCGAATGGACATTTGAGTCCGATGCTGTGGGTACGGTACCTCACGGCTGGGGCGTGTACTTGACGGGTAGGGGAAAACCGGGTGTCTGGAAAGTGCTCGAAGATTCCACAGCGCCGAGCGGCACGCACGTGCTTGCGCAAACCTCCTCCTACGGTGCCGGCTACCACTTCAACCTTGCCGTTGCTGAAGACACGGACTACAAAGATCTGGAAATCGAGGTCAAGTTCAAACCCGTCAAAGGGCGTGAGGACCGCGGTGGCGGTCCGGTGTGGCGCTACAAGGATGCCAACAACTACTACATCTGCCGTGCCAACCCGCTGGAGAGTAACTACCGCGTTTACAAGGTCGTGAACGGTGTGCGCAAAATGCTGGAAAGTGCCACGGTGAAAATCCCCAGCGGTGTCTGGCACAGCCTGCGCGTTGTGCAACGAGGGAACCACATTCAGTGCTGGTACGACGGCAAGAAGTACCTGGACGTCGTCGACGACACTTTCACGAGCAGCGGCAAGGTCGGTCTTTGGACCAAGGCTGATGCGGTGACCTACTTCGACAACCTGGAAGTAACCGACCTTTCGAAGTAATTCAGCGAGCCCTCCGCTGGCACTCGGGGGGCGCCAGCGACGACACGACATTTGATGCTGTCCCTCTGACCCGCGCGCTGTCATGCTGCCTCATGGCAGTGTGGCAGCGCATTTTGACGTGGGATCGAAACAGGCCGCACAGTCGCTTGGACGCCGAATGGAAATTCCCTTCCCTTACCGCAAGGTTCGGAATTGTTAAGTGTAGTCTCCTCTGAGAGGTCGCGCGTGGTCGGTGCGTGTTGGCAGGGACAGAAGCGCGTCTCGGCCGAAGCTCAACGACCGCGTTGAGGACGAAACGAGCGTTGGACTTCTTCACGGAGGAGCGCATGAGACCTTTTGTCCTGGTTGCTGCTGCTTTGGGATGCTTTTCCCCGGCCGTTGCCCACGCTGCTACCTACAAAGACCTGGAACTTTGGACACTCATCACACTCGCGGACATCAGTCTCGTTTTGCTCGTTCTCGGATTCGTTTTGCACCTGGCTCAGGCTTACTACGATCGCACCCTCGCTGATTTCCGGCTCCGTTTGAGCGGAGAAAACTGGGGGCTGGTGTTTTTGGCTGTACGCGACGGTTCGCTCTTTCTGGCTTTCGCACTGGGACTGCTTTTCATCAACCCGGACATCATGGCCGACATCAAGCTGGCTGTGCCCTTTATGCCTCTTGGCACTGTGTTTTTGGGATGGGCCCTGGTGGTCAAACTCGCGACGGACATCCGTCGGGATGGTAAAGTAGCCGGGCTGTTCCTGGGGCTACTCAGCGTGGCGGTCTTGCTACAATTTTTCGGCTACACGTTTGTGATGGAGGCGGCCCCTGGCGAATGGCGGGCAGGACAAACGGGGTTTTGGACCGCTCTGCGGGGGATGAGATCCAACGTGAACCCGGAACTCGCAATGGCAACGTTTTACGTGTGTTTCCCACTCCTGCTTGCTACTTTGGCGGCGTTGTTCGTAGTGGGGGGCAAGCGTCTGGTCCGTACCGAGCCAGTCCGGAAAAGATCGTAGGCAACAGGCTGAGTGGCAGTTTTGGGTCAGTTCAGCCCCCTTGGACTTACCCAAGACCGTGTGAGAGGGGGAACGTTTTGGCGGTCTAACTCCGCAGGTGTGTCCGCTGCAGGGTGGGGAGGGCGGTGTTTTCCGCAGGACTGGAGTGTGTTCCAGTCCGGCTGGACGCGGTTTTCCCCTTTTGACGAATGTTGTGTGTGGACAGTGTACGGCGGATTCGGTGACAGTTGCAGGAGACCTACGTGAAGCAGATCAGCCTCTCAACGCGGATCCTGAAGACCCCTGCAGTTGTGCTCGTCGGGACGGCGTGCCTCGGTTTTGTTACTGCCGGTTCGCTAAATGGTAGCCCTCTGCAGCGCCGCGTGGTCCGTGCGGTTCGGGTAGAACAGAGTCCGCGAATCGACGGTTTTTTGAACGATGAGTGCTGGAGGCTGGTGGATCCGGCGAAGGGCTTTTTGCAGAGAGAACCGGAAGAAGGTGCGCCTGCGACGGAGGAGACCGAGGTCCGCATCGTTTACGACCGGACGAATCTGTACTTTGGCATCCGTTGCTACGATTCCAACCCGCAGAAGATCGTCGCGACTCAGCTGGCACGCGACGGTGATCTGGACGGCGACGACCACTTTTCTCTTGTCCTGGACACGTACCACGACCGACGCAACGCCTTCTATTTTTCGGTGAATCCTCTCGGTGCTCGTCTGGACGGCTACCTCACGGACGAAAGTGAGCGGTTTGACATGAACTGGAACGGCGTCTGGGACTGTCGGGCACGGATCGACTCGGCCGGATGGACAGCTGAAATTGTGATTCCGTTCAGAACGCTCCGTTACCCAAAGAGCGCGGTGCAAACCTGGGGGATCAACTTCTTGCGACTGATCCGGCGTAAGAACGAGGAGGTGCTGTGGAGTGCCTGGCGCCGTAACCACGGGTTGTGGCGAATCTCGGAGGCCGGCAATCTGGTGGGGCTACGAGACCTGCCCGGTGGTTCACGGGTTCAGCTTCTGCCCTACGTCACTACCGGTGTGCAAGGGCAGAACGGGGAAACGTCGCACATCGCGCGAACCGGTGGGGACGTGAAGATAGGCCTGGGCCCAACCCTCACGCTGGACCTGACGGCGCACACCGACTTTGCTCAGGTTGAAGTCGACCGGGCTCGGATCAATCTGACCCGCTTCAGTCTGTACTACCCTGAGAAACGGGAGTTCTTCCTGGAAGGCGCAGGTACGTTTTCGTTTGGGTCGCCCTACAGCAGCTCGCTTTTCTACAGCCGACGAATCGGACTTTCGGAAAAACGGGAGCCAATCCCGGTGATCGGGGGGGCACGTGTGACCGGTCGGGCAGGCAAGTACAGACTTGGTCTTCTGAGCATCGCCACGGACCGCAAAGGATCTACCCCCCGGACGATTTTCAACGTTGTGCGTGTTAAGCGCGACGTGCTCAAGAGTTCTTACGTCGGCTTCATCCTGACGGACCGTGAAGACGAAAAAGGCGGCTGGAACCACGCGGGAGGGGCGGATTTCACGTACCAGACCAGCCATTTCCTGGGGAACCGAACGCTTGTAGCCAGCGGCTACGTGGCGGGGACTCGGTCCAACGAGGACCGGCGCGGAGACTGGTCCGGGCGCTTTTACGTGGATTACCCCAACGATCGCCTGGACATCTTTTTCACGCACATGGTCATCGGCGAGCGTTTCGAGCCTGGTGTGGGATATGTTCGGCGTCCGGGGATCCGCCGAACCTACGCCCACTTCAAGTGGATGCCAAGGCCACACCGGTTCGGCGTGCGGCACCTGGAGTTCAAGGCGGAAGGTGACTACCTGACGGACCTGAGTGGCAGGATGCTTGAAAGGTCCTTCGAATTTCGTCCCTTTGGTGGCCAGATGGAGAGCGGCGAACGCTGGGAGTTCAACATCCAGCCGGAGTACATCTACCTGGACGAAGACTGGAACGTGTTTGGTGACGTTGTCTTCAGGCAAGGGGGGTACACATTCACGCACTACGAGATCCAGTTCGAAACTGCGGAGAAGCGGCGCTGGTGGACTGGTCTTTTCTACAACTGGGGACCGTACTACACCGGCTGGCGTCACGTCGTTGAGTCGGAGTGGCTTTTTCGTTTCAGTCGACACCTCGCCGTCAGAGGCGATTACACCTTTCACCGCGTGAAAGCTTCGGGCAGTTCGTTCCGCACCCACGAAGTCTCTGGCAGGATAATCCTGAACGTGAGTCCCTGGCTGAGCAACCAGCTTTTTGTGCAGTGGAACAACGAGGACAAAGAGTTGATTGCGAACTATCGGCTGCACTGGATCCCAAAACTGGGTAGCCATTTCTACTTCGTGATCAGCCAGGCGTGGTCCACGGCGGACATCCCCTGGCGCTCGAGACAAACAACCCTGGCGACGAAATTTGTGTACCTGATCTGGCTTTAGGCGGCGATTCCGTTCATCGGCCGGGTGCGGTTTGCCTTCCGGCACTGCGCCCGGGTTTTGTTCACTCCCAATCGGTTAGCCACATTTCCCCGATTCTTCCGACATCCTGAAACCTTTTAGGCGAGACGTCGAGGGAGGCCGCAAACACTGGGGTACTGGTGCGTCAGTAGGCCAGCCGCTACGCTCGTTGCAGCTCTGGAATGCAAATTGCTTCAGGGGGGCTGAGATCGGGATGCCCGCGTTTGAGCTCCGGAGAGGTGATTCATGTTCGAGGAGTTGTGTTTTCGGTCAACAACGCCTGCCACAGGCTTTTGAACGAGAGGAAGGTGAGTCTCCGTCGACTGGACCAGGATGCGGGAACGCCAACACCACACGTTGCTTTTTGCCCTTGTCTCGCTTTTGCTGCTGAGTCGGGTCTCCGCCCCGTGGCGCAAGACCGAACGGCGGCATCCTTTGTGATCCAGCGGACTTTTGTCCCCCAGTGGGGGAGGATTACCCTCTGGGAGTACCGCAGCTAAGCCCGCCCCCTGCTTCTGGGAGGACCACTCGGCAGGGGGGATGGTCAGCAGCAAGCGCTTTTGGCAACTGTCTAATTCAGCGAAGGTTAGGATGCCGGAAGCCGATGCTTGTGGGACCTGCCGGTTCAGTTGACCAGTGACGTGAACCGCGAACAGAGCGGTTGGACCACACCGCGGTGAGAAGCTGCTCGCGAACTTCGTTCAGAGCGGATCGAGGTCTGAAGGGCGTAGGGACCTCTTGCCTTTTGAGTCAAATGCAAAGTTACCGGACAAACGGTGGATTCTCCCCGCTGTGCAGGTGTGAGTAGGGCACGGGTGCCAGTGCTAAACCACTCAAGGTTTGCGCCCCCAGAAATCGTCCAGCTTCTTCTTCCACGCCTTCAGCTCTCGAGCTTTTCGTGCACTCCGTTTGCCCAACTTTGAGCTTGGCTCCAACGCAGCTGCTTTTTCGTACTCCTCGATGGCGTTGACAAACTCATTCTTGTCCTTTTTGTGGTAGGATCTCGCCAGCCAGTAGTGAGGTTCCGCCGCTTTGGGCCGTAGCGCGGCTGCGTGTCCGAATTCCGAGATCGCTGCCCAGAGGTCCTTCACACTCCCGCGTTTGTACAAGCGTCTACCACGGCTCATGTGGAGGCGGTAGGCTACGGAGTCATTCTCGGCGTCGAGCTTGAAAGCTTGCTCCAGCACCCGTGCCGCTTGCGACCAGTGACCTTGTGTGTAGAGCTTCTCGCCGCGGGCACACAACTGCCTTGCCCGTTGGATTCGCGCTGCGGTGCTGTCCAGCTTGACTTGAGCGCTACTGTCGCCCAAAAGCGCGGCTTTGCGGTAGTAACCGTGTGCCGTTCGCGCAAAATCGATGGCCAGGTAGGTGTCGCCCAGCTTTTCCCAGCACAGGCTGCAAGTCGAATCAACCTTCAAAGCGAGCTCGAGTGTGTCGCGGGCTGCTACGCGGTGGCTTTGCGCGATTTGAGAATCCGCGATGGAAAGGTAGCTGTGGACGAGTCCCTGACGTGCCCGCTCGTCCTGTGGTTGGAATTTTAGCACGTGCAGGTACGCGTTCGCTGCCCGACGGGGGTGGCCCGTGGTGTCCTCGAGAACAGCCAGAGCACGCCACAGGGAAACATCCGTGGAGTCTTTGGCTAAAGCTTGCTGAAGCACCTGACGGGCCGAAGTCGTGTCGCCGACCTGTGCCAGACGCTCTGCTTTTCGGGCTGTGGTCGCGCAGCCTACGAATGCCGCGGTAAAGGTGAAGAGGGTGATGACGCCGACCGAGAGGTCGCGTGCGCTTCGAAGGATCACGGGGTTTTCTCCGTTTGCTGGGGTAAACCGTCGCTTTTTGTGCCTACGTCCAGAGCGGGCCCAGTGTTCCTCATGGCCCGGGGCGAACGGTAGCCAACCCGAGGCAGAAATGCAAGCGAAAATCCAGACGAGAATTTCGTCAACTTCCTGTCAACCCGCACCTCTGTGGAAGCGCAGGACAACCTGCGCTGCCCCGGCATTTGACTTTCAGTCCCGACTTGGTTAGATTGGCAAACGACCGAGCGGTTTCGTGGCGAAATGGACGACAGAAGGAGGTGTTGCATGCGCAGGTTAGGGATTTTCTTCGGATTCGCTCTTTTCGCTGTCAGCGCTCTTGCAGCTGGAAACCGATTCTGGCTTCGTGACGGCGACCAGCTTTTGTTCTGGGGCGACAGCATCACCGACGACGGGGTGTACCCGCGGATGATCGAGAATTTTGTTCTAACTTACTACCCCGAGTGGCGGGTTACATTCGTCAACCTCGGTTGGAGTGGCGACCGGGCGTCGTACTACCCGCGGCTAAGCCGGGATTTGGGACTTGCCACCCCGACGCGCGTCACCATCATGTTGGGGATGAACGATGGTCTCTACAAGCCGTTTGATTCGACTGCACTGTCGGCCTACCTGGATGGCATGCAGCACCTGGTGGACATCCTTCGCGAAAAATCGGATCCTGCCATTTTTCTGATTTCGCCAACAACTTACGACTTGCGCTGTCGCAGGGATGTGGTGTTGGGGCAAGACAACATCAAACGTCGCCCGAAACTCGTGTTCTACCCGGCCACGCTGCGCCGGTTTACGCGTGCGTTGCAACGCTTTGCTGATCTGGGTGGTTTCCGCTACCTGGATCTGAACGAGGCCACGAGCGAGTTGCTGGAAGACCTGAGCGCCGTGAGCGGCGATTTCCAGGTGACAGACGACGGGGTCCACCCGAACGTGGACGGTCAGTTTTTCATGGCTCTGCAATTGCTGGATGCCATGGCAGCTCCCCGTGATGTGGCGGCGGTGATTGTCGACGCGCACGTGGGGCAAATCGACAGTGTTTACGGTTGCTCCGTGTCGAATTCTCGGGTGTCGACAAGAAGTCTCCGTTTTGTCAGGCGAGACGTGCGCTTGCCCCTACCGATTTACCCGTCTACGCGCGAGCCCATCCTGCGAGTAACGTGCTACGCGCAGCGCTGGAACCGTGACATCCTGCGAGTTACGGGCCTGGATTCCGGCTGGTACGAGTTGAGCATCGACGGACGTCGCGTTGCAACGCTCCGCAGTTCTGAGCTCGAACAAGGCATCAATTTGAGCCGCTTCTGGTTCACCCCCATGATGCTGCAGGCGTACCGGGTGTTCGCGGCCACCGAAAGACGCCATGATGCGTTCTACACGAAGTGGCGCAGGGTGCTGCTGAGGGGGGTACACTCTCCCCGCGATTTCACGCCTTTCAGAACCGGCGTTAACACCACAGCACTGGACCAGGAAGCGGAACGAGCTTTTCATGACCAGCATGTTTGGAATCAGCCGGGTGAGCACCTTTTCGAGATTCGCAAAGTAAAGGGCCCGGCGTTTGAAAGAATGGCGAACACTCTGCCCGTGAGCACGTTCCTGAGCGACATGGTGCGCATCCACGTGGAAGTGGACAGCCGGGGGCTGCGCGATTTTGAGCCGCCGTTGTGCCTGAAGGGTAACTTCTCCTACGCACCCCAGTATCAGTGGGCGATCATCGAAACGTGGCACATGTACCACGATGTACCCATCCGGATGTACGACGACGGTACACACGGGGATGCGAAACCGGGTGATGGCGTTTACTCGATCGATCTGTATTTTCGGAAGAACAGCGGTACAGCCAGGTTTGGGATCCAGGACGGACGATTTCTGCGGGAGTACTGGAATTGGCTGGATCGCTCGTCGCACCGAAACGCAGAGCTGGACCACCTAACGGAAGTCTGGATTCAACTTTCTGGCCAAAAGGGAGGGGAGATCGTTGTGCACACGGACAGGGAGCACAACCTGAAGTGGGATCGCAAACATTGGGAGCAAGCGATCGAAAAGGGACTCTGGTAAGAGGAGGCGAGCATGCCCGGCGGTCTGCTAACCTGGTCCTGGGCACGACGACTCGGGGTGCTTGAGGTTTGGCTGCTCTTGGTGCCTCTGGTCGCTTTTACCCAGGTCCGCCGCAATGATTTTTACTTGACGATGGACGACGGGGTGTCGCTTGACGTGGCTCTGTTTGAACCGACGGTGTCGCCTCCGGACAGCGGTTTCCCGGCTGTTGTGCTTGTGCACGGTCTGGGCGGCAGTAAGGAAGACATGGTAGACGCCGCCCGTTTGCTTGTGTTGGGGGGCTACGTGGCGTTAAGTTACTCGGTTCGTGGCCAGGGGCATTCAGGAGGTGTTCGCACCTTCTCCGGCGAACGAGAGCGCGAGGACTTGCGGGCGATCCTTGATTGGCTCGCGGCGAGGGACAACGTGAACGGACGTCGAATAGGGATACTGGGGGGCTCACAGGGCGGACAGCACGGCTGGTGGGCCGCTCTGTACAACTTGCCTGTACGTGCTGTGGCCGCAGCCGCCGGCTACGTGGGCAACTTGACGTCTAATGGTTGCATCGAGACCTACGTGCTCGGGATCTTGCTGAACGCGCATGTGCGCTACGGCCCGACTTGGAACAAGGTGTACCAGTGGGTCCTCACCGATGCCTACGACAGCCTGCAGGTCGTTTTGCCACAGCCGGATTCGCTTGTGGAGCGCATTCGAGTGCCCTTTTTTCTGTCTCTGGCTTACAAGGATCGGTTGTTTGCTGTGAACGAAGGGCTGCGCCAATTCGACCTGTTGCGTTGTCCGAAACGTTTGCAACTGGGCACGGGCTACCACGGAGCACCGGAAGCGCAACCGTTCACAAACACTTTGGTTCAGCTGGTGATGGACTGGTTCCAACGCTGGCTGCGAAACGACGAGGGCTTTGATCCGCACGAAGACAGCGTGGTTGTGTACCACACGGACACAGACTGGATGCCGCACTTTTCGCAGTCGTTCCCGCCGCGTGTGGCCGTACCGGTTACGTTCTACCTTCGGCCGGACGGCAAGCTGGGCGTTGAACCGCCCGAGAATGAAGGTGCTGCGGTGATCGGTCAGAAACTGCTGGATCCTGACTTTACTCCCCAAACTGCTGTTGCGGAAGGCTTCGGGGCCGGTACGGTCGACAAATTCTTTCAGCAGGTGGCTCGCTTTGAGTCCGAGCCGTTTGCAACAGACGTGACCTGGGTTGGTGCTCCCAGGTGCACACTGCAGGTGCATTGGAGCGGAGAGAAAATGCAGTTGCACGTACAGTTTTTCGACGTCGACACTGAGGGGAACTGGCACTTTCTGCAACGGGGAAATGTAGCTGTTCGACACGCCAGGGGGGTGGCCCCTCTGGCTTTTGATGCTCAGGCCTACGCGCACGTTTTTGGCGCCGGGCACCGGCTTGGTGTCCAACTCGTGCCAATTGATTACGTTCCCGACGAGGGGCGCTGCTACGTCATCCCGTTCTTCACGTCATTTGCAGACACCGTGCACCTGGGCGGAGAAAATCCATCCCGGATTGTTTTGCCACTGATAAACTTTGCGCCTGCTGCGGTAGCGAGCGCTGAACCCGTGCTTCCGAACGCGTTCCGCGTCAGTCCTGCCTGGCCGAACCCGTTTGCAAGTCAAACAACCGTACGGGTTCACGTTCGGCGTCCTCAGACTGTCACGGTTCGCGTGCTGGACGTGCT
>CAZXXS010000005.1:0-26290 GCA_964644845.1 uncultured Cytophagia bacterium | reverse complement strand
CACACCGTGCAATAATGTTCGAGACCCAAAGAATATTCTACATTTTCGCCAGTTTCCCGACCTTCTTCAGCAAAGCAGGCAACAGCGCTAACCAGATGTCCACCAAGCAGTTGGAGCAACTCAGCAGCCGCTGGCAAGGTTGTTGACCAGCTGGTCTCGAACGGCAATTGAATCGAGGACCCGGTCAGTGCGTTGACTGATTCCTCAAAAAGTGGGTCAAATGAAGGCGAAAACACAAATCGCTGCTCTCTACGGCGTCCTGGCTGCGGCGGCTACCGGCGTCGTCCTCTGCTTTCCGTGGCCAGCAACCGAGCGCGGCAGCTGCATCTTGCAAACCTGGCTTGGGTCCGCAGAGTTGCTGTCACCAGCGGAGTACATTGTGCCCTACGGTCTGATCTGGTGGACCTCGTGGGCAGCACTTTTGCTGTCTGCAGCTGCGCTCCGACAGGCCCGCAGGAAATAGCCTGCCGCTAAGGGTCAAAAGCAAAGCGACCGACCGTAGACGCTGAAAACGAGCGCCTACTCCCCAGAGCGCAGACACTGCCGCAACGGTCCAGGCGGGCAAAGTGCGTTCTGGCGTGCACCGTACTCAACACCTGGGACTCGATCAAACTCCCTGGAAACACAGCACTGGCGTTCCCGCAACAGTCCCAAACAGCAAAACAGCAGGAGGTTGTTGCCAACATGTCTTCGAACCGTGACCGTCGCCGCAGTTTTCTTCTTGTGTTTGCGCTGGTCATTGCCACCTCTTCCGTCGCCCGAGGGCAACCCGACAGCCTGCTCCAACGCCTTGAGCAACTCGCCCTCAGAAACAACCAGAACCTGGCAGCATTGCGGCAAGCTTGGCGCGCTGCTGAGGCACGCGTCCCCCAGGCAGGCGCGTTACCAGATCCGGTGCTGAGCTTCAATTTACTCAATTTGCCGAGCCGGGAACTGAGCTTTGATCTCGAACCGATGACGGGAAAACAATTCGGCCTCGCTCAGGTCATCCCTTTTCCAGGGAAACTGGCCTCCGTGGAAGCGCTCGCTGCTGAGAGAGCGAAAGCCGCAAAGGCCCTGTTTCAGGAAGGGCAAATCCGCCTCCTGGAACGCGTGCGCGCTTCTTACTACAGCCTCTTCTTCACCGACCGCGCAGTGGAAACGACTGTCAAGAACGGGGCGATCCTCGAGCAATTTGTCGAAATTGCTTCAACCAAGTACGCCGTAGGCAAGGGCCTTCAGCAGGATGTGCTCCGTGCTCAGGTCGAGCATGCGCGCTTGCTGGACAAGCTCATCAGCCTACGCCAGAAACGTCGAGCCCTGCAGGCGCAACTCAACGCCCTCTTGAATCGCTCACCGAACACCCCGGTTGCCACGGCCGAGTCGCTGGCAGCCCATCCGGTCCTCACCCAGCTGGACTCGCTGGAAAACCTGGCTTTTCGGAACCGGCCGCTGCTCCGATGGTGGGATGCCCGCCTCTGTCAGTCCGAAGCGGAGGTCCGCCTGGCCAAGCACCGGCGTTTCCCGGACTTGAAACTCGGACTGGCCTACACGCAGAGGGAGCGTCTGCGCAGCGGCCGCGGCGGTGGCGATCTGGTATCGGTTACTTTCAGCGTTTCCCTGCCACTCCACATGCGGCGAAAACAGAACAAAGCGATCTTGGAAGCGAAATTGCGCGAGAGCAGGGTCCGTAGCCAACTGGCAGACTTCAAAGCCAAGCTGCGAAGCGACCTCGAGAGCCTCGCCAGCGAGATCAAAGCAAACCGACGGCTCCTCGATCTGTACCGGACGGGGATCATCCCCCAGGCCACACAGTCGCTAAACGCTGCGCTTGCTGGCTACCGGACGGACAAAGTGGATTTCCTGACGTTGTTGACCAACCAGCTCTTGCTGTTCAACGCAGAGCTGGACTACTACCGGGTTCTACGCGACTACAACGCCGCCGTGGCCAAACTTGAAGCAACGGTTGGCGCTACGCTCACTCGCTACTGACCTCGAACCAGCCGTGCCTGGTTGCTCAAGAGGCAGACTCGCCGAAGCAAGGGCGTTGGCCACCCCGCGTTCGGGCAAAGTTAGGATTACCAGCGCTGTTGCGCCCGTTCGGTCAAGCGACGAGACTGAAACAGAGTCCAGCAAACACTGAAGCCAGAGTTGAAACAAGGAGACACCGATGAAGCGAACCCCAAGCGTTGTCGCCGTGGCTACCGTTCTTGCTGTCCTGGCCCTGTCGGCCGGGGTCTACTACCTCCGAAAACAGGAGGGAAAACCGGCGAAAACGGAACACGAAAACCTTCAGCTTTGGACCTGCGGCATGCATCCCGAGGTCATCCTGGATCGTCCCGGTAACTGTCCCAAATGCGGAATGAAACTCGTTCCCCTGCGCACGTCACCCCCGGCGAAAGAGGCTGCCGCACAATCGGGTGGTTCTTCGCACACACCCGCACAGAAAAACAAAGGCAAAGTTCTCTACTGGCGCGCCCCGATGGATCCCACTGAGGTTTACGACCACCCGGGGAAGTCCAGAATGGGCATGGACTTGATTCCCGTCTACGAAGCGGAAGAGACGCTGGGAGCTGGTGGCACAATTACCATCGATCCCGCGGTTGTGCAAAACATTGGCGTGCGGTACACCAAGATACACCGCAGGGACTTCGCCCGCATCCTGCGGACGGTGGGCATGGTCACCTACGACGAACGCCGCGTACGTACAGTGAGCGCACGGATCAGTGGGTGGGTGGAGAAATTGCACGCGAATTTCACAGGCCAGACTGTACGCAAAGGCACCCCCCTCCTGGAGATTTACTCGCCGGATCTCGTCACTACCCAGCAAGAGTACCTCCTTGCGTTACGAACAGCCCGGCAGGTGGCCGAAAGTCCCTTCGGCTCCGTACGAGAAAGTGCGTCCAGCCTGCTGGCTTCGGCCCGCAAACGTCTCCTGTACTGGAACGTACCCCAATCCGAAATTGAGCGCCTCGAACGAACTGGGCAGGTACAGCGCACCGTTCGGCTGAACGCTCCTACCAGTGGCGTCGTGATCCGAAAGTTGGTGGAGGAAGGCCAACACGTCCGCGAAGGCATGACGCTTTTCGAGATCGCGGATCTCTCGCAAGTCTGGATTGTGGCCAGCATCTACGACGACGAACTCCCCTGGTTGCGCGCAGGTCAGAGAGTTCGGGTGACACTGCCTTACTTACCCGGCCGGTCCTTCACGGGCGAAATCGATTACGTGTACCCCTATCTCGAGCAGACTTCACGGGTCGTGAAGGTCAGGATCGTGTTGTCGAATCCAGGCTTCGAACTCCGGCCAGGGATGTACGCAGACGTGGAATGCCGCGGGCCGATGATCCGCGATGCTGTGGTCATCCCCACGGAAGCTGTCATCAGAACAGGGAAGCGCAACCTCGTTTTCGTAGCCAGAGGGGGCGGAAAATTCGAGCCCCGCGAAGTGATGTTGGGCGAAGAGGACGGGCGGGGTCACGTACGTGTGCTGGCAGGTCTCCCAGAAGGGGAAAGCGTGGTCACCTCGGCGCAATTTCTTCTCGACAGCGAAAGCCGTTTACAAGAAGCGATTCAAAAGATGCTGGAAGAACGTCTGAAAAGCACCAGCTCGACCGACGGCGATGTCGCTTCTCCTTGAACTCGGAGCCGAACACTTTAGAACGTTTCCGCCGACGGAAAATTGCCGGGGCATCAGCGGCGCTCACACGGCACCGCGCCAAAATCCGGATGAGTCACAGTAGCCACCGCGCCAAAGGAGTTGCCCAATGCTGGAGAAAATCATCGAAGGATCGATCAACAACCGATTCCTTGTGCTGCTGTTCGCGGCCATCGTCGCTCTCGGTGGTGTGTACGCCATGCTGCAAATGCCGGTGGATGCCATCCCGGATCTCAGCGATGTTCAGGTCATCATTTACACCGAGTATCCGGGTCAAGCACCACAGGTGGTGGAAGACCAGGTGACCTACCCTCTCACCACAGCCATGCTGTCGGTGCCCTACGCCAAAGTAGTCCGTGGTTACTCTTTCTTCGGCCTGTCATTCGTTTACATCATTTTCGAGGACGGCACCGACCTTTACTGGGCCCGCAGCAGGGTTCTGGAGTACTTGAACTACGTCTCAAAGTCCTTGCCCCCGGGCGTCACACCGGCTCTCGGACCCGATGCCACCGGTGTGGGCTGGGTCTACGAATACGTGCTCGACGGTGGCAACCGCTACGATCTTCAGCAGTTGCGAAGCATTCAGGATTGGTACTTGCGCACGGAGCTCATGAGTGTACCCGGGGTGGCCGAGGTAGCCAGCATCGGCGGTTACGTGAAGCAGTACCAGGTGGAAGTGGACCCTGACCGCTTGCAAGCCTACAACTTGTCCATCCAGCAGGTTCGGCGAGCCATCCAGCGTAGCAACAATGACGTCGGCGGCCGCCTTGTCGAAATGGGTGAAACCGAGTTCATGGTCCGCGGACTCGGGTACATCAAGTCTGTCAAAGATGTAGAAAACATCCCCTTGGGTGTGGACGAACACGGCACGCCCGTTCTGGTGAAAAACGTAGCCCGTGTGCACCTGGGCCCAGAGTTGCGTCGCGGGCTGGCTGAGTGGAACGGCGAAGGGGAGATCGTCGGCGGCATCGTTGTGATGCGTTACGGTGAAAATGCGCTCAAAACCATCAAAGCCGTCAAAGCCAAGCTGGAAGATCTCAAGAAAGGGCTACCAGAAGGCGTGACCCTTCACACTGCCTACGACCGCTCTGGTCTCATCGAGAGAGCCATCGAAAACCTCAAAGGCAAGTTGTTGGAAGAAAGTCTCATCGTTGCTCTGGTCACGATCGTCTTTCTCCTGCACTTTCGGAGTTCACTCGTTGCTATTCTCACACTCCCACTGGGGATTTTGATCGCCTTCATCGTCATGCGCGCTCAGGACATCAACGCGAACATCATGTCTCTGGGCGGCATCGCCATCGCCATCGGCGCCATGGTCGACGCGGCCATCGTGATGATCGAAAACGCACACAAACACCTTGAACGCGACCGCAGCAAGAAAGACCACTGGGCCATCATTTTGGATGCGTCCAAAGAAGTCGGGCCGGCGTTGTTTTACTCACTGCTGATCATCACGCTCTCGTTTCTTCCCGTTTTTTCCCTGCAAGCTCAGGAAGGTCGCTTATTCAAACCGCTGGCCTACACTAAGACCTACGCCATGGCGGCTGCGGCCCTGTTGTCGCTCACCCTGGTGCCCGTCTTGATGGGCTACTGGATCCGGGGGAACATTCTCCCCGAGAAACGGAATCCAATCAACCGATTCCTGATCACCATCTACCGTCGTGTGATTCATTTTGTCCTGCGATTCAAATGGGGCATGATCATCACCGCCCTGGCAGTCGTGCTGGTCACCGTTCTGCCCCTGAAACACATCGGTTCCGAGTTCATGCCTCCCTTGAACGAAGGGGATCTCCTTTACATGCCGACAACGGACCCGGGGATCAGCATCACCAAGGCGAAGGAACTGCTGCAGCAAACAGACAAAATCATCAAGAGTTTTCCGGAGGTCAAATCAGTCTTTGGCAAGGTGGGCCGCGCTGAAACGGCAACGGATCCGGCACCGCTTTCCATGATTGAAACCACAATCACCCTTAAGCCTCAGGATCAGTGGCGTCCTGGCATGACGATCGACAAGTTGGTGAGGGAACTCGACAAAGCCATCCAGTTTCCCGGGCTGACCAACGCGTGGACCATGCCAATCAAAACCCGCATCGACATGCTGTCGACGGGCATCAAGACGCCTGTGGGCATCAAGCTGATGGGACCAGATTTGCAAACCCTCTCGGACCTCGCTGAGCGTGTTGCCAACGTTGTCCGCAACACCCCGGGCACCCTGAGTGTCTTCCCGGACAAGACCGTGGGCGGTAACTACCTGGATTTTCGCGTCGAACGTGAAGAAGCTGCCCGGTACGGGCTGACCGTGGGCGATGTGCAGGACGTCATCACGTCCGCCATTGGGGGCATGAACGTGACCCACACAGTTGAGGGTCTTGAACGCTACCCGGTCAACGTGCGGTACCTTCGGGAATTACGGGACAACCTTCCTGCCTTGCGTCGGGTGCTGATCAAAACACCCACAGGCGCGCAGATCCCTCTCAGCTACGTGGCAGACCTGGACATCCACAAGGGACCACCTGTGATCAAGAGCGAGAATGCGCGCAAGACAGCGTGGTTGTACGTGGACATCCGCGGCATTGACGTGGGCACCTACGTCAAGAGGGCACGAGCGCTTGTGGACCGTGAGGTGAAATTACCGGAAGGGTACAGCCTGGTGTGGAGCGGCCAGTACGAGTACATGGAGCGGGCCCAACAGCGCTTGCGTTTTGTGATTCCCCTGACCCTGCTCATCATCTTCGTGCTGCTATTCCTGAATTTCCGCAATGTGACGGAGAGCCTCATCGTCATGCTGTCGCTACCGTTCGCCCTGGTCGGTGGCATCTGGTTTCTTTACGTGCTGGGGTACAACTTCAGCGTGGCCGTTGGCGTCGGGTTCATTGCCCTCGCTGGCGTGGCAGCCGAGACCGGTGTCGTCATGCTAATCTACCTGGACCACGCGTACGAGGCACGGCGCTTGAGGGGCGAGATGCGTGGCCCCCGGGACTTGTACCAGGCTGTGATCGAGGGCGCTGTGGAGCGTGTTCGCCCGAAGCTGATGACGGTGACAGCCATCATGGCTGGACTGCTGCCCATCTTGTGGGGCCACGGCACGGGTTCCCAAGTCATGAAGCGAATTGCAGCACCAATGGTCGGAGGCATGATCACCTCGACACTACTCACGCTCATGGTGATCCCGGCTATTTACTACGTCTGGAAATCCCGCGAAGCCAGGCGATTTGGAGCCCAGGTGGCCAAGAGCAAATTAGAGGAAGACAAGGGGTACCACTCCGGGAGAAAAGGCTCATGAAAAAGGTCAAGGCTTACGTTCGCACCTCAAAGGTTGAGGACGTGGTGAGGGGGCTGGCCGAGATCGGCGTAGAGGGTGTGTCGCTGGTTGACGTAATGGGAATCGGCAGCCTCGCGGACCCTGAGGAATCCAGCTACACCCTCCGCGCATCTGCCCGGTACGCCAAACTCACCAAGCTGGAAGTGGTGTGCAAAGAAAGTCAAGTGGAACAGATTGTGGCGACGATCCGCGAAAGGGCCTACACTGGATTGAAGGGCGACGGCATGGTCCTGGTCTCCCCGCTGACGAAGGTCGTGCACATTCGAACGGGCATCAAACAGACGTAGCGGCACAGGCCCAGCTCCACGAAGTGGCATCACAAACGTTTCAAGCAAGCGCGGTTTCAGTCCGTAGAGAGTTCCATCAAATCGAAGCACGTTCGCCTGATGCTCCGCCAACCGGCTCAGAGGACAGGCGAAACCAGGCAGCTTCCCAGCACCTGGAGCAGTCTCCGTTTCGCTTTCCAGCTGCCAAGCTCGCCGCTCCATCAGCCAGATTCCTGGAGCGCGTCCACGGCAGCGGCCGACCTCGCAAATGTCCGGCAGGGAACAGAAAGCGCGAGTCCTTCCCACTTGCTCGCCCACTCTCAGCACAGAGGGAACTGACCTTGTGCACAAAACCGAACCGGACGGCACAGCGCAAGTGTCACAACATCAGTATGTTCCCGGGCCCGGCCGGAAATTCCCGGGCGTTCCACACCGGAGCACGGCAGCCAGAAGCAATGCGAAGGGCTGTCCTGCATCTCGCCAACCCGTGCTTGCCAAGCGAACGCCACTGTGACAGAGGCAGGCACCGCCCATTCTGACAACGCCGGTTCCTGATCTGTTGGCGTCCGGTTTTCGAACGGCTCCTGTCCGGACCCGAACCAGCCTGCCGGTTTTGACCGACTTGAAACAATCCCCTGTCCCAAACGGAGCACCCTGCGACGGATCGGCCATTATTAGCCAGCATACAGGCCATTATTAGCCAATCTTCCGGCCTTGTCGCCTCTCGGCAGCGGATGAGACAAGTACGTAACTTCCACGGTTTCAAACACTAAAGGCCCGCAGCGTTTTTTGCCCGTACCGATCGACGGGAAAGGCACAATGATTGCAAACACACTGGTGTCAAATCATCTGTGGTCAACCCATCGGAGGGGTACGATGAGACGAAGGAAATCTCCCGTTTTCATGGTTGTCAAGGTTGCGTTTGTTGTGTTCGGCACCATCTTCGTCGTTGGTTTCAGCTACAATTTTCGGGTCAGTCAGGAACGCGACAACCAGCTCGCCAGACTGGAAGCCGCTTTCAACAGCCTGCGCGCTGCCATGAACGTGGACTCCGTAAGGCAATTCCACATTCAGAAGATCATGGCCATGATCGATCGACTGAACCCGAACATGGAAGCCTCACTGAAGTACGACATCGCCAACGAAATCTACAACATGAGCCAGAAGTACCCCAATCTGGACGTGGATCTGATCGCAGCCACGATCACTCAGGAAACCGGCGGGACGTGGGATCCGGGGCTGATTTCGCCGTCCGGCGCGATTGGTCTTATGCAAATCATGCCCACGACCGGTATGTACGTAGCGCGTTACGAGGGGATCACCTGGACCGATCCCGAAACCGTTCTTTCCAACCCCATCTACAACATCCGGATTGGTTGCCGCTACCTCTCAAGCTTGATCGAACGTTACGGCTTGGAGGGCGGCCTGGCAGCTTACAATGGTGGGGAAAGACGAGCAGCAGCATGGCTGTCGGAAGGTAAGAAAGCCGGGGTACTCCCTCGCGAGACGGAGAATTACGTGCCGTCTGTGCTCAAATTGTACCGTCAGGCCAAAGAAGGCTGATCGACACAGCGTCGACACAAAGCATGTCGACTTCCCACAAGACCCTAAGCTTGCCGTCCTGGCTTGGTCTGATCCTCTCTCACGGCGAAGAGCCTCTCCTGAGTTTCGGGAGGGGCTCTTCTGCATCTGACCCCTTCCGAGCTTGCCTTTCTTGAGTTTGTGCACTACCGGGCCAGAGAGCAACCTTCCCAATCGACGTCTTCATCAGGTTTAGGAAGCATCGCGCAAGGGTTACCGGTTACTGCAGCCTTTGTTTCCCAAAATCGAGATCGTAGTCTTGTACGGCATGGCCTGCCTCACACCACCTTGGGAGTAGGTCAGAAAAGACACCTCGGGGAAAGCAAACCCCAAATTTCGCTGCCGGCTTCTGCTGTCCGTACACAGGGTACCCTCGGACAGGAATTTCCCGAAACGTGCAGGCGACGGCCGCAAAAAACCGTCAACCCAAGGTGCAGCCCGTCTCCAACATCTTCACCTCGTCTGCGCAGTGAGCCGGTTTTCTGCAGGTAACGAGGCCAACCCGAACACCCCAAACCATTCTCGGACCATCCGGGTCCCAATCCCGGGCAGAAAAACCGAGGGATCCTCAAGCTCGCGCTTTGCGCTGGTAACCACTCCACCGGTAAACGCCAGGTCGGTCCGAGGTATCCGCAGGTTCCGAGTGCAAACCCCGTCAAAGTCGCCCCTTGATTCTGTGGAGCCGTTTTTCTACCTTTGAATCGCGCGCGGGGAATTCGCTTAGCGGATGGAGAAACACCTTTCCTGCTGTGGAGGTTCTGTTGAACGAAACACGCGACATGGAGTCCGTAGTCCGCCGGTTTCTGGAGCTTTTGGGCGAGAACCCCAACCGTGAAGGCTTGCTCAAGACACCCCAGCGTGTCGCGCAGGCGTGGGAGTACCTTACGCGAGGCTACCGAACGGACATCAAAGAGATCGTGAACGGTGCCGTCTTCACCGAGGACTACGGGGACATGGTGCTCGTCAAGGACATCGCTTTTTACAGCATGTGCGAACACCATCTCCTCCCGTTTTTCGGCAAAGCCCACGTGGCTTACATCCCGGACGGCAAAATCATCGGAATCAGTAAAATCCCGAGAATCGTGGAGATGTACGCCCGCCGGCTTCAAGTGCAAGAGCGGCTCACCGACCAGATTGCGTCGACGCTGGAAGAAGTGGTTCAACCGAAGGGGGTGGCTGTTGCCGTGCAGGCACGTCACCTTTGCATGATCATGCGGGGCGTGGAGAAACAGGATTCTTTGATCACTACGCGTGCCTTCCTGGGTGCTTTCGAGAACGACGACTCTCTGCGGCGGGAATTCATGGAGCAACTCCGCTTAGCCGCTCCGTGAAAGGCGCCCGCGAAATCGTGACCGCCTCGAACACGGGTGTCGTCAGCAGGTGCCTGCAACTCGCTCAAGGTTTCGAATGTTAGCGTACTTGACGGGGAGACCTGGCTCTTTCGGCCATGAACACAGAAAAGGGAGGGTGCTATGCCAAAGCTCACCTATTTTGGACACGCCGCGTTCCTGATTGAAGAGGGGGACACGAAGATCGTCATCGATCCGTTTCTCACTGGAAACCCGGTAGCGTCGGTCAATCCCAACCAGGTTCAGGCCGACTACGTTCTACTGACCCACGGCCACGGCGACCACCTCGGTGATGGTCTCACCATCGCCAAACGCAACAACGCAACCATTGTGGCGCCGTACGAACTCGCCATGTACTGCCAGTCCCAGGGAGCCAACGTGCACCCGATGCACATCGGAGGGAGCCACACGTTTCCATTCGGTCGTGTGAAATTGACGATTGCGCACCACGGATCCGCGGCTGAAATCGACGGCAAATTGGTCTACATGGGCAATCCCTGTGGCTACCTGGTCACCATCGGCGGGAAAACCGTGTACCATGCCGGTGACACGGGCCTCTTTCTCGACATGCAGCTGATTGGCGAAATGGACAAAATCGACGTGGCTCTGCTCCCGATCGGGGACAACTTCACCATGGGCATCGACGATGCTGTAAAAGCGGTCGAGTTTCTGAAGCCAGATCTGGCCGTGCCCATGCATTACAAGACTTTTGAGGTCATCGACGCAGACCCGAACGAGTTTGCCCGAAAAGTCGAGGAAAAAGGCTTCAGAGCAAAGGTTCTGGGCTTCGGCGAGAGCATGGACTTTTGATTTGGTTCGATCCGCAGGAATCTTCCGCGAAACAGAAAGCCTCCCGAACGCGCGCGGGAGGCTTTTTCCTTCGCTCGCGGCAAAAGATCTCTCCTCCTGATTGGTCCCCCGGCCAAAGTGGCCTCTTGTCAGGTCCATGGCACCCGGTCTTCTGCGGAAACCTCCGACGCTTCGCTCCTCCCGCTCGGTCTGCCAGCGACGCTACGTCGCCAGAGCCAGACCGCTTTGAGATGCCCATCCGGGCCACCGAAAAAACCCGGGACCATTCACTCACAATTTCCTTGCTTTTACCCAAACTTCAGGTTAAAGTTGGGGGTCGAAACGGGCCCTGCCCGTGGGTAGAGCGAGCACCAGAAAGAGTGTACCTCTGGCACGAACTGGGGGAAGACGCAGCAGGGCGTCGAGAAACCACTGCTGGGAGACTCAGTCGACCGCACAAGGAGGGAACATGCAGGTGGACTCACGTTACACGGATGTTTTTAAGAAAGCCCGGAATCTCCGCGTCGCCGTTGTGGGCGACTTCTACCTTGACCGCTACATCCTGGGGAACATGGAGGCCATCTCCAGGGAAGCGCCCGTTCCAATCGTTCGAATTGAGCAGGACCAGTACCTTCCCGGAGGAGCCGGCAACACAGCACTGAACGTGCGTGCACTCGGCGTCCGGACTTTCGCGGTCGGGGTCATCGGGGACGACCTTTCGGCTGAGATCATGCTCCGCGAGTTTGAGAAGAGGGGAATCGACACCCGCTACCTTCTGCGCGATCCCAACCGTCACACACCCACTTTCAACAAAATTTACGCTTCTTCCTTTCACGGCAAGAAGCAGCAGGTCGCCCGGTTCGATCAAGAGAACGAGGAGCCTATCTCCAAAAAAGATGAGGACAAGCTGCTCGAAGCACTCAGGCAACAAATGTCCCAGTGGGACGCCGTGATTGTGGACGACTACAACGAAGTCCAGGAAACGGGTGTGGTAACACCCCGCATCCTGGAAGCTGTGGAGCAGCTGTCGCGTGAGCACGGGACCGTGACCGTCGGCGACTCGCGCCTTCGTATTCAGCGGTTTCGCCGGTTTACGGCCCTGGTTCCCAACGAGGTGGAGTTGGCCATCGGTCTCGGGATCGACGAAGACGTGGTAAGGACTGACGAGGGCCTCGAGAAAGCGGGCTGGGAACTTGAAGAGCTCGTGCAAGCGGAGTACCTGGTGGTCACCCTGGGCGAGAACGGGGCAAGGATTTTCTTCCGCGAGAACAGGCGAACAGCCCACGTGCCAACTTGGCCCGCGCGAGGCGAAATCGACGTGACCGGAGCGGGTGACACATTTGCGGCCACTCTGGCAACGGCGCTGGCCGCAGGGATCGACGTGGTGACCGCCGTTACTCTCGCCAACGCAGCCGCCAGCGTCGTCGTCCAAAAGCTTCACACGACGGGCACAGCCTCGCCACAGGAAATTCTGCAGCGGCTGCACGAACCGAGGTAAGAACCGAAGGGCGAAAAGGAGGTTGCAACGTGGGTACAAGAATTCGCGTCGACTTGGCTGGCTGATTCACCTTTCACATCGGGACGAAAACGCCTACGGCAGTCTCCACGACGGCCTGTGTTTCCGCGCCGTTCACCGGTTGCAGAACTTCCGGGCAGTCCGTTAACGGCAGAGCTGCTGAGCCAACTTAGAGTAACGCTCTGAACACCTGGGTCAGAAGAATGCCTGCGAAAGCGAGGCTGAACAGCAGTGCCAACCAGCCAAAGAACTTGTTGAAACTGGAGTTGGAAAATTCGCCCACGATTTGCGTGTTGGCATTGAGGGCAAGCAACACACCGACGAGCACTGGCAACAGAAGCCCATCGAGAACCTGGCTGTAGTAGAGCGCTTGCACGGCTGTGAGCGGGGAAAGGTGGATCAAGTCGCCAATGACCAGAGCTCCAAAGAACACACTGTAAAAGCCTTTTGCGTCGCTCACTTTGTGGTCCAGTCCTTCCCGCCAGCCAAAGGTGTCGGCAACGGCGTAGGCCGTGGAGCCAGCAAGAACGGGGATCGCAAGAAATCCTGCCGAGATGATGCCAATCGAAAACAGAGCAACGGCAGAGCGCTGCCCCAGAGGCCGTAGCGCCAGCAGCGCATCCGAAACGGTGTTGATGGACATGTGCCGGCCAAAGAGCATAACTGCGGCCGCCACAATGATGCAAAACGCGATTAGATTCGAATAGATCATGCCCACAGCCGTATCAGCCTGCACAGATTTAGCCTGAGCGACCGTCTTGTGTTCCTCCTTTTCCTCGGAAGCCTGCCAGAACAGCATGTACGGTGAGATGGTCGTGCCCAGCATCCCGAGAGCAGCTACGAGAAACATGGACGAAAATGACAGGTGCGGTAAGAACGTGTTCCTTAGAACCGCCGAAAAATCTGGCCGGGCAAGCACCGCTGCGAACACGTACGCGACGAGCACCATGGTAAGCCCGACAAACACGCGCTTCACCGTCCTGTACGTCCTGAACGTGACGAGGTAGGCGATGAAGGCCGTGATGGGGATGAGCCAGTGAACTGATCGGATCCCGGTCAGCAGTTCCAAAACCTCGGCCACACCCTGCAAGTCGGCCCCGATTGTGATGACGTTGGCAACTCCCAGAACCAGCACGATGGCCACAGCTGCCTTCCTGGAGTAAAAACCGCGGATGATCTCCGGCAGGCTTTTACCGGTCACGATGGCCAAACGGGCCGCCATGTCCTGCACGGCTACCATCATCGGAGTCGAGAGCAGCATGAGCCAGAGGAGCGAGAAGCCGGTTGTGGCCCCTACCGTGGTGTAGGTCACAATGCCAGCAGGGTCGTCTCCAGCACCACCGGTGATGATGCCAGGGCCAAGTTCCTTCACCCGTTCCCGGTTCTTACGGACCTCTTCCAGAAAACGTCGTGAATCCACGCGAAGGACACCCGGCATCAGCTTGCGGCGTTTTTCAGACATCGCGAATCTCCACCTGGGGCAAAATCGCCTCGATGTCTTCTTTTCTCGCTACAGCCGTTCCGGGTTGCAACGTGGTCGCCGTACCAGCTGCCACTGCAAAACGCAAGCTGTCCTCCACTGACATCCCACTGAGGCGGCCGTACAAGAATCCCGCCACGGCGGAATCCCCAGCTCCGACGGCACTCACCACCTTGATCTCTGGCGGTACCGCCAGCAGGCGGGTTTTTGCGTTCACAAGAAGCATGCCCCTGGCGCCCATCGATACGAGAACGGTTTCCACCCCCTCCCGCCTCACGTTTTCGGCCGCAGCCACGACGTCCGCCAGGGCTCGCAAGTCCCGCCCAACCAGTCGACTCAATTCGTGCAAGTTTGGCTTAATCACCTGCGGCTTACCGGTGATCCCGACGCGCAGGTTCTCGCCGTCCGTGTCGAGCACAACCTGGGCCCCGAGCTTTCTCACAGTCTCGATGCTCCGGGCGTAAATGATCGGACTCAGCCCCGGGGGCAAACTGCCGCTGAACACCACAAAGTGCGCATCGCTGAGACTCTCCAGTTTCTTGAAGAAAGCCGTTAACTCCGCCGGCTGGATCTCTGGGCCACGCGCGTTCAACAGCATCTGGGAACCACTGCTCTCCACGTGGACAATCACGTTCGTGCGCGTTTCGTTGGCGATCGGCGTAAAATCGCAGTACACGCCCTCAAGCAACAGCATGCCTTCCACTTCCATCCCCGCGTAACCACCTAAGAAGCCGAGTGCTTTGCTCGTCACTCCCAGGTGCATGAGGACACGCGAAACGTCAATCCCCTTGCCCCCCGCGAATTTCTCCTCCCTTTCGATCCGGTTGGCATCGTCGTAATCGATGTTCCTCACCCAGATCGTACGGTCCAGAGCGGGGTTCAGCGTAACAGTGTAAATCACGGGGCACCTCCTGGCAACTCGGTTCCGGCAGCTTTCTCTACCCGACCTTCGACGTACAACGACACACCTTACAGAACTCTGTCCCGAAAGTCAACGGAGGAACGCACCGGCGGAGTTCCCATTTTCTCTAACGCAACGGGTCTCATTCAAGGCTGTTTTCCCTCACGTGCCCGATTTACCCCAGCTTGCGCAGCCCCAGAAGGATCTGACTGCCGAGGGCCGTTCCAGAAAGCCTTCACGTCCCAGCAACCGGTCCTGTGTTTTACCGGCGTCTTCCGCACAAATCTTTGAACAATCCGCCCTCCGCTCGCTCAGGGTCCCACCGCGCTACGCCCTGAATCATCGACCGCTCGCACCTGGCGCCTGTGTTCGTTCACAACGGACGGCCGTGGTTTTCCCCGGGGCCCTGTTCGAGGAGAAACTGCCCTCCGCACTTCCGGCACCCTGCGCAGGACTGTTGCCGGAACGGCCGGGCCGAGAGAAAAACGTGGCCCTGGCGGCTGCGTTCCCGTAGTTCTCCGTTGCAGCATCCTGCCGGGGAAAGAAACCGGCCTTTGCGGTTGTGAAGTAAGAAAAAACCTGGGTCAGCTTCCGTCCGCACTGGGAACATCTTTCAAAACCTGTCCCAGGAAACCATGGCTTAACCCCGTCTGCGCGCCAGGCAACAAAGCCGAAACCTCGAAAGACAGGTTTTAGACTCGCCACGACCCGGTCTGCGGCGGAAATACAGCACGTCTTTGGGGGTTTCGCCCTGCCTCTGAACCCGCGTTACCAGCCAACGGAGAAGCTGCTTTCAGGTGTCTGTAAGCCCCCACGGGCGAAAGGGCCAACTTCCGCTCATTTTTCTCTTGCGTTTCTCCAAGTTAATTACGATCTTTAGTGTCCGATTTGGCTTGGCTGTCTTGGCCGACGGACCCGTTGAAACAACCGCCGTTGAGGGGACTGACTAAGACGCGAGGAGAGCAGCCATGCTTAGCGACAAACTGAAAGAAGAACTGAACAAGCAACTGAACCGCGAGATTTACTCGGCCTACCTTTACATGTCCATGGCAGCTTACAGCGACGCCAACGGTCTACCGGGTTTCTCGGCTTGGTTCCAGGCTCAGGCGGCCGAAGAATTGAGCCACGCCATGAAATTCTACAACTACATGTCGGACCGGGGCGTGCGCGTCGTGTTGGAAGCCGTGCCCAAACCTACTACGGACTACGAATCCCCCACCCAAGTTTTCGAAGAAACGCTGAAACACGAGCAGTACATCACAGAGAACATCAACAAGCTCTACGAACTGGCTGTACAGGAAAACGACTACGCCACACAAACCTTTCTGCACTGGTTCATCACAGAGCAGGTGGAAGAGGAAAAGAGCGTCAACCAGGTGCTGGACACGCTGAGGCTGATCGGCGACAAAGGCCACGGCCTGGTGATGCTTGACCGGGAACTCGGGAAACGTGGTCAACCGACACAAACTGCCTGAGACAGGGTACGTGCGTCAAGCCATGTTTGTCGGCATTCACACTGGGCCCCCACCGTTTGGCCGCGGGCTCAGCAACAGTCTTGCACTGGAACACGAGCGGAACTGCCAGGGGGCGGCTCCGCTTTTTTGTGACCGCGCTTCCATCCACCCGGTGACCGTTCGAAATCCCAAAAACCGGAAGGTGTTGCGATGATCAAGATCGGTGTACCGAAAGAAGTGAGAGAAGGGGAAACGCGCGTTTCTGCCACGCCCGCAACCGTCTCGGACCTCAAGAAGCTTGGAGCCGACGTTCTGGTTGAGGAGGGTGCCGGCGAAAGCGCAAGCTTTACCAACGCTGATTACGAAAAAGCCGGCGCCCTTCTGGTGCCCGAGGTCGGCGCACTTTACCGAGAAGCCGATGTAATCCTCAAGGTACAGCCCCCACTCAAGCACCCGAAGACTGGTCAGGACGAACTCGACATGCTCAAAGAAGGGGCAGTGCTTGTTGGCTTTCTGGCACCGACGACAAACCGAGAGCTTGTCGACAAGCTTCGAAAGCGCCGGGTTACCGCCTTTGCGATGGAACTCATCCCGCGGATCACCCGCGCCCAGTCGATGGATGCGCTGAGTTCCATGGCCACAGTCGCCGGGTACAAGGCAGTACTGCTGTCCACACAGTACTTCGGGAAATTCTTCCCCTTGCTGATGACGGCAGCAGGGACCATCCCTCCAGCCAACGTGTTCGTACTCGGTGCAGGAGTGGCCGGTTTGCAGGCAATTGCCACAGCCAAGCGCCTGGGCGCCCGCGTGGAAGCTTTCGACGTTCGCAAAGCCGCGAAGGAGCAAATCGAAAGTCTCGGCGCCCGGTTCATCGAAATGGAACTACCCGAAGATGTCGAGACAGCGGGAGGCTACGCGAAGGAAGTTTCCGACGAGTTCGTGAAGAAAGAGATGGAAGCCATCGGGGGGCGTCTGCCGCGCACCGATGTGCTCATCTGCACGGCTCAGGTGTTCGGCAAAAAGGCCCCGCTGCTGGTGACCGAGGAGATGGTGAAAAGCATGCGGCAGGGTTCAGTGATCGTGGATTTGGCCGCTGAGCAGGGCGGCAACTGTGAGCTGACCGAACCCGGCAACGTTGTGGTGAAGTACGGGGTTACCATCGTTGGCCCGGTTAACCTACCGGCCAGCCTTCCGGTACACGCCAGTCAAATGTACGCCAAGAATGTCGCGAATTTCGTCAACCACATTTTCGGAACTGAAGACCAGAAGCTGAATTTTGAGGACGAAATCACACGAAGCGCGTGTGTGACGCACAACGGCGAGCTGGTGAGTGACATTGTGAAGACCGTCTTCGGCGAAGGAGGTACAACGTCATGACCGGAGGACTGATTGTCTCTCTGTACATCTTCGTTCTGTCAATTTTTGTGGGCTTCGAAGTAATCACCAAAGTACCGCCCCTACTGCACACCCCGCTGATGTCCGGTTCGAATGCGATTTCCGGAATCACGATCGTCGGAGCGCTCATCAGCGCCGGCGCGGGGCACAGCGGACTGAGCGCCATTCTGGGCCTTCTTGCAGTGATTTTCGCCACAATCAATGTGGTGGGTGGCTTCATGGTGACCGACCGCATGCTGGAAATGTTCAAGAAAGAGAAAAAATAGGGACGGCAACTCATGGAGACTGTCACCAATCTTGCTTACCTCGTTGCAGCTTCCCTGTTCATTCTGGGGTTGAAGCTGCTAAGCTCGCCACGCACAGCCCGTCGCGGCAACATCCTCGCGATGTTCGGCATGCTCATCGCGATTGTCGTCACACTGTTTGACAGGCAGATTCTGGATTTCACCTTCATCATTGCTGGCATCGTTGTGGGCGGCGCGATTGGCGCTGTAGCGGCCAAACGCGTGCAGATGACGGCCATGCCGCAGATGGTGGCCATCTTCAACGGCTTCGGCGGTGGTGCGTCGGCCCTCGTGGCCATCGCCGAATTCCTGCGCGTCAGTCAGCAACCCACACCGGACGTTAGCATCACTCTCGTTCTCAGTGTGCTCATTGGCACGGTAACGTTTTTCGGCAGCTTCGTGGCCTTTGCGAAATTGCAGGGCCTGATGAAAAGCGCCCCCGTGGTACTCCCGATGCACCAGCTTTTCAACGGCTTGCTGTTTCTTGGAACCCTCGTCGTGGGCGTACTTTTCGTACTGCATCCTGTCTCCGCCCTGGATTTGCTGATCATCGCAGTCCTGGCCACGGGCATTGGTTTTTTGTTCGTTTTGCCCATCGGTGGCGCCGACATGCCCGTCGTCATTTCGTTGCTCAACTCGTACTCGGGTTTGGCAGCCGCCATGACTGGCTTCGTCCTCTCCAACAACATTCTGATCGTCAGCGGCGCTCTGGTGGGAGCATCGGGACTCATTCTCACCAACATCATGTGCAAAGCCATGAACCGCAGCCTGACCAACGTGCTGTTCGGCCAGGTAGGCGTTCAGGAAGGTGCAGGACCCGCTGGTGAACGCAAACAGGTTACGGCCTACACACCAGAAGACATGGCTGTCATGCTTGAGAATGCCAACTCCGTGATCTTCGTACCGGGGTACGGACTGGCCGTTGCGCAGGCCCAGCACATCCTGCACGAGGTGGCCCAGCTGCTCGAGAAGAGAGGGATCAAGGTACGCTACGCCATTCATCCTGTGGCGGGACGCATGCCCGGTCACATGAACGTGCTGCTGGCCGAAGCAAATGTCCCCTACGACCAGCTCTACGAAATGGACGCAATTAACGACGATTTCCAGGAGACGGATGTGGCTGTTGTTGTGGGCGCCAACGATGTGGTGAACCCCGTGGCCCGATGGAAGAAGGACAGCCCCCTGTACGGCATGCCGATTCTGAACGTGGATCAGGCCAAGACGGTGATCTTCCTGAAACGCAGTCTCAGTCCCGGCTTCGCTGGCGAAGACAATCCGCTCTTCTACGAGTCTAAAACCATGATGGTCTTCGGCGACGCCAAGGAAACGTTAACCAAACTGGCAGCCATCCTCAAAGAATCGTAATTTGCCAACCGTCCCGCCGTCAAACCGAAAAAAATCGAAGGGCCCGTCGCCTCCCCCAACCGCGGAATCGACGGGCCTTCTTTTCACCAAAACTCGTCCAATTTCCCCGGGAAAGCCCACGGCCAAGCTACAAAATCTCCCCCTCCCGGTTGCTGACTGCAAGGGCCACGTTGTGAGCCTTGAACCTTGTCCTCTGTCTCTGTATCCGGAAACCCGTGGTCCCTTCGTGGCCCCCATCGTTTTCGTTGGCCCCATTTCCACGTAACCTCGGGCTTTCGTCTCCAGTTAGCTCAAAAATCGTCCAGTGGTTCCCCGGCAGAAGATCGAGGTCTGTGTACCCCCCAGCTTCTTGCCGGAACCCGGAGAATCCGCTCGGCCCAGGATGGAACCCAAGATCTGCCGGGCTTTGGGAGCACATTCGGAACGGGGCGATTTTCAAGAATCGGCTGGCAAGAGACCTGAAAGTCGTGCTGGAAACCGAGTTCTCCCCGTTTCCCTTTGTCCCCTCGCAGCAATGCTGCCCCTTTGCAAGGGATAACGGGCCTTGGGACACAGTTTGGACTCGGCTGGGTTCGTGCCTCGAGATGACCCGCGTGCGACGTGTGACACCTCCCGTGCTGCCGTTGAATTCCCAGGCCAACGGGGGGCGAACAGCTGCACACGATCTCGCCTGGCCGCGCCCACGTACGCGGTCAAGTTGCTCCCGCGCAGGCCGATAATCGCACTGAAAGGGGCAGGGAGCGCTCCGGACCGCAAACGGACAGCGCCACGGCAGTTCCCCAAGACCAGCGGTGTGCCGTGGTCAGGCGTCCGTCGAGCGCCGAACGAACCCTGAGCTGGCGCAACGAGCGCGGCCCGAGCCTGAGGCAGCAGTGGTCCCGCAGCGTTCAAACGACACCTTCGGCGTCCGCAGCGGGCCCATCACACGGCGGTGGAAAAGGCTCTGCCCCCTTCGGCAAGGGGAGACCGGGGGCAAGATCTCTCGCAGGCGCGCAAGGCAAACAACGGAAGACACCCTTGAACAGCAGTCAAGAAAACATCATCGCGGGGGGTGTTTCAGTCCCCCCAACGCGACTGGATCAGGTCTTGCTCCGGAATCTGCGCACAGCCAGCGCGGGGCTGGGTATTGTCTACCTTTTCCTCGGGCTCAACCGTGCCCTCTACATGCCCAGCGCGGTTGCGCTTCCCCTAGCACTGGCAGCCGTCGCCGTGGCTACCGGGTTGTTCACCCTGTACTACGTTCTCTCCAGCTACGCTCTCCCGCCACGCTTCGCGCATCCCGTAGCCATTGCGATGCTCAGCTTCATTTTAGTGGACAATCTCTTCCAGCTTCGCATGGCTGCAGATGCGAGGTACTCACTACCCGTAGCCTTCACGATCGTCGCCGCCGGTCTGCTGCTGCTTTCGCTACGCTGGCTGCTCCTTTTTGCGACCCTCGGAATCGTTTCGTGGGCAATCACTGCCGGACCTGCCGCTTTTGCGGCAAACGCATTACCCTGGTGGCTGGTGCAGTTCGCAGCCGGCACCGCTGCTGTCGGCATTTACGTCTGGCGGCTGCACACTGTGCGCCGACTCGAAGCCCTGCGCCTGCTCGACGAAGAGCGACAACGTCAGCTTGCTGAAGCGGCCGAAGCTTTACGGCGCAGCGAAGAGCGCTTCAGGCGCCTTGCAGAAGCCACGTTCGAAGGCATCGCCATCTTCCGCAACGGAGCCATTCTGGATACCAATCGAGCTTTCGCCAGCATGTTCGGCTACAGTCCTGCCGAGGTCATCGGAAAACGTGTAACCGATTTCATTCGTCCCTCGCACGCGAAACGCTCTGGGAAACGCGCAAAAGTTTCTCTTGAGGCCCTGGGCGTACGGAAGAACGGTAGTCGCTTCCCCGTCGAGCTGACCGGTCGAAAAATCCCGTACGGGCGCGCAGAAGCGAACGTAATCGCCGTCCGGGACATCACGGAACGCAAACGCGCTGAGGAAGAGTTACTGAGGGCCAAAGAAACCGCCGAAAAGGCGAACCGTGCCAAGAGCCAGTTCCTGGCCAGCATGAGCCACGAACTGCGCACACCTTTGAACTCCATCATCGGCTTCTCCGAGATGCTCGCCGACCAGGTCTTCGGTCAACTCAACGAAAAGCAGCTCAAGTACGTCAACAACATCCTTACGAGCGGCAGACATCTGCTGCAACTGATTAATGACATCCTCGACCTCTCCAAAGTCGAAGCAGGCCACATGCAGCTTGAGAGAAGCGAATTCCACGTGGACAAAGCCATTCAAGACGTGCTCAACGTTGTCAAGGCTCTCTCAAGCAAGAAACGCATTCGCCTTGTCCCCGAACTGGAAGATGACTTACCCCCACTTTATGCCGACAAGGCCAAGTTCAAACAGATTCTCTACAACTTACTGAGCAACGCAATCAAATTCACGCCGGAAGGCGGCGAAGTCAAGCTCAAAGTGTTGCGCCTCCGCCCTCCTGGACCTACGGAAACCGACAGCGCCAGAGGCGTTGTAACGGACTGGCTCCAGGTGCAGGTAATCGACAGCGGCATCGGCATTGCCCCCGAAGACCAGGAGCGGATCTTCCGCGAGTTCGAGCAGGTGGACTCGTCCTACGCCCGCAAACAACAAGGCACGGGACTGGGGCTGGCCCTGACACGCAAACTCGTGGAGTTGCACGGTGGTACGATTTCCGTTTTCAGCGAAGGTCAAGGCAAAGGTTCCACGTTCACCTTCACGATTCCGTTTGTCAGCCCACCCTCGCATGAAGAGCAGCCTTCTCAACCCGACACGGTGCAAGACGCGACGCAGACGCCAAGGTTGCCGGTCCGTGCAGATGCACCTCTTTTGCTGATCGCGGACGACAACCCGCAGGCTAGGGAAATGCTGGGCTACTACGCAACCACTGGAGGATACCGCGTGGCCTACGCGGCAGACGGGGAAGAGGCGCTCCGCAAAGCTCGAGCGCTCCATCCTTTTGCCATCACGCTCGACCTCATGATGCCGGAAAAGGACGGTCTCGAGGTGCTCGCCGAATTGAAGTCGGATCCACGGACCGCTGACATTCCCGTGATCATCGTGAGCATGACCGAAGACAAATTGCTGTGCACCAGCCTTGGAGCACTGGAGTTCTTCGTAAAGCCCGTGGACAGAAATCGCCTGCTCGAGGTCCTCCAACGCATCAGTTCCAGGAAGTCCGCAGGCGAAGCGAGGGTCCTGGTGGTAGACGACGAACCCTCAACAGTCGAGTGGGTGTCCGGTGCTCTCGAGGCTAACGGGCTCGAAGTTCTGAAAGCCTACGGAGGCAAAGAGGGCATCGAACTCGCAACCAGACACATCCCCGACGCCATTGTGCTTGACCTGATGATGCCCGAGGTCAGTGGTTTTCAGGTGATTGACAAGCTGAAACAGCAGGAAAGAACTAAAGACATCCCGATCATCGTGTTTACAGCCAAAGCCATGTCACCGGAAGAACGGCGCTGGTTAAGTCAACACGTGATGGGATTCGCCAAGAAGGCAGGCAAAGACGAATTGCTGAAGTACCTGGACGAAGTGCGCAAGATCCGGTACATGAACAAGACGACGCATTCAGAGAAACCGGAATCGGTTGCGGTCGTAACCGGGTAGCATGCCCCGCCCCAGAGACAAACAAAACCGGAGTGAGGCGAATGCAGGAGAAACGCATTCTCGTTGTTGACGACAATGACCTCAACCTTGAGCTGGTCATCGATCTGTTGGAGGTGGCCGGTTTCGACGTCCACAGCGCCACCACTGCAGAGGAGGGCATCCAGCTGGCCAGGTCTCTCCAGCCCGACCTAATTCTGATGGACGTAGGTCTGCCCGGGATGGACGGCCTGGAAGCTGCCAAGATTCTCAAGGGTGACCCTCGTACCCACAAAATCCCTCTTGTGGCCCTGACCGCGCACGCCATGCGCGGTGACAGGGAAACCGCTTTGGCAGCCGGTTGCGACGGGTACATCACGAAACCGATTGACACGCGAACGTTCACACAAGAGGTTCGCCGTTTCGCGACAGTCCAGGGACAGGGGGGCCGCACATGACGGCACCCAGGCAAAATCCCCACCGCATCCTCATCGTCGACGACGAGGCGATGAACCGGGAGTTGCTCCAGGACTTGATGAGCAGCCTCGGCTACGAGTGTGAAACGGCCAGCGACGGCTTCGAAGCCCTGGTGAAACTGGAGCTGGATGTGGATCTTGTTCTTCTGGACGTGATGATGCCCGGCCTGGACGGTTACGACGTGGCAAGAAGAATTCGCGAGAATCCCGCTACTCGGGATTTACCGATCGTGATGGTAACGGCACTGTCGAACAAAGAAGACCGCATCCGGGCCATCGAGGCCGGGGCAAACGATTTCATCAACAAACCCATCGACAAAGCGGAGCTAACCGTTCGGGTTGGTTCGCTCCTGAAGATGAAAGAAGCCCTCGACGAGTTGAAACGCTACCGCAGCGAACTCGAAGACACGGTCAAGAAACGCACCCAGGCCTTGCGCAAAGCCCTGGAGGACATGGCCCGGGCCCAACGGAACGCGTACAAAGCGCACCTTGAGACAATTGCTCGTCTGGCAATCGCGGCCGAGTACCGCGACGAGCAGACCGCAGCACACATCTACCGCGTTAGCGAGTACTCAGCCCTGCTCGCAAAAGCGCTGCACCTTCCGCCGCGGGACGTGGAGATCATTCGGCGAGCGGCCCCCATGCATGACGTCGGCAAAATTGGCATTCCCGACTCGGTTCTCCTGAAGAAAGGTCGCCTCACCCCGGAAGAGATGAAAATCATGCAGCAACACACGGTCATTGGGGCACGCATCCTCAGCGGCTCGTGTTCACCTCTCCTTCAGGCAGGCGAAATCATCGCGCTGAGTCACCATGAGAAGTGGGACGGTTCCGGTTACCCCCGCGGTTTGAAAGGCGAATCCATCCCTCTGTGGGGCCGAATTTGCGCCGTTGCCGATGTGTTCGACGCTCTGACGACAGAGCGCCCTTACAAGGAAGCCCTGTCCAGTGAGGAAGCGGTGCAAATCCTGGTGAAGGGCAAAGGCACACATTTCGATCCCAAGCTTGTGGACGCTTTTCTGAGCAAGATGGATGCTGTACTCGAGATCCAGCGGAAGTACAGCGACACGGAGAACCGCGAACCCGAGCAGACCGTAACCACGGTCTGTGCCTCTCGCGACAACGTCGATTCTACCCTGCAGGCCTGGCTCAACACCTACCTCACCGTGCAGCGACGATGAACCCGCAACTGCATCCGAAGCAGGTTTCAAGTAGCAACCCCTGCCGTGTGACCTCCGAACCCGCCGTAGGATCTGCTGTGGAGCAACACAGTTGTCAGCGCTCGGCCCGGTTCCACGGTGCACCAAACAGTTTGCTCCCACCTACTTTGCACCCCCACAGAGACTCGCAGGCTACACTCTCGAGCTGGACGCAGCACGAGACAACGCCAACGCGAGCTCGCGGATCTCTCGCGCTCGCGCCAGTACATCGATCCAGGGCCTCGGGATGGCTTCTTCACCGTAGGCCACCCCGGCCAGGCCGCCGGTGACAGCTCCCACGGTGTCCGTGTCGCCGCCGAGGTTCACCGCCGTCAGGACCGCTTCTCGAAAGGCATCGGTTCGCGCAAGACACCAGAACGCGGCTTCCAGCGTGTCCACAACGTAGCCCGTGCTTCGCACCTCTTCTTCATCGACGTCGAGAATACTCAAATTGAACACGCGCTCGAAATGCACACGCTCTGCGGCGTACGGCTCCACCTCGTAGATCCGGGAGGCAAGCCGGACTCCTCCTGCCAAGGCGCTCCGCACATCTCGTCCGCGTAACAGTTCCCTGGCCACCAGACAGTAAATGCCGCAGGCCATCTTGGAGCGTGGATGCGCGTGCGTGATGGCCGAAGCCCGGTGTGCCGCCTGGACAAGTTCCTCTGGGTTCGCTTCGGCGTAAAAGAGTGCCACGGGTAGAATGCGCATCAGCGACCCGTTGCCGTTGCTCCACTCGCCTTTGCCGCCTGCCTTTTCGGCCGGTACTCCACGCCGAAGGCGGGCAATGGCCTGACGCGTCGTCCGCCCGATGCCAACGGCCTGACCGTGCGGCGACCAGTAACCGGCGTCGAGCCAGCGAACAAAACGCCGCCCCACCTCCTCAACGTCCAGGCGCCCCTGCTTTACCAGACTTGCGGCCAAACACAGGGTCAGCGAGGTGTCGTCCGACCACGTGCCCGGCGGCAGACCCCAGCGTTCCGCCGGTAACATCTCCGTGACCGGCCTGGCCCGCAAACGTTTTCTTGACACACCTTCCACAGGCACGCCGAGCGCGTCGCCGACGGCAACGCCAAGCAGCCCACCCGCCACGCGCGACTCACGCTTCATGTCCACCTCCCGGGAAACAGCCGATCGCTTCGCTCTTTCCCTCTCCAAACCCAGTCCAACCTAGAAGCCGCAGGAACTCCAGTTTCGGGGGCTTCGTTGCAGAAAAGGATGCAGCGGGGACGTCTCCCCGAAGCCCCTTGTTCTTGCCTTGCTTGGCTGAACGTTCTCCCGTCGAGGCAAAACGCAGAAAGCCGACGACAGGCCACATTTCCGACTTTACGCCCCTGAGCCGGACTCAACGTGACAGATCAGAACCCCTGCTGAGCCCGTTCCGGCGAAAGTGGCTTGCCGGTTCCGATGTTCTCGACAAATCTACAAACTCGCACTGGGACCGGCAAGCAATTCCGGCTCCGGGCAGGGAGGCTCGCTCCCTACGGTTGTCACCTCGCCAGCGTAACGCCGCTTGAGCAAGGGCGCGAAGAGGGAGTACAACAACAGTGCTCTTCGAGTCCCGTGTAACCGCGAATGGCCGTCCCACGCTCCGATCCGCGAACGGGCTGCGTTGTCGGCGGAAACAGCTCCCCTGCTCTCAGCTCTCACGGTTTAGAGTCCCTGAACGTCGGCGCTGGCCC
>CAZXXS010000004.1:0-16419 GCA_964644845.1 uncultured Cytophagia bacterium | reverse complement strand
GCGGAAGGCGCTCGGGTCACGGTGTACGACGCCTGTTTGGATCCGTACGGATGGAACGAGGCGAATCTGGACGGGATTCGGGATCAGGTGGAGTTTGTGAAAGGGGACGTGCGCGACTACGACCTGCTTGCCGAACACGTGCGGGCGAAGGACTACATTTTCCACCTGGCGGCGCAGGTTGGGCGCGAGATCTCCATGGCTGATCCGGCCCTGGACGTGGCCATCAACTGCAACGGTACCATCAACTTGTGCGAGGCAATCTCGCGCCTGAATCGGGACGTCAAGGTGGTTTACGCGGGGAGCCGCGGTCAGGTAGGCGAGCCGGTGTACCTGCCCGTGGACGAGGATCACCCGATGAATCCCACCGACGTGTACGGGGCAAACAAACTGGCGGCGGAGAAGTACCTGTTCCTGTACGGTAACGCGTTCGATTTCCCAGCCGTGTCTCTTCGTTTGAACAACGTGTACGGTCCACGCTGCCAGATGCACCACGGCTACTACGGCATCCTGAACTGGTTTTTGAAGAACGCCATGACCGGTCAGCCGATCACCGTGTACGGCGATGGTCAGCAGACGCGCGACTACGTGTACGTGGACGACGTTGTGGATGCCTTTGTACGTGCAGCGCTAAGTTCTGCCACAAACGGCCAGGCCTACTTCGTTGGTTCCGGGGTGGAAACCGTTTTCTTGGACATGGTGAAGACGATCCTCAGCGTGGTGGGCAAGGGCAGCTACGTGCACGTACCGTTTCCGCCCGAGCGGGAGCGGATTGACATTCGGCGGTTTGTCGTCACCTACGAGAAGTTGCACCGCGACACGGGCTGGCAGCCCAGAGTGTCGCTGGAGGAAGGCATCCGGCGTACCGCTGCGTTCTACGAAGACAGGCTTTCGCTTTACCTGAAGGAGGCTGCGTGACGATTCCAGCCACAGCGACGCGGACAACGCCGACCCAAAGGCCGGCACCGGACGAGCCGCGCGTGTCTGTCATCGTGCCATCCTATCGGCCCGGAGATCTGGTTCACCGTTGCCTGGAGTCGCTTCTTGCTCAGCGTACCCGTTGGCCTTTCGAAATCGTCTTCGTGGACAGCTCTCCCGAGCGCGTTGGCGACCAGATCGCAGACCGCTACCCGGGCATTCGCGTGGTACAGCTGGCCAGCCGTGCCTACCCGGGTACGGCCAGAAACGAAGGGTTGCAGGTGGCCGAAGGAGACATCATCGCTTTCACGGACACGGACGTCGAAGTGGCGGCGGACTGGGTGGACAAAATCGTCGACCGTTTTGAGAACCAGCCAGAGCTGCAGGTGGTGGCTGGGGCGATCGTGAACGCCCGGTCGCGCCACCCGGTGGCAATTTCTGAGTGGCTGCTTGAACTCAGCGAGTTCTCCCCCAAACGGAAGGCGGGCCCGATCAGCATTTTTGCGACGGCGAACGTGGCGTTCCGCCGGTCGGTGTTCGAAGCCTACGGGCGCTTTGTCGATTCCATCAAAGGCAGCGACGCTCTCTTTGCTCGCTGGCTGGCCGACTCCGGAAGGCCGGCGTTCTTTGATCCCAGCATCGTGGTGCGCCACTACCACCGGACAAAGTTCAGCAAGTACCTGCGGAACCAGTTCGAACTCGGCCGAGGTGGGGCGCGGAACCGGAAACGCTTTGCGCAGCTGCACGGGGCGTTTGTAGCTCGCTACCCGGTTCTGGTGCCGCTCTTACCCTTCGTGAGAACGGTAAGAATCATCTGGCGGTTGGCCGGGTACGACCGAGCTGCCCTGGCACTGTTTCTTTTGCTTTACCCGTTGAATCTGATCGGGCTGGGCGCGTACACAGCTGGGTTCTTCCGGGGACTCCGCGACTGAGGGCAGCGACAACCTCGGTAGGAGACTCCGCAGAGTGCCAACATTCCTGTGAACGTGCGGCGACCGCAGGTCCACGTTGAACAAGTTCACGACGTTTTGACCCGACAGGGCTTTCATGAAAATTGCCTACGTTCTCGACACGTTTCCGGTTATCTCACAAACGTTCGTGGTCGAAGAACTGTTTGGACTGCGGCGGCGAGGGTTCCAGGTCTTGCCGTACGCGCTTGTTCACAAACAGGTGGACGACCCCATCCCCGCGGCTTACCGGGACCTGGAACGCGAAGTGGTGTTTGTACCCTCTGCGCCGGCTGCCCTTGCGCTGGCAAAAGGGCACGGTTGGTTGCTGCTGCGTCACCCGCTGCGTTACGTGACCACGCTTTGGTGGGCTTGGCGTAAACGGCTCACGCGGTCCGCCCTCAGCCTCTTGAAAACAGCCTGGACTCTTGCTCGCGGCCGACCGGTTGACAAACGGTCGCGTGAGGACGTGATCTGGCATTTCGCCCTGGTGCCTGCACTCGTGAACGACATGACCAGGCGAGGGGTGAGGCATGTCCACGCGCATTTTGCCGACAATTCGGCCAGCTTCGGGTTGCTTTGTGCGCGTCTCCTCGGGGTCTCGTTCAGTGTAACGGCACATGCTTTCGACATTTTCACCAATCCTCCGCTGCTGCCAGAGAAACTGGCGCGCGCACGGTTTGTAACCACCTGCACCACGCGGGGACTTGAGAAACTCCGTGCTGTGGCAAATGCGTCTGGTGTGCGTGTTCGTCTTCGCCTTGTCTACCACGGAGTGGATCTGAGCCGGTTTAGGCCTGCTGCCACAGAGCCGCAAGGACCTCCGGTTCTACTGAGCGTAGGGCGTCTGGTCCCCAAGAAGGGGTTCGATGTGCTGCTGAAAGCGGCAGCGGCGTTGGAGCAGAACGGTCATTCATTCGTGCTCAGAATCGTCGGTGAGGGACCCGAACGAGAGAGATTGGAATCCTTACGGAGGCAGCTGGGGTTGGAACGCGTTGTCCGGTTCGTGGGCTCTGTCTCGCCGGAAGAAATGCCTCGGGTTTACCACGAAGCGCACGTGTTTGTGTTGCCGTCTGTGATTGACGCCCGTGGTGACCGGGACGGGATCCCCAACGTGGCGGCCGAAGCGATGGCTTCCGGACTGCCGGTGGTGTCGACAACCGCGTCGGCCATCTCGGATCTTGTGCGGGACGGCACGGAAGGCTTTCTGGTGCCGGAGAAAGACGACGTTGCCTTGGCTGAGGCGCTGGCTCGGCTTCTTGTGGATCCGGCGTTGCGGCGACGAATGGGGCGAGCAGGACGAACCCGCGTAGAAGCTGTATTCGACCGAGAAAAATGCATCGACGAACTGGCCAGCCTGTTCAGGGAAGAATTGGGTAGCGAGGTCAGGGGTTGAAAGCGGACAACCGACACAGCGTACAACGCCGTCGTCTGGAGCTGGCTGCCGTTTTGGCGATCCTCCTGCTGGCTCTCGGACTACGTCTTACCGGGATTCAGTTTGGCAAACCGTACCGCTACCACCCCGACGAAGTGAAACTGGTGATCCAGGCTGGCGTGCTGCTGGATCATTTCCCGCACCTGACGCGGGACGCAATTTTCAACATTGGCACTTACCCACCCTTTTTTACCTACGTGCTGGCTGGTCTGTTCGGCGCCTACGCCGGGTTGGGTTTGTTGACAGGACGGTACAGCTCTGTCGTACAGGCCAAGCTGGCGTACTACACGAATCCGTTCCAGTACCACCTGCTCGGTAGAGTGGTGGTCGCGCTTTCGGGGGTTGCGACGGTGTGGCTTGTGTTCTTGTTGGGCCGAAGACTGTACGGAAGGCGGGTAGCCTTTGCGTCTGCACTCGTCCTCTCCGTACTGTTTTTGCACGTTCGAAATGCGCACTTCGCCACCGTGGACGTGCCGGTAACTTTCCTGGGATTTGCTGCGGTAGCAGTTGCTTTGGGGTACCTGGAGGATGGCGACATCAGGAAGCTGTGGGCGGGTTTCGCGCTCGCCGGTGTGGCCACAGCCACCAAATACCAGGCGGGTGTGGTTATCGTGCCGATCGGGCTAACCCTGCTTTTGCAAGGCCAAATGGATCCCAAAAACCTTTTCCGAAAACTGACGGACTGGCGCCTCTGGGCCGGTGTTGCGATTTTCGTCCTCGTTTTTCTGTTGGCCTGCCCGATGCCGCTCGTGGATTGGCACGAATTCGTTGGTGGGTTGCGCGGTACAGCCAATTTCGAGAGTGCGGGCAAAGTTGGTACAGGTGGTGGATTCTTTTCGTACATCATCGGCGGAACGTCGCCCGGCTACGGCTTTTTCGCCAGAAACTCCATGCCCGAGTCGATGGGCTGGCTTTTCACGGCGCTGGCGGTTGCGGGTGTGTTCTTGTTCGTTTTCACCCGGGATCGGAGAGACTTTCTGCTGGCTGTTGTGCCTGTACTGTCCTACCTCTACTTGGGCCACCTGAACTACAAAGCCATGCGTCACCTGCTGCCACTTGTGCCCTTCTTGGTTTTGCTGGTCGGAAGGCTGCTGGATGTAGCCGTTAGCACCATTTTTGCAAAGCGCTGGTTGCGTGTGGCCGCTTTTTGGGGCGTGGTGGCAGCCATCGCACTGCCGCAATTGAGGCTTTCACTCTCGCTCGACAAGCAACTGCGTCACCGGGAGACACGCACCCTCGCCAAAGATTGGGTTGAGGCCCACGTGGCAGGTGGCGAAAGTCTGGCGGTGGAGCCCAACGGGCCCGAGCTGTTGCGCGTGGAGGACCCGCGCAAGGCGGAAAAGCTGGCCAGTGGCTTGTACCGGAGAGCTTACCGTATTCTGGACGCTGAAGGCGACCGACGCATCAGGAAGAGCACGCAGCCCATCGAGCAGGTGCTTGCTGAGGCGGGTGTGCATTTCGTGATTGTCGACAGTTTCACGCGCGGCAAATACGCATGGCCTCACGTGCTCGAACGCTACCCGGAAGCTGCAAAAAGACGGCAGAGCTTCTACGCCTGGCTCGACCGGGAGGGCGAGAAGCTTGTTACCCTGCGTCCCCAACCGGGTGACGAAATCTGGCCGGTGATTTGGATTTACCGGATCGGAGCCCCGCCGACGGATGCGTTGCCGGAGTGACGTTTCGTCCGTGTGGCATGAGTCTGAGTGGTTCACTTCCAGGAGAGGAGTGTTTTGGTAGAAGAAAAGTTCGACAGTCTCCAGTTTGGCTCGACAGGTGTGGTTTCCCGCGTTCTGTTCGTGGTGTTGCTTTTTGCCTCCGCTGTGAGCTTCTTCTTGCGGGCGGGCGACTTCTACGTTCCGGACAGTGATTTTTTCGATTACCGCGAGAAGGCCATTGCGTACAGACACTTCACGTTGCCGGAGCACCTCAAACGACCTCCGATGTACTCTGCCACGATCGCCGTGGTGTCGTTACCCCTGCGAGGCCGTGACCGTGAACTCCACGCCGCTGAGGCGATCAACTTTGTGGCTGCGCTGGCCTTGCTCTGGTTCCTCTACCGGCTTGCTGCGCGCTACTTGGGCAAGCACGCTTTCTGGGTGGCTTGGCTCATGGCCGTCTCGCCGATCACGGTCAAGATGGCAGTGAAACCGAAAGCGGAAATCTTCACCGCTGCCCTGATCCTGGGGGCTTTGCTGTTGCACAGCCGTGGCGACAAGAAGGCTTACCTGGCCGCCTTTTTTGCAGCGCTCACGCGTTACGAGGGCTTTGTGCTTGTGGCTGCCCTTGCGGCGAGCGATCTTTTCTTCGGCCGCGAGCGTTGGAAACGGCTCGGACTTGGAATCCTGTCCGCATCGGGATTGCTCATCTGGCTCTTGATCAACCGCCTGCGCGAGGGGGCTGGGAATCCGTACGGAATGTACTTCAGCCACAACCGTCTTTTCGAAGGAGCGGGTTTCGTACGAATCTGGCTGGGAGCCCTCGTGCCACATTTCTCACCAGAGCCCCTACGTCTGGTCCTGGCTTTGAGCGTGGTTGTTCTGTCTGCAGTTGGGCTCTGGGCTCTGTGGCTCAAGGACCGGCGTTTTGCCGCTGCGGTGGCGCTGTACCTGCTTGGGTACCTGACCTTGCATTCGCTTTACCCCTTCACAATCAACGACTACACCGTGTTGGCCAACGGACTCGTGTGGCTGCTGTTTGTACTCGGTCTTGTGCAGCTCGGCAGCTGGCTCGGCGAAAGATTGGCTCTGGGGCGCACAGCTCTGGCTGCCCTCAGGTGGGGAACACTGGGATTGACCCTCCTGCTTGTGCTGGTCCTGCTGTGGCGGAAAGGAGTGCCGCTGCCCGAGACGCTCGTTTGGGCGCTCCTGCTGTTTTTGGCCTCCGGGTTTCTGTTCGTGCGGGAGCGCACCGTGGCGTGGTTGGCTTTGCCTTTCACTGCGCTGCTGCTCTGGCCTTGGGGACAGGTGGCGGCCCACGATCTCTACCAGGTTCGTTACGCTAAGGCGGAGTACCGTTTGATTGCTGAATGGCTCGACGAAAACGCTCGGCCGGGCGAAAAAGCTGTGCTCATTCAGCCGCCGGTAGTGGCTTACTACACGCAGCGCTTCCCCGACGAGAACCTGCTTGTGCTGCGGAATTTCTCGGCGGACGACTCGCTTTCCTTTCGGCGAGAGCTGGCAAGTAAGAACGTGAAGTACGTGATTTGGGACTACCACCACCATTACCGCGTGGGCGACACCTACTACGACTGGCGCTTCAAGAATTACAAAATCTTTCTGATCAACGCCCTTTCGGATGGTAAAAGCCGCCCGGGCTTCCACCATCTGGCGACACTTCGAATCGGCCCGCGGTCGGCGCACATTTACGAGTTCGTTGCGGTTCACGCCGACACGTCTGCGGCACAGACGCAGGAGCTCGTTGGAAAGCAGGAGTAGGGTGACGGTGGCTTCTACGAAAAATGAGCAGGAGGCTCTTGTAATGTCCGACGAAGTTCCCCGGCAGGAAACGGCATCACAGCCGGAACCACGGTCTTTTAACGGTCGAAGGAAAAAGCCGGGGCTTAGCATCTTTTTCCCGGTGTACAACGACTGGGGAACCATCGGTAGCATGGTGGCCCTGGCGCTGGACACAGCTGCAAAAGTGACGGACGACTTCGAGGTGATCCTGGTAAACGACGGCAGTGAGCAGCACACGGTCGACGTTCTGAACTTCCTTGAGAGAACTTTCGACCGTGTACGTGTTGTGCACCACCCTCAGAACCGTGGTTACGGTTGCGCTCTCCGCACAGGATTCAAGGAGGCGCGCAAGGAGTTCGTTTTTTACACTGATGGCGACGCTCAGTACGACGTGCGTGAGCTGGAAAAACTGGTGCCTTACATGCGCGACGACGTCGACTGGGTCAACGGTTACAAGATCAAGCGGAATGACCCTCTTCACCGGGTGATCATCGGCAAGATCTACCACCACGTGACAAAACTCGCTTTTGGCTTTCCCATTCGCGACGTGGACTGCGATTTCCGACTCATCCGCAAGGAGATCCTTAACCAGGTGGAACTGGAGTCGACCTCCGGTACCATCTGCGTCGAAATGATCAAGAAGTTTTCCGACTACGGTTTTTCTTTTGCCGAGGTTCCGGTGCACCACTACTTCCGGGCCAGTGGCAAGTCTCAGTTTTTCAATTTCAAACGGTTGTTTAGGGTGTCCATTGATCTGCTCAAATTGTGGTGGAAACTGGTGGTGAAGCGTGAACACCTCAAAGAACGAAAATCTGAAAACCGCTGACGATTTCCAGGACGTCTTCGGCGGTCGGAAGGTCCTGATTACCGGGGGGTTGGGGTTCATCGGTAGCAACCTGGCGCACCGCCTCGTGCATTTGGGCGCAAGAGTGACCCTGGTCGACAGCCTGATCCCGCACTACGGCGGCAACCTCTTCAACATCCACGGAATCGAAGACGAGGTCAGGGTCAACGTCTCTGACGTGCGGGATCGCTACTCAATCGAGTACCTGGTTCAGGGGCAGGACTACCTGTTCAACCTGGCCGGACAAGTAAGTCACATCGACAGCATGAAGGATCCGTTCACGGATCTGGAGATCAACTGTCGCAGTCAGATCTCCATTCTCGAGGCGTGCCGTCACCACAACCCGGAGATTCGCGTGGTTTTTGCGGCCACGCGTCAGGAGTACGGCAAACCGCAGTACTTGCCGGTGGATGAGGAACACCCTTTGCGTCCGACCGACGTTAACGGCATCAACAAAGTGGCGGGCGAATGGTACCACCTGCTTTACTGCGACGTGTACGACATCCGTACGACCACACTTCGCCTGACCAACACCTACGGACCGCGCCAGTTGATGAAGCACAACCGTCAAGGTTTTATCGCCTGGTTCATCCGGCTGGCGATTGAGGGAAAAGAAATCAAAATCTTTGGCGACGGCACGCAGCTGCGCGATTTCAACTACGTGGACGACGTGGTTGAGGCACTTCTGCTTGCGGCTGCCAACGATTCTGCCGTTGGCAAGACGTACAACCTCGGTGGCGACGAAGTGGTGAGTCTAAAGGAGCTGACCGAGCTGATCCTGGAAGTTGCCGGAGGGGGGTCCTACGAGCTTGTGCCGTTTCCTGAAGAGAAGAAGCGAATCGACATCGGCAGCTTCTACGCGGACTACACGAAGATTCGTACGGAGCTCGGCTGGCAGTACCGGACGACCTTGCGCGAGGGGCTGACCAGAACGATCGAGTACTACCGCAAGTACTGGCGACATTACTGGAGTTAGCATGAACGTACCGTTCGGCGACAGTCGTCGCGAAGTGGAAGAAATCCGGCCGGAGGTCGAAGCTGCCATCCAGGGCGTTCTCGACTCCGGCTGGTTCATTCTTGGCGAGAATGTGAAGCGTTTCGAAGAAGCCTTTGCCGCCTACTGTGGTGTCGAACACGCCGTGGGGGTGGGTTCTGGCACCGAGGCACTGCATCTGGCACTCGTGGCGTGTGGCGTCGGACCCGGTGACGAGGTCATCACTGTGCCCAACACAGCTGTGCCCACAGCGTCAGCCATCAGTTTCGCCGGTGCACGCCCCGTGTTTGTGGATGTGGAGCCGGACACGTTGTTGATGAACGCGGATCTGCTGGAGCCAGCCATCACCCCGCGGACGAAGGCCATTGTACCGGTGCACCTGTTTGGTCAGATGGCGGATATCGGGAAAATTGTGGAAATCGCACACGCACACGGTGTACCCGTCGTTGAAGATGCCTGTCAGGCCCACGGAGCTGAGTGGCAAGGGAAACGCCCTGGCCAGGTTGGAGATCTGGCTGCTTACAGCTTTTATCCAAGCAAGAACCTGGGAGCCTACGGTGACGGCGGTGCCGTGGTGACCAACGATCCTCAGCTCGCCGAACGGGTGTGGCTTTTGCGGAACTACGGGCAAAAGAAGCGCTACTACCATTCCATCGTCGGATTCAACAGTCGTTTGGACGAACTGCAGGCCGCGATTCTTTCTGTGAAACTTCGCTATTTGGACAAGTGGAACCACCGACGCCGGGAGCTCGCAGAACGCTACCTGGTCGGGCTGAGAGAGACGGATTTGATCCTTCCGAAGCAGGCTCCCGGGCGGCGACACGTGTTTCACCTTTTCGTGGTTCGCCACCCGAGGCGTGACAAATTGCAGGAATTCCTTGAAGTGCGGGGAGTGAAAACGTTGATTCACTACCCGGTACCTGTCCATCTGCAGGAAGCCTACCGGTTCCTCGGCTACCATGAAGGTGATTTCCCCGTGGCCGAACGAGCAGCCAGCGAAATCCTGTCGTTGCCCATTTTCCCGCAGCTTCGGGCGGAGGAGGTCGACTACGTGGTCGAGCAAGTCAAGGCATTTGGCCGATGAACCGAATGTTCGGACAGCGTTCGGTCATCTGGATGTTTGCGCTTTTGTTTGCGGTCGGACTGGCGATTCGTGTTGCCCTGCTCCCGATTCGCTGGATCAACCCCGATGAGGGACCACACCTGATGGACGCCCGTCTGGTCCTGGAGGGGCAAGTGCCGGTAGCCGACTACGGTTCGCGGCAACCCTTTTACGTGATTGTGCTGGCAAGCGCGCTGAAGGTGTTCGGCGTGCACCTGACGAGCGGCAGACTCGTACCGCTCACCTGCAACCTCTTGACGGCATTGCTGATTTTCTGGTTCGGAACGCGACTTGGAGGCGTTCTGGTGGGTGCCGTAGCAGGGAGCCTCTGGCTTTTTGCACCGCTGTCGCTGATCTGGTCGACGGTGGTGAAGACAGAGCCGCTGGCCGTGCTCCTCGGAGCTGTTTCGATGGTGCTGGTGTGGCAGGCCGTGGAAAGGGACAAGTTGTCATTCTGGCTCATTGCAGGCGTCTTCGCGGCTCTGGCTTACTACGTACGGCAAGCAACGCTGTACCTGCCTGTGGCCGTTGCCTTGTTCCTGGTCTGGCACTTCGGTGGCGAATGGCGTCGGATGATCAAAGGTTTGATCTTTTACCTTGCCGGCTTCGTGGTGGTGGTTGTGCTGGCCTTTTCTGTGTACGTGCCTCGGATGGGGCTAACTGCCACGTTGGCTTCACAAGTTGACCCGGCGAACATTGTGCTCGACCGCCTGGGACGTCTTCTCGGGGTCGCTGCTTTGCGTCCCTCCAGCGGGGGGCACTCTCTCCGTGCGCTTGGTCAGAGTCCAGACATGACCCTGCGCTACCTCCGTGAGGCGGCGAATCTGAGCGCGTTTTTGTTGCCAACCTGGTTGGCAGCAGTGGCCGCGACATTCTCAGAACGTGTGCGGCGGCAGTTTGTCGGCCTGAACTCGAAACTTCACGGTCTGCGTCTTCTTGCGAGCTGGTCGCTTGCTGTGGTGTTGCTCTACACGTACCACGTGTCGAGCCGTGGTTTCTTCACACAGTACGCCGTTGAGCTCTACGTGCCTTTGGTTTTGGTAGCTGCCTGGGTCTGGGTTCGTACGTGGGACCCGGTGGCTGGCAATGAGAAACCGCTTATTGTCTGGTTGGGGGCGTTTGCGGGACTGTTCGCTTTCGCTGTTCTTGGAAGAATGGTTGCGCACCCAGCTTTACTGACGGGAGCAGCGCTGTTCACTTCGTTTGGAGCCCTCGCCTTCGTCCGTGTTGGTGCGAAAACATCCAAGTCGGGGCGGGCCCGCGTTGTGTTTCTGATTCTGAACGGTTTGGTGGCGTGGGGTGTTTGGCACATTCTGACGGCCATCGGTGCCCCGGGGTGGGTTGGCTTTGTTGTGGCTGTTGGATTTGCTGTGGCTGTGCTCGGAGAGGGCTTGTTGCGGCAGGAAGGTGGGGCCACGTTGGCACACTACGTGTTCATGTTCGTGCTGGCCACCCTGTTTGTTTCGGGAGCTCACGCGGGCATGCGAATCGGACCAACGTACGAGTGTATCTGGTCCCCAGGCACGCTCCGAAACGTTGTGGAAATTTTGCAGTCGCCGGATTTGCGCAACCGGACGGTTCTCAGTGGTGGCATGATCTGGACCTTCGAGTCGGGGAGTCCCCCGTACGGCAACGTCACGCATCCGAGCCAGTTCCTGCAGCGAGAGGACACCGATTTCAAGCGGGAGCTCCTGGCCGATTCCCCCGGGGTGATCATCTACGATGGCTACACGCACCGCAAGTTTCGCCGGTACAAAGCCCTGCTTGATTCACTGTTGGTCCGGGAATATGTCGAACGAGCGACGGTGGAAGGCAGCAAATACCCGGTGAAGATTTGGGTGCGTCGTTAACCCGGCGACGTCAGTCCGGGCCGTACGAGACGGAGACGCACGGTGGGCTTTTTATCCGGAGATCGGCTTGTAGGCGGAATCCGCTCGAAACAAACTGGGCCCACAAGGAGACCTCTGGCGACCTGACGAACTGATTCGAGTTCCTGCCTGCTCTTACTTTTGTCGAGTGTGAAAGTGGCTTCTCTCAGACGAAAAGCTCTGGCCGGGGTTGCATGGACGGGTCTGGCCAAGTTTTCTGTACAGGGTTTGCAGTTTTTGCTCACCGTCATCCTGGCACGCCTTCTCGTGCCGGACGATTTTGGCGTGATCGGGATGGCTTCGATCGTCACGACCGCGATCAGCATGGTGAACGAGCGAGGGCTCACAGCGGCCCTTGTGCAGAGGCAACAGCTGGACGAACGGCACCTCTCGAGCAGTTTCTGGGCCAGCCTCGTGTTTGGGAGTGTGTTGTTCGTGGGGGTTTTTCTGGCGGCGCCCTTGGTGGCTGGCTTCTTCCACAAGCCCGTCGTGCGCCCTGTTCTGGTGGTGATGGCGTTTGGTTTCATCATCGGGGCGTTCGGTCTGGTGCAGAAGGCACTGTTGACCCGCCACCTGGATTTTCGAAAACTGGCCATTTTGGAAATCGTGAGCGTAACGAGTTCAGGGGTTGTCTCCGTCGTCCTTGCGTTACTGGGCTTCGGGGTTTGGAGCCTGGTGTGGGGGTCTGTTCTGACCCAACTTGTCCAGACTACTTTACTGTGGATTTTCGTCCCCTGGAGACCGCACGTTCTTTTTGACTGGCGGGAGTTCAAAGGCCTGCTCACGTTTGGGGCCAACGTGTTGGGAACGAACGTGGCTGTGTACGTGAACACAAACGTGGACTACGTGGTCGTGGGCCGGACCCTGGGCTCTGAGCCTCTCGGCTACTACACGATCGCATTCAACATGGTTACACTTCCGGTTTACCGGCTGGCCGGGATTGTCTCCAAAGTTGCTTTCCCCACGTTCTCCCGCGTGCAACACGATCTTGCTCGTTTTCGCCAGGGATATCTGGAAGCCATCCACTACATTTCCATGGCCATTTTCCCGCTCCTCACGGGCCTGATGATCTTTGCTCCCGAGTTTGTGCAGGTGGTGCTGGGACCCAAATGGCTCCCGGCCACAGTTCCAATTCAGGTGTTGTCGATCATGGCCTTGCTGAAATCCGTAGGCACAACCAAGGGTGCCGTTCTGCTGGCTCGTGGGCGCGCGGACATCGAGTTGAAGTGGAATCTGGCGTATCTTGGCCCGTTTGTGGCCGCGTTGATCGTGGGGACGCACTGGGGGCTCGTGGGCGTTGCGGTAGCCTACGTGGTCGTTTACACCCTCGCTTTTCCCATCATCCAGGGGATTACCAATCGAAGCATTGCTCTTTCCTGGCGCGACTTCTTCCGCGCTCTCGCTACCCCCTTCGCAGCTTCCCTCGGCCTCGCCGTCGTTTCGCTGCTGTGGAAGTTTTGGATTGGTCCCGTTCTTGCAGCGGGACCGGTGCCTCTGCTGATTGGCGGAACACTGCTTGGGAGCGCAGCCTATTTTGGCCTGCTTTTCAAGCTGGAAAAGGGGCTGTTGCAACAGGTGAGGCACCTGGTGTCGCAAAAGGAGACACCTACTGAAGAAGCGGCGTTGCCCCAGGCAGAGGTTCTTCCCTGAGTAGAAACGGCTCAAACCGGAATCACAACAACTGCTTCTGCTGAGGGGCTTCCGTTTCGGAACGCCGGCCCCGAGGAGCCGATTGCGGCATCCGTTCTTTGCGAACATTGCTTCAGGAACGTGGTGCGAGAGCCGATCTTTCTGGAGGAGGCGGACACCGACAGCGACAACAGCCAGCGAGACAGCATGCGAATCGCGATCATGGGCACGCGGGGCATCCCCGCGAACTACGGAGGTTTTGAGACATTTGTCGAAGAAATGGCTCCCCGGCTGGTCCAGCGTGGCCACGAGGTGACCGTCTACGGTCGCTCGAACAACGTGAAATGGTCCGAGCCAACGTACAAGGGAGTGCGACTTTTCATTCTGCCAACCATTCCTCACAAATACTTTGACACAGTAGCGCACACATTTTTCAGCGCGTTGCACGGGTTCTGGCGCCGCTACGACGTGGTGCTGATTTGCAACAGCGCCAACACGATCTTCACCCCCATCCTGCAGCTCGCCGGAAAGAAAGTGGCCGTGAACGTCGACGGCCTGGAATGGAAGCGCAAGAAATGGAACGCTCTCGGCAAGGCGTTCTACCGCATTTCTGAAATGCTCGCAGTTGTGCTGCCGGACGAGGTGGTAACCGACGCCCGCGAGATCCAGCGCTACTACTGGCAGAAATACCGCAAACGCTCCACTTTCATCCCTTACGGGGCTCCATCTGGGCCAGTGCAAACCCGGGACATGCTGGACAAGCTTGGACTCCGAGGCCGCGACTACGTGCTCTACGTCAGTCGAATGGAACCCGAAAACAACGCGCTGGAGGTGGTGCGGGCCTTTGAAAAGGTGAAGACCGACAAGCGGCTGGTCATGGTGGGCGACGCCCCTTACAGCACGGACTACATTCGCCAGTTGCGTTCGACCCAGGACCCTCGCATCATTTTCACCGGTTACGTGTTTGGCCAGGGTTACCGCGAGCTGCAGTCGAACGCGTACGTGTACGTTCAGGCGACTGAAGTTGGAGGAACGCACCCGGCGTTGCTGGAAGGCATGGGTTTCGGGAATTGTGTACTGGCCAACGACGTGCCAGAACACCGCGAAGTACTCGGCGACTCAGGGATCTACTTCGAGGTGCACAAAGACGGCGATCTGGCGGCCAAACTGCAGTGGGTGCTGGACAACCCGCAGATCGTCGAGGAATACCGCCGCCGCGTAAAGGCGCGGGTGCAGGCGCGCTACACGTGGGATCTGGTTACGGACCGGTACGAGGCCCTTTTCGAACGCATGTTGAGGGAAGGCAGGAGACCGTAGGCCCCGATGACCGCGCGAATTCGCAAGAACGCCGACGTGCTGGTGGTGATTCCCGCCTACAACGAAGAGAGGAACATCGGCACGGTGCTACGAAAGATTCACAGCCTGCCGGATCCCCCTGACGTGGTGGTCGTGAACGACGGTTCCGCCGACAGGACCAGCGAAGTCGCGAGGGGAGAAGGCGCTGTTGTGATCGATTTGCCCGTGAATCTCGGCATCGGGGGCGCGGTACAGACCGGTTTTCGCTACGCTGTTCGCAAAGGCTACCGCTACGCGGTTCAGCTCGATGCCGATGGCCAGCACGATCCCGAGGAATTGCACCGCATCCTGGATCCGGTGCGAGCGGGCGAGGTGGACATTGCCATCGGGTCCCGTTTCGTGGCGGACACCGGCTACCGCGCTCCGCTCATGCGCCGCGTCGGAATGGTGATCCTGGCCAGCTTCATCTCCAGGATCGTGGGTTGCCCGGTGCGGGACAGTACGTCGGGATTTCGGGCCTACAGCCGGCAAGCATTCACCTTTCTGGCGGAACACTACCCCGTCGACTACCCGGAGCCAGAGGCGGTGGTTCTGCTGGCGCGCAACGGCTTTCGCATTGTGGAAGTGCCGGTGAAAATGCACGAGCGGTTGAACGGCTCTTCGTCAATCGACACGGGACGTTCCGTGTACTACATGATCAAGGTGTTGCTCGCCGTGTTCGTGGAATCTCTCAGAGCGCGTTTGCGGGCCGAAGAAGGAGCGGCAGCGTGAACTACCGGATTCAAATCTTTGCCATCGCCGGAGCTCTGGTAGCGGTGGCGCTGATTTTCGAGTTGATCCGCAAGCGCAAACTCCTCGAGCAGTACTCCATCCTGTGGTTTGTGTCGGCTGTGATTCTGATTGTGCTCGCGGTTTGGCGGGATCTGCTCGAGGTCATCGCCCGCGTCATGGGCGTCTACTATGCGCCCTCAGCATTGTTCCTGATTGCCCTGTTCCTTGGTGTGATCCTGTTTGTGCATTTCACGCTGGTGATTTCAAAGCTTACGCGCCAAAACGTGCGGCTTGCGCAGGAAGTTGGTTTGCTCCGGGCCGAGCTCGAGGAGCTGAAGAGGAATACCTCGTTCGCCAGTAAACAGGTGAAACGGGAGGAGAATGAACAGGCAGAAAATTGACAAAGGCCTCCGTTGGCTTGACCGGTACAACCGGCAGGTCTTGATGCTCGCGGTGCTGGTGGGAGTGATCCTGCGGCTCGGCTTCGTTTTGGGCTTTCCGCAGATTGGTCGCATCGAGGGGATGGACGCCTTTGAGTACCATCGGATCGCCGTCAATCTGCTGGAGGGGCGTGGCTACAGTCAGGATGGTATCCACCCGACCATTTTTGTTGCCCCAGGTTACCCAATTTTTCTTGCTGGCATCTACAGTGTGTTCGGTCACGACCCGTACAGGGCTAAGGCTGTGCAAACTGTGCTTGGTGCTGTCCTGGTTTTGGTCGCCTACGGTTTTGCACGGGAGTACGTGCCCCAGGTGGGGGCGCTTGTGGTGGCTTGGCTTGTGGCGGTTTTTCCGGATCTCGTGGTGATTAGCAACTACCTTTACACGGAAAATCTGTTTGTGCCGCTGTTCTTGCTCAGCTTGTGGCTTGTGCGTCGCGCCTGGCGTCGTCGGTCACTTGGATTGGCGGCGTTGGCCGGTGTGGTGTTCGCAGCCGCAACCTTAACGCGCGGTACGTCGATGCTTGTGCCATTTCTGCTTGCTGGACTGTACCTGATCATTGACCGGTTTCGGTGGCGGACCATTGCACTGAGCACTGTGCTGGTGGCTGTTTTTGCCGCAGCGATGCTGCCCTGGGGACTGCGCAACAAACGGGAATTTGGGGTCTTCGTTCCCGTTGCAGTCGGTACCGGAGACGTGCTCTTCACAGGCAACTACCTGCC
>CAZXXS010000003.1:0-13718 GCA_964644845.1 uncultured Cytophagia bacterium | reverse complement strand
GAAGTCCCCGGCTATCTCAGGTGGAAACCGGCTGAAGCCGGTTGGATTTGGGTGAGCAGTCCACCGTTCGGAGTGCGGACTGCTGTCCGGAGGCGCCACGCTTTGGCGTTTCTTCGAGCTGCCGCATTCTCTGTGAGGAAGCCGCCTTGAGGCGGCGGTTTTTCTCGCGTAGCCCGGGGATCCAATCCCCGGGCGGAAGGGCGTTTGCAAGTCTGTATTTGTTCCCGCCACGTCTCGTTTGGCGATTACGAAACCGTGCGGCGAACCTGGTGAGACAACGCGGACTTGCGTGGCTGAGAGGTAGGATGTGACGTTGTGTTTCCGCCGAGGACTGAAGTCCCCGGCTATCTCAGGTGGAAACCGGCTGAAGCCGGTTGGATTTGGGTGAGCAGTCCACTGTTCGGTGTGCGGACTGCTGTCCGGAGGCGCCACGCTTTGGCGTTTCTTCGAGCTGCCGCATTCTCTGTGAGGAAGCCGCCTTGAGGCGGCGGTTTTTCCCGTAGCCCGGGGATTGATCCCCGGGCGGATTGTGTTGCCAGATCAAGGGGCGGCGTTCGACGACGCGTTGGCGAGGGAGCTTCGCGTCTGTCGATGTTTTCTCCGGCAGCGGAGTGAACTCCGTTGCGGAGCCTTCCCTGCGTCCCCTTTCGCGGACGCTCGTTGGTAAGCCGTCCTCAGACAGCGGCTTGTTTTCCCTCAGCCCGGGGATTGATCCGCGGGCGACCTCCAGGGATTGAATCCGTCAGCGGGATCCTGGGAAGTTGGCCCGGAGGGGGGTGCGAATTCGCCTTGCGCGACTTGCGAAAGGAGCTGTACATTTGATTGCATTTGTCCTGATGCTTTGTGCTGAGTGCATTTTGCCGTTCAAAAGCCAACTCGAACGGAGTGGGTGGGGCCCATGACCAAAGAATGGTTTCTCGCCTGAAAGCAGGAGGGTGCCATGAAGACCTCTGGTGGACGTTTTCTTGCCTTCATACTTCCCGTCTCGCTTGCCGCCGCTGTGTTCGCTCAGCCGTGGCCTGTCGACCGGGCCTGCGCAAATGCGCAGACAGTCGCGCAGATTTTGCAGAAGTGCCGCCGCGCTGTGGACGCCTGGCTGGCCGCTCGCGATCCTCAAACCAATCTTTTGCCTGTCCACTTGCCCGGCAGCCCCTGGGTCTCGAATCCCAAGGTCAATCTGTACCGTGTTCGCGACAGCGCTGCGGACCTCTACCCATTCCTTCTCCTCTCGGACTGGTTCAGCCAGCGCAACCGCTTCGCAAACCTGATGTTCGACATTCTGCAGTCGGACGTCCTGCTGACCACGGACTCTCTGGGGTTCCCGCATGATGCGGACCTGCGCCCCTTGCACGTGCACCGGATGACGCTCGAGGATTTGATTTTCGGTGCCTCAGAGTACGCCAAAGATGGCCTCACCCCAGTGGTGGAGCTTCTTGGGCGTACGCCGTGGTTCGATCGGATGGTCCAGCTCGTGGACGCAATCTTGGAATACGCACCGGTGAGAAGCCGGTTCGGCCGGCTTCCTTCAGGTCTTGCTGAAGTCAACGGCGAAATGCTACAGACGCTGGTGCGACTGTACAGCATGACTGGGAGAAGCCGCTACCTGGAAGCAGCGGAACGCATCGGTGACGCCTACGTTTTTGAAGTGATGCCCCTGAACAACGGTCTGCCGTCGCACCGCTGGAATTTCCAAACCCATGACGGTTTGGATTACCTGAATTTGCGAGACCACGGCTGTGAAATCATTGGCGGACTCGGGCTTCTGTTTGCGCTCGAAAGTGATCTCGGACGTGAACGTGCTCGCAGCTACTACGGGCCGATCAAGGCGATGCTGGACAGAATCGCCACCACGGCCAACGCAGAGGGCTTGTTCTTCAATCGGATTCGCTGTTCCGATCTTACTCCGCTTGACACCGAACTCAACGACAACTGGGGCTACGTGTACACCGCCTGGCTGGATTTCAGCCTGGCGACAGGGGAAGATCACTACCGGGAGGCTGTGCGGCGTGTGTTGCGGAACCTTCCAAAGTACCGGAACGCAGAATGGCAGCACGCGCCAGCGGACGGCTACGCCGACAGCATCGAGGGCGCGCTCTGGCTGCTCAATCGCTTGCCGGTTCCGGAGGGTTGCGACTGGGTGGAAAGCGAAGCGCGGCGAATGCTGGGTTTCCAAACGGACAGGGGCTGGATCGAGGGCTGGTACGGCGACGGCAACTGGGTCCGTACAGCGCTGATGGTGGCTCTGTGGAAGACGCAGGGTTGCTGGCTCGAACCGTGGAATCCACAGGTTGTGAGCGTTGGGGCCGCTCGAAACGACGACACACTGACTGTGGTTGTTAAAGCTCGCCGAGCCTGGCGGGGCAAATTGCGCTTTGATCGCCCACGTCACCGAGATGTCTGGGGTTTCCCACAAAACTACGCGCGCATCAATGAGTTCCCGGAGTGGTACCCGGTGGACGGAATGACGGCCTACGTTGTCGAACACAACAGGAGTCGATCCGTTGTCCTTGGGTCAAAACTCCACCGTGGCTTGCGTGTTCAGGTGAAACCGGGGCGTGCAAAGATCTTCCGGGTGTTTCCTGCCAAGAAGTGAGGCAGAACCCACAGCGCAGGGCCTCGCCCCAGATCCGCCCGAACCAGGCGTTGAAAAAGGCAAAGAGGGTACTCGTTCACGCTTGTTCGGGCGCACTTACGGCTCGGCACGTGGGTCTGGTCAGCAGCAAAGCAGTAGGGCCGGGGAACAAGACCCCCCACCTCTTTTGGGCACTGTTTTCCTGGAGTGGGTGCGCCGGGCACGATGCTGCTGTCAGCGATGAGAGGTTCGGCTTCGCAGTAACAGAGACGCTTTGGGCATGCGTCGAGGTTAGGGGGTGTGGCCGGAATGGCGTTTAGCTTTGAGGACGGACAGCTTCTACAGACAGTGAGCAAGGTACGATAAGGAAAATGGATTGTCCTGGCGGCACTGTGGGACAACAGGCTGAGCCCTGGCAAACGCGCCAACACGCGGTCCGAATGTGTCACAGGAAGCGGGAGCGGAGCTTCTGGACGGCACTGGTTGTAACCCGGTGGAACAAGCCTTAGAGAGAACCTGAACGTACTTGCGTTAAGAAACTTCGGAAACTTTGCCGATTTCGTAAACTTTTGATTTGCTTTTCCGTTAGGAAATTTGTAGATTTTAGGGTGATTAAAGAACCGTCTTCCGCGACAGAGAGGCATTTCACATCCACTGTTTTTTGCCAACCTGCTCTGCCAAGCACTGCCGACCTGGCAAATTTCCACATTTTGAGGTGAATCATGAATGTCTTGCTTGTTTACCCACGTTACCCGGATACGTTTTGGAGTTTCAAACACGCCTTGAAATTCATCAAGAAACAGGCCGTGTACCCGCCGCTCGGCCTCCTGACGGTAGCTGCCATGCTGCCCGAAGACTGGAACCTGCGGCTGATCGATTTGAACGTGACCACAATGAACACCGATGACGCGCGTTGGGCCGATCTCGTGATGATCAGCGCAATGGAGGTGCAGAAACCGTCGGTACGCCAGGTAGTTGATTTGTGCAAACAGGTGGGGGTGCCAACCGCGGCTGGTGGTCCCCTTTTCACTGAGGATCCATTTGCATTCAAGGACATCAACTACCTGATCCTGAACGAAGGCGAAATCACAGTTCCTCAATTTCTCAGCGACTTGCAGGCGGGGCGGCCAAAACACATGTACCTGACCACCGAGTTCGCAGACTTGAAGCAGACTCCACCGCCGCGCTGGGACCTGGTGGATCTGAAACCCTACAGCTCGGTGAACTTGCAGTATTCCCGTGGCTGCCCCTACGACTGCGAATTCTGCGACATCACCGCCTTGTTTGGACGGCGCCCTCGTACAAAAACGACCGAGCAAATCCTGCGCGAGCTCGACGCGATCTACGAACGCGGCTGGCGTGGCCCGGTTTTCTTTGTGGATGACAACTTCATTGGTAAACGCAAAGAACTGAAACGGGAACTTTTGCCTGCGATCGCCGAGTGGAACAAGCAGCACCGTTATCCCTTCGTTTTCAACACGGAGGTGTCCATCAACCTTGCCGACGATGAGGAGTTGATGGAACTGATGGTCGAGGCCGGGTTCGACACCGTGTTCGTGGGCATCGAGACCCCAAACGAAGACAGCCTGGCCGAGTGCAACAAGTTCCAGAATCGCAACCGTAGCCTCATCCAGTCGGTACGCAAGCTGCACAAACACGGTTTGCAGGTTCAGGGAGGCTTTATCATCGGTTTCGACTCCGACGGCCCGAACATCTTCCAGCAGCAAATTCGCTTCATCCAGCAAAGCGGCATCGTGACGGCGATGGTCGGCCTCCTCAATGCACCGCGTTTGAGCAAACTCTACAAGCGTCTCAAGAAAGAAAATCGAATTATCCCTGACTGGTCTGGGAACAACACCGACTTTTCAACGAACATCATTCCGAAATTGCCCCTTGACACTTTGGTAGCTGGCTACAAGTCGGTTGTCCAGTCGATTTATTCGCCGCGCGAGTACTACGCGCGCGTCAAACGCTTCCTGCGCGATTACCAGCCTCGCAACAAGCACTTTACCAAACTGTCCTGGCGCGAAGTCTCTGCGTTCCTCAAGTCGATTTGGTTGCTCGGCGTGAAGGGTGAGGAGCGGGTGCACTACTGGTCGTTGCTGTTGTGGACGGCGCTGCGCAGACCGCGCCTTTTTCCGTTGGCTGTCACCTTGTCGATCTACGGCTACCATTTCCGCCTCGTTTTTCAGCAGGTGAGACCTTAGCCAGAGAAAACGAGCGAGTGGTCCCAATCTGAAAAAACGCCAGTAGGGGAAGGGCACTTTCCCCTTCGTTAGTAGAAAACCCATCAGCCCCGGTGCACACCGGGGCTGACGTGCGTTTGTGCGAACGGAATTCCGTGAGGGGCTTTGTTTGGTGGGACTTTACGAATCCGACTGGCATCCGTTTGCATCGATCCGATTGGTCAGGGCAGCAACGCCGTCCGGGTGGTGGGACTTTTCGGCACCCGTGTGGGGCTGCACGTTCCTCTGCGCCTGAGCAGTTTCGCACTCTGGCGGCGTAGGCACCCGGGCTTCGGAGGCGTTTTTCGGCGCGGCGGAGCTTTCGACTCGTAGGGGCAAAAAGCAAGAGCTCCAAACAGGGAGGAGCGGCGGACCACTGGAGACGCACCTCCGGATTGACCGGCTCGCTGTCCTTCCTTCCACGGGGTCGCCAAGCCGATCCCCGGTGCAAGGCCCCCTCGGCAGGACCCAGGCTGACACGGCTTACCCTTTCTGGCAGCCGCGGTACGGCCAGGCCCTCCGTACGTCGAGCTCCGGAGCGTTCGGGGAGCACATCTTTGAGCTACGAGTAGAGGGAGCTGCCCGTGCTTCGCCGTACCCAGTTGGCAAACGCAGCGCCATTCTGATGCCACGGAATTGGCCACGACTGGGGGCAAGGTGAGAAACCGTTGTCTGCCCGCTGCTTTGTTTGGCGGGTTGTTCTCGCGGCCGCGAGGGAGCAACCTTCCGGTTTCCTAGAGCTTGGGCGGCAAAACCGGGGGAATCCCAGGCACAGATTTCCTTGCGTTTTGTCGAAAAGCTCCGTAATCTTCACGGCAAATGGACTGGCCCCCGTCGGGACCGGGACCGCTACCCGGTGCCAGGACGGTGTGTTTCGGAATGCTTTTCCAGACGAAGGCACGACAACCAACGTTCAGTGACGGAGGGTAGGATTCGTGAATGCGCCTTTTTTGTTTCGTGCTGCAGTTGTCGTCTTGGGCGCTACCACGTTTGTACATGTGAACACAGCCCGGTCGTCGCTGATTTTTCCGCCGCCGCAGGAAATCCAGTACAAAACCGGTGCTTTTACCTTCGACAACCTGACCACTCTGGTTTTGCCTCAGCGACCTACGAGAAACGACATCCTTCTGATCCGTTTGCTCGCCGCGGATCTGGCGGATTTTCACGGTTTGGCTCTTCACGCTCAGCGCAGAAAGGTACTGCCGCAACAAGGCCCATTCGTGCTGCTGGGAACGGTAGCCAACCCCCTTGTTCGTGCCTACGTCCGGCAAAACCGACTGCAGACCCCGAGGCGGGAAGGCTACATCCTTGACGTTACGCCGCACTGTGTGGTTGTAGTGGGGGCGGACTCGGCAGGTGCTTTCTACGGTCTCCAGAGCTTGCGTCAGCTGCTGTTTCGATCCCAATCCCGGCGTTCTGTACCCTGCCTCACTGTGCGCGACTGGCCTGCGCTCCCGTTCCGGGGCATTCGGCTTTACATTCCCGGCGAAAACAACCTGGCTTTCTTCCGCCGCTTTGTGGCGAACTTCATGGCTTTGTTCAAGTTCAACCGCCTCATTCTGGAAACGAATGCCTGTGTGCGTTTTGATCGGCATCCCGAGCTCAACGAGGGGTGGCGAGCTTTTGCGGACGACCTCAACAGCACACAACGCTCACGGCCGACTGGCCCGCAGGGCGAGTTCCAGGACTCAGCCCACCACGACGCTGGCGACGGCGGTGTGCTGGAAAAAGACGAGGTCCGCAGCTTGGTGGCCTGGGCGCGGAGCCACTTTCTGGATGTAATCCCCGAAGTCCCCACGCTCACGCACACGTACTACCTGCTGACACGTCACCGGGAGCTCGCCGAGATTCAAGATGCTGAGTGGCCCGACACTTACTGCCCTTCCGATCCCGGCTCGTACGCGCTGGCTTTCGACGTGTTAGATGAACTCTTGGACGTCATTCAACCGCGTTTGGTGCACATCGGGCACGACGAGTGGCGAATGCCGGTAAACGTGTGCCCCCGTTGCCGTGGCAAAGACTACCGCCTGCTCTTCGCTGAGGACGTCCGCAAGATCGTAGAGCACTTGCGCGAGCGCGGTGTGGGTGCGGCCATGTGGGGCGACCACCTTCTCGAAACTGTACGCCAGCGCGGGACCCGCGTCTGGCGACGCCCGGATGGCACTTTCTACCGTGTGCCTGGAGCGCTCACGCCGCAACAGGTTCGGGACCTCATTCCTAAAGACATTCTAGTTTTCAACTGGTTCTGGGGCGATCCGAAAAACGACAGCCTTGTACAGGCTTTCGGTTTCCGCCAGGTGTACGGGAATCTTCGCCCAACCATTTCGGACTGGGAGAAACGGCGGCGTCTCCCCGGGGTGCTGGGAGGTGCACCTTCGTCCTGGGCGGCAACGACGGAGTTCAACATTGGCAAAGACCTGCTGTACGATTTTCTCGGCTGCGCTGAGTTACTGTGGTCCGGTTGCAAACCGGAGCCCGAGGAACTGACGGAGACCGTGTGGGCCTGGCTGCCAACGCTCCGACGTCTTCTGAGCGGGCGCGCGTTGCCCAGCGAAAACGACAACCCCGTTGTGCCCCTGGATCTGACACGCTTGCTAAACGCAGGCCCTGCGTTCCAAGCGCTGGACGTTGATCTGAGCTCTTTGCGCAAGGACAGCTTGCGACAGGGAAGGCGTCGGTTCCGCTTGGCTTCGGGACCTGGACACGTGGTGCTGGCCGTAACCACAGCGCCGGACTCTTTTCCTGAGCTTCCGGATCGGGTGCTTCACATCCCCGTTGGCAGGAACGTGAACAGTCTGATCTTCCTGCACGCGTGCGCTCGGCCCGCGCGCAACGACAAGGCGTACCGGATGATCTTCAACTTTCAGGACACCGCCGAACTCCTCGGCTGGTACGAGGTGGTGTACCGGGATGGCTTCGTTGCCACGATTCCGGTGCGTTACGGGGTGAACATTCTTGAATGGGATGTGAGGCGGCGGCTCAAGTCCGACACGTGGCCTCAGGGGCACACGGGTTCCCCTCAGAATCGGTACTGTTACCAGGCCGATCCGGTGGACTGCAGTACTGCCCCCGAACAACGACCGATCACGTTTTTCGCGTTCGAGTGGCCAAACCCGCGGCCGGGCAAGGTCGTGGCGTACGTGAATCTCCGTGCGACCCGTGGTTTCACCGACTACCGCGGAAAGGCTACGGGTCCGAACGCTGTTTTCCTTGCTGCTCTCAGTGTCACGTTGCCGCGTCGCCCGGATGTTGTGCGAGCCACGTGGTGGCCGAAGTCCAGAAACTGACTTTGACTGATGGTTCAACCATCACGCAAGTGGAGGGCTTTGATGAAACGCGCATTTCTCTCTCTGTTGCTTCTGCCCGCCGTAGGGCTTGCTCAGCACTCGATTACAATCGATGGCCAGTTCGACGACTGGGCCGACGTGCCCGTTGCAGCTGTCGACTCGGCGGGCGACGTCCACGACACCGACTGGTTTGGTGACGGACTTCCGGCTCCTCGGGCTCGCCGCTACTCGGATGTGGACGTGCTGGAGGTCAAGTTCACCGATGACGGCGAGAACCTCTACGGCTACATGCGTGCGACGGGCAAAATCGGCCGGACTTCCCGGAGTGCTGCTGGGCAGAAAGCCGGACGCTACTACTTCATCTTCACCATCGACGTGGACCACGACACGGTCACCGGCTACCGGCTGGCGGAAGGTAACTACTGGCCAGACAGTCGGGGCTACGACATGAACATGGAAGTGGAGTTCTACGACGGTGCTTTTAACACCGGCCACTACATCAACCACGAGTTCCTGAACGAGCAGGAACTGCAGTACGGCCGGGAACACGACCTGCCAAATGGGATTGTGCGTCTGAAGCCTGGCAGCTACGACTACTACCTCCAGTGGGTTACCTTCGAGGACTCCAGTTACGTGGAGGTGAGCGATCGAGGTCCCGTGTACCAGGGGATCATCGAAATTGCTGTTTCTCCGGACAGTCACGAAGCTGAGATCAAAGCGCCGATGTGGGGCTTCCTCAAAACACCGGAGGGAGAGCCCATCATTGCACCGGGCAAGACGATCGTGGTGTCGGCTTCGCTGGAAGCAAGCGGCGAACTTTCGGAGGAAGCCGTCGCGCACGGTTACACCCGGGGGAGGAAATCTTTCTGGGGGTCCGACACGGCGGATCCGTTTGAGTACACCGTTTCAACGGGAACGCGTGTTGCCTCGAAGACACCGACTTCCGTGTTGCCGCGGGTCGCCAGGTTGCTACCCTGCTACCCCAATCCTTTCAACGGGCAGACTGTGGTGCGTTTTGCTCTTCCGCGTCCGGAACGTGTGCGTGTGGACGTCTTCAATCTGCTCGGCGAGAAAGTGGCCACGCTGCTGAACGGCTGGGCCAGCCCTGGAGAACACAAACTGCGCTGGGCACCGAGAGGTCTGGCTGGCGGTGCTTACTTCGTCCAGATGCGGGTTGCGGGAAGGGTCCACGTGCAACGGCTTGTTTACCTGCCGTAAGGAGTGATTGCAGCTGTGGAGCAGATGACCTGGTGTTCTACCTGGCGTCGAGACGCACTGGGTGCGCTGGGCCTTTTGGTTCTGGCGGTGGTTTTGGGGCTTACGGTGAACCTGTTTCATCCCAGGGGGGTGTCGCTCCGAAACCCTGACGTGTCGAGAAGAACTGCAGGCGTGGCAGGCGGTCCACGCGTGGTCTCGGCCGACACGCTACAGGCCTGGCGTGCCAAAGGTGTTTGCCTGCTTCTGGACGCGCGTCCACCGAAGGTCTACGCCGCAGCTCACATCCCAGGCGCCTTGAACTTGCCGGTGGACTTCTTAGAGGACTCAGTGCAGGTGTTGCAGAGGCTTCCCAGGGACATCTGGTTGGTTTGCTACTGTGACGGCCCACCGTGCGATTTGGGAGAACGGTTGGCCTTCGAGCTGCAGGGCTGGGGGTTTCAGCGTGTCGCGGTTTACGAAGGCGGCATGTCGGACTGGCTGGAACGGAGAGAACCTGTGGAGAAAGGCGGAGCAGGCAGGTGAGCGGGTCTCAGACCGTCCGTGCGGTGTGGACCGGCGCCAGGCTATTTGTTGGTTTTATCTTCGTTTACGCTGGCGTGGGAAAAATCTTGGACCCGCAGGGATTCGCAGTTCAGGTGAACAACTACCGGCTTCTGCCGCAGATTTTTGTGGCATTTACGGCGATCACGCTGCCGTGGGCCGAGCTTGTCGCCGGGGCGCTCCTTTTGCTTGGGAAAGCCGTCCGTCCGGCGGCGCTGGTGTGCGTGTTTCTGGAACTTGTGTTCTTGCTGGCTGTGGGGGCCGCTGTGACGCGTGGCCTGAACATCGAGTGCGGCTGTTTCGCGGGCAGCCACAGCCTGGTTGGCTTGAAGCACCTGGCCGAAGACTTCGCTCTTTTGCTTCTCACAGTCTGGATTTACGTGCGGAGTTCGTGCGCGCGGTAGCGGGGTTCGCTTCGGTGAACGTTTGCTCCGTCTTGGTTACTCGCTGGTTCGGACGAAGGGTGGGGAATGAGGATTCAGATTCCACGGAGTGAGGCATGAAGCGCGACGAGCTGTTGACTTGGTTGAACGGCTACCTTGCTGTCTCTGAGGTTCAAGACTACGGGCCGAACGGCCTTCAGGTTGAAGGTCGGCGTGAGATCCAGACGGTGGTGACGGGGGTTTCGGCCTGTGTTGAGCTTTTTGAGCAGGCTGTGGCATCGAATGCGGACGCTGTCCTGGTTCACCACGGGCTCTTTTGGCAGGGTCAGGACATGACCATCCGCGGCGCGGCGAGAAAGCGCCTGAAGATCCTGCTGGAAAACGACGTCAACCTTCTCGCTTACCACCTGCCGCTGGACAAACACCCCGAAATCGGCAACAACGCTCTCGCCGCACGAGCGCTCGGTCTGGCGAGCTGGGAACCCTTCGCCGAGTTTGGTGCCATCGGGGAACGAGAACCGATTTTGGCGTCCGGGCTTGTGGAGCAGGTGGCCGAACTGTACGGGCGGCGCCCGCTTGTGTTTGCTTACGGTCCAGAGAAAATCACGCGGGTGGCCATCTTGTCCGGGTCGGGGGCGAGGTACGTGACGGAAGCGATCGAGCGTGGTGCTGACGCCTACATCACGGGGGAGCCGGCTGAGTACGTGATGAACCTGGCCCGGGAGGTTGGAATCCACTTCCTCGCTGCCGGACACTACGCTACCGAGCGTCTCGGGATTCGGGCGCTCGGCGAAAAACTGGCAGCGGAGTTTGGCCTTCGCGTGACTTTTGTGGACGTGCCCAACCCAGTTTGAGGTGACCTTTGGCGGAAACACTGACCTTTTTCGACGCCAACTGTGTGGTGGGTGGACGGCAGCTCGGCCCGCCTGAAACCCAGCTGTCCGTTGCGGAGCTGCTGGAGGCAATGGACCTGTGCGGGATTGAACGCGCGCTCGTTACGCACTCACACGCCGTGGAAATCGACGTGCCGGATGGCAACGCGCGCTGCCGCACTCTGGCCAGCGAGAATCCGCGTTTCGTCCCGTGTTTCGTCGCTTTGCCCGGCCACACCGGCGAGTTCCCTCGCGGCGAGGCGTTGCTTCGCCTGCTGTACGAGGGGGGAGCCCGTGCTGTTCGCCTCTTCCCGAAGAGGCATCGCTACAGCCTGCTACCCCCCTGGGGTGACGAACTGCTGGAAACGCTGGAGGAGGCGAACGTTCCTGTTTTTGTGGATGCCGCTGAGATTTCGTACGAAGATTTGCACCAAGTGCTGCTGCGGCACCCGGAGCTGAGAATTGTCTTGCTCCGGCCCTGGTACCGCGTAGACCGCTGGCTGTACCCCCTGCTGGAGGCACACTCAAACCTGTCGATCGAGATCTCGTTTTACCAGCCGTTCCGTGGGCTCGAGGCGCTCGCGTCGCGGTTCGGTGCCACGCGACTTGTGTTCGGCACAGGAATGCCGCAGTTTGAGCCGGGTGCCACAGTCGCCGCCGTACGCTACGCCGATTTGCCCTGGCAGGACTTGCAGAAAATCGCACACGAAAATCTGGAGACTTTGCTTTGGCGTCCCCGACCGTGAAGTCGAAGCTGTGGGAACGGGCCCTGCACGGTGAACCCTTGGACGACATTTTGATCGTCGACGCGCACACACACCTGGGGCGATTGGCCGAGTTTCACGTGCCGCAACCGAGCGACGAGCGTGGCATGTTGCTGCAAATGGACCGCCTCGGCGTGAACCGGGTTGTGTGCGCCCCTTTTCTCGCGTGGGGTCCTTCACCAGAAGAAGGCCACGCTTACCTGGCGGGCGTCCTCAGTCGCTACCCTGACCGTTTCAGCGGCTACGTGGTGTACAACCCAAGCTTTGGGGTCGAGTACAGCCTGGCGCAGCTTGAGAAGTGGTTCCGTACACCGGGTTTTGTGGGCATCAAGATTGCGCCGAGTTCGCACGGCTACGCAGCGGACGCCGGAGTCTACGAACCCATGTGGTCCTGGGCCAACGAGCGAGAACTCCCGGTGCTCTCGCACACGTGGCGCGGAAGTGTGGAAGATCATCCCGGGCTGTTTGTGAAAATTGCTAAGCAGTACCCACACGTGAAGATTCTGCTCGGACATTCGGGCGGCGACCCGGCTGGGATGCGCGAAGCGATCGAAGCGGCCAGACAGTGCCCAAACCTTTTCCTGGAGCTGGCCAGCTCTCAGACGGCGTTCGGAATCGTGGAGTTGATGGTCCGCAAACTTGGTTCGGAGCGTGTCGTTTACGGCACGGACATTCCCTTCATCGATGGGCGCTGGAAATTCGGCCAGGTTTTGTCGGCAAGGGTTCCTGACGGGGACAAGGAAAAGATTCTCGGAAAGAACGCGGCAAGGTTGTTTGGTTTCGAATGAGTCACGGTGCGGTTTTTTCCGGACGATGCGCGGTTTGAATCCGTGTGGGCGCCGCAAGTGGGATCCTTAATCTTAGTGTGCAACCGAGGGGACGAGTCGTTTCGGCGTGGATCTAAGGGCGGAGCCGTGGGTAATCCTTGACTGGAAAAGCCGAGCTGCGCTTCCGCGGGGCTTGCTGTAGCAGGTCGGAAAGGGGAATCTGGACCCCGGGTTTGGAGTGTCTGGCGATTTCAGAAACGGAGAGGGTTGAGAATGGAGGTGGTTCGACACCCGTCGATTTTGCGACGTGACCAGGCAATGCTTCTTGTCGTGGACGTGCAGGAGAAATTGCACGCCGTGATGACCCACCGTGAGCGGGTGACGGCGAACTTGCGTCGCCTGATTCAAGGTTTCCAGGTTCTCGAGTTGCCCATTTTGGTTACCGAACAGTACCCCCGGGGACTCGGGCCAACGGTGAGCGAGCTCCGGGAACTCTTCGAGGTTTGGAACCCGTACGAAAAACTGACGTTTAGCTGCTGCCTCGTGCCGGAGTTGTGCGGAGCCATTCAGGAAAGCGGTGCTACGCAAATTGTGCTGACGGGCATCGAGACCCACGTTTGCATCCTGCAGACGGGATTAGATTTGATCCAGCGTGGTTACCAGGTGCACGTTCCGGCGGATGCGGTGTCGTCGAGAAAAGAGCTCGACTGGCAAATGGCACTGGAAAGGTTGCGGAAAGCCGGTGCGGTGATTACCGTGACCGAGAGTGCGCTCTTCGAACTCCTCGTGCGGGCGGGCACTACCGAATTCAAACAGATCGCTACGCTTGTGAAGTGAGTGCTCACCCATTAAGAGGAGCGGCCCGCGTGGTGTGGCGCTTTGCTCCGATTTTCCTGTGGTTGAGTTGTTTGACCACGCTTAACCTGGGTGCTCAGCCTGCTTCTTGTGGGGACGGTTCGCTGCTCGGCGTGTTGCACAACGAGCACCTCAGCAAACCACTACCCGCTGTGGAGCGGGGGCGTACCGTTCGTGCCGAGTCTCTGTGGTGCGGGAAACTGGCTTCCCGGCGCAAACCGCGAGGCTTTTGGGG
>CAZXXS010000002.1:0-52730 GCA_964644845.1 uncultured Cytophagia bacterium | reverse complement strand
GGGCTGGGGAACAGGGCTCGGCCGCGGGACTGGCAAAAGCTCCTTCGCGACCTGTTGTACGCACACAGCGGATTGTGGTTTTGAAACGCGTTTCTTTGGTTTGCTCGCCCACTGTTTTTCGTCCCCAACAACCAGAGGAAGGTAGCGCGCTTTGCAAACTCACACTCTCGACGGTCCACCCGAACGATGCAACAAAAATAGGAGCCCCCCGTTGTCTTCCCCGAGCAGTTAGACGAACTCCACACCCCAACTGAGGCGGACCTGACACAGAAGGACAATGCTCTCCCTCCCTGTCGTCGTTTGCCGCGCCCTGGCGGCCCGCTGCCAACTAAACTCTCACGTTCCGGAGCTCGACCAAAGCACACTGTCTGAGGCGAACGTAATCCCCTCACCCATCTGACGTACAGAGCTGAGTCTCCTCAGGATTCAGCCCCAGCTGCCGAAAAAACAAATGGTGAAGTTTCCGTCGGCCGGGTCTTCGTGAGGGAAACGCCACGGACGCGTCCGACTGCAGGTCCTGACGAGCGGATATCGATGGACATCTGGCGACCAGACTTCCAAATCGGGTACCTGTGCGAAGCGGCGGTTGTCCTGCGTCACATGGTGTGGCGCACTGGGTAGCCGCCCCTAAATAGTGCTTGTAATTTTGCTACACCGGTTGTATCTTTTTGTGACAGTTTCTGCGGTAAACCGGTGAAACGAAAGGAAGGGGATTTCTGTGGCGGGAGCACAGCCCATGTACACCATTCTTGTCGTTGACGACGACAAGAACATCTGCAAGATGATCGAAATCAACCTCCGCAAGGAGAAGTCGTACGAGGTTCTGACGGCTTCGAGCGGGGAATCCTGTCTAAGAGTCCTTCGCGAAAATCACGTGGATCTGGTTCTTCTGGACATCCAGATGCCCGGCATCGATGGCATCGAGACCCTCAAGCGCATCCGGGAAGAAGACCCACACATTCAAGTCGTCATGATGTCTGCCCACGGCACCATCGAGCGCGCTGTGCAGTCGATGAAGCTGGGTGCCTACGATTTCTTGACCAAACCTTTCAGCTCCGAGCGTTTGATGGTCACGGTGAAAAACGCGCTCATGGCCGGAAGTCTTAAGAAAGAAGTTGAGGAACTGCGTACGGAATTGCGTAGCCGGTACAAATTTGAGAACATCATCGGCCAAAGCGGGGCCATGCAGGAAGTACTGCGAGCCATTGAGCGCGTTGTGGACAGCAACGTCACCGTGCTCATCACGGGCGAAAGCGGTACCGGTAAGGAACTGGTTGCTCGAGCGATTCATTACAACAGCCGCCGCCGAAACAAGCCCTTCGTAGCGGTGAACTGCTCGGCTTTGCCGGAATCGCTCCTGGAGAGCGAGCTTTTCGGCCACGAAAAGGGCGCTTTCACCGGCGCAACCCAACGCCGTATTGGCAAGTTCGAACAAGCTAACGGTGGCACCATCTTCCTGGATGAAATCGGTTTGATGACACCCGCCACGCAGGCAAAGATCCTGCGCGTGTTACAAGAACGGGAGTTCGAGCGCGTCGGCGGGAATGAACTGGTACGGGTAAACGTGCGGATCATTTCTGCCACCAACCGTGACCTCGAAGAGGCCATGAAGAAAGGTGAATTCCGGGAAGACCTCTACTACCGCATTTCGGTCTTCCCAATCAAACTGCCGCCGCTGCGCGAACGGAAAGAAGACATTCCCCTTCTCGCCGGCCACTTTCTAAAGAAGTACTCCGAGCAGGAGGGGAAAAAGGTCGACAGCATCAATCCCGAGGCGCTCGAGTTGATGATGGCGTACAATTGGCCCGGAAATGTCCGCGAGCTCGAGAACGCCATCGAAAGGGCGGTGGTACTTGCGACTACAAACGAAATCACACCGCGCGAGCTGCCCCCGGCCGTGAAAGCGATTGGCGAGAAAAAGATCTACGAATCCGACCAGACACTGAACAGCTGGATCGAAAAACTCGAAGAACAGGCTCTGCGGCAGGCTCTTCTGGAATGCGAAGGCAACATTTCCGAGACAGCCCGGAAACTCGGGATTGGTCGCGCTACGATTTACCGCAAGGCCAAGAAATACGGTCTGCCGATCGGCAAAAATTGATGCGGGGCTGAACGCTTGCCCGACCTCCGGCCCGAATTTCCACAGGGCTGGCTTCAACCCGCTGGTTCCATTTGCAAAAGCCGAATTTGACCGGGCGTCTTGCTGATGGCCATCTGTCATATTCTCAACGGAGTGCAAACATCGGATCCTCAGCGGGTTTCTTGTTGATCCGTGATCGCCTTCAGCTGCCCGACGTGACGGCTGTCGGTGCGCTTGAAAAGCAGCTTCGGAAGCAGACGGGGCCTGTGCCCACCGTTTTGCGCAGGCGCGAGACCATCTTGTTTATCCTGCCGTCCGGAGCAGCGCTGAGACATTGTCTCCAACAGCCACATTCTGTCGAACATTTGGCGTCAACATCGCCTGCGGAGCCATCTTGAAAATTCAGGATTTACGAGGGGGCACGTTCTCCGACGGGAGTCCACGCTGGCACGATCCTTGAACGGCAGTTGCCGTCACTCGGCCGGTGCGTTTTCTCGAACAGTGGTAGGCGAGTGGATCTTGGGCGGAAGGGCATGGATCTTTACGGTACTCTGAAACGCGTCCTACAGGGCGACTACAGTCAGCAAGATCTGGTGCAAATCGTCGATTTGTTCCAGAAAACGGCCCTCAGTTACCTTCGCTACCTGCAGGTTTCCGGGAAACGAATCGGCGGGGAGCGCGAGAACCTGGCCAGCGAGCTGGAAGACCTGGCCCTGGATTGCATTGCTCCCCTGTTCAAACGCGACAAGCACGGACGGTTCGTTCTCTTGATCGCCTACTTCGGAGCCAATCTCGAGAACTACAAGCCCGGCGACAACGTTCACCTGCTTTCCGACACTCGACGCCTGGTCGTCAAGAAGACTAAACAAGAACTCGCCCGGATTTTTCGCGAGCGTGATCCTGAAGGGGCGCGGCTGTTGCGAAACATCAGAGTTGCGGTTCGCTACTCGGACGACCTGCACATCTTTCGCGAGGCTGGTCGGGATTGGCTGTGTTTCCGCGCCTACGCCGTGGCGGACTTGCAGGCCGAGATGGCAGCCGTCTCCGAGAACGGACATTCCGCTCCGCAGCCGGACACACGAGCCCCAGGGCTGAGGCGCCATCAACCAGTCATCCCCGAAGAGCAACTCAGCCAGTTGTTCCTTTCCGTCCACAAAAGCACCGATCCCGTCTCTACCTCACTCCGCAAAATCCTGAACCTGCTTGATCCCCTCGAACAGTACCAGAACTGCGTGCCCGTGGATCTTGTCGCTCGTACGATCCGCCAGGCTCACGACGAATCCATGCGTTCGCACACGGAACGCATCAGCCAGCAGGACACGCCCTTCGAGCATCTGCAAACCCTGGAAATCGAACAGGCCATGAGCGCCGTAGACGAGTCCATTTGGGAAAAACTGAAGCAGTACGTGTGGCGACGCAAACTCCCGCTCAATGTGGCAGAGGCCTACCGTTTCGCTCTACGGGACGTCCTCAGGGACATTCTGGATCACCCCGACCGCGTTAGTTACTACAAGCAACTGCAACATTACCTTCCAAATCTGGGCTACCGGGAGTACCGCCAGGAGCACCGCTCGGTGTTCGAATACCTGGCCAAACTCGGCAAGCGTGAGCTCTCCGACCGTCTCAAAAAACTCGTCTAAAGGTTTACGAAGTAGCGGGCTTTTGCAGGTAAGAAAAACCGCGTGGCGGCAAGCCTTGCGGTTGGGAATTGTAGCCAGGAAGAAACCTGCATGTCCGGAAGGAGTTCTACGCGGGTCGGGATGGAGTGCCCGGCGACAACTGACATCGAAGATTTCCTGTTTGGCCAGGTTCACGACAGGACTCGACGCTCCTGGCTCAGGGCACACATTGCCCGGTGTCCCCTGTGCCAGCGGCGCGCAATTCAACTCGTCCTCTACTACGACATTCTGGCTGAAGAGCTGGAGAAACCCGTTCGCAGCTCGGCTCTTTGGGAGGCAGCACGCATCGCCGAGAGAACCTTCGTCTCCAGGCGCTTCATGTTCGAGCCAAAAACCCGCAGCCGCTCCAACGGTCGGAACCTGTTCGTGAAGATTGGTACCCAGGACCCAACCCAGGCGCTCAAAAACGGGCTTTTCCAGAGCTGCGACACCCGCACGCCGCTCGTTCTGGATCTGGTCATGATCGACAGCGGTGAAATCCTGCTTTCCTGCTGCGGCAAAGCCGTCGAGGACCGGTCGCCTACTCGGCTGGAAATCCCCGGAGAAGAATTTTCCCTCGACCTGGACAAACGCGGCGTCACCTTGGCCCACCCGGATTTCGTACCCGCCCTCGAACGGTCTGCTGAGTTGATTGTCTGGACTGTCACCCCGAAGTAGACAGTTGGTCGGCTCCTCGTCGACCAACTTTCGGGAAAAAGCCCGCAGGAGCTACCGTCTTGACACCTCGGGACACCCCAACGGAGTGGGAATCCCTGCTTTCCAAGCCAACAAGTCCGTTCCCCCGACAGTGGCCGAACACTTCCGCTACTCAAAGACCTTGACGTAAGCACCCCTGGTAGACTTGTCGCGCGTCCCGTCCTCAGGTACCGCTTTCGCGCAACTTAACAACGCACGTGTCGGAAACGCGTACCGCGATTTTCCGCATCACACACTGCCTCGAACACGGGGGGCAAACGGCGTGTGGTGCCCTTCGTGGTCCGCCACAGTGAACAAACCGCGCTTTCGGTTCTCCGACAGCCCGTTCACCGAAACGCACCTATCCAACGCGCGCTCTGGACGAACCGCGGCGGGGTTTGCCACAGACTCAAGCTGACACACAAGGGTGCCCATCCATCCGCCTCGAATTTGTCGGGCATGCCAGGGCCACTTTCGGCTTCCGGAACGCTCTGTCAAAAAGCCAACGATCTTCGCACGCTTGGCTTTCGATATTTTCCAACAAGGATTCAACAACAGCGCGCAAACCAGGCAACACTGCAGTTTACGAGTCCTGTTTTGCCTGCCCGGACAGTCACCGGAATGAAGGAAATGCGTCCATCCGTGCTCAATGAGGCTCGGTTTCCCCGGGCTGTAGCCACTGAGCCTGATGTGCGTTATCGTGTTGCCGAAGCGGTGCTTTCCTGGCTGTTTTACAAGGCGTACGTTCGCAAACGCACAGGCTAATGCAGCCCTCAGCTGTTGGCGTTCGATGTGGGCCGTTTGCAGATCCCCAACTTTCCTGCGCAGAGAGCCAACTTCCTGCGAGCAGAGGGAAAAACTGGAAGCTCCAGATTGTCCCAAACTTCCAGGGGATTCATCTTCGGGGCCGCCTTCTGCGCAGCCCAGACAGGGCAGATTCAAAAGACATCCGCATTTCGTCTAAGATGGACCGGGGGAGCAAATCCTGTCAAAAACTCAGAGCGATCCTTGAGTTTCCATTTCGTCCTGGAAACAATTCTACCGGCCAGAATCAAACCGTCCTGAAACGTCCGCGGGTTCCCACCGGAAAGCGGCGAGATTTCCGCCGGCTTTTCCACTTGCTACACCTTTGCAAAATTGATATATTGACGACAAGGTCTGGCAAATCAATCGCTTCGACAGCGAGTAACGCAGCCATTGTGAGGAATCCGGAAGTCTCGCGGCGCTCCCGGCAATTCGCACTGCACGCTTTTGGTAGTGGTCTCCAGAAGGAGGTGACATGCAAACCAAAAGAGTGAGTTTGCCTGAGAATGCGTACCGTCCTCTGAAGCCTGGCGAAGAGTACATTCCGTTTGTCCCCCCGGACCAGCACCCTCCTGAGGTCACCACGCGGTCGGTGGCGTGGGGCCTTGTCATGGCCGCCATCTTCACAGCTGCAGCAGCCTACCTCGGTCTGAAGATCGGCCAGGTGTTCGAAGCGGCCATCCCCATCGCCATCCTGGCCGTGGGCTTGTCCGGCATTTACAAACGGCGCAGTACGATTCTGGAAAACGTCATCATCCAGTCCATCGGCGCCGCCTCGGGGGTTATTGTGGCCGGCGCCATTTTCACCATTCCCGCCCTGTACATTCTGAAGCTGAACACGAATTTCATCGAGATTTTTCTGGCGTCGCTCTTCGGCGGGTTTCTCGGCATCCTGTTCCTCATCCCACTGCGCCGCTACTTCGTGGCAGAGCAACACGGATTGCTACCTTTCCCCGAGGCCACAGCGACCACCGAAGTGCTGGTGACAGGGGAAGCAGGTGGAGAGCAGGCGGGGATCCTCCTGAAAGCGGCCGCCGTTGGCGGAATTTACGACTTTTTGATTGCCACATTTGGTTTGTGGCGTGAAGTGGTGTCCACCCGCGTTGTGCCGTGGGGTGCAGCTCTGGCAGACAAGGCAAAGCTGGTCGTCAAATTGAACGCCGGTGCCGCTGTGATGGGACTGGGTTACATCGTCGGTCTGCGTTACGCGGCGATCATTGCGGCCGGGAGCTTCGTGTCCTGGCTTGTCCTCATTCCGACCATCTGGTACATCGGCAGTCACGTGGACATCGCCATCCTGCCAGCGACGAAGCCCCTCGCCAAGCTGACAGCCGAAGAGATCTTCCGCAATTACGTGCGACACATCGGCATCGGCGGCATCGCCATGGCGGGCATTCTGGGCATCATCAAAAATTCGAAGATCATCGTGCAGGCCTTCACGTTGGGCTTCAAGGAGATCTTCACCGGCAAGCTCGGCGCTTCAGAGGTTAAGCGCACCGACAAAGACATCCCGATGTCGGTGCTTGTGCTCATCATCCTCCTCACAGTGGTGGCGATTTTCCTCTTTTTCGGCACCATGGTTGTGGATTCCTGGGGCTTTGCACTTGCTGCCCTACTCCTTGCTGTTGTCATCAGCTTTCTTTTCACGACGGTCGCGGCCCGAGCCATTGCCATCGTTGGTGTGAATCCTGTTTCTGGCATGACCCTGATGACCCTCATCCTGAGCAGCGTCATCCTCGTGGAGCTGGGTCTGAAGGGCCCCGAGGGCATGGTTTCTGCGCTGATCATTGGAACCGTCGTCTGCACGTCGTTATCGATGAGCGGCGGTTTCATCACGGATTTGAAAATCGGTTACTGGATTGGCGCAACACCGTACAATCAGGAACGCCTCAAGTTCCTGGGTACGACAGTGGCTGCGTTGGCCGTCGGCGGTGTCATTCTGCTTCTGGATCGCGTTTACGGCTTTACACCTGACCAGCCCAACGCGATGGCCGCTCCCCAAGCGAACGCCATGGCCGCCGTGCTGAACGTTCTCTTTGCCACGTCCTCCGTCCCGTGGGGATTGTACACAGCAGGCATTTTCATGGCGTTGACACTCGAGATGATCGGTGTACCACCTCTTGCCTTTGCGCTGGGGATGTACCTGCCCATCGAACTCAACACCCCCGTCCTCGTGGGCGGCATCATTGCACACCTGGTATCCACACGCAGCAAGGATGAATCCGTCAACAACGCCAGGCGCGAACGCGGTACGTTGATTGCCTCCGGCTTCATCGCTGGCGGAGCCATCATGGGAGTCGTGAGTGCCTTCCTGGCGCTCTTTTTCGGTGAGAGTCTGAAAACCGGAATCGCAGAGAAACCAATTGGCGAGGTCTTAAGCATCGTCCTTTTCACGGCGCTTTGTGTTTACATGTACTTCTACGCGAAAGGGGCAGCCAGAGATGAATGATGAGCAGCTTGACAGCCGGCGTTTCGTCGAGGACTTGCAGAAAATGGTTCGTGCTGCCAAAGAGGCGCTCGTTCATGTGCTGGACACAACCGCCAATGATCGGGTGCTTGTGGTAACAGACGAAGCAAGCCGTGTCGTCGGCGAGGCGTTTGCCAGGGCAGCCGAGACAATTGGGGCCAGTTCAGAGATGGTCCTTCTGCCCGAGTCCGAAAGACCGCTGCACGAGCCGACCCAGAACATGTTGTCGGCTCTGGGCCCGTGCACGGTTGTGATCAACGCATTCTCGGCCCGCAGCGAGGAAACACCTTTTCGGATTCGCTGGATCAAAGCCGTACTTGAGGGACACAAACGTCGTCTCGGGCACGCGCCCGGAATCACACCTGAGATGATGATTTCGGGACCGATGAACATCGACTACGCCGAGTTACTTCAGAACGCCGAGGCCGCCATTCGGGCTTTCGAGAACGCCACGTCGGTCTACATCACGGCGCCGGCCGGAACCGAAATCGAGATAAACATCGAAGGCCGCCCCTTCCAGAGCGACGTACACATCACAACCGAGCACTTTGGCAATTTGCCCTGCGGAGAGATCTGGTGCGCACCCGTCGAAAACGGCGCCAACGGCGTAATCGTCTGCGACGGATCCATCGGTGACCTTGGCAAAGTACCCTCGCCGCTGCGAATTGAGGTCAGAAACGGTCGCATCGTGAACATCCAAAGCGACGACGCCAATCTGGTTGAAAAGGTGTGGGAACTGAGTCACGTTGACGACCAGGCGAGCGTCATTGGCGAGCTTGGCATCGGACTGAATCCGGGCGCCCGGATCACCGGCAACCTGCTCGAAGACGAAAAGGCATTCCGTACAGCCCACGTTGCTTTCGGTAACAACGAAGACATGATCGGTGGCCAAAATCGCTCCAAGACACACCGGGACTTCCTGTTCCACCGGCCTACGATTGAAGTAACCTACAAGGACGGCAGTAAGCGCGTGCTCATGCGCGACGGGAATCTGACACTACCGGACAAATGAGCCTTTCCAACCAGCGAGGAGAGAACGGCACTGGCGAAACAGACGATTGCTCTCTACATCAGCGGTCACGGCTACGGACATGCCACGAGGGTGCTGGAGGTGGCCAGGACACTGGTCCAGCGTCGACCAGACGTTCGCTTCCTGGTCCGCAGCACAATTCCTGAATGGCTCGTCCGTCTCAATCTCGGGCATTTAGCAGCGTTTGAACATGTGGAGCTCGATGTGGGGGTAAGGCAGGAGAACAGCTATTTCCCGAACAAGTTGGAAACATTGCGAGCTTTCGCCGAACTCTGGGAAAATCGGGCTCCGTTGATTCAGCGAGAAGTTCGGATACTGCACAAAGAGCGGGCAAATGTGATCCTGGCAGATCTGCCCCCGCTGGCTTTCGAGGTCGCAGACGCCGCTGGGTTGCCAGGTCTGGCCATGGGCAATTTCAGTTGGGATTGGATCTACGAACCGTACGTAACAGCGCATCCAGAATTTGCCTGGGTTGTACCTGCAATTCGCGGAGCCTACGGAAAAGCGGAGAGATTGTTCCGCCTACCCATGCACGGCGAAATGCGTGCTTTTCGCTCAGTCTGCGATGTTCCCCTGGTCGCACGGCACGCGGAACTTCCGGCTGAGGAGGTCCGTGCCCGGCTCGGGCTGACGACGGCTGACAAACCCGTTCTGCTCGTAGCTCTTCGCCAGGAAGACCTGGCTCATGTCGAATGGTCAGAGCTCCGATCGCTGTCCCGAGACTACGAAGTGGTTGCTTTCTCGACTATCCCACTACCAAAAACACACGTTTTGCCCCCCGACTTCATACGGTTTCAGGAGCTGGTTCACGCTGCGGATGTTGTTGTCTCTAAGCCCGGCTACGGAATCGTGTCTGAGTGCATCGCCAACGACACAGCGCTGCTCTACGTAGAACGACATGAATTCCGCGAATACGATGTCCTCGTAGCCGCACTCAGAGAGTACGGGTGGGCTGAACCGCTAACGGTGGAAGCCTTTCGACGTGGCCACTGGCTGGATGCCCTGCAACGGCTGGGCAAAAAACGTGGACATCCTCACGGTCGTTTCGACACAAACGGTGCAGAAGTGATCGCCAAAGCTGTGGAGGCGTATTTCGGCTGAAATTCGCAAAGGACCGGCGTGCTTTCTTCGTGGAATTTTGTCCCCGAGAGCACGCACGGAATGGTCACCCACAGCCGTCCGAGGTCGGTGAGATTCGTGCACGGCTTTCCGCTGTTCAGACCGGGTAAAACGAAGCAGCGTCCGCGATGACCCAATTCACTTCGTAGCAAACACGACAAAAACGAGAGGTGCAGGATGACAGGTCAAGAGCTACTCGAGCTCATTCGCACGCGTCGAAGCATCCGCGCCTTCAAACCCGATCCGCTCACCGACGAGCAAACAGAGGCCCTGATCGAAGCTATTCGGTGGGCACCGAGCGCAGGTAACCTCCAGAGCCGCAAATTCTACTTTGTCACCAACAAAAATCTCCAAACCCGGCTGGCCAGGGCAGCCTGGGAACAGTACTTCATCTCGGAAGCACCTCTTGTGGTAGTAGCCTGCGCCGACACACGCATCCAGGCCCGTTACGGTACGCGGGGCGTTGCCCTTTACACAATCATGGATGTTGCCGCTTCGGTCCAGAATCTCGCCCTGGTTGCCCACGCCCTGGGACTCGGCACGTGCTGGGTTTCAGCTTTTGACGAGGGGGCTGTTCACAGTTTGCTGCAACTCCCACCGTTTCTGCGGCCAGTTGCTTTGGTCCCGGTAGGGAAACCTGCCGAGCAGCCAAGCGCACCGCCGCGGGTCAGCAAAGAAGAAGCCGTGACCTTCATCGACTGAGGGTTCGCCCTCGAGTCGCTCAGACTGGTCGAACCGTTGCTCCAGGGTACCCGCCTCCAGGTCCGGCGAACAGTCGGGCCGGGGGCTGATTGGTCTTCTACCTACCCGGCAAAGCCTCCGAAGTTGGCTAAGCGAACTCCAACCGGAGATTTAGCCGACCCCGAGAAGGCTTTCGGACTGGACCTGATGCGTTCAACGTTCTCCGCGTTCCTGAAGCGCCGGGTTTTCTGCACGGGATGAACACCACCAAGACAGCAGGCCCGCCGGGTTAACAAAATGTGCGCAAGCGCAAATATGCAAGGACCAGGCAGGACCGTCCACACAGTTCCTGACGACACTGTCGCGACAGGGGCGGGCGCAGCAGATGCAGAATAATTTTGAAGTTGTCTGTGGCGGCCCCTGCTGACTTTGCGACTCATCCGGTGCGAAAACCACACACGTTCCGACGGAGCCCCGCAGATCCTTTTTTGGGGGAGCCGGGTCAAATAAAAAAGCCCCCAGCTTTCGCCAGGGGCTCCGGAGGGAGGAAAATGAGAGAGAGATCAAAGGAATCTGTAGCCCGTCCCGTGAATGGTCTCGATGTACTTGGACGGGTAACGTTTCTCGCCAAGCTTCTCGCGCAGTCGCTTGATGTGTACGTCCACGGTGCGGCTCGTTACGTACACTTTCTTGCCCCACACGCGCTCCAGGATCTCCTGACGCGTGAACACGTTCTCGCGATGTGAAGCCAGCAAGTACAGAAGTTTGAATTGCGTGTAAGTCAGATCAATGGGCTTTCCAGCCTTCCAAACGCGGTGCTCATCCAGATCGATTTCAAGGTCGCGCACTTTGATGCGTCTGGAGCCGAGTTCCCTAATCCGCCGGACGATGCCCTTGATCCGCGCAACCGTGGCCCGTGAACCCGTCGGCCGCACGATGAAGTCGTCAGCACCTTCCTCAAAGCCACGCACGATGTTGCTCTCATCATCGTACTGCGAGAACAAGATGAGCGCGATGCGCTTGGTGTCCAGGTCCTGTTTCAGCTGGCGTGCAATTTCCCACGCGTCGGACCCGCACGTGTCAACGTTCACCAGTACAGCGGCGGGCTTCTCCGAACGTACCAGCTCGACAGCCTCATCGTAGTCCGTCACGTTTTGCAACTCGAAACCTTCCTGCGCGAGCCGCTCCCGGAACTCATCCCCTTCCTTGGGGTTCTTGTCAAAAAACAGAATCTTGTTTGCTTTCAGGTCCATGATTTTTCACCGTCCCCTGTCTACGTTGTGCTTTCCTCATCGTTCTCTATCACTCACACCCACCTGTTCTCGGTGGGACCTCTCTCGCGCTTCCGCTCAAACCCTTGTACAATCATCGTGCCAAAATGTTCCGCGAATTTCATTTGCGCAGCAATTTCTTGTTTGCCGTTACGGCCATGCCTGAATCGCCTGGCTTTAGAATGCCTTCACTCGACCTTTTCGCCGGCCACTCAAGGTTCACGTCTTAAGAATGCCTCAGAATCGTCCACTCCCGATGTGGCTCTGTTCGATTTTCGTACATTCTACGTCGACACTGTCCGGTTGTTTCCCCAATCGCCGCATTCGTTGCTTTTCCGCAACGACCTGGCCGTAGGCTAATTGGATGCAAAACCCGCGTGCGGGAGACAAACCGTCGGGCGGCTAAACCGCCCCTGCCTCCGGCAACGTATGCCTCGCCAGGAAAGACCGATTCTCGACGTTAAGAGTTACCCCAGGCAAGAACTCGAGTGGAAGGTAGCTGCTGCGAGGTGGCTCGCTTGTCAGGTCTTCAGACAGAACGGATCCGTCTCGAAGAACCAAGAACCACGCCCAACAAGGAGAAACGACACGCGATAAAAGTTCTTGGGGCCAGATTGACCGCGTACCAACGGCTTTTTGCCAAGGCGCGTTCACCCTTGCGGCGATGCCAACCAGGCCTGCCTACCCCCGATTTACTCGAAACGACCGAACCCGTCGGACGCTGTCTTTGTCGTTTGAGAGCCGCTTCCGGACTCGGCATCCGCTTTCGCAACGCTCATGAACGCACACCCGCAGAATCGGGTAGCTAAGCTCGCTCACGCGAAAAATGCACAGCCTTTCAAAACCCGCACTCTGCCGAATCCGAGCTGCAATCGATTCGTTTGCCGTCTAAGCAACGCCTTCCGCACTTTGGCTTCATCGCGCGGGAATGCCACACGGAAGCAGTTTGCACAGGCGTGTTTCCCGCCTCCTGCTACACGGGTTTCTCGTAGATCCGATATTTTTTGTACACCCTTGCCCCCAACGCCTGGGCTGCCCGGTTCATCATCCGGTTGTCCTCGAGGATCCAGGAAAATTCGCCCCAGCGATGCCCCTTGCCCGTGCCGCGACGGTACGTTTCTACGTAAAAGAGCGTCTCAATTCCGCGCAGGCGGTACTTGTGCACCACCCCCATGGTGAACACCCTGATGCCGCTGATTTTGCGCATGTACCAGAGAAGTTTTGGCAGCCCAAGCGGGAAAAGTCTGCCGTTGCGCACCTTGATGAGCGCCTGGTTGATGTCCGGCAAGGCCAATGAGAACCCGGCTGGTTCTCCCTTGATTTCGGCAATCAGGGCCAGATCCGGGTCGATAACCTGCTTCAGATCTTTGGCAATGTGTTTAATCTCTTCGTGGGTCAGCGGAACGAATCCCCAGTTGCGGCTCCAAGCGTCGTTGTAGATCTTAAAAACTGTTTCGACCTCTTCCCAAAAGTGTTTCATGTTCACACTGCGCAGGTGGATGTCATCCCGCCGCCGAATGGCTTCGGACAGGCGTACCAGTCGTTCAGGGATCGGCTGATCCGAACTCATGAAGTAGGCGTACAAATCCTTCGCTTTCTCAAAACCGTAGCGTTCGGAGTACTCCAGATAGTAAGGTGGATTGTACGTCATCAGAATGACAGGGGGGCTGTCGAAGCCCTCAAGTAGAAACGCGCAGGTGTCGTTCGTCGAGTAGTTCGTCGGCCCGCGCAGCACCTCCATGCCGCGGTCTTTCACCCAGTCAAGCGCCGTGTCGAAAAGCGCTGCAGCTGCATCGTAGTCGGGCAAAACCTCGAAGAAACCAAAGAAACCTGTTTTCTCTCCGTGGAATTCGTTGTGCCGGTTGTTCTGAATAGCAGCGATCCTTCCGACCACTTCATCTCCCCGCCGAGCCAAAAAGAACTCCGCATCCGAATGCAGGAAAAACGGGTTCTTCTTTTTGTTGAGCATGTTCTTCATGTCCAGGATCAGGGGCGGCACCCAGTTGGGGTCGTCCTTGTAGATCTTCCAGGGCAGAAGAATGAACTCCTTCAAGTCCCTTTTGGAGCGGACCGGCTCGACGGTTAGATGAGCCATCTTGCTACCTCCAAGCTCAGATGATGCCCAACTGCTTGCCCACTTTTTCGAACACCCCCAGCACGGTGTCCATTTCCTGATCCGTGTGTGTAGCCATGTACGACGTGCGAATCAACGACATCCCCGGCGGCACTGCCGGACTGATGACTGGGTTGGTGTACACACCGTTTTCAAACAGGGCTTTCCAGAATGCAAACGTCGTGTCGTCGTCGCCAATGATGACCGGGATGATCGGTGTTTCACTGTTCCCGGTGTTGAAACCGAGTTCCCGGAATCCCTTGCGCATCTTGTTGGTTACAGCCCACAGTCGCTCACGTCGCTCTGGCTCTTTCTCCAGAATATCGAGGCAGGCGAGCACCGTGGCTACGGAAGCTGGCGGTGGGCTGGCAGAAAAAATCAGGCTACGCGAATGGTGTTTGATGTAGTGGATGATCTGTTCATCGCCTGCAATGAACCCTCCGATGGACGCGAAGGATTTGCTGAATGTGCCCATCACAATGTCCACCTGGTCTTCGAGGCCGAAGTGTTCAGCCGTGCCGCGGCCATGAGCACCAAGCACACCCACAGAGTGAGCATCGTCGATCATGATTCGCGCGCCGTACTTCTTGGCAAGCTCCACCATCCGCGGCAGGTCCACGATGTCGCCGCCCATTGAGAAAACGCCGTCGGAGACAACCAACTTGCCAGCGTCGTCGTCCGCGTGCATGTTGAGGAGACGCTCGAGGTCGGCCATGTCGTTGTGGCGGTACTTCACCGTCTTCCCGAAAGCAAGGCGACAGCCGTCCACAATGCTGGCGTGGTTCTCGCGATCCGCGAAGATCAGGTCATCTTTCCCCACAATCGTCGAGATGGTGCCCAAATTGGTCTGGAAACCGGTGGAAAACACCAGTGCCGCTTCTCGCTGCATGAAATCGGCGAGCCGCTCCTCGAGCTCCTCGTGAAGGGAAAGAGTACCGTTCAGAAAACGAGAACCAGTACAGCCTGTACCAAATTTCTCGATGGCGTCCTGGGCGGCTTTCTTGACCCGTGGATCTTGCGTAAGACCCAGATAGTTGTTCGAGCCGATCATGATGACCGGCTTGCCGTTGATCACAACCTGCGTGTCGGCCCCCGATTCGATTGGACGAAAGTAAGGATAAATCCCCGCTTCGATCGCTTCTTTGGCTCGCGTGAAGTTGTAACACTTGTTGAAAAGATCCAATCTTCACCTCCATGTTTCGAAGGCCTCCCGTCCGACTGAATTGCGTTCAATATAACACACCCCACCCTGTCAGTCAAGGTAAAATTGGCGAAGCTGTAACAGCCTGGGTTTGGCTCTTCCGAAGAGATTTGGCAGCAGTCGAGGCGCCGTGCAGTTCAACCGCATGGCGTCACGGAGTGTTAGGAGTCCACGGCTGGGCTACCTCAGGTTGGGAGCGAAACAATCTCCGGGGCACGTCGACCGGTTCCCCACACGCCGGGTACGCAGACCCCGTTTTGTGGCAACACACTTCGGAGTACGCCGTACAGGTCTCTGCGAGCGACCACTCGTAACCCCTGGTTTTCCAAAGACCAGTCCGGCGACCGCCTCTTTTCTCTGGCAAGGTGAAAATCTTGTAGGCGAGAGTAAACAGTGCCAGCCCACGGAATTGGTACCGACCGACGGGGACACAGCCTTCATCCCCTGGCCGGGACTTCCTCCCGAACCCGTTACTCATCCCCCTCGAGCAAGGGGGCAGCAAGTGGCGCCCCCCCCGATCCCTGATCTGGGAAGTAGAAAAAACGTCAACCCGTCCCGCGCCTGAGTGCGACGAGAGGCAAACGGCGCCCCCGCCACAGCGTACGGAGAGTGGGGGCAGTTTGTCCGATCATTCCACCGAAGTCAAAACCCCCTTTGCTCACACCGGTGGCCCCTTCAAAAATTGCCAGCCAACTCCGCGCACACGCTGCCGACTACACCGCTTCGGGATGCGCTTTGAAATAGCGGATCACCTCGTTCAAAATGTCGTCCAGGGTGTACTTCGGCTCGTAGCCGATGGCCGCATGGATTTTGCTGAGATCCGGGACACGCACGCGCATGTCCTCGAATCCCTTCTCGTAGGCCTCTTCGTAAGGAATGAAAACGATCTCCGAGCTGGAGGCAGTCATCTTCTTGATCCGTTCGGCCAGCTCTTTGATCGACACACTGTTCTGGCTGCCCACGTTGTAAATCTGCCCCACTGTGGCGGGCGAATCCATCAAACCGATCAGCGCTCGAACAGTGTCCTTGACAAACGTGAACGAGCGGATCTGCTCGCCATCCCCGTAAACCGTGATCGGTTGCCCTGTGAGAGCCTGGCGAACCATTCGCGGGATGACCATGCCCCACCGCCCGGTCTGTCGAGGACCAACAGTGTTGAACAAACGAGCCACCGTCACCTGCAGATTCTTCTGCTTGTGGTACGCAAATGCCAGGTATTCGTCGATGGCTTTCGAATCGGCGTAGCTCCACCGGCTCCTGGAGGTCGGGCCGAGAATACGATCATCGTCTTCCGAAAACGGGACTTTGTTGCTTTTGCCGTAGATCTCCGACGTCGACGCGACCAGCACACGCCGTAGGTAGCGGTTGGCCAGCTTCAGGACCGCGTGCGTTCCCAGGATGTTGGTCTCAATCGTGCCCACCGGGTCGTGTACGATCAGTTCCACACCCACAGCTGCCGCCAGGTGGTAGATCACGTCGCATTCACTGACGAGCCGATCCATGACCGTCTCGTTGAGGATTGTCTCCACCGCCACACCGAAGTTCGGATTCGAACGCAGGTGAGCGATGTTGTCCAAACTCCCCGTGGACAAATCGTCGATGACGTACACCGAATCCCCGCGCTCCAGAAGGGTTTCCGCAAGGTGCGACCCGATGAAACCGGCACCACCTGTAATCAAAACGCGCATCGAATTCACTCCTTTCGTGGATCAGAACCAACAGTCCCTTGTCGGTCAGAGCTACGGCTCCGTCTTCATTTTCGACACACGCAAAAGAATCGTGAGCAATGTGTACAGAATGGTCGCCTGCCCGACCATCACAGCACAACCAGCCCAGGTGAGATACGGTAGGAGCACAGCGCCACTCGCTACACCGACATTGACCAGGTAAATGAACGCCACAGCCTGCCTTTCGGTCATCCCCAGAGCAACCAAGCGGTGCGAAAAGTGGCTCTGGTCGCCCACAAACAGAGGGCGCCCTTCACGCCAACGGATCACCATCACCGAAAGCGTGTCGAAAATCGGAACACTGAGCACAAGGAGTGGCACAACCACAGGCGCCACCGTGGGGCTGTTCGGTCCAATGTAAGACGCAAGGATGGTCGTGGTGCCAAAAAGAAAACCAAGTGTCAGGCTACCGGTGTCGCCCATGAAAATTCTGGCCGGGTAGAAATTGTACCGCAGAAAGCCAAGGCTGGCCCCAACCAAACTTGCCAGAAGAAAAGCCATGTAGTCTTGACTCAGACTGGCCGTTACAACGAGAAAGGCCAGGCCCGAAATCACAGCAACGCCAGCCGTTAAGCCGTCCATGTTGTCGAGCAGGTTGAAGGCGTTCGTGATCCCGACGATCCAAAAAATGCTGAAAACAACATCCAGCACCTGCCCGGGTAGGAACTCCGTCCGCACACCAGCCAGAACTGTGGCCGTCGCAACCGCAAATTGGACCGGAAACTTGGTCCGGTAGTCCAACCACCCCTTGCGGGCGTCATCTGCCAGACCCAGAAGAGCCATCAGACTGGCGCCAACAAGCAACGCCAGTAGTTTCGGTGCAGTCGCTGGTAGTCGCCCAACCCAATCGCCGTAAGACGGGAACAACTCCGCCACATTGCCGAGTCTCCCAAGCAGCCAGAGCCCCACCAGCCCCACCGCAACGGTTCCCAGAAAACTAACCCAGATGGCCAGTCCCCCGAGAAGCGGCACCGGCTCCCGGTGAATCTTCCGTTCGCCGGGCAAATCGTAGATCCCTCTCGCCAGCGCCAGGCGCCGCACCGCCGGCACAAGGATCAGCGACATCAGTGTCGAGAAAAGGACAGTTGCCGTTAACAGAACGGTTTTCACAACGATCCTTGCGTTTTGGCCGAATTTGTGGTTTGACGTGCAGGGTGCCCTTCTTAGCGGACAATCGCCAGCTTTCCCAACGCCGAAACGCTTTTCCTACCGGATCTCGCGGTGATTTTGTACAGGTACACGCCGTCGGCAAGTTCATCGCCTTCCTGATCCCGACCGTCCCATTCAAAGGCGTTGTACCCAGCACCACTGCCGGCGGACTCGGTTTCCCACACTTTTCTGCCCGAGAGCGTAAAGACACGGATGGCGACTTCGTCCGCTGGGAGTGACAGAAAGTAGGTAAAGGTGGTCAAATTCGCAAACGGATTGGGGAAGTTGAGCACGTGCGAGATTTCCAGTTCATCCGCCACCCGGAGGACAAACCACTGCTCCGACCGGTTTCCGGCCAGGTCCCACGCCGTCACCTGTAGGATGTGGCTACCGGGGTCCAAAACCGGTTTCATCGTCACCAAAGCGCTGATTTTGCCCTCGACCGCTTCTTCAAAATGCCATTCCAGGGCCGGCGTGGATGTCGCGCTCAGCCGTTTGTCATCCAGCAGAATGCGCAGCCGAGACGTGTCCCGCACGGTGAAGATCCCCTGGTCGTGGACTTCCACCTGAAGCGTCGGCGATGGAGCAACGTGGTCGCCGCTCAAGAATGGCTGGCCATCGGCGAAAATTCGGATTGTTGGTGCCGTGGAATCCGGCGCCACAGCCACCCGCGTCGTGGCAACGTTGTTTGCCTCGTCCAGCTCGACAAGCCGATCTGAAGGGTCCAACACAATCCGAACCAGATGTCTCCCTTCTGGTTCACGGACCTGCCACACCCACCGAACAGCAAAGGTACTGTCAGGCAGAAGAGGCGGTACTTTGGCGGATTCGGCGACGCTACGCCACTGTCCCGTTTCGTCGCGAACTTGCAGAACAGCCACACACGTGTCCGACCGGGCCGGTCCCCAGTTGCGGACAACAGCAGCCGCTGTCGTTGTCTGACCGAAAAGCAGAGAATCTGGAGTCAGAACAAGCCCGCTTTGGCCGACGGCCAGGTCCGCAGGAGGTGTGTACGTAACCCCCCAACTAACCAAGCGGGCCGAGTCCGACCGGCCGCGACGGAAAATGGCGGCCAGACGAACCCAGCGCGCTTCTGCCACGGGCACGTTTCGGCTTACGGAGTCCTGTACTGTGGGCAACCTCATCAAGGTGTCGGACGTTGCGCCCGCAGATGGCTTCCCCAACAGAAACAAGTCAACGGTTCCACTACCGACCACTTTCGCTTCAACCTGTTTCCACCGCCACCCGGGACCAATCCAGGGGCTCAACAGAACCCCTCCCTCCGCCCGGGTTTGCAAACTGTCGACGACAACCGCTGCCCCGGTCCCACTTTTTTTCAGAACTTCGTGAGCCTGGCCAGGGGAAAATCCCTTTCTTCCCCAGATGGCCCAGCTGTCACGGGGACCAATTTGCCGGCAGAGTGCGCTCCCGATGCTTTCGTAGGCTGAGAAAACGCGTTCGTTCAGATTCTTTGAACCTTCATCACGAATTGCCGCGGCAACGTAGTAACCCACTTGAATGTTGTCCACAAAAACGGCTAAGCTGTCGGCCTGCTCCGGGTATTTCCAAACGTCGAACGTCCGGACCGCCACCACCCGACCTTGCGGGGAAATGACCGCCAGGTTGTGCCCTCGCTGTGGTTCAATCACCGGCACGTCGTCCACGAGGATTCTGGCGTAATTGCCGTCCACGTACCCGGCCGACTCGACACGGATCTTCACCCACCTCGGGGCCAGAGTAACCCCTTTCGAGCCCATCTTCACCGACTGACCGAAACTGTCACCAAAATCTCCGCCGCTTTGCAACCATCCCACGCTGCCAGACTGCATTGGGCCGACGCGGAAAACCCGTGAAGACCAGACGGATGTGTCCCCGGTCGAAGCAACGCGGTAGCGCCACCAGTAGGTACCGGCTTCCAACTCACCTACATCCCACCGCGCAATTTGCTGACCAGAACTCACGGAGACTTCCGTTCGCCGCAACAGCTGGCTGTCAAATTCGTCTGTAGTGTCGAGTTCGATCTGAAGCGTCTTCCCAATTGTTTGCGAATCGATCGCCAGCTGCAGCGTCACGTTGTGGCCCAGCGGAAGAAAAGCGTGCGAAGGAGGCCACCGTGCCTCAGCCCCCGCTTCGGTCACCTCTACTTCAATCTCAGCATGATTGTTCGCCAGAGACACTTCCTGGCTGCTATCCGCCCGAACCTCGGCCATCAGCACGTGCCGGCCCGCCCGCTCCGGTAAAAGCCAGTGCGTTGTCAGGGAATCTTCGCACCCCAGCGGAGGCAATTTGGCAGTGTAGATCGGCACCGACACCCCGCTCTCCGGCAGATCGGTAAGTGACACAGAGACGCTGTCCGGTGTGGCAAGTCCGTAGTTGTGAATTCTCAGTGTCACCGAAACCACACTGTCGCGCAGAGAAGGACGGGCAGGCTCAAGAATGAGATCCTCTGGACCAACCGACAGATCCGGAAGCACTGGTAAAGCCAGAGACGTAGCGGGATCACCGAGAAGCGTGTACTGATCCACCATGGTTTGACTGAGCGTACCCTCACCCACAACAGACCAGTAACGGAGTTTTGCGAGCCAAACGATGTCCCCCAGGGACCGTACTGAATCACGAAATGTGACCTGAAAGATTTTCTCAAGGTAAAGCTCGTCCTGATGCACGTACCCCCAACCCGAGGTGCCCAGAAAACCGATCGCTCCGCGGTCCGCGGCATTCACAAAGTGCTCGCCGAAGCTTTCCTGGTAGGGATTCGCAAAACGCGCGGTGTGGCAGGTCATGCTGGTCACGAAGGGGTATGCTGGGGCGTTCTCGAGCTCATCCACGTCCTGGTGGTGGTACATGAGGTCCCACGTGCGACTACCGGCGTGTCCGATGAAGTTCACCCACAACAAGCCCCGGTCAATTGCCCGGGCAATGTCTTCCCTGCCTTCACCCTCGTAGTAACCTTCGGTCTTCTTGTTCACCATTGTCCAGACGAGCGAAGCCGGGGGGGAACCCAGGTAGCGTTGGGCCAACCGACGGTTTTGCCCACCAAAGAGGCTTTGCTCGAAATGATCGAACCCACCACTAATCAACAGCGCACGTTTCACCCACGGAGCCGGCGGTTGTCGTTCGTACTCCATGATCTTGCCAACGACTCGCTCGGCCTCTGCCAGGCTGCCCACTGCGATTCTACCGGTGGCCAGGTCCGGGAGCCTGTCGTTGGGACCGTCAACGCAAGCAAACCGGCTGTCACTGACCGGTTTGCCAAACGAGGGCACAAAGTCCCTGTACTTCGCATCTTCTGAGGAACCGTGAAAATCCCACGAAGCGTCGCCAAACAGCAGCAAGAAACGCACAGAAGGTTTTTCCCACTTCCAGAAAGCGTAGGTTACAAAATCCCGAATCGCGCGGGGGTCTTTGATCCCGTCGTTAAATTCGTCGTAGATGTCCTGGACATCGACGACAGCCACGCGAAAGCCGTTGTGCGTGCGACGGTACTCAGCCAATCTCCGGGCAGCGGGCATGAAACGACTGTGAGTGACGATGACGTAGTCCGCACCGCGGGTCGTATCGGCCAGATTACCTGAGTGATCCAAGATAATTCTGTCCGGCAGGCGCGCGCTACGCGGGTCTACCACAAGCAGGTGCATTCTTTCTGCAGAAGGACGGACAAACCGGAAACGTCGCGCAAATCCTTCCGGGAAAACCAAACTTGTGTCTACCTCGGCTGGGCCACTACCCTGCGGCTTCCAAACCTCAGCGACGGAACCGGGCGCAGCACCTTTCCACCCGACGAGGCACCACGAGTCGCGCGTCCCCACCTGTTCCGACAGGGCGCTTCCCAAGGTCCGCAGGGCGGCGTACGCCCGAGCCGTCATGCTTACACTCCCCTCGTCCCGAATCCCGGCAAGAACCACCGTGCTCTCAGGAAGCGAGTCGATGAACGCTGCCATCGCGTTTGCTTCGGACGTGTCCCGGTAAGTATCAAACCAGCGGACCTCTTTCACCACTCCGTTTCGAGGATCCAACACGACCAAATTATGTCCCCGGTGCCCGCCCTGCACAACGGTCTTGCCACCCACCTGGATGACACACCGGTTGCCATCTGCGTAGCCTGCAGAAAGGACGCGGACCGACATTTGAAAAGAGCGGTCTTCCGTAACACCTTTCAAAACAGTGCCGGCGCTCAAGTTGATGAAAAGAGGCTGTGCCGTAGAATCGGCAACTACGGAGATCGTCCCCGATCTCGATTCCTCGCCGAGCCAGGCATCCAAAGGGTCGTTGGTGCCCACCCTAAGCTTACGAGGATAAGCAACCTCCACCCAATCAAGGTAAAACTGACTCAGGTACACTCCCGGCACGGCGACAGAACTGAGCATGATTTCGTTCTCACCAGTGTGCAGGAGTTCTGCCGGAAAACGCGCCGAGAAAACAAGCTCGTCTCGATCGTCGAAAAAAGCATCCCCGACCTCGTGTCCATTAACCTGGACGACAAGGTGATGGTCCGGGTTTGTGGGTGCTAAGGTCGTTCCACGCACGCGCACCCGCACTTCGGCGGAGTCGTCACCTTGGAACACAAGGTCCTGTACAGCGAAACGGATGCGCCACGTGTCCCCCGGGTAAAAACGTTTCCAGATCCAGCCTTCTCCAGGTACCGTGTCCGTAACCTTGATACTTAGGTCCGAGTCTCCGTCGTAGTAGATCCGCTCGTCTTCCAGGTGCACGAGGTACACGAACGTGGTTTCCGCGGGTGCGTTTCCGCCTGCAGAAACCCGTTGCTCCTGGAAACGAAGTCCCCCTTCGCCACCCCAATCCAGCCAGACGACGTTCGTGTCGCTGTACGGATACACGAAACAGGTGTCGCCGTGTAGTGCTGGTGCGTAGAAGAACAACGTGTCGTCGAGCTGAAAACCTGCCCCCAAGGTTCTTCGCAGGAAAAAGGGAATTTCGCGACCACGGCTGTGGAGCCTGATCGTAGACGGATCGATCTCAGCCAAAGATACTCCGGCTCCGGCAAGGTCCCGACCCGTGACACGGTAGAATCCCGAGTCGCTCAGCAAAATCTTGACCTTCCCGGGTTCGAAAGGATGGGGCAACGAGCGAGGCCTTTCAGCTACCACAGGGGAGAACGGATTCAGCACCAGGTTCTTAACGGGTACCGGCGGCACCGCGCGCGCAAACGCACCAGCAGTGGCAGGCTGAATCTCCGTTTCGAGTCCCCGGATTCGGAACTCCACACGCCTCAGTTGTTCGTACCCTCCAGCGGTCGGCCGGAGCAAAGGAATTCGAACTCGTACAATCCGGTAACCGCGAAATCGCCCTTCGCTTGCGAAACCAATGGCCCAAAACGTTTTCACCCGGCGGCGAGCTACGGAAAAACGTTCGACAGAAGCTGTGTCGGGAAGACCTTGCACAAGCGAAAAAGGAATGAGCCGATCGACGTTGACGGGATTCCAGACCGTGGCATTCAGCTCCAGCGAGACCTTCGCAGAGGGGGACACAACAACCGGCAGCAACAACACAGGTACCGCTTCGCCACCGGGACCCTGCTCAATTGCCCCCGCACCGAACTTCAGGAACGTGAAACTCTTTCCACCTATGGACTCAACGACGCTTTCCGGTGAAGGGATGTTCAGCTCGACGCGCAGTCCATCCCGGCTAACTTGCGTCGCGAGCTGAAAACCCGCGTTGCGCAGCTCAGTTCTGAGGCCGAGAAAACCCCGTCTGCTCGGTGGTGACTCAGCAGCTTTGCTGAAAACCAGCCCGGCGAGCACGAAGGAAACGAAAAGGGCCGAGGCCATACCCTGCCACCACGGTGCCAGAACCCGTACCGCCAATGTTCGGTGTAACCGCAGTTTTGGCGAGCCTTTGCCGGACTCGCCAAGTGTGGCGCCCTGTTTTTCTGGCATCAGGTCTGGCCTGCCAAGACACCGAGTCAATTTCATCATTGAAGCAAACACACCGGAAAGGGAGATCATTCTCAATCAGCATCCGGCCCGTGATTCTGAGACGCTTCAGCTGGCGTGGTCTCGGATCCGCCAGTTGCGGATTCTGGCTGACGGAGCATCAAGGTTGACGTCCGGAGCATCACGGTGACACAATCAGGATCCACAACCCGAGCGCAGCCACGACACCGCCGGTCGCCCACAAGGTCCAACTCACGTGGCGTGGCGACAGGCCCAAACGTTGCAGGCGGTGGTGAATGTGCTCGTGATCCCGGTGGAAGGGGTGTTGACCACGCGCCATCCGACGCAGGATGGCAAACAGCATGTCGCCGAGAGGGATGGCCAGTACGAGAACGATGGGGACAATCCGCACGGCACCATCTGGACGCGTGATCAGCAGTGCTTGCAAGCCGACCAAAAAGCCAACACTCAGGCTACCCGAATCTCCCAGGTAGAACCGGGCGGGATTGGCCGTGAAAAAGAGGACCCCCAGTAACGAAGCCGCAACAACCGCCCCGAAGGCCACAGCCGCATGACTACCTGAAACCCAACCAGCCAGGCCAAGAGCCACGCTCGCGATCACACCGAGACCGGTTGCGAGTCCATCCACACCGTCGATTAGGTTGTAGGCGTTCGCCGTTGAAGCAAGCCAAAAAACCGTAAGCCCTGCGCTCAACGCGCCGAGATTTAGCTCGCCACCGCCTGGAAGCGCTACGCTGTAGGGAACCAGGCCAAACACCACAGCAACAACACCCCCTAAGAGCTGGAAAACCAGTTTAACGTAGCAGTTTACGGGGCGGATGTCATCCAACAGACCGATCAAGAAGACAGGCAACAAGGCGGCCAAAATGATCCAGCGAACGCTACCAATCCACGTGTCGGGCATCACCAGAAGCCCCGCGAACACGCCGAAGAAGAGGAAAATGCCACCCACACGGGGAATTTCGCTCGGTGGATCCGGATCCAGCGTTTCGGGCGGCCGCTCGGGTAACCGGAAGTTGAACTTTCGAGCAACAAAAGCAGTCGAAAAGGCCACCAATCCGGAGAGAAACGCAGCTTTAGCTACTGCCAGCATCCTGCTAACCTACCTCCCTTACCTGAGTTCAGCTGCCACCGGCGAGCCCGGTGGACAGCTCACCATCCTCAACATCACCACCCAACTCAGCTCGCTCGCAACTCGAGCTTGGTGCTTCCGCTTTGTGCGCACGGGACAAAAAGCCTGTGCGTCGTTTCTGCCCCCGGCCGGGACCAACTTATCACGACGCTGCCACAGCAGGACCGGCCAACAAGGCGGTGTAGATCTCTTCGATCGCACGGACCATTCTCTCAGTCCGCCATTCTTCTGCCAAACCCCGCTGGGCCCTTCGCCCCATTTTCTCAGCCAGTGCTGGGTCTTTGAGCAGCCCTTCCAAACGGGCGGCGAATGTCTCGACGTCCCGGCTTGGCACGATGAAGCCTGTCTCCCCATCCCTGACCACCTCCCAGGCGCCCTCGACGTCGAATGTCACCACAGGCAGCCCCACGATTCCAGCCTGAACCAGAGCCCGTGGCAAACCCTCCCAAAGCGAGCTCAATGCGAACAGGTCCAGGCCCGCCAGGAACTCCTCAATCCGATCTACGAAACCAAGGAAGTGGAAACGATCCTGCAAGCCGTAACGCGCCACCAAATCTTCAAGAGAAGGTCGGTAGTCGCCCATCCCGGCTACCGCAAAGTGGAGGCGAGGCCAACGGGGGCACAACGCGGATGCGGCCTCGATCAGGAATTGCACCCCTTTGCGGGGTTCAAGCCTCGCCACCGTACCGACAATCGTCACATTTCTCGGAAGATTAAGTTGATCCCGTAGCCTTTGGCGGTATTTTGCTCGTTCACCGGCAACCTTTTCGAAGCGAGAAACATCAAACCCGCTCCGAACGACTCGGTATTGCTCTGGCCGCCCCACTCCATTTGCCACGTACACTCGCCGCAAATCTTCTCCTACACAAATGAACACGTCTGTAAATTTCGCCGTTAGTTTTTCGAGATAGAGGTACAGCAACCGATAAGGCCACGGCAAATGGCGATGAAACGTGATGCCGTGCAAAGTATGCACGACAAGTGGGACACCTGTGCACCGTGCAGCGATGCGGCCCAGGATTCCGGCCTTGGCTTCGTGGGTGTGAACCAACGTGTACTTCCCACGTTTCAAAATTCGAGCCAACCGAATGAGCGCGCGCAAGTCTTTCAGTGGTCTGAGCTCTCTCTGCAGATCAGGCACTGTGACCAAGTGCGCTGATCGCACTCTGGAGGTCATTTCCGTTTCTGAAGGTTCCCCGACCGCCAGCGTCACCTCGTAGCGAGTCTTGTCAAGGCCTTCAACCGTTAGCAGAGTATTCTCGTCGGCACCGCCAGTGATCAGGCGGGTGATGATGTGGAGGACACGAACACGGCTCATTCGGTGCCCTCCGGGAGTTTTTCTTCGGATTCCACCTGCATTAAAGAGAGCGTTAGTCCAAGATACAACCCTAACAGGAAACGAATGTTGTTCGCGAGCACACCGAGGCCCAACATAAGCAGAAAAACAAGTCCGGTGTCCATCAGGGGTTTGCGCATCCAGTAAGAACGGTCAGCTAACCAGAGTGCTGCTCCCACCCCTGAGCTCAGCAAGAGCAATCCCAAAAGCCCCAGTATGCCTTCTTCAACAGCAGTTTGAAGGAAAATGTTGTGCACCTGAAGAACAGACATGTTTTTCTCGTGCACACCTTCCACCCGAAGCTTGGCTGCCATGTAGGTAGGGAAATTTTCAGCGCCAATTCCAAGAAATGGATGTTCGGCAAAGCCTTCCGCCGCCGCCAAAAGCAACCTCGTGCGTGAGCGATTGCTGGCCGACTCCGGGTTGAAAAACCGCTGTTGCAGAACAAAGCTCAGCTGCGGGACGACCGTCAACAGAAAAACCGTTACCCCGACCGCAGCGCTGACGGCCACCAACCGTCTTGACCAAGACATTCTGCGCAGCTCGTGAAAACCCAACAGGGCCAGGACAAGCCAAACTCCGCGCGAGAGCGAACGAAGTGCAACCCAAACAAGCGCCGCCTGGATCAGGCGTTTCCACCACCGCGATTCACCGGGCCAGCCAGACAGCAGGATGAGCGCAATTACGGCCTCGTAACCGCCAAATCGGATCCATGCACCGAAGTCCAGCGAGACGGGCAAAAACCAGAAGGCGTACAGAACCGACGAAAGGAAAAACGCTAAATAAATCCATTCCCGGGAACGCTTGTCCCTACCCAGCCAAAACGAGAGAAAAGCAACAGTGACGATTTCGAGCCACTTCGAGAAAGCCTTCAACGTCATGGCAGCTCGAACCGACACCAAAGCAGAGAGTGCCACAGACGCCAGCAGCAACAGCGAACCCGAGACAAACAGAACAAGGGGGACTCGCGACCGCAACTCGAGTTTCAAACCGTAGCGGGACAACGCCAAAAGCATCGCGACCGCAGCAGCCAACAGAAACAAAGGCTCGAACGGATGGAGAAAAACGCCACCCAGATTTAGCAAAGGTCCACGTAACAATGCTTCCCCTTTGAACCAAACGCGATTACGAAGATGTCGAAAAAGTTAGCTCCAAGAAAGAACGCTCACTTTGCCACCAGGGTGTTTTACGTTCACCTGAGGAAAAGCTATCTTGCTTCCGCGGCTTCACGGCAGACTTCTACCGTCTGTTCGGCCAGAAATCGTGGTTCAAAGCGCTCAAGTTCAGCTCTTCCAGCTTCAGCCAGTCTGGCTCTGAGCTCGTGATCCCTGGCAACACTGAGCATGGCCTCACCAATCTCCACCTCGCTCTTCGGATCGACAAAGACAGCGGCATCGTTCGCCACTTCAGGCAGCGATCCCACGTTGGAACAGATCACCGGTGTTCCAAAGTGGAAAGCCTCCACAACCGGGTAACCGAAATTCTCGAGCAAGGACACAAAAACAAGTGCTGCCGCGTTTTCGTACAACGCGCGAAGTTCAGACGGCGCAACTTTTCCCAACAACAAAACGTCCTTCTCCAATCCCTTGCGCTGGATCTCCTCTTCCGGCTCACGGTAGCGGCCGTACGCAGCCCCAGCTACTGCCAGTTTCCAGGACGCCCCCAGCGATTTCTTGACCTGCCCAAACGCGCGAATCAGTCGCGGCAGGTTCTTGTGTGGCCTCCACTCCGCAACGGCAAGGAAGTACTTGCCTGCCGTCAGTCCTTCTGGCAAAGCCGCTCCCGGCTCCGCAAACGTAACTGGAGAAGGAGGAGGATAAATCGGCTTCACCCTCCATTCAGCAACTCCGAACCGCTTTCTCAAAAGCTCAGCCGTGAATTGCGAAACTGCCACAACCCGCTCGGAGCGGTGCACGGCCCAAGCAAGACTGGCGAGCAGTAGCAACCGTTTCACTACATTCGGTCCGGTGCCAATTCTCAGAGAGGGCACGTGGTGAATCACAGTTACAACCGGTATCTTGAGTAAGAAGGGGACGTCGTGATGCGGGTACAAAAGAACATCCGCTTCCAAGTCGTTCAAGTAGTGTCGAGCCAACAACCTCTGCCGAGGACCAAAGCTGGGCAGAGGACATTCAGCGAAACGCACCCTTGGATCTCTACGGATTGCGCTCAATTCCGAAGGGAACCTCCGGCCCGTAACAAGCACAAGATCCGGACCGTTGGGCAACGACAAAATGGCCCTGGCGAGGCCAGCGACGTAGCTGCCAATACCGGTTGGTTTTTCCAAAATAAGTCTGCAGTCGATTGCTAATTTCAACCTCTTACCTCTGTTTCGTTCCGACTCCGCCTCGTCGGCTGCCAACACAAACTGGCGTACTGTCCGCCGTACCTGAACGCGGTGACAGCAGATCTTCACCCACTCTTTGTTCTCATCGCGGCGTAGAACTATTCCTGATGTACCGCAACGAACCCTACCTGCTGCACCAGGTCGTCTTTCGGAGAGACATCCAATTCGGGATTCAGAGATTGGACCAAGAACCGCCGAACCGCCGCAAGCTCCTCAGTCTGTTCTGCCGCACCGCGCAGACATCGTTCAACGCACGCCTTCTTGGTCTTAGACCGCCGCTTGACCCAAGCGCCTTAACTACTGTTTCCCTCGCACGCGGTCTGCACTCCGTCGCGAAATAACGGTCCCCAAAACTTCCCAGTACGCCGCCAGGCTCTGGGCAGCAAACGACCGACCTTTCCGTAGAAGAAGCGGCCACGTCAAAAAACGCCCAACAATCCCAACGAGTAAAACAAGTCGGACAGCGATTCTCCGAAGGATGGTGCCGTGCTTGTCCCAAAACCGAAGAAGACTGACATGAGTCTGCACGAATGCCTGCCTTCGCCTGGTCGAAGCCAGGGGATCTTTCCAGTGAAAAATCTCCACAGATGGATCTACAACAATGCTCCAGCCTTGTTTGCGGAGGCGGTAACACAGATCGGTGTCTTCGCTGTACATGTGAAAACCGCTATCCATTCCACCAACACGGCGGAGCGGCTCTACCCTCAGCAACAGGTAGGCACCCGAAGCCCAATCGGCATCAGTAAGGTCGGTTTGGATAACGTACCAAAGACGTGACTTGCCGAAAATCCGCGATTTCGGGAAGAACCGACTCAACCCCAGCTGATCCCACAACAACACCGACGGGTACGGAAACGCCCGAGCTGAGGCCTGCAATCTGCCGTCCTTACCGCGCATCCGCACGGTCAAAGCGGCTACCTTGGGATGTTCTTCCATCACGCGCACGGTTCTTCGAACCGCTCCCTCTGGAAGCACCGTGTCTACGTTGAGCAGCAGCACGTACGGCTCCGTAACCCGTTTTAGTGCGTCGTTCACGTTTGCTGCGAAGCCTTTCGGCCGCTTCTGGGCCAGACATTCCAGGTTCACAGTGGATTTGTAACGACGTGCAATCTGGCAACTCAGAGAGTCGCCGTCGTTGTCCACCAGGATGACGCGAAAGGGCAGATCCGCACACGCACCCGGTAAACTGTCCAAACATTCGGGAAGAAACTTTGCGTGGCCATCCGTGCTGACAAGAACGATGGCGACAGAAGGTCGCACCACGGGGCTCACCTGCTCGACTCTCTTGTTCCAAAGCAAACCAAATCGGTTAGACCGTTGTTCCTCGCTGCTCACCACGGGCTCCAAGCCAAAACAAAACGAACAACAGAAATGCCGCGGTCTCTCCAATCGCCAGGAGTGTCTGAAACCCGGCAACCCCTGTCACACCGAATCGTCGCAAGACAGCCGTTCCGAGAGCGACAAAGAGGACCAGCTTAAACATTCGGATGGCAAACACCACCTTCGGCAGGCTCATGCTGAACGTCACCACCCCGATGATCGGCTCCAGCAGGATCGGCAGCAAGAGCCCGGGCATCAAAATGTCCAAGTACGTCATCGAGGCTCGGTAATTCTCCCCAAACAGGACAAGCACGAGCCAGCGCCCAGCCAGGTAGTAAGCGAACAAACCCGCTACCACTGTGAGACCGGCGACCTTGAACACGCCGCCCACCGAGCGTCGCATGTCCTCGGCATTCTTCTGCTGAGCAAACCGGGGGAAAAGAACCGCCGTAGTCGAGATGACAATGTTGTTTACACTCCGTCCAACGGTCATGGCGATGTCGTAGCGCCCGGCCTCGGCCACCGCCTCGACCGCCCCCAGGAGAATAACCGCGTAACGCGAAAATGTCTGCGTGGCGACCGTTGTCAACCCTACCCATTTGCCGAAACGAAACAACCCTCGCAAGTAGGCAAAATCTCCCGACCAGTTCTTCTTCGCAAACTCCCGCAGGGCAACACCCGTGCTTTTGCTAAGAACCAGCACCGGTGCCCAACCCAGTACCGCCATCCCCCAGAAGAAGGCATCAAAGGGTAAAGCAAACGCCTTGTAAACCCCGAGGAGGAGTGCACTCCAGACTACCTGGGCAAGAGCGAAAAGAACGCTGATCTGAGCGTACCTGCCAAAATCCTGGCGCACCTGATACAAAATTTGGAAAGACACGCAAAGGTTCTGCCCGGTTCCAAAAACGACGACCGCCAGAACCAACGTTTTTGCCTCAACCGGAAAAATCAGAACAAGACTGGCCACGAGGATGAATCCAGCCCAAAGCCAGAAGCGAGCTCGCAAGAGTTGCACGAATCGCTCGCGGACCAGCGGGGCTTCGCTTGTTCCACTCTCCCGTTCAATGAAAGCAGCCCCAAGGCCCATTTCGAGCACCGAAGAGAGCAGAAGGCCGCCGTTCAAGAGCAAAGCCACTAAACCGTACTGGATCGGCGTCAGTACCCGAGCGAGAAGCACCGTCATGGCGAGGCGCAGCAAGCTCGCCGCAATTCGCCCCGTAAGTGTTTGTCCGATGTCCCGAAACAGACGTGGAAGACGAGGTGATCCTCGTTTCATCCCTGGGCTCTCCCTACCGGGGCAACCCCGGAAAATTCAGTCCCAGCACCAGATCGACAGCACGACAGCTTACGTTGCGTTCGGAACCTGGAGTCTCCGTACCCTGGCCCCAGTGGAGATGAAGCCCAAAATGCAGCTGGTAGGTCATCCGGTAGTCAACGCCAATTGTTACCCGTTTTTGCCACTCTTTCAAGCCGGACAGGAACGGAACGCGTTCCGGATCGCCGTACACATGGCCCTCCTGCCAGTTTCCTCCCACGTTCAGACCCGGTGGGTTTGCCCCGTGCTGGCGTGACTCGGCGGCGAAGGTCACCGACCACCGCCAGCTGGGCCGATACGCGACTTCCGCATTCCAAACCTCTGAGTTCGGACCCACTGGATGCCCCAACACCGTGACAAAGTGCGCGTAGGACGTCAGCGAATCCTTGTGCGAATACACGTAGGGCCGAATCCGCGCGTACTCAACCGTGGCCGTCCAGTCGCCGCCCCAAAAAGTCCACGCTCCTCGCGCCCCAAGCAGCACGGCCCATTTGTCACCGTACCATCCCGTGCCCGCTTTCTTGACGCTGAAATCGTCCAGCAGCCCCTCTCCGTACAGCTCCAGACCTGCCAGTGGTCGCCACTGCACATCGGCTCCCATCACGGCGTTGTCCTCGTCGCCCCAGAAGTGTTCCGCGGACCGGTAGAACATGATCGGGTTTGCGTAGCCGGGAACAAACCACCGTCGCCCGAAGACCACCGCTTCCGAGAAAGCCAGCGTCAGGTTGCGTCGTGCCCGGAAGACCAATCGGTGCGCGGCGATTGCTTTCCTGGGCGGCGGCAACGTGTGGTGGTACGGAACCTGGTAGAAACGAAGGAATCCGTACAACCACACCAGGGAAAGACGTCCGGTGCGGAGCTGCAAACGAATCTGGTCGAACGAAGGAGCCGCACCGGACAGCAAGAGGTGGCCCCAGCGCCCGGGGCCCCACACTGTGGTCATCTTGCCGAAGCCCACGAGCCCGCCAGGCAAAGCCAAGCTGAGAAAAGCTTCGGTCTCATCGTGTTCCAGGTGGTCACCAAAGCCGTTGACGAACCCAAGCCCTGGTGCTGTGATGTTCATGCGTTTTGTGTAGCTTGGCGCTCCCCACTCGCGGGTGTCCGTCACCAGAACCGAAAAACCGACGCAACGCCCAAACGTGCCCCAAACAGCGAAACCGTTGCGGTCCCGGTGACGCGCACGCGCTGAAGGCAACGTGTCGGCGCTTGTCCAGGAGCGTTCACGGACAATCAGCGGGTTAAGGTGAATCTCGGCGTCGCCTTCCCGCCATGCCAGGAAATCAACCCGGTTCCCGTACAGACTCCGTAGAGGCCGCCAGTAGTGCCCTGCATCCTGGGCCAGCCGCTTGAGTCGCCAGGCTCCCTCTGTACACTTGCTTGCAAACTCAGCAGCGTAACGGCACCACTCTTCTCGCTCCACACGGCTAAGAGGTGCTTCTTCGAGTGCCGTCAGCCAGTGAGTCACCCGCTCACGCGTCCACGGAAGCGTTGCGTCTTCCACATCGGGCGCCAGACCCCGTGTCTGAAGACGTTGCAAAAATCCCACAACAGGGTGTTCAACGGGAACGTAGACGACCTGTGCTTGCATGGCAACCGGTGCGAGCAGCCCAAGCACGAGACGGAAGAAACACTCTCCCAGACGTCTGCGCACAGTGTGCCTCAATGCAGCGCTTGTTCCAGAACATCTACGATCTTTCGCGCCGCGTGGCCGTCGCCGTAGTGTTCCCGTCGAGGCCCCGAAGGGGCGAAACGCGCCACCGCGTCCAGAATCCGATTGGGATCAGCTCCCACCAGCGTGTTCCAGCCATCCTCAACGGTCTCCACCCACTCCGTCTCTTCGCGCAGGGTGATGCACGGCACCCCGAAGAAGTAAGCCTCCTTCTGGATGCCACCGGAATCCGTCAGGATTTTCGCGGCAGAGCGTTCGAGCTGCAGGTTTTCCAGGTAGCTGACCGGGGGCAAATCGAAGACGTGAGCTGCCTCCCGTAGCGTTTCTCTGAGGCCGATCTCCGTCAGCGCCTTTTCCGTGCGCGGGTGAATGGGGAATACCACCAGAATTTGCACCCGCAACAACGCCTCCACGATCGCCCGCAAGCGCGCCGGATCGTCCGTGTTCGCGGCGCGGTGCACCGTGACCAGAAGGTAGTCCCTCCCGTGAAGTCCCAGCCGGTGTAGGATGTCTACCCGCTCGTCGGCCACACGGGAGAATTCCCGAGCGGCGTCCAGCATCACGTCGCCGACCTGGAAGACGCCTTCCTCGATGCCCTCGCGCCGAAGATTCTCCACAGCCCGCTGCGTTGGGCAAAAAAGGAACTGGGAAACCCGATCCGTAAGCACACGGTTGATCTCCTCGGGCATGGACCGGTTGTAACTGCGAAGTCCGGCTTCCACATGCCCAAGGGAACAATTCAGTTTGGACGCCACCAGGGCTCCCGCCAAGGTTGAATTCGTGTCGCCGTACACAAGCACCAGGTCCGGCCGCTCCTCCAACACAACCTTCTCCAACCGGACCATCATCTCGCCGGTTTGCCAGGCGTGCGATCCAGAACCAACGCCCAGGTGAACGTCCGGTTCCGGGAGCTCCAGGTCCCTGAAAAAGACATCCGACATCCCAGAATCGTAGTGCTGGCCCGTGTGCACCAGAATTTCGTGGAATTTCTGCCGTAGCGCTTTCGAAACCGGCGCCGCCTTGATGAACTGCGGTCGCGCTCCGACAACGCTCAGAATCTTCCGCATCAATCCCACCCTTGATTTTCCAGAAGTTGTTCCTCCGGAACATCCCTGAAGTAACGCGCCGGGACACCTGCCCAGATCTGCCGAGCAGGAACGTTCTTCGTCACCACGGCGCCAGCGGCAACAACGGCGTCCTCGCCGATTTCAACGCCCGGTAGAATAACCGCACCACCGCCGATCCGTCCTCCGCGCCGCACGGTCACACCCTTGAAATGCTTGAAACGCTCCTCCGTCCGCCCCAGAAAATTGTCATTCGTCGTCGTGACCTTCGGAGCGATGAAGCAGTAATCCTCCACCGTTGAGTAGGCCGTGATGTAACAGCCCGTTTCCAGCTTGCACTTCTTGCCGATGGTTGTGAGGTTCTCCACCGTCACCCCGCGGCCCACAATCGTGTACTCACCGATGGTCACGTTTTCGCGGATGGCCGCCGTGTCGGCAACGAGCACATTGTTGGCGATCTCGGCCCCAGCGTAGATCACGACACCGGCACCAATCAAACAGTTCCCGCCAATGCGCGCCGGGGGCAAAGGCTGCTGGTCCTGGAAAATGCTGCGTTTGGCCCGCATCGGCTGCTTGCCAATCACTGTCCCGTCGTCGATGCGAACGTTGTCGCCGATCACCGTGCCGGCGTGAATCACTACGTTGTGACCGATTTGACAGTTCTTGCCGATCGTCACACCCTTGCCAATCACTGTAAACAACCCGACTTCCGAACCCTCGCCGATCTTTGCCGACGGATCAATGAACTTGTCGGACATCCTTCCAACCCTCCGAGTTAGCGTTCTGTCCCTTGTCCCCGATTCGCATTCGCAAAAAGAGCGGACCACCACGCCCGCTCCCAACGAATTCTGCAACCAACAATTGAAGCCGGACCGCTTACCTCACGAAAAGGCGGCATTAAAACGACGTGACCAGCACCCCACCCTTCCACGAAGGCAGCTCCGCAGTACGTCACTGAGCGAGTTGTTGCACGTCCACGGGCGCCCCTCCCATTTCCAGAGAGCGCTGGGCCGCCTCCAGAACCTTTACCACGCGCAAACCATCGCGTCCATCCGAGATCGGCGCCCGCCCCGTTCGGATGCTTTCCACGAAGCGTTCCAGCTCCGTTCGCAGCGGTTCCCGCATCTTGACGTACGGGATCACGATGTCGCCGAAGCGCAAGGAAAGGTCTTCGCCGTACCCCACGTAGCCGCCCTTGAACTCCACACCTTTGTCAAAAATGCGGATCTTTTCGCTCGAGGCCATGTCGTCCAGAACGGCCATCTTCCGGCTTCCTACGAGGGTGATCCGCCGGATCTTGTGGGGATCGAGCCAGCTCACGTGGATGTGGGCCATCTTGCCGCTGGCAAAGTGGAGCGTGAGAAAAGCCACGTCCTCAACCCCTTTGTGCAAGTAGGCTTGTCCCGTACACTGCACGCGCGCGGGTTCTTCACCAAAGAACATCAGGACCACGGAAATGTCGTGAGGGGCAAAGCTCCAGAGCGCGTTTTCGTCGCGCCGAACCACGCCCAGGTTGACGCGGGTTGAGTACGCGTACAAGAGGTCCCCGAGCTCGCCGGCGTCGATCAACCCCTTCAGGTGTTCGAAAGCCGGGTGGTGTTCCAGAATGTGGCCGACCATCAAGATGCGTTCGGCACTCTCCGCTTGTTCAACCAGTTTCTCGGCGTCGGCGGCGCTCAGCGTCATCGGCTTTTCGACGAACACATGCTTCCCCTGCGCGATGGCCTGGCTGGCGAGCTCGTAGTGCGTCCGCGGCGGGGTAGCGATGACTACCGCCTCAATGTTCGGATCCGCAAGAACCAAACCGGCCTCTTCGCAAACCTCGATGTCCGGGTACTGCGACCGCACTTTTTCTCGCTGGGACGGGTCCAAATCCGCCACGGCCACAAGGTCCACTTGTGCCATCAAAGCCAGGTTGCGCAAAAGATTCTTTCCCCAGTTGCCGGTTCCAATCTGGGCAACACGCAGACGCATTTTTCCCTCCCAAGTTTGGGCCTGAGCCGCCGGCCAAGACTCGATCGCTACTTTCTGGACCGTTTCCTCCAAACCAAGATTTTGTGGAAATCGCCTTGCAGTTCCTGCCAGGCTTGCTGCAGCTTCCGGCCCTCCGGTTTTTCCGAAACCTCGCCAACCACCCAGAGGGAAAGGATCCAAAAAACAGAAAGCAAAAAGCCGGCGGTGGTCCCTGCAAGCAGGATTACGGCTCGCCGAGGTTTGGTTTTGTGGATGGGTGGGATGGCAGGATCCAGAACCTGAATAGACGGCACGTCCCTTGCTTCCTGAATCTTGGCCTGGTAGTACTGCTGGTTAAGGAGCTCCCACACCGTCTCCTGAACTTTCACCTCTCTCATCAATTTGGCCAGCTCCCGGCTGATCTCGGGCAACTGGCTAATCGCCGTAAACTCTCCAGTCTCTCCCCGTGCCCCAGTCTGCAACAGCTCGAGCTGGCGACGCATTTCCCGGATTTCGACCTCCAGTTGCGCGATTTGCGGATTGCCTGGTCTCATGGTCTGACGCAGGATGCGCAACTGGATCTCCTTGGCCAGAATCTGGCCCTTCAGAGAGCCAAGCGCCTCGATTGCCACTCTTACTTGATCGCCCAACGAAACCGTACCGTGCTCCTTCTGGAAACGCGCCAGCTTTTTCGAGGCCTTCTCGAGCTCTTGCTCCGTTTGGGCCAACTGTTTCTCAATGTACCGACGCGCACTCCGCGCACGAGACGCCGTCTTCTCGCGACTCACTAAGTCCAGGGCTGACACAAACTGATTAGCTACCTCAGCCGCAAGTTCTGGAGATTCCATTTCGACCGAAACCTGCAACACACCGCTCTCACGTGGCATCACGTGCAGACGTTTGAGGAGTTTCTTCATGGCCTTCTGCGTTTGGGTGATGCCCCAGAATTCGAGGAGCGTCAAGCTGTCCCCCTTGACTGCGTACCGATGCTGCAACACCTTCTCACAGACCGAACGGCTTGTCAAAAGATCCATCAAAAGCGCCGCACCCGGTTCCGTCGCGCGCCTGAGCCCCTCAACTGGCAACTGAGACAAAAGCGACTGCCATTGAAGCGCTGACACGTTGTCCGACGGAAGAAGTGTCGCTGTTGCCTGGTAGCGTTTCGGCAGGGCGAGAGCCAGAAGTAGAGACACCACCGCCGCCAGCGCGGTGAACCTGAACACCACGTGCCGTCTTCTCACGAGGTGCAGGAAAACATCCGCGAAGTCAACGGTGTGCGAACCACCTACGTCTTTCAACCGAGTGCTCCTGATTGATGTGGCAATCTCGAGTCAGCAGGGGGCCGCTTTCTCTTTCTCAACGATTCAACGCCCTGTCGACTACCAAGTACACCGTAGCCGCCTGAGCCAAAGCTGTCATGAGCTCCCGCGCGATCTTCCACCAGTCCCGATCCGGCTTGCGGGGCACCCAGATGATGTCTCCCGGCAACAGCTCTTTTACATCTTCGTCGTCCAGGATCTCGCCGGTAGCCTTGATGACTTTGGTCTTCCGGCGGTTGCCGTCCCACGTAACACCTCCGGCCCTCTGCAGGTAGTAATCCACACCGTGCCCCGGCTCGTAGGTCACGTCCCCCGGCCGGGCCACACGACCGGTTACTTCCACCACGCGCTCAATCCGCGGGACGTCGATGATGTCGCCGTCACGGAGGACAACGTCCTGCGTCGTGTCGCCAAGGACCCACAGACGGTAAAAATCGACGACCACGCGCCCGACCCCCTGGTTCTGCTTCATGACAAAGTACTGGTACTCCAGGTCGGTCATCTCGTCCCGACGCATCTGCTTGAGGCGCTCGTACTCTTTGTCGAACTTCACACGCGTCGAAGGCCGAATCAACTGGGCTTCGCGCAGGAGGGCGTCTTTCGTAAACCCTCCTGCCCAGCGCAAAACCTCGCTCAATTTCGTGCTGTCCTTTGTGATCGTGTAGCGTCCAGGGAACATCACCTCGCCGCGTAACGTCACCGACGGCCCCACGTACCACTCCGGAATGCGGCGAATCAAGACGCGGTCGTACTCGCGGAGTTCCAGATTCTGATCCGCACTCTCGCCCGAGAGCACAGCGGCCAGGTCGAATTTGAGTCTTTTCACGGGACTCTTGGGCTGAACCCGGTCGAGCTCCGCCTTTTCTAAGAAGGCCATTCGCGTCACACCACCGGCCTTGAGGATCAAATCGCGAATCCGCATTCCCTTTTCGAGGGTGTACACGCCCGGCTTGCGTACTTCGCCGTAAATTTCCACTGTGGGCCTCTCGCGCAAGTCGAGAACCGAGTACACGCGAACTCGGTCGCGGTCCTCCAGTTGCACACGAGCAGCAGCCACGCTGTCCCGAACGTCCACGTACTGCACACGGCGCCAACCGTCACCCTGCTGGCGGCTCACTTCCACGCGCTCTGCGTAAGCAACCTTCGTCAGCCCACCGGCCAGGCGCAACAAATCCGCCAGCGACTCCTGGCCCGGCCCACGCAGCTCGTACACACCCGGACGCCGAACCTCACCAGCAAGCGCCACCGAAGCCCGAACTGGCGGCACGTGAACCACGTCGCCCGAGCGGAGGGGCGGTCCGCCTCGACCTTCACCGAGTAGCAAAAGGTTGTACAGATCCACTGAGTCGCTCGTGCCGTCTGGATGCCGAACCTGAATGCAGCGTAAGGAGCCCCCCTCCTCGGGACCACCGGCAGCAAACACTGCATCGAAAGCCGTTTGCAAACCGCTGAGAGCGTAACGGCCAGGCCGCTGCACAACCCCAACCACAGAAACCATCACCGCCTTCGGGGAAAGGAGCAAGACCTCAAGTCGCTTTTCCGCGAAGTAGCGGGCAAGCATGTGCTGCAAGCGCTCTTTGGCCGAATCGAGCGTGCACCCCATCAAATCGACTACACCCAGTCCTGGCAGGTAGGCTTTGCCCTGGGCATTCAATGTGACGTCGTACTCGCGCTGGGTTTTTCCGAGCAGATACACGCCCAATCGGTCTCCAGGTCCCAGACGGTAGTCCGGGGGTAAAGGCAGTGCACCGGGATTTTCGCGAGTCTCACCGGCTCTGGCAAAAGCAGCCATCCCCACATGCGGCAAGGCATTCCAGTCGATGCTAACGCCTGTAGTTGATGAAGGCCTGATCCGCGAAGTCCGCAGCAGCGTGTCTACAGAAACGGGGAGAACTGACTGCGCCTGTAACAAGGGGGAGAGAACGAATGCAAGCACAACCCCCGACCAGACGGCTAACAGCAAACGGGAAATTTCTTTTCGCTGAAAAACCAAGTCGGCACCTTTGGTTTCTCTTCCTGAAAGAAAACACCACGTGTAGTCCTTCACGAGGTTCTGGATGCCTGCAGCGGCAAATGTAACACCCTTTTGGCGGACGGACAAGGCAATTCTTCGCCCCAGTTTGCGAAAAGCGTGCCACAATTGACACGCACCACACGACAAACATGACGACACATTCGTCAGTAGCAATTCGAGGACTGTGGCGTACCGTCAGTCCGACCGGGACAAGCTAAGCTCAAGGAGATCACGGAGCAGACGCCCGTGCAACCAAGATTGTTTGGAGGGAGAAATCGAGCACACTGTGGAGAGTCTTCGTTCATCGCAAAAGATCGTAAGAGAGAGGCCGAGCATTTGCCCGGCCTCGACCTGTTCGTACTTGGACAATTTCCGGCCATTCGGGGTTCACAGGCTCCCAAACTCCACGTCTCCCTTCGGCAGCTGGATAACCGCGTACTTGCCTTTCTTGAGAGCCCCCGGGCAAACCACCAAGGAGCTACCTATTTGTGTACGGACCTGCTGGTCGTGCACGTGCCCCACCACCGCCAGCATCGGACGGTGTGTTTTGATCATTTCGTGCACTACTTCCGGCCCTACATCCACCTCGGGGTCCGTCTTCGTGATCTGTGTCGGTGGGATGTGGAACACCAGGATAAGTGGCTGGTCGTAGTCGTTGACAAACTTGAGCTGGTACTCAACCTCCCACCGAGGAGACATAAACTGAAAGATGTCCTCGTACCGATCGTTTGAAATGTCGCCGCCAAAACCGAAAATGGCGTACTTGTTCTTGAACACCCAACCCCCACCGTGCACACAGCGCACGTTGGGGTGGGCAGTCTCAGCCGAAACGGCTTCGAACAGGAAATGTTCCTTCGGGCTGTCCATGTTTCCGGGGATGTACGCGAGGGGGACATCCCACTCGGCAAACTTGTCCAAGAATGCTTCGATGGTCTTCACGTCCTGTTCGATCTCTTCTTTCAACCCCGGAAGGTTACGATTCGGTTCCCTACCCTCCCTCTGCGCCGCCAGCCACTCGTCACCGCGCTTCTTGCCCTTCACAACGTCGCCGGCGAAGATCACGAGATCCGGATTCACTTTGCGGAGCATCGGTTCAAGCTGGTCCAGGCGTTCGAGTTCCCCGTGCAGGTCGGAAATGGCGAGCACTTTCATGGGCCATCACCTCCCAGCTTTTGTTCTGCTCGACGTTTTCTTACCCGGATCGAGAAACGCGGAGTGTGCGGCAGTGCAGCGGGCAGGCGGAAACACGACCCCCATTTCCGTGTCAATTTACTCCGCCATCCAACGCAGGGTTCCACGCGGTGGCGAAAAACGCAAAGGGCACCAGCTTCCTGCTGATGCCCTTGCCCTACCAGATGCAAGCGGTCAAATCCTGGCTTCGCCTCGCCCCCGGCAGCCAGACCAGTGCACCCCTCCGGCTACCTTCGCTCGTCCCCACCTGTAAGGGGCGCCTCGCCTCGGGACCTCGGGCAACTCAGCCCGCTACCCGACAACGACCCTCAGCGCAGGTAGGCCATCTTGCGGACCGAGGCGTAGCTGCGCACGGGCACCTTCAGCCCACCGTTGTCCACGATTTCCACAACCTCCATCCGGCAGAAGTACGCGCCTCCTGGCACAGGACGGCCAAAGTCGTCTGTAGCATCCCAGACAACGCGGTGACGGCCCGGGCTCGCTTCCCCGTCGAACAGCACCTTCACTTTCTGCCCGAGCAGGTTGTAAACCGTGAGTGTCACCCGTCGGGCTTCCGGCACGTCAAACTCGATTTCCGTCTCCGGGTTGAACGGGTTCGGGTAATTCTGGTGCAGCACAAACTGTGAAGGAAGACTCGTGCCCAGCCCCGGGCTTTCGTGCTCGTCGGGGTTGGGAGAACCGCTTTCGTTGTTCGGTTGAACCAGCACCACGTACATGTCTCGAGGTCCCCGGGCCCCGGAAGCCCGGTTTCCACCCAGCACGACCTCACCTTCCGGGTAATCCCGACGCCAGAGCACTAACGAATCCGCAGGACCGGACACCCGAATGACGGCCTCCGTTCTCGTGAACTGGCTCCGCAACCAGTCCGGGAAGCTGGTCACCCGGCTGTCGTACGCCACAAACACACGCACGGGCTGGTTGACTGAGAATTTCAAGAACTCCTCGTCCGCGTTGTCCTTGTCCGACATGGCCGTTTGAATCCACAGCGCACCCTGCAGGCTGTCCGGAACAGCCTCGATGACGTAATCACGATCCAGATAGTAAGGATCGCCAACCCGTGGGTAACCCGCCCGGTACTCTCCCGCAGACAGCAGATGAAACTGCAGAGGCGGCGCGTACCGGTAGGTGTAGCTCGTGTTGTCGGAGATGACGTTCGGCGGCGTGGCCAAATCGGCGATGTTCTTCACCCTGAGCGTGTACGTAACCCCCGGCGAGTGGGGGGCCGTGGTCAGCTCGACTGCTGTGTGCGAGGTGTCGAGTCTGGCAGCAAGAATCTGAAGCGACGGCACAATTTCGTAGTTGCTCACGTCCTCCGCTGTCGTACGCTCTACGGGCTCGCTGAAACGGACCACCAGATGCTCTGCTCCCTTGAGCTCGACGCCCACGATGGCCGGAGCCTGCCTGTCCACAGCGTGGTACGTGTAGGAAATTGACGTGCTGCTGGCAATCACATTTGGTGGGCTGGCACGGTCGCGAACGCCGCTGACGTGCAGCGTGTACGTGCGGCCATCCTGTTGTTCGTCCGTGGTCAGATGAACGACACGGCCGTTTTGGTCAAGCACCGCTGCGTGTACACGCAGATTCGGTTCAATCGCGTAGTTGGCCGCGTTCTCAGCGCTGGTCTTTTCGACCGGCTCACTGAACACCACGTCCACCTGCTGGGGCAGGGGGGCCACAACAGCGGTTACGGTGGGTGCGGTTGTGTCCTTCGGTTTTCCGCTTACCTCCTCCGAGTAGTCGCTTTCGTTGCCCGCCGTGTCGTAGGCCGTGACAGCAAAGTAGTACGTCTTCGACTCGTCCAGACCCCGAACGGTGTAGCTCGTCACGTTCCCCACGTCGAGCACCACCGAGTAGTTGCGCGAGCTGTTCCCGTAGTAGATTTTGTAGCCCTGCAGATCCGCCTCGGAGTTTGGATCCCAGGCAAGCGTGATCTTTCCACTCACCCCGGACAAAGCAAATCCTGCAAGATTTACCGAAATGATCAGCCAGATCGTTAGCAGTCTTCTCATCCGCCTTCCTCCTGAATTGGCCTCGGCTGGCTTTCCGCGTCAGCTAAAGCAAGCGACGTGCCACAGCGACCTCGCTCGACAATGGCTTAAATGATTGATTTTTCAGGAGGGATACCCTCGAGCAGCGGCATTCCAAAGAGGCGATTACGGCGGGGAAATTCGTGGACGTAATCGAAAACCGGGCAGGGATTTTCTACTGCGGCGTCTTTCGCAAAACCGTCAGCAAATGCGCAGCCAAGGCCGCATCCTCGCGTACTACAACCACGTAGGTCCCAGAGGGGACCGGAAAACCCTTCCCGTCGCGGCCGTCCCACACGAGTTCGTGGGTGCCTGCGGGCAGCGCCGTGTTTGCAAGGCTGCGAACGTGCCGACCGAGTACGTCAAGAACGTCGACCTTTACAATCCCGCGCTGGGGAACGTTGAAGCGGATCTTGGTGTCCGCGACCAAAGGGTTTGGGTGGTTTCCGAAAATCGCCAGGGCTTCCGGCACGGGAACTTTCGAACCCGCAACCCAGGAGACCTCCTCCGAAGGTCGGCTTTCGTTGCCGTACGTGTCGTAGGCCGTAACCACAAAGTAGTAACGCGTTCCGGATTCGAGCCCCGAAATCGTGATCCGGTTGCTCGCACCGGCGTCGACCACGTGTTCGTAGACACCAGACGCCCGCCCGTAGTAGACCGTGTAACCGGCAAGGTCCGGTTCCGTGTTCGGCAACCAGGCCAGCGTGACCGAGGCTTCCTGCGCCAAAAGAAGGGCGGGACCAAGCAGGAAGGCGAGCACAAACGTGAGCACCGTCCGTCCCTCCGGCCGGTGTTTTGCGAGAGGATTTTCCGGGGAAACCCGCAGGTTCATTCTCTTCTCCGAGGAGGTCTCTTCAACGAGAGCCCGGCTTTCTCAACACCCCAAAAGATAAACGTTTCAGCGAAGCTCGCTGTGCCAGGAGTCACAGGGGAAAATGCTGAACGTTGTTCGGGTGCGGCGCGTCACAGCGCCGATGTCCCGAGAGGGAACGGCGCAGTGAGCTTGGGCACTGGCTCTGACGCACGGAATCCCAGCTTGCAGAGGTGAACACACCCGCACCACGGCGTACTTCTTCCTCCGAACAGACTCCTGGAAGAAGGATCCGCTCTCGCAGGGGAAGCTGCCTTTACCGGCGAAGTCAAGGCAGGTCGCTGCCGTTCAGACGTGTTTCTTCCAGCTTGGGTGGGTGATGTTGTACTGAGCGATTTTGTAATTCAGAGCACGGGGAGAAATGCCGAGTAGGGCCGCCGCCTCTTTCTGAACCCAATCGCTGCGGCTGAGGGCGGTGAGAATGGCTCGCTTCTCGATTTCCTCGAGGTTCAGGGTGTCCGAGGCGAACACGATGTGGCTGTCCTTGCGTCGGTCCACACCGCCGGCGGCGAAATAATCCTTGCCCGTCATGGACAGCTCGTTCGGCGTGATGAACTCCCCTTCGTCAACCACCAGACAGGCTCGTTCAACCATGTTGCGGAGCTCGCGAATGTTCCCCGGCCACCAGTGGTTCTGCAACAGTTTCATGGCCTCAGGCGTAAAACCTGGGACGTCTTTCTTGATCTCTGCCACGTACTTACGCCGGAAGTACTCTGCCAGAAGGGGAATGTCCTCACGCCGCTCGCGCAGAGGTGGCAGCTGGATGGTGATCACAGCGAGGCGGTAGTACAGGTCCATCCGAAAACGGCCGGCGCCGATCTCTTTCATCAAATCCTTGTTGGTAGCCGAGATCACCCGCACGTCGGTCTCGATCGTCCGGAGTCCACCCACTCGTTCAAAGCGCTTTTCCTGGAGTACACGCAGGATCTTGGCCTGTGTAGAGAGGCTCATGTCGCCGATTTCGTCAAGGAAAATCGTGCCGCCGTTCGCTTGCTCGAACTTGCCGATGTGGGTACGAATGGCGCCGGTGAACGCACCCTTTTCGTGGCCAAAAAGCTCACTCTCGAGCAGGTTTTCGGGCAGCGCTGCGCAATTCACGCGGACGAACGGTTTGTCAGCGCGCAGACTGATGAACTGAATCAGTCCGGCGATCAGTTCCTTCCCCGTGCCCGTTTCGCCTTGAATCAAAATGGACGCGTCGCTCTTCGCAACCTTCTTAACGAGCTTGTAGACCTCTTTGATCTTGGCGCTGCGGCTGACAAGCGGGTAGTAGTAGTCGAAGCCGTAGTTGCGACCGGTGCTCCGCTCGGGCAAACCGGCCAAATCGATCTCGTGAACCCGATCCTCAGCTTCGTGAACTTTATGCTCAAGGGCGGTTGGCATGTCGACGTTCGGCATTTTCCTCCGCTCGCTCTGGATTACGATTCCGTACAACACCACTGACATTATCGACACAGGTCCGAGGCGGCTTGAGTTGAGCCGCCGGAGGCAACAAATTGGCCTACCTGTCAGGGCACTCAAAGTGACGAGGCTCAACCCGTGGTCCTGCCTCGTTCTTTTGCTTTCTTCGGGATGGCTTCGGCCACTGAAGTCTGGGCCTTCGCGATTTGCTCTCCGGTTCGCAGCGCAGGCGCAGCCTCCTTTGCGACCCGGATCAGGGAAATGCGGAGACCAGGAAGCTTGAGGGATGAAACAGCTTCAAGAGCAGAGTGGTTAGACCCGATGTTCGGATTCGAAGGGAAGGTTGCCGTGCTGCGGGGAGCGCACAGTGTTAGCCTGAACCCCAGGGGCCTTTTCCCCCCGATCCAAGAACTCACCGAACGCCAGGATTGAGTCACACACCAAAAACGTGTGCGCGACCGCAACGCCGACTTCAGCGGATCACGTGAGGCGCCGCACACCATTCAGCACTGCTGGTGTCGCCGCATCCCGATGGGGACCCACGCAGGTTAGCAGATGCTCCCGCCGTGGAGTTCACCCCGCCGCGGCCTTTCTGACAAAGCGCTGCACCACGCAGCGGAGCTCGTCCAGCGAGTACACAGCCTCTGGCAACTCCGGATGTTCGCGGCGCTTCTCTTGCCACCACACCAGCAACCGCGGCAACTTCAGGCCAAGTTCCCCAACCAGCCGGTCGTCCTGGAAGAAGACTTCTTTCGGCCCGTCAAAGACTACCTTACCGTGCTGCAGTGCCACAACTCGCTGACACCGCCGGGCTACAAGGTCCATGTTGTGTGAAACCAGCACAATGGTTTTTCCCCGCTTGTGCAGGTCGGCCAGAATTCCTTCGATTGTGGCCGTTCCGCGCGGGTCGAGTCCTGCCGTTGGTTCGTCCAGCACCAGCACTTCCGGTTGCATGGCCAGCACACCAGCAAGAGCTACACGCCGTTTCTCCCCCTCGCTGAGTCGGTGGGGGTTGCGATTCCAGAAGACCCCGGGATCCAATCCGACCTGGTTCAGGGCTGTTCTCACACGTTCCTCTACAGCCTCTTCCGGCAAACCCAGGTTTCGCGGGCCGAAAGCAACGTCTTTCGCCACCGTCTCCTCGAAAAGCTGCATTTCCGGGAACTGAAACACCAGCCCAATCCGGCGGCGGATGTCCGCAAGGTCAACGCCGCGCTGGTTCACATCCACACCGTTGACCAGCACTCGCCCGCGTGAGGGTACCAGCAGACCCGTGAAGTGCTGTAGCAGCGTTGTCTTGCCCGAACCGGAACGCCCAACGAGCCCGACGAATTCACCCTGTCGGATCGTTAACGAAACGTCCTGCAACACGGGCGCGTCCGGCGCCAACACCCCGTTGTAACGGTACCAGACGTTTTCGAGTCGAATTTCCAAACCTCACGCCCCCACCTCGTCCCAACGCAGCGAGTCCCAGGCCAGCTTGGTCTGCTCCTCAACGAGAAGACCAAGCCGGTCCTGCTCCGCGAGGGCGAAGTTGTCGGTCATGCCGGCGATGTGGTCACAAACGGCGCGCACAAATGTTACATCGCCACGCAGGCGCAACTTCAACTTCTCGACCTCTGAGCTGCGCGACAGACGCTCCACAGAAAGGGGCGTCCCTTCGACCACAAGCCTGTGCAACAGGTAGTCGGGCAGAAGCGACGGATCTTCGACGTACCGTTTGAAAAGCAGCCGCAAGAGAGACACAGCGTGGTCATCGGCCCGGTAAATGCTCGCGGTGTAAATGATTTCCCGATCGATGAACGCATCCAATTCAGCCTGCAGAGGATCCATTTCACGGCTGAAGGCCACAATTTCCTCGTCAAACTCGCGACGCATGCCCTTCCTGGACACGTAGTCCTCCAGACGCCGCGCTGTTTCGCTCAAAACGTCACTCACAAGCGCTTCGATAAGGGCACGAATCACCAGATTGCGGTACAGAAACGGGTTTTGGTTCAACAGCGGCCCGAGGCCGTTTTTCTCCTCCACCTGCTGCACCAGGCGTACCCGACGAACTTCCTCGAGGGGAACGAACTGCGCCCGAAGCCCATCCTCGAGATCGTGCGTGCGCTGAGCGATCTCGTCACAGATGGCCACTACCTGCCCTTCCAGCGACGTCGCGAAATTGAACTCGTAGTGCAGGCCCGAAAGATCGAAGTCGGGGTAGTGCACGGCCTTCCTGGCCAGACGGGTGTGTTTGAGGATGCCTTCACGCACGGGCGCGGTTAGATTCAAACCCGGCTGGTCGTACTTCATCTCCAGTTTGTCGACCACGCGCACACTCTGGTAGTTGTGCTTGAATCCCCCGAAGTCGGTGCCGGGCAAAACCCCATCCAGGTTGTCCTTACCACGCATGATTTTGTGCAACACGACCTCGCCAATGTGCCCAAAGGGCGTGTGGCCCAAGTCGTGTCCCAGCGCAATGGCTTCCGTCAGGTCTTCGTTCAGGCCGAGCACGCGGGCCATGGTACGCGAGAGCTGAGAAACCTCCATCGTGTGTGTGATGCGCGTGCGGTAGTGGTCGCCGCTCTGGGTCAGAAAAACCTGCCGTTTGTGCTTGAGGCGCCGAAAGGCACGCGAGTGAATGATTCGGTCGCGATCGCGCTGAAACGCGGTGCGGTAACGATGCTCCGCTTCCGACCGAAGTCGCGTCCGGTTGGCCCCTCTGCTCAGGGTCGCAAACGGCGCCAGCGTGCGTTCCTCTTGCTGTTCCAGTCGTTCACGGTCCCTGAGGATCACGTTGCCTGTTTTGCCGCTTTCCATTCCGGCTCCAGAGCGACTCGTTTCATCCGCCGCCGTTCAAACGTCGCGACCTCGCGCACGCCCAATTTGTGGAGGTAGCGAACAGCCCACTCAAGCCCCGTGTCGACATTTGCCGGGTCGTGGGCATCCGTGCCCAGCGTGAAAGGGATGCCCAGTTCCACGGCCCGGCGTACGATCCAGTCCTCCGGGTAAACTTCCTGCACCTTCTCGAGAAGCCCTGCAGTGTTCAACTCCAGAACAAGGCCTGCCCCGGCGATGACCTCCAGCGTTTTCTCCGCTTCCTCACGGATGGCGTCCGACGGTCTGTGACCAAAGCGCTTGGGCAAGTCCAGATGGCCAACAATGTCGCCGACTCCGTGTGCAACCGCCTCTCGCACCAGGGCGTAGTACGACCGGTAAATGTCGTCAATGTCCCTGTGGTTGTAGCCGTCGATGTAGCGGTCCCAGTCAAAATTCCAGTCACCAATGTAGTGGACCGAAATGATCAGGAAATCGAAAGGCGCCACATCGTGCAAATCGGCGTAGAAATCCTTGAATTGCGGGAGGTAATCGAGTTCCAGACCGAAGCGAATGGGCATGTCCGGGAATTCACTCCTGGCAGCCTCGATTTCGGCTTGGTAGAGGGGCAAATCCAGGAGGTCCAGGCGCCAGTCGTCGATGGGCTGAGGCAAAGGTCCGTGCTCGGCGAAACCGATCTCCCGCAAACCTGCGGCGTGGGCAGCGGCCGCCATCTCGGCGACGGTTCCGCTGGCATGGTTGCAACGGACGGTGTGCAAGTGCAGATTGATCACCCTGATCGACCTCAACCTTCACCAGCATCCAGGTAGGCGCTGAACGCCGATCCTGTTTCAACATCTAGGCCGTTTCGCTCGATTTTCCGGAGAACTTCTCTGACCTTCTCCAGGGTCTGCGGTTCGAGGTAACCAGCGTCTCCAGCCAAGTCCGCCGTCATTTCCGCCAACTCCGCGAAAAGGGTTCTCTCGCGGGTGGCCACTTTGGCGTTCACAGCCTCCACCTGCCGTCGAACGGTCTCAACGTCGCCACGAGCAATCGGTCCCGTCAAGCTCAGGAGCGGGCCCGCCTCAGCGAGGTTCCGGAGAGTCCGCTCGGCAAGAGGAATCAGCACGCGCCTCGTTTCAACTGGCGTGAGCCCCGCTTGCAGGGCCATGTGTTCTACCAGGTGCCACAAGCTCACCAAGAAATTGGAAGCAGCGCTGCATGTAGCGTGGTAGAGTGCCTTTTGATCGGTTTTCAGTCGGATGACCTCCCCGCCGAGACCTCGAACCAGCTCCTCGGCCCAGGCCAGTCCAAGCTCGTCGCCCTCCACAGCGAACGTAGCCCTGGCCAGGAGTTTCCACTCCTCAGGTTCACCGCGGAAGGTCTGGATCGGGTGCAGCGAAGCGAGTGCAGCGCCTGCTTTTGCCAGCGGGCCAAGGATTGTACTCGACAGCGCCCCGCTCAGATGTGCAGCCACACGCACCCGAACTCCTTCCGCGGCAAGGGCGGCCGCGGTCCTGTGAATTTCGTCGTCAGGCGTCGTCACAAAGAGCTCGTCCACGGCACCTTGTAAGCCTCCGAGCTCTTTGACGGCCGTGGCGCCAACCTCGCCAGCTAGGGTCTCCGCCACCTCAAAACGCTGATCGTACACCACTGCAACGGGGGCGCCGGCATGTCTGAGAGCCCTGGCCAGTGCTGATCCAACCCGCCCGGCACCAACGATCCCAGCGCGCGTGACCACACCGGAAAGACTGCTTTTTCTCGCTTTGTTCAGAAGGCTCACAACGCACCTCGGCAGATTCAGGAAAAGCCGGTCCTCTACCGTGGACCGGCCTCGCGATCCAACATGCCGTAATTTAGAAAATCAGACGAGAACAGAAAACCAAAGAATGGCCACCGTACACCCGTTTGGCACTGCCGCAAGAACCTGCTTCCGCACCGTAGAACCGCCCCTGCTCAGCACTCGCGGCGTGTACCCGTGTCACACCTTCGAGAAAGCAACCGCAGCGTAGCCAACGGTCCAACCGCCACGCTCACCGGTCACGTCGGCGGAATTGGTGTAGGTCACAACCCTGGCATGATTGGCACCGAGCTCCCGCAAAGCCGTCATGCTCGTTGCAACCGGTCCTCCGCCACACGCCTGGTAATCGCCCGTCAACAAACCGTGACACAGCCCTTCGACGTCCCAGGACACGATCTTACGCAGCGTCCGTTCGTCCGTGCTTACGCATTCCTCGTAAGAGTAGCCGTGGTACAAATCCGTGCTGGCGACGAACAGCACCTTTTTGCCACGCAGCACAGAAGCTAAGCCCTTACCAACATCCGCACAGATCTCGTAATCGTACTCTCCGATGACGATTGGCACAATCTTGAGATCGGTCAGCACCATTTGCAGGAACGGCAGCTGCACCTCGAGCGCGTGTTCGCTGCGGTGCCCGTACCAGCTCAGACTGGCGAACTCACTGGCATGCGCTACCTGGTGCGCGAGTTCCGTGTCCACCGGCACTACCCCAAGAGGCGTCTTGTAGGCCTGTCCGGGAAAAACCGAGGCACCACGAAAGTACTCCTGGTGGCTCGGAGCGAGCACCACAACCACGTCGAAACGTTTGCCCATCACCAGCTTGTAGCCGTGGGCAGCCACCAGTCCCGAGTACTGGTAACCGGCGTGCGGACAGGCCAGCCCAAGGATCTCGCCGGGCACAGGGTCGGGGTTTGCCGCGTCCAGCAGCTCCTGCAGCATCATCCGCAGGGCTGTTGGCGACCCCGGGTAAAACGCGCCAGCCACCGCTGGTTCACGAACGCTCGTTGCCACATGATCGTCAAAAAGCACGGCCCTCACCTCCTCACCTGTTGATGTGTTCACGTCCGAACACTTCAAAAGCAAAACGACGACGGGACAGGCCGGGTTCACCAAAACCTCTGGAGGCCACGCAAGATCCACACCCGGGCCGGAGCACCAGCGCTTCCAACCCAGGTCTCGTGTGGCACAGTCGTTTTTCCCAAACGAGTCGGTCTTGGGGCCCGTGACTCTGCAATTCCTTCAGAACAAGTCGTGGGCCCACTGCCGTCACTGCACCAGTTTCCGGAGCCAACCGCAAGTCAACGTAGAACAGTCACGAAACGGGCGCCCCTCGGTATCCAGCGCGGAACCCCGATCGCGAAAAGGTCTCGCTGGACCCGTTGCGTCCGGAAACCACACTTCAGTCCGAGATCTCCTTGTACGCCAGCAGGGCCACGAGCGAGACCAGCGAAAGACCACTCCAAACGGTGAAGGCCACAAAAGCGCCCTTTGCCTGCCACAGGGCGCCAAAGAGTACGTTAGCAGGCAAAGGCAACAAACCCACCGTGGCGTGGTAGGCACCGTAACCCGTACCCCGACGCGCCGCGCCGATCAGGTCAGAGACAAGCGCCCGCGGTACCGTCTCAACCACGGCACTCACGAGGCCGTAGAAGGCGAAGAGCGCCCAGGCCTGCCACGTAGCATTGGCCACGCCGAAACCAAACAACAGGAGAGCATTTGCCAGAAACCCAACCGCCAGGACTTTGCGCCTGCCGTAGCGGTCCGACAGCGACCCAATCGGCATGGCAAGCAGGGCGTAGATGACGTTGTACACCAAGTAAACAATCGGGATCAGCTTGTCGCTGACTCCCAGGTTGCTCGCTCGAACAATGTAGAACGCGTACGTGATGTGGCTGAACGTGAAAAGCCCGATGATGGCGAGGAAGATCCCAAACCGTTTCGGAACGTCCGCAGCTTCCGACTTGTCCCGCTGTTTGGTCTGGTTTTCAGACCGCTCTTCGCGTACAAAAACAAGTAAGATAGCCACGGCAACCAACCCTGGTACGACTGCCGCCGCAAAAACAATCCGGTAGCCGCCTACCCAGTGCGCCATGACGAGAAACGCAATCAACGAACCAACGACCGCTCCGGCTGTGTCCATCGCGCGGTGGAAACCGAAACTGCGTCCTCTGACTTTTGTGCCCGAGGACTGAGCGATCAGGGCGTCCCTGGGCGCCGTGCGAATTCCTTTCCCAACGCGGTCGAGAAAGCGGATCCCCAGCACCTGGGTCCAGCTCGTCGTGACAGCCAACAGCGGTTTCACCAAGTTCGAGAGCCCGTAACCCGCGACGACCAGACCTTTGCGTTTCTGGAGACGGTCCGAGTACCAGCCCGAGAGGAATTTGAGCAAACTCGCCGTTGTCTCAGCCACGCCCTCGATGAGTCCGAGCACTGACTTGCTCACGCCCAGAACCGAGGTGAGGAAGAGCGGAAGCAAGGGCAAAATCATCTCGGAAGCCGTATCAGTGAAGAAGCTCACCCATCCGAGAGCCAGCACGTTCGGGTGGATGCGTCTGCCCCTCACACTTCCTTCAGACGACTGATTCCGGATCTCGGACATGTTCCCTCCACTTGTTACAGAGTTTGAACGACGATCAACACTTTCAAACGGGTCCACTACTGTGCTCAGTCCTTACCCGCGTCTGGGATTCCGCCATTTCCCGGGGGAGCTCGCAGAAACCCCAGAGCGGTGCGGCAGTTGCAACGGCTCCAGGCCAAAGCGGCAGCTAAGGGCTCACGCTGCGTTGCCGTCGCCAAATGGATCCGCGAAGGTTCGGGGACATTTCCGTACTTCCGTTCTTTTCATCGTGCGCTGGCCGCTGGCGCGCCGTCCAAGCACGGCAGCCCGGTCGCGTCCGATCGCACCGGCGTCTCGCCCAACTCATTTGCGTGTGTGCGTGGGAAACCGCTGTTCCTCCTGCGGCAATTCGATTCATCCACTTCCGTCAGGAGAAGAACCGACCCCGCTGCCTTCGGGCTGCACCGCGGACCGCCCCTGTGCCCGAACAGCCCGTGTAGTTTTTTCGTGCGTTTCCACAGTGGTCCCAAGCACTTCTTCCACCAGCTCGCGGATCTTCGGTTTAAGTTCCTCCAGAGTCCGCCGGCCAAGGTCCGTGAGCTCGTACACCCGCCGACGGCGCCCACCCTCCACCACTTGTCGCGAAGTCAACAAACCAGCCTTCTCCAGCGAATGCAGCACCGGGTACAGCGTCCCGTAGCTC
>CAZXXS010000001.1:0-42107 GCA_964644845.1 uncultured Cytophagia bacterium | reverse complement strand
GGCCAAGGCACGAACCGTTTGTCCAGCGTGTCGGTGCTGCGCTTCTACGACAAATTTGCCCAGGCTGCCTACGACGCCGGGTTTAAGGTGTCGAGCCCGCCAACCGCTCCGAATGTAACGGTTACGCCCGGAGATCGAAAGATTGTTCTGAGCTGGGACAAGTCCGCGGAAGATTACCACGAATTCGGCTACGAGTTTGAGGGTTACAACGTCTACATCGGGGCGAGTCCCGGCGGTCCGTGGAAGAGACTGGCCACCTTTGACCGGAAAGACGGTGTGTACGTTGTGCTGGACGAGCAGTACGACGAGAAGACGGGTTTGGTGTTGCAGTTGCCGGTGGCCTTCGGTGGCGACACGGGCCTAAAGTACTACTACGAACTCGACAAAGACTACGAAGGCTTGACACTGGCCAACGGCCGCAATTACTACCTGACAGTTACGGCTTACAGCTACAGCCCAACTCTTGTGCCCAAGGTACTGGAGAGCTCGAAGAATGTGCTCACGGTAACCCCACACAAACCGGCTCTTGGTGTGGTGATCCACGAGTCGCAGTGGGACACCTTGATGGCCGAGCACACGAAAGGCGAAGGTCTGGGCAAAGTTCGCGTAACGATTCCGGAACCGACCCTCGCCGAGAAGGGCAACTACAAGGTGATTTTCAACCCCGACAGCTCGTGGACCCTTTTGCGCGAGGGCACGCCGGTTGAAGGTCTTGTCGGGATGAAGCGCTACGGCATTCGCCCGCTTTCCGAGTTACAGATGTTGCCGTTCCAGGAGGGTGGGGTGCATTTCTTCGTGGACGTGGATGGGTCGTTCGAATGGCCACCAAAGACCTACACGCCGAAACTCATCAAAGACGTACCGCCTGAGAATCCGACCTTGCTCACGGCGATCTCAAGTCCGTACCGTGAGAACCTGCGTCCCGACGATCTTGCGAAACACCACACTTTCCGTCGCGGCATCACGGATCCGGACATCATTTACCATCCGCTGGAAATCCGCTTCACCGGTGTGATGGACAGCACCACGATGACCGTGACCGAAGGCGGTCAGCTGGCCACTTGGCTGTTCTCGTACAAGGTTCCCAATCCTCAAAATCCCGCGAACCCGAATCCGGGCTCACCAGACCCGTTTCTGGTGAGAATCCCGTTTGAGGTCTGGGACACGGTGACGGGCGAACAGCTTAACGTGGCTTTTGTCGATACCAAACAGTACCTGAGCGACACGACGACGTTCATCCCGACCTGGAGCCCCCAGGGTGAGTGTGAGGTGTACATTGTCGCACTGCCCTACGACGATCAGATACACGATGTGCGCCGTGAGGACATCGCTACCTGGGTCATCAAGTGGAAGTCGGACGCGAAGTGGAGCACGGGTGACATCGTTCTGCTCGATTTCCCGAAGCCGCTGGTTCCGGGTGAGGATGAGTTCAGCTTTACGATTCAAGGTGCGGACACGGGTGTTGTGGCGGATATGAAGGAGCGGCTGAATCTGATCAACGTCTACCCGAATCCGTATTTCGGTCACAACATCACGGAAAAGAAGCTGCACCAGGAACACGTGACGTTCATCAACCTGCCACCGCGCTGCACGATCCGGATCTTCGCGATCAACGGAGATCTTGTCAAGACGATTGAGCACAACAGCCCCTCGACCACGCACGATTGGAACTTGAGAAACGAGAACTTCATTCCTGTGGCGAGTGGTTTGTACATCGCATACATTGAAGTTCCAAATGTGGGCACGCGGATCATCAAGATGGCAGTTGTGTTCCGCGAACAGCGCCTGCGGAACCTGTAAAAGGACTGCGTTCTCTTGTGATGAATTGTGAGTCGTCAAGTGGTGAGGGAATTAGGACGGAGAGCGACAAATGAGAGGCAATAAGCTAGCGTTGGTGGCCATCCTGGTTGTGGCTACCCTTGCGATGACTTCTGCCGTCCTTGCTGGGAACAAGGACAAAAAGGGCAGCGCCGGTGCGATGGAGCTGCTCATCCCCGTCGGCTCACGCGCGATGGGAATGGGTGGCGCCAGCGGCGCAGTCATTACCGGTAACGAAGCGATGTTCTGGAATCCGGCTGGTCTCGCGGGGTCGCCCGCCTCGGCCGAGGCCACCTTCTCCTACCTGAGCTGGATTGCCAACACCACAGTGGACTGGTTCGCGGTGTCGGCCAAGTTCGGGCAATTGGGATCGTTCGGTTTGAGCGGGAAGATCTTCAACTTCGGCGACATTTACGAGACGACGGAGTTTGAAACCGAAGGAACAGGCCGGATCATCACGCCGACGTTTGTGACCGTTGGGTTGACCTGGGCGCGGCAGATGACCGACCGCATTTTCTTCGGATTCAACACCAAGATCGTTTCGGAAAGCTTCTTGCGGATGCACACGACCGGTGTTGCGTTCGATTTCGGTGTGCAGTACATCAGCCAGGCGGGCATCCGACTGGGACTGACATTGAATAACCTTGGCCCGCTCATGAGGTACGAGGGTGAAGAATTGCAACGCACAGTCTCAGTTCCTCACACGGAGGCGGGTGCAGAGCAACTGGACATGCGATTCCAGGCGCAGACGTTTGAGCTGCCAAGCAATTTTGAAATCAGCCTGGCCTACCCGTACAAGATCGGTAGCATGCAACAAGTGACGGGTCTGTTTTCCTATCGCAACCACAATTCGTCCTCCGATGAATGGCAGGGCGGCATCGAATACGGTTTGAATGACATGATCTTCCTGCGCGGCGGCTACGGGTTCGCGTCGGAGGATCAAGACAATTACATTTTCGGTTTCACGGTTGGCGCTGGCCTGAAGTACAAACTCCCGGGTGGCACGACCCTGCTTTTCGATTACGCGTACCGGGATGTTAAGTGGTTCAGCGGCAATCAGTGGGTCACGATGTCGGTGCAATTTTAACTCTGTGTTACAGGCTCACAGGGCGACGTGCGGTGCAAGTGGCGACGTCGGCCCGCGTGTGTTTTGTTCATGCAGGCGGCGCCCGCGGAGTGCACATGCGTCGTTGCAGTTTCTGGGTGTGAATGTGTAGAGGATCAGTAGCGATCAGGTTGGTCAAGTCTTCTCAAATGGCCGGAGACATTCCGTCTTCGGCCATTTTGTTTTGGAGAGAGAAAGAGGGCGTCTGGTTGGTAAGGGGGCGAGTTCCGAGCAGGAACTGCGTGGGGGCTAGCTACGGTTCCGAGAGCGGTGGGTAAAGGAATCCGTTCTCTGGGATTCGGTCCCACTGGCGGGTCTTGCTGGGCCGGGTTTTCAAGCGGAATGCCTGACGAGGGCGGTCTGTACGGACGAGTGAGCAACGCAACGCTTTTGGCAGGTCTTCCGGGACAACGCCGAGAAGGAGGAAGTGCTGGCTCTCGCTGGAGCGAGACGCTGCACACTGCTGAGGCAGCCGATGAGCTGTCACCGCAGCAAGACCAGGCGGCGCGTTTGCGTTTGGTTGCCGATGCGAAGGGTGCAGAGGTAAATACCGGAAGGTAGCGCTTGGCCCCGGTCGTCCGTTCCGTCCCAACGCAGGGCGTAGATGCCTGGCTCGAACAAATCGTCCGCCAACGTTTTCAAACGGCGTCCGAGCAGGTCATACAGGCGGATCTCAACGTAGGCGGTTCGCCTCACGCTCAAACTAATGGTGGCTGCCCGGCGGAAAGGGTTTGGGGAGATGCTCTCGATCGTGGCCAGGGTGCTTGCGGAGGAAACGGAACTGGTGGTGGTGTGAGGCAAATCGACACCGCCCGCTTTGTAAACGGCAAGGCCGAGCAAGGTAGCAACCCAGGTGTTCCCACGGCGGTCCACGACGACATCGTACACCATGTCGTGCGGCAGAAGCGAATTCTGACTGTTGAAGACGCGCCAGTGCGTTCCATCAAAGCGAACAAGACCTCTTGCGTAGGTGCCAATCCACTTGACGTCGGCGTTGTCGATCGTCATCGACCAGATGTAGAAGTCGGGCAGACCGGAGTTGCGTGGAGTGTACACGTGCCACTGATCTCCGTCGAAGTAGGCCAGGCCACCCCCCCACGTGCCGATCCACTTGCCTCCGGCCAGATCGACGGCGATCACCTCGACGTGGTCGACCGGCAAACCACTGTTACCGGTGTTCAAAACTTTCCAGCGGTTGTTCTTGAGTACAGCAATGCCCTTGGTAGTTCCGATCCAGATGCTGCCGTCATGGTCCAGTGCGAGGCACGTGACGTCGTCCGAAGGAAGAGGGGAGTTCGTTGTGTCCAGGACGGTCCAGGTTTTGCCATCGAAGATCGCCACACCCGCGTACTTAGTGCCTACCCAGACGCGATCGTTTGGATCGATCAGCACATTCCACGCGTAGTCGTTGGGGATGCCTGAGTTTGTAGTGTGGTACCACATCCAGTTCCTGCCGTCGAACCGCTTGATGCCGGCGATCTTGGTGCCGACCCACTTCACCCCTTTGCTGTCAATGGCCAGATCGTAGAAGGCCTGGGCCTGCGGCCCCGTTTGTGTTGCGAACCGGCTGCTCTTCGGAAGACCGGGAATTTCGGGTGGCCGGAAGTGACCCCACCGTCGACCGTCAAAGCTGGCCAAACCCTCGAATTTTGTGCCAATCCACAGGATATCGTTCGCGTCAAGGGCGAGGGAGAGGACGTTGTCGTCTGGCAAGTCCGAATTCTCCCGCGTGAAAACGAGCCACTCCGGATTTTGCACGTTGGTGGTTCGCTTCGCATGTGTGGCGAAGGGCAGGAAAAGCCCAACAGAGATCAGGACCAGAAAAAATCGTTTAACCATCGCTGACACGTGCCCAGGTTAGTTTGTCGGTGATCCGAACTCGTTTGGCTTACGCCGCGGGAAGACGTTTGTTCCGGTGTGTGGAAAAATGCGAATGCTCAAGCAGCGGACGGTTTGGTCACGGTAAGGCTCACTGCTCGGCGCAAAAGGGTAAGCACAGGACGAACTGGGCAGCAGGCAGCCCGGTGTAAATGCTTCAGATGTTCGACAGGACTACTCCACCTTTGACAACCTGATCTGGCTGGGTCATCGGTAAAGCAGATACTTCTGGCGGACTTTCCGGTAGTGCGCGAGTTTTTCTTGCCAGCTTGCAACGATGGTCTCCGGATCTGCACCGCGTGTAAGCATCAACCGAACCTGGTCAGTACCCCAGGCACGGTCGAAACTGGCGGTGCGGTCGGTCTCGAAAATGTTGTGATCCGGGAAGAGCTTGAGAAGAGCGTGGAGGATGTGCAGTTGGGTCAGCACCGGGCGGAACACACGGGGATCGAGAATGTGAATTTGAACACCCCAAAGCTGCTCATTTTTGAAGCGGAAGTAGTAAGGCCTGTAAGATGTCGGTCGGAAAAACACGCCGGCAAGATGGCGGGCGTTCAGCTCATTCGCCAATTTCTCAGCGTCGATCCAGGGTGCTCCAACCAGTTCGAAAGGCAGGGGGGTGCCAACGCCTTCGTTCACCGTGCCGAGTTCGCCCATCCCTCCGGTTGTGGCGCAGTAAAATGCGGTCAACGGGTGGGGGATGTGGGGCGAGGTGGGCACCCACACGAGGCCTGTGTCTTCGAACAACATGTTGCGGTGCCAGCCCTTCATGGGGATGACGGTAAGGTCGCAGCCGATACCGAACTCTTCGTTGAAGAGCTGAGCCAGTTCGCCGACTGTGAGGCCGTAGACGTAAGGAATCGGGTAGATGCCGATGAAACTTTTGAATTGCGGTTCCAGGACGGGACCATCGACGAGCTCGCCGCCCAGCGGATTAGGCCGGTCCAACACCACAAAGGGGATGCCAGCGTCGCGAGCGGCTTCCATCGAGACGGCCATGGTTGAGATGTAGGTGTACGGGCGGCTACCGATGTCCTGGATGTCGTACAGGAGGAGATCGACTCCGCGAAGCATCTTGGCTGTGGGTTTCCGTGTTTTACCGTAGAGGCTGTAGACGGGGATCCCCGTTTTGGCATCCGTGTAGGAGGCGACGGCCCTGCCCGCTTCAACATCGCCACGCACGCCGTGTTCCGGCCCGAACAGAGCTACCAGATGCACACCAGCCTCTCGTAGAGCATCGATGTTTGCTTGCAGGCTGCTTGTCAATCCGGTGGGATTGGTAATCAGACCGACGCGCTTCCCCGCAAGCAAGTCGCGTCGTTCGCGCAAAAGCACGTCGATGCCTGGCAAAACGTTCGGGTGCATGCTCTTGCTGTAGAGTGGCGGTGATTCCCTGATCCCAGTTTTTCGGCTTGTCCCGCAGCCCCAGAGCAGGGAGACAGCCACGAGAACGAGCACTGGCAAAGTCACCCACGACGAGCGCACGCGTTCAGCCTCCTTGCTTGCTGCTCGAGCTAAATCAGTTCCTTTCTGTACTGCCAAAAAACACGTGACACCACAGCCCCGGAGGTTCTGAAGTAGAAGGCAATGGGCCCAACCCAGGGGATGATCGCCTTTTTGTGCCCCTGGTTCTTGAGGTCGCGCAGACAACGCAGGTAGAGCACAGCACCCACACCTTTGCCGCGCAGCGACGGATCGGTGCCCATCGGCCCAAACCAGCCCGTGCCTCGGTTGTTAGCGTCGTAGGCAGAAAACGCTACGACTCGGTTGTCTACCAGGGCGATGTGCAGACTGACCGGCCGGTTTTCGAATGTGGCGTCGACTTCTGGTACCCACTGGATAAACTTCTCGCGCACAAAATCCTGTACGTTGTCGCGGTCCTCCGGTGTGGCTCGCCTTACCTCGATGCCGATCTTACGAAGTTTGTTTTCCCGGGCGCTCGTGTCGAAATCGGCGTGTTCCAGCGGGGCGTCCATGTTGCTTGTGTCGTCGTAGCGGGCGTACCCCTGGCGCTCGAAAAACACCAGCATTTCGGTGTAGCGGGGATCGATGCCGGGCATCAGGTAATTGGGCGCGGAGTCGAAAATCTGAACGGCCTTGGCTCCTCGTGCGTGCAGCCCTTCCTCTAAAGGGCTCAGAAGTGCCGTGCCGACATCCAGGTAGCGGCCTGACTCGATCGCGAACAATTTGATCCACCCGAGACCTGGCTCGTACCACGGACGAACGAGCCCCTGGCCGAAGCCAACGACCTTCCCGTCCTCCTCGAGGACAAGCGTCAACTCGGGGTCGAAGTCCCGGTCGCCGGCCAGCTTTTCGCTCAACAGGTTCTCGGTCATGGGATCGTAAGGCAGCCAGGCGTTCCAGGCGTTCAGGATCTGCTGGACGTCCTCGTCTTTGTACGGGCGAACTTCCAGGGACATGTTTGCACCTCGCCTCTGTTCTTCTCGTGAAAGGGGAAAAGCGCCCAACCGCTTGCCGTTTTTGAAACGGAGCTTCCAGCTGTTGTGGAAACTGGAGAGCTAAACACCCAAAACGAGCGCAAGACGAGCGACTCAGTTTCCGGAGGTCGGGTCAAGCGAAAATCTCAGGCCGCTTCCCAGCGTTCGGTGCTCAGACTACGGACGATGATCAAAACACTCACCGCTGCTACGGCCAACAGGACCACACCCACCAGCGGGCTTCCGAGCAGGATTTTGCCGAAACCGATCAGGATCGAGTAGATGGCCAAGATCCCGAACAGCGCCCCAACGATGTTTTTGCGGGTGAAGAGATCACCGCTCGCGTGCGTCATGCCGAGCTTGCTGGCGATGCTTCGCCAGCCGGGACCTCCCGGATGAACCCGACGGTAGAATTCGAGCAGGTTTTCCTCGGCCACAGGCTTGGTGAGGATTGTGACTGTCAGCCAAACCACAAGGCTGATCGGTACCGTGTACAGCAGCGTCCAGGGGAATACTTTCTCCGGCAGTGTAACTCCGAGCACAACGGCCACCGCGATGGCTGCGGCAACAAGTGTGAAAGCCGCTGTGCCACGGTGTTGACGCCACCAGCTGTTGTCCGCGAAACCGCGAAGGACCAGCGCCAGAGATGCCAGCACAACAACGCCGAGTAGTAAGAAGCGAAGCGTTGAAGTGGTGGGGGCGTACAGAATGGCAACCACAACCCCGATGATGGCCACAATGGCGCTGATTTCCGACCAAGCGTTGATGCGCCACCAGTACCAGCGGGAAATGTACACAATCCCAATGCCGGCATTGATGGCCGACAGCAAGAGCCACGCCTTGAAGATGTCGTTCATCAAAAATGTTACGGCTCCACCCAGGACTGCAATGGTCACCGTTGTCAGAATCGACACGACGACGTAGTGCTTCTCACTGCCGTCGGACTTGATGAACGGGCGGTAAAAATCGTTGATGAGATAGGAAGCTGCCCAGTTGATTTGTGTGCTGATGGTCGACATGAAGGCGGCAAGAAAGGACGCCAGCATGAGACCGAGCAGCCCGGGACCGAGGTGCGTAAGCATCACAGCGATGTAACCGACTTCCGGATCCGGCTTGGCCGTTTGAGGGTTCACAATTCCTGGAAATTCAACCGCGGCCACCAGACCTACAATGATCCACGGCCAGGGACGCAGGCAAAAATGAGCCACGTTGAACCACAGGTAGCCCAGAAACGAGTGTTTCTCGTTCTTGGCGGCGATCATGCGCTGCGCCAGGTACGCACCGCCGTCCGTGTTTCCCACTGTCCACCACATCAGGAGGATGTACAGCAGAAAAATGTGGAAGCTCTGCGTGTTGGCCGAACTGGGCACGATGCTGAGCATGGCCGCGGTTTTGTGTGCGCCGTAGATGCTCGTCATCTTCGCCACCACTGCTGAAATGCCTCCAGCGGCGCTCAAGGCCACAACGGCAAGGTAGACCGCCATCCCAATGGCCAGGAAAAACTGAAAGAAGTCTGCGGCCATCACACCCCACAGCCCGCTGATCGCAGAGTAGCCCACCGTGATGGCAATGCAAACCGGCACCGCGACCTCCTTGCTGAAACCGAAGGCAAGGGCCATGATCTTAGTCATCGACAAATTCACCCAGCCCATGATGAGAAGATTGTAGGGCAGGGCAAAGTAGAGGGCTCGAAACCCGCGCAGGATCTTCGCCGAAGTGCCGGAGTAACGCAGGTTCACCAGTTCCGTGTCGGTGAGAATGCCAGCTCGACGCCACAGACGCGAGAAAAAGAAAACGCCGATCATGAACATGGGCACCTGTGCCCACCAGAACCAGTTACCCCAGATACCCTGTTTGACCACCAGTCCGCTGATGGCAAGCGGCGTGTCCGCCGCGAAAGTTGTGGCCACCATTGAGGTGCCGAGCAGCCACCAGGGCACGCCCCGGCCCGAGGCGAAGTAGTCGCTCATACTCCGTGTTCCACGGCGCGAAAAGTACAGCCCGATGGCCACAGAGAAGACAACGTAGGCCGCAACGATGGACCAGTCCAGTCCGGTGAGATGGCCCTGAAACGTGAAGTGAAGAGGCTTAATGTCCGCAGGCAAGTCCATCGACACTCCCGTGTGTTGATTTCAGACCAGATTCCGCTTCAGCGAGCAAAACCCTGCAACCTGTTTGTCGGAAGCCGCCCAACGATCTGACGACAGAAGCCGAACCCACAGGCGCAGGCCGCGCTGCCTCATTTGCTGCATCCCGAAAGTGGACGCCAAAAAGTGCCAGTACGCTGACTACGCGTCCCGCCGGCTACCATTCGGGGAGGCGGAACTGTTCGCCCTTTTCTTCTACAACCCTCCTTAGCCACGGTTCGGGGTAGCCTACAGCCTTGGGCCGCCCCTTTTCGTCTTTCACGTACCCGTCGTTGTACTTGGTTAGCAAATGCTCGGCGAGCGCCTTCCAGCGGCGCACAACTTCCAGGCCTCGGGACACAGAGTAGTCCGTGAGGTACTGCGTTGCGAGTTCGCGATTCTGTTTCAGGAGTTGCAGGGCCGTTTGTTCGACAGCTGGCTGCGTGGCAAAGAATTTGTCCTCGAGTTGTCTCTGCACCTCCTGGATGTCCTTCACCATGTACGAGTACTTGAGACAAGCGTAATTTGCCACGAAATTGAAAACCCACCAGGCCGAATCCCACGAGAATTTCCCAAGACTTCCGACGGTGTAGGGTTCGGGCACCGCCGTAATGCCGCAGTACAGGGGGAAGTAGCATGTTGTGTACGTGTCGTCGAGACCGTACCAGAGCACGCCACCCACCGCGTCGGGTAGCCAGGAACGAGACTGGGAAACAAAGGAGTAAGCCGTCTGCTGCGTCGAAATGGGGCGTTCCCAGGCGTACTTGACGCTGTCCACCTGCCACTCGATGGGCCGCCAGCGGTTTGGACAGCCAAAAGGCCCGGCGTCGATGCCTTTTGTCATGTCGTAGGGTGTGCCCTCGTAGTGGTCACGCATGAGGGCCATCACGTCTCGTACGCTGAGTTTCTTGTCGGGTTTGATCCACAGGGGGTACCGCTTGGCGCCCTTCACGCCGCGATGCAAATCCGGAGAAAAACGCTGCGAGGGGGCAGCCCGTCTGAAAATGCTCCAAACACGGGTGGCACAGTAGCGGAGCTTGGACGGTGTTGGAGGGTCGTAGGCATCCCGGAAACTGAACGGCTTTCCCGAATTGGGGTCGTAGTAACCCTTTTCGGTTGCGAACGAGATCACGTTCTTGGAGTAGAGGCAATTGTCCGGGTCGTCCAGAGGGAACGTGCCGATTCTGGCCATGTTCGCGTGTGCTGAAATCGTACCGTCTGGCAACTTGCGCGCCACCCAAATCGCGCCCTTTCCGCCTGGTCCGGGCCCGATCATCTCCAGAATCCACGCCTCGTTCGGATCGCCGATTGAAAAACTCTCGCCAGTGCTGGCGTAACCATACTCTTGGACCAGACTTGTGATGACCTGAATGGCTTCTCGAGCGGTTTTAGCCCGCTGAAGCGCCAGGTTCATCAGGGTCCAGTAGTGAAGTGCTCCCTGCGGGTTTCTGAGCTCTTTGCGGCCGCCGAAAGTGGTTTCTCCGATGACCACCTGGTGCTCGTTGATCAAACCAACGACGGCGTAGGTGTGTGGTACTTGTTTGACGCGCGCTACGACGTTGCCATCCCAGTCTTTGATCTCGATGACCTCGTCCGGGGCGTGGTCCTGGGCCGGGGTGTAGCGCAAGTGTGGGAGGAATTCTCCGTCGCACGAGTAGGTGATGATGACAGAGCTATCCTTGGAAGCCCCCTTCGTAACCAAGATGCTGGTGCAGGCTTTGGCAGCGCTGGCTCCAGCCAGCAGCAGTCCGAATGCGAAAATCCAAGCTCGGCGCATGCCGCGTGCCCTCCCTAAGATTGGTGACTCCTGCAGGAACGGATCACAGGTGACGACGGGCGTACTCCACGGCGTTCCGAAAAATGGCCACGCCGTGCCCCTCTGGTAGGAGGCCTTCCCGGGTCCAGCGTGGATGGTGCGTCGGGTCGAGGTGCCGCTCCGGATGGGGCATCATTCCAAGAATCCGCCCTGTGGGATCACAAAGAGCCGCAACGTCATCGACGGAACCGTTCGGATTCCACGGGTAGATTGGCCGTTGCCCCTCAGGCCCGACGTAACGGAAAACAATTTGGCCCTCGCGTTGCAATTCTTTGAGCACATTGTCGCTTGCAGGGACAAACTTGCCCTCTGCGTGAGCTACGGGCAGCGTAATCCTGCCTTCCATGCCTCGAGTGAACACGCAGGGACTTTCTGGGTTGACCTCCAGGTAAACCCAGCGGTCCTCGAACTTGCCCGAGTCATTAGCGGTGAGTGTAACTTCCTGCCTGCCGTTGCGAATGTGGCCCGAAGGAAGCAAGCCTGACTTAACGAGCACCTGGAAGCCGTTGCAAATGCCGAGGATGAGCTTGCCGTTCCGGTGGAATTGATCCACTTGATCGGCGAGCTTGTACCGTAGCTCGTTGGCGAGGATTTTCCCGGCCGAAATGTCGTCACCGTAAGTGAACCCCCCCGGGATGGCCAGGATGTCGTAGTCTGCCAACTGCACCTCGCCGCTTACCAGTCGATTAATGTGGACCAGGTCCGCGCTTGAGCCGACTGACTCGAAGGCGAACGCGGTTTCTACGTCGCAGTTGCTACCAGCTGCTCGGAGAACGATTGTGCGAACAGAACGTGCCATGAGTCTACCAGCGGAAAGGTTCTTGCCAGCTGCGCTTCAATTCGTGAATGTCTTCGTCGACCACCAGCCGACCGTTCAGGCCAGTCACGCGGATGCGGGGTTCGGCGGTGACCAGACCGATTTTGGCAAAAGGGAGCCCGGCCAGAGCCTCGCAAAAGGGCGCTTCGTTCTTCGGTTCGACCTCGACCAGGAAGCGCGTGTTGGACTCCGAGAACAAAAGCCAATCCGATCGAGTGATGCCGTCGGACGTCGGAACCAAGCGCAGATCGACCTCGGCTCCGAGACCTCCTGCGAAAGCCATTTCTGCTGCAGCGACACCCAAACCGCCTTCGGAGAGGTCGTGGCACGAACGGACCAGACCTTGCTCAGAAGCGGCGCTCAGTGCGTCGAAAATGCGTGGCGCGTGTTCCAGGTCCACTTTCGGCACAGAGTTCCCGACTGCGCCGTGAAGCGCGTAGTAGTGCGAGCCTCCAAGCTCGGCCTTAGTGTCGCCGACAAGGTAAAGCAGATTACCTGCGCGCTTCAGGTCCATCGACACGGCTTTCCGTACGTCTGGCATCACCGCCAGGGCCGAAATGAGAAGTGTGCCCGGGATGGCAATGCTTTCGCTGTCTGTCTGGAATTCGTTGTTAAGGCTGTCTTTGCCCGAGATGAAAGGCGTTCCGTAAGCCTTGGCCACGTCGTAGCAGGCCTGCGCAGCACGAACCAGACCGCCGAGACGATCGGGCTTATCGGTGTTGCCCCAAGAGAAATTGTCGAGAATTGCAAGGCGCTCGCGGTTACCACCCACGGCAATCACCTGACGCACGGCTTCGTCGATGGCGGAGGCGGCCATCCAGTAAGGGTCGATGTCGCCGTACTTGGGGTTACAGCCATTGGCCAGGATGATGCCACGGTACGAATCCAGACGGGGCCGCAGGATCGCTGCGTCGCTGGGACCGTCGTCGTGCACGCCGACCAGCGGCTTGAGCACGCTGCCGCCTTGCACCTCGTGGTCGTACTGTCGGATGACCCACTCCTTGGACGCCACATTCCAAGAGGCCAAAATTCGGTGTAAGCTGGGACCCAAGTCTTCGGGCTCGGGAAAGTCCGGCTCGGGATGTTTAGGCGCCGACCACGTGGCTTTTCGGACGGTACGCGGAAGACCGTGGTGCAGAAATTCCATGTCCAGGTCGCCCACGAGATGGTCCCGGTAGTAAAGACGCAGCCTGCGGTCACCTGTGAGGTGACCGATCACCGTGGCCTCAACGTCTTCACTCGCGAACAGGGCAAGAGCCTCGTCCAGTTTGTCCGGTGGTACAAAAATAACCATGCGTTCCTGGGCTTCCGAGATCCAGATCTCCGTGTACGTGAGGCCTTCGTATTTGAGCGGAACGCGGTCAAGGTGTACCTCAGCTCCAGTCGACTCTGCCAACTCACCAACAGCTGAAGATAACCCCCCTGCGCCGCAGTCGGTGATGGCCCGGTACAGGCCCCGGTCGCGAGCCTGCATCAGTGTGTCCACGACTTTCTTTTCTGTGATCGGGTTGCCAATTTGAACGGCACCGCTGGAAATCTGCTCGGATTCGCTGGTCAGTTCGCCAGAGGAAAAGGTGGCCCCGTGAATCCCGTCGCGACCGGTACGACCGCCTACAACAACGATGGTGTCGCCCACAACGACTTGTTTCTCAACTTTGTCTTTCGGCATGAGGCCGACGTTGCCTGCGTACACCAGAGGATTACCCACGTAGCGCTCGTCGAAGAAAATGGAGCCGTTTACAGTGGGAATGCCCATCCGGTTGCCGTAATCCCGCACCCCTGCGACCACACCTTTCATGATGCGCTTGGGGTGAAGCACGCCTTTCGGCAATTTGTTCCGAGGGTAATCGGGGGGGCCGAAAGCGAAGACATCCGTGTTGGCGATCGGTCTGGCTCCCAAACCGGTGCCTAACGGGTCGCGAATAACACCACCGATTCCCGTGCTTGCACCCCCGTAAGGTTCCAGCGCACTGGGATGATTGTGCGTCTCAACTTTGAAGCAAACCGCGTTGTGCTCGTCGAACTCAATCACTCCCGAATTGTCTTTGAAGACGGACAGACACCAGGGCTTGTTCAGCTCCTCGGTGGCGCGAACAATTGTGGACTTGAGAAGGTTGTCGATGACCTGGCCGTTGTACTCGATTAGCCCGCGTAACGTCTTGTGGCTGCAGTGCTCGGACCAAGTCTGCGCGATCGTTTCCAGCTCTACATCCGTGGGATTGCGACCGAGCTCCTTGAAGTGGCGCTGAATGGCTTTCATCTCCTCGAGGTTCAAAAACAGCTGACCTTCGCGGCTGATTCTGACCAGTTCGTCATCTTCGGCGTTGAGCAGGGGAATCTCGACCAGCTTGAACTGGTACTCGATCTTTTCGAAGAAAATTCTGTCACCCGGCTGGATGGGCCTCTCAATGACGCGGTTGGCCAGCGCTTTGTCGATAATCAGGGTCTTGTCTTCTTCGCGGATGGTTCCCCGGATGGCGTACCGTCTCGCCGTTTTCACGGCTTCAAGGCCACGGATCCCCATGTCGCCGATCGCTTTGCGCGCGGACTCCTCAACCGGATCCATGACGCCAGGTCTGTAGGTGATCTCCACAGACCAGGTGTCGGGACCCTGTCTGCCGAGACTGGCGTCGAGCGCGACCTCTTGGGTCACCGGGTCGATCAGTAGCTCGTAAGCAATTCGCCCCGCCGCCTGCCGATCAAACGTACCCTTGAGGTAGTAAACCCGGAAAAAAGCAACGCTCTCAACACCCGGTATGCCCAGCTCGCGAATGGCTCCGTGAACCTCTTCCGCGTGGGGATCCCGGAATCCGGATTTTGTTCCAACTTCAATGCGGTAAACCAACGCGCACCTCTCACACGCTGAATTGTGAAAGAAACATCAGTTTGACTGAAGCACGGAGAATCGGATCTCCTGCCTTCTTGCCGTGTTCAGTGCCCTGAGCGCCAGTGACCTCGGCTTAGCCTCTTTGAGCTCGGCCACATGAGACCCGTTTTCTCGAAAGATGGGGCGAACGGTAGTCTGGCATCCCTGGGTCGATGGGTACTTCTGAACTTGGCGAGAGTTTAGGGAAAAATCGCGCTAAAAGCAAGTGGCAAGAGCCCCAAGGATTCCGCTGCTTTTGCCAGGAGCGACCAGCACCGCAAGTCCCAGTTCACCGCCCCGTTCCCTTTCGACGGAGCCAAGTCCTACTGGGCACTTCGGAACACCGCGTACCGCATTTGTTCGCGAGCCGGAAAGGATGGCCGCAAACTCAATTGTACTCTTTGAACGGTGAACTGAACTCCGCTGCTGACTCGCGGCATCCGCCTGCGGAGACGTTTGCGCGGGACGGGACCACGCTGCCAGATTTTTCGTGCCCCCTGGATCCACGCTACAGGCAATGCCTTTGTGTACTCGGGTTGTTTTCACAAACCGGTGAAGGAGATTGTGGGGATGTCTGGAGATGTGGGGATGAAAGAGCCCCGGAAGACTGTGTGCCCGACTTGAGCCGCCTTCAGGCGGCGCGCTTTTTTCCGTAGCCCGGGGATTGGATCCCCGGGCGGGCCCGCCTTCAGCGTCAGCTTCTTTACGCCTCGTAGATCCCCGCGTGGACGTCGCCAGATCCCTTGTGCCTCGTGGATTATCCCTACGGAGAGCACGTTTGTTGGCTCGGAGTATTTTCGCAAGCCGATGACGGAGATTGTGGGGATGTCTGGAGATGTGGGGATGAAAGAGCCCCGGAAGACTGTGTGCCCGACTTAAGCTGCCTTCAGGCGGCGCGCTTTTTTCCGTAGCCCGGGGATTGGATCCCCGGGCGGGCCCGCCTTCAGCGTCAGCTTCTTTACGCCTCGTAGATCCTCGGGCGGGCCTTTTTGTGGCAGCCTGCTGATTTCGCCCCGGCCGGACGAGCCCTCGCGCTTGGTGATTCAACATCAATGTCTTGTTGACGCCTGAGACAATGTGTGGGCTGTCCACATGGGCCGACGCAACACCGACCGAACAAGTTTCCTAAGTCATTGATTTACAAGCGGTGGATGAGACCCCGCACTGCACCGGGATGTGGCATGTGCTTTGCGTAAGAGGGGCGCGAAACAAGCGACGGAAACGCAAACGAAAAACGTTGCGGGTTGCGATGAAAACTTCAGCGAAATTGGCTCTGGTCCTGGCAGCTCTGGTTTTTGCGGGATGCACGACCCAGAAACCTCTCGTGGTGAAACGCCCGGCCCAGAGCGTAAGGGCGAATCCTCCGGGTGGCAAGTTGATGGCTGACGCAGACAGAGGGCTCAATCCGGGCGATCAGCTACGTGTGACTTTGCCGTTGAACTCCGAACTCAACGCCACGGCTACGGTTCAGCCGGATGGTACGGTGGATTTACCCGGCATCGGCATCATCAGAGTGGCGGGACTGACGGTCTCACAGGTTCGCACCAAGCTGCTGGCCAAGTACAAGCGAATCGCGCGAAATCCCAAGCTGACGGTGGACGTGGTCAGGGTGGAGCAACCGGTGGTGTACGTTGGCGGGGAGGTTGCTCATCCGGGCACCGTTCGTTTTGTGAACGGCATGACTACTGTCGCTGCGCTTTTCCAGGCGGGCGGCCCCACACCGGCAGCTGAGCTCAGCAACGTGATCCTACTTCGAGAGTCGACACACAATCGGGCAGAAGTGATGAGCCTTGACCTGCGTGCCTTGTTGCAGGGCAAAGCGAAATACGTGAACCCGACCTTACGGCCGTACGACGTGATCATTGTGCCGTCGTCCAAGATTGCCAGGGTCAATCAGTTCGTCGACCACTACATCGACGGTCTGCTGCCTCTGGCCACCATCACCGGGTTCGCCTGGGTGTACCGAATTGTGGTGCAAGGCTACTGAGAACTCTTGTTGTCGGAGGAAGACGTGTCCAACAGTCTGACACTTCGGGAGCTAATTCAGGCTCTGTTCTGGCAAAAACGTCTGGTGATCCTGGCTTTCCTGGCCATTTTCGTTCCCGTGGCTGTGAAGACCCTGCTTGAGCCCAAGGTGTACACGGCCACGGCGAAAGTGCTGTACAAACGGTCTGCGCCAAACCTGACGTTCGGAGCCAGTTTTGTGCACACAAGCCAGGAAGAGGAAATCAACTCTGAGCTGGAGATCATCCGGAGCACACCCGTGATTGAGCGCGTGCTCGAGCGACTTGTCGCCTGGAGAAAGGCCCGCGGTCAGCTTGTAGACCGTCGCACGGGCAAACCACTGCCGGAGCCGGGTACCCTTGGGTGGAGCAAAGCGATTGTCGAATTGCAGAAAGCCATCAAAGCGAAACCGCTCGAGGGGTCGAATGTGATTGCCATCAGCTACGAGTCCGAAGATCCGGAAGAGGCTGCCCTCGTGGTCGGCGCTGCTGCCGAGGAATACATCCGCTACCACGTGCGCGTGCATCGGCCTCGGCAGGCCGATTCGTTCTTTGCCGAGCGGATTCAGGAAACGAAAGCCCGACTTGACAGCCTCGAGGAAGCCCTGGTGGCTTTCCAGAAACAGCACGGCATCATCGCCTACCAGCAGCAGCAAACGATGGCTCTGCAGCGCATTGGGACGTTCGATCAGCGACTCAGTGAGATCCAAACGCGCATCATTGCCCAGCAGAGTCGCTTGGCCCAGTTGCGTGCCTTCTTGAGCGACAGTGCCGAGACTTTGCCCGGCCGTGAGGTGGCGGACTACCCGCTGGTAATGCAGCTCCGCCAGCGCCTGGTAAACCTGCGGTTGAGGCGCGACGACCTGTTGCGGCGCTACAAACCCACGTACCCGGAGGTTCGGCTGGTTGAGAAAGAAATCCGGGAGACCCAGGAGGAACTGCACGACCAGGTGGCCGAACTGATCCAGCTCGAAGAAGGCAGCCTGAAAGCGCTGAAGGCCGAGGAAGAGGCTTTGAGAACAACGCTCAACTACCTGGGGGCCAAAATCAAGGAACTGCCGGACAAAGAAAGGGTGATTGCGGGGCTTCAGCTGGCCATCGACGAGACACGCCGGATCTACTCGCTGCTGATGCAGCGCTACGAAGAGGCGCGCATCACGGAGGCCAGCGATCCACGTGTCGCAAACGTGGCCATCGTCGACCCCGCCCGTGTTCCAGCCGAACCCAGCGGTCCCCGCAAAGCACGTAACCTGGTGCTTGGTTTTCTCTTTGCAGTTGTTGGCAGCCTGTCGTTGGGTCTGGTGGCGCACCGGATGGATCCAACTCTCAAGACACCGAGCGACGCAGGTTCGCTCGGCGGCGGCGACCCGATTTCGATTCCCGACGTGCCTGCCGTGACGAGATGAAACCACTGCAAAATGAGGGCATGTGCAGTGCAAGACACGACTGTTGAGGAACCCCTGGTGACACGAGCAAAACAGAGAACGGAAAAAACCGAAACCGTGGAGCCGAGAACGTCCTGGACTGGTGCCAGGCTGGTAGACTTCGATTTTCTCTCCAACTACTACGAGCTGGAGCAAGATTCGCGAGTACCCGACGTTCCTGAGCTTCTCGCATCGCCTCCTCCTGATAGCGGCCACTGGCGCGCCCCCCGGGTGAAACCCTGGGCTCCGGAGCTGGAGGACGGGGGGCGCCGTCTGGCCGCGACCCTGGTGGCAAGGAAAGAGAAGACAGGGCACTGCGCTACCATGGTCACCGGGCCTGCCGGAGGTGAGGGTGTTACCACAGTGGCCCAGCTCGCTGCCGAGTCTCTGGCTACGGGTGGGCACCGGGTTCTCTTAATCGACGCCGACGTCGCGGGTGGTGACCTTGGGCTGCGCTACGGTCTGAAATCGGAACCCGGTCTTGTGGACATTCAGTACGGACGCGCGAACGCTCTGGAAGTGATTCGCTCTACGTCGGTGAGGGGTCTCGACGTCCTGTTGCCCGGCGTCCTCCGGTCGCGAGAGGGGCCAACGGACGCTGGCCTGGAAGAGCTGTTACTTCTTTGGAGCCAAAAGTACGAGTTCATCTTGTTTGACGTACCTGCAGTGCTCAAGTCGCCAGTGGCAAAAGTACTGGGACCGTTTGTAACCGACGCTGTGCTGGTGGTCAAGGCTCACGAAACACGCCGCGAGGTGGCAGGGAAAGCGTTGCAGGTGCTTCAGGAGGCGGGAGTTGAACTGGTGACGACGGTTTTGAACCGTCGTACGTTCCCGTTACCCGGCTGGCTGTACCGCATCCTGTAAACCAACTCGGCTAACAGACGAAAGGCAGAGGGCCCATGAAGCGCGTTTTAATCGTCACTTACCACTTTCCACCGAACGCGGAGGTCGGCTCGCGGAGACCCCTCGCGCTCGCGAATTACTTGTCGGAGTTCGGCTGGGAGCCGACTGTTCTGACGGTTCGCGAACCGGACCAGGTGACTGTCGATCTCCGGACTCTGGACGAACTTCGGCCCGATGTTCGCGTAGTGAGAAGCTTCTCGCTCGAGCTGCCGCGCCTGGCCAGAAAACTCAAGGGAGGAAAGTCCGGGGGCAACGCGCCGGGTTACAACGAAACGTCTCAGAAGCGCCAAGGTGGTCTTCTGGCGTGGTTGAACAGGTTTGCCTACGATTGGGTGTACGTGCCCGACAAGCGGATCGGCTGGATTCCTTTTGGCCTTACCACGGCGCTGCGGTTGCACGGAACACGCGGCTTCGATGCCGTTCTCACGACGTCGCCGCCACACTCCGTGCACCTGATCGGGCTGGCCTTCAACGGATTTTACCCGGGTGTGCCGTGGGTCGCGGATTTCCGGGATCTGTGGACGCGCAACACTACGATGGCAAGATGGGACTTGCCTCGCAGGATGACCATCGAACAGAAGTTGGAGCGTCGTGTTCTCCTGCGAGCCGCCAGGCTGGTGACCACCAGCAACGTCAGCCGTAGGAACCTGGCCGCACTCGTTCCGGGCTCGGCTGAAAAAGTTGTGGCAATCCCCAACGGGTACGAGCCTTGGCTTGCGGACGCGGTTCAAAGCCTGCGGCCCAACGGGCGTTTTCGCCTTTCGATTACCGGCCGAATCTACCCCGGCACGGTACGGCCTCTGCTTCAAGGAGTTGACCTGGCACTGCGTCTTGAGCCAGGAATGCAAAAGGTCCTCGAGGTGCTTCTGATGGGACATCCAGACGATCCCGAGATCCGACGTCTCCCTCGTCGACTGCGGCCGTTCGTTCGAATTGAGCCGTTCCGGAACAAGTACGAGGCCGCCAGAGCACAGGCGGAAAGTGCGCTGCTCGTCTGCCCGGTGCCTCAAGGACCTTTCGCGGATGGATGGATTCCGTACCGGCTGGTCGAGTACATCAGTCGCAAGCGACCTGTTCTACTGATCGGTGAGGATGGCGAAGCGCGAGACATCGTCAGACGGAGTGGGATCGGGTGTGTGGCACGACCAAACGACATCGAGGCGGTGGCTGAGTCGATTTTGGCTGCGTTTCGGCGCTACCAGCGCGGTGACGTTGACCTCGTGCCGGATCCGGCCATGCTGAAAGAGTGGAGCGTCAAGAACCGCGTGCGTCAGTTTGCCCGGTTACTGGACGAAGTCGCGAAAGGTTAGGAACATTCGGACTTAGCATGCGCAACGCACTCGCACAGGCTTTTCCGCGCAAACCTTTGAACACCTGGCTGTTGGTCCCGGTGGGCGGGTTTGCTCTGCTCGCTCTTTTCGGGCCATTTCCGTCGACCGCAGTGCTGGGGCTGGCGGCTCTTGTGGCGGTTGGTGGCCTGGCCGCACTGTTTCTGCACGTGGATTTGTCACTGGGGTTGGTGGCTTGGTTGCTGGTTTTCCCGTTTTACCGCGGTTGGAGTTTTCTTCAGTTTCCGGGGATGCCAAACATTGGACCTGATCGCCTCATCTGGCTGGCGATGCTTGGCATCGTGTTCGTAAGCTGGGCGCTGCGCCGCGACGAGGGATTCCGCCCTGGCGCTGTTGAAGGCGCCATGCTCATTTTCCTGGCGGTAACGATCTACTCGATGGCGCGCGTTGGCGCTTTTTCCGACCGTGACGCGGTAGGCGATTTTCTCGGACGGCATTTCATTCCGCTCACGCTTTTCGTGGTGGCACGTTTCCTAACGCGGGAAGAGAGCCAGGTGCGTCGGCTCCTGGTCGCTGCCAGCCTGATGGCCTTGTACCTGGGGTTCACAGCCATTTGCGAAAATTACAAGCTGAATGCCTTTGTTTTCCCGCGCTACATCATGAACCCCAACATCGGAACGCACTTCGGCCGTGCGCGGGGGCCGCTGCTGCAGGCGGCCGCTAACGGCACCTTGCTGGGCATGCTCTTTCTGTTGAACGTCTACGCAGCCCTGCACGCGAAAGGTACAGTACGCGGACTGTTTGCCCTTGCCGCAGGTTTGGCTGTGGTCGGAATTTACTTCACTTACACAAGGGCAGCCTACCTGGGGCTTCTCGCTGGAACGGCGTTTTACTTCGTGCGGTCGGCCAAGGCGAGAAAGATTTTGCTGATCTCGACCCCGCTGGTCGTTCTGCTGGCCGTCGTTGTGGCGCCCGTGCTTGTGGGGCACTACGAGCAGGCTCGCTCCGACAACACGCTTCCGGTACTCGACCGCATTAACCTCTGGGCTACGGCTTTAAACATGTTTGTGCACAGCCCGGTCTGGGGACACGGTTTCTACACGTTTCCCGTGTTGAGTCCGCGCTACTTTGTGGAGGTGATCAAGCTGCCGCGTTTCTGGGTTGGTCACGGCACACCTTCGCACAACTCACTGCTGGAAATCCTGTCAGACGAAGGGCTTGTGGGTTTCGTGCCGTACGTGGCCATCTTCGTTCTGCTGGTCCTCGCTTTTCGCAGAGTCCGCTGGTCCGGCAAATGGCTGGACGCCGACGTAGTGCCGCTGTTCTGGGCTTTGACCGCGGTGCTGTGGGTGAACAGTTTCTTCATCGTGCAGAATCGAGTGATCATTTTTGGTCTCTACTTCCTGTTCTGCGGAGCTCTCTTGGGTGTCGGAACACGTCTGGACGCTCGAGAAGGAGACGCAACGAGCAGCTGGCGACCGAAGTTGCAAGGGGAAACGAGATGAGCGTGCTGGTTGGGATTCTTGGGAACGGGCAAACAACGAGCGAGCGCAGCGAACTGACCCTCTTGCGCGGTGCCCGAGCTTTGCGAAACGTGCGCTACGAAAGGGAGGCCAAGGTCGGGAACGCTGTTCTCGTCCTGTTCAGCGAGCAGCACGAGGGAGAGAATGGGCGTGTTGTTCGTCACCGGGAGCAGTCGACGGCGAACGGCCGTGTGGACGTGGTGCTCGGCCGCGAGGACCGCGGTGAGGCGCTGCGAGCCATCGTTTTCCGGGAAGGCAACGAACTCTCTCTTGAGCGAGAGCTTCTTGCTCGACGTACGTTTTACTTTGCCAGAAGGGAAGACGGCACCCTGGTTTTCTCGGATCGAATCGACGCCGTCCTTGCGATGCTGGACCGGAACCCCCGTCTGTCCCGGGTGGGCCTGACGTTTTTTCTCACCCAGTTCGGTCTCCCGGCTCCGTGGACGCTGGTGGATGGCGTTTGGAAGGTTGGTCCAGGGCGAAGGCTGTCGCTTCGTGTGGGTGAGGATTTCCGTCCGTCCAACGGCGTAACAGGCGCGGCCCTGCCTTCCGTCCGTCCGGAGAAATTGGAGCTGTCTGAGCTCCGCCGGTTGGTGCACGAGGCACTCCGGCGAAGGAGCGACGAGGCCCCCGAGGCTGGAATCCTGCTCAGCGGCGGTCTGGACTCATCCGTTGTGCTTTCGCAACTCAGAGAGCTTGAGCTTGAGCCCCAAACAGCGTACATCCTGCGTTACACCGACCCCGTCTTCGACAAATACGACTGGGACGCGCGCTACGCTTGGCTTGTTGCCTGGAAGTACGGATTGGACATCGAAAACGTGGCCATCGACCCCGGTGTGCCAGTTCGTGTGCTGCTCAATCGTTTGCAGAGCCAGGCTGACGAGCCCGTTGCCGACCCGGCATTTGTTCCGCTTTACTTGGCGGCAAAAGCGGCTTCGCAGCGCGGTTTACGAGTGCTGTGGGATGGCCGCGGCGCCGATGAACTTTTTGCCTCACCCCACAAGGACACCAATCTCGAGGCGTGGCTGTGGTGGTTCCGGGCTCCGGCCCTGTTCAGATCCCGGATCGCGCGGACCTTGTCCCGAATCCTGGGCGGAACTGGCACGCGCAGGAAAGCGAAGTGGCTGGCGGAGGATCTGGAAACGTCGGTCTTCTGGCAGGAAAGCGTCCTTGAACCTTGGGAACTGGACAGACTGGGAAACCTGCCGCTTGAACCTGTCCTCGCCTACTTTCGCGGTCTCCGGCAGCGGAGCCGGGACGAACATCCCGGCGGCTTGGCCCAGCGTACCGAGTGGGAGGTCTGGCTGGCAGAGCAAAACCAACCGCTGGCTGAGACTGTGGCGCGCATGACGGGTGTCCAGTTCCAGAGCCCGTTCCTGGACGAAGAGCTTGTGCGCCGTACGATGCTGGTGCCCTTCCGGACCAGGGTGCCGCGTGGGCCGCACAAGCGCCTGCTGCGCGACGCATTTGGACACGCAGTCCCACGAGAAATCTTGCGGCGCAACAAGCGTGGCTTGGGGACCCCTGCGGGATGGTGGCTTCAGCAAATGCGCGACCACGTGAAATACGACGTGCGTGCCGTGAGGGATGCGTTTGGTGACCAAATCCTGAACTGGGATGAAGTGGAGCGTGTTCTCGAGAGTCCTGCGACGGAACCGGTCGTGAGCTGGATGTTCGCCTCGCTGGTTAGCTGGATTCGCCTTCACCTGGTTGAATCCCACTCCGAAAAGGAAAACCTCCCAGCGAGACGGCTCACACCAGCAGGCTCGGACGTGGTTTACTGATCACGAGGGAGATCCCACTGGGATGTTTGCGTCGATTAAAAGGCTTGTGAAGCATTCGGCTGTTTACACCCTCGGCAGCTTGCTGCGAAAGTCCCTTTCTTTCGTGCTGTTGCCGTTGATCACCCGGTTCATGCCGGCAAGTGAGTACGGGTTGTACTCGCTCCTGATGGCTTTCAACGGATTTCTGGCCGAAATTTACACGTTCGGTCTTGGCGGTGCGGCCACCAGGTTGTTTTTCGACTTCTCCGACCGCGAAAGCAGGAAGAAGTACATCGGCACCGTGTGGCTTTTTTCCCTCGGTAGCACGTTGCTGCTGAGCATTCTACTGACGCTCTTTGGCAAACCGCTGTTTGCGAGGTTTTTGAAAGAAGTACCCTTTTGGCCCCACCTGGCCTTGATCATCTGGACCACGTTCATCGGGGAGTTCGCACTGCTACCCCACGTGCTTCTGCGCGTGGAAGAAAAGTCCTGGCAGTTCATGGCCGTGGTGGTTGGGAACGCCCTTTTGAACGCGGTGTTCGCTGTGGTGCTGGTTGTTCACTTTCGCCTGGGAGCTCTCGGCTTGGTTGTTGCCTTTTTTGGGACGGCGGTTGTCATGGCCGTTGTGTACGCCTTTATCCTCCGGCGGTACGTGGATTTGCACCTGCGCACATTCCCGGTGCGCAGCTGGCTGAAAGCCAGTTTGGTGTACGGAGCACCGATCGTTGTACTGGAGCTTGGCTGGATTCTACTTGAGAGCTCGGATCGCTTCCTCCTCCAGTATTTTCTGACGCTGAAAGTCGTCGGGTACTACTCGCTGGCGTACGCTCTCAGCAAGGTGATCAACTACATCACGGATTCGATTAACCTGGCGTGGACGCCGTTCTTCTACAAGACGGCAAGCGAGGAGCCACACGAAGCGCCGCGTGTCTTCGCCTACGCTGCAACCTACTACGCACTGCTGTTGGCCGTGTTGGGCCTGCTGATCATCGTGCTCCGGGACCAATTTGTGGCCCTGCTGGCCCCTTCTGAGTACTGGCCTGCGGTGAGTGTCACGCCCATCATCGTGCTTGCGTCGATTCTGCGCGGTCTCTACAACATCCCGGCGCGCGGCCTGTACCAGGAAAAGCGTACCTACGTTTTCCCACTGATCGTTTTCGGAGGGGCTGGCCTGAACGTTTTGCTGAACGTGCTGACGATCCCCCGTTACGGGATGTTCGGGGCCGCCTGGTCCACCGCCATCTCGTACGGGTTCATGCTTGTTGTTACACTGGTGCTCTCGCAGCGCGCTTACCCGATCCCGTACGAAACAGCACGACTGGGTAAATTGGCCGCGGTCTCTTTAGGCGTGCTGGCGGTGGCGGAAACGGTGCTGGCCCAGCATACCGCGGTGGCTGCGATCCTGCGAGCCACTTTGGTGCTCGCCATCCCGCTTTTTCTGTTCGTGTCCGGATTCTACGAACCGCGGGAACTGGAATTGCTTCGTGTCGTGGTGAGCAGACGTGCAGCCGGGTTTGTGGGGAGGGCAAGCTGATGCGGACGGCACGGGCAAAAAGACCACGTGTGGCGGTACTGAGCCGAAATTACCCGCGTGCCGGTGCGCCCTGGCTTGGCGTGTACGTCGCGGAACAGGTTCGGGAACTGTGCCGCCACGCCGACGTGCGCGTGGTGAGCCCTGTGTCACTGACGCCGCCCATCTCTGAGCTCAGTGGCTGGATGAAAGAACCCGGGCGAGTGCGATCGTGGCTCAGCAGCCTCAAAGCCCGAGGTACTGAGTCCAAAGTTCTGCACCCACGCTGGTTGCCGCTACCCAAGCGACCCTTCGAGTTTACGGAGGGAATCTGGCTCGCCGGAGTTTTTCTGCGTGCGCTCCGCGGGCTGAAACGCAAAGGTTGGTCGCCCAATCTGCTGCACGCACACTTCGTCTACCCGGACGGGCTGGCCGCCGTCCTGGTCGGTCGACTTCTCGAGCTCCCGGTTGTGGTAACGGCCCACGGAAGCGACTTGAAGTTGCTTCCCCAGCGCAGTAGAGCGCTGCGTGAGCAGGTGGGTTGGACTCTCCAGAAGGCCCAGGCTGTGATTTGTGTGTCGGCTGAGCTGCGTGGATTGGCTCTGACGTACGGAGCCAGGCCCGACTTCACGCGAGTGATTCCAAACGGGTACGACCCGGAAGCCTTTCGGCCGATCCCCCAAAAGGCGGCGCGCGAAACCCTGGGCCTGCGTGGCGACACCCGGATTCTTCTCTACGCCGGTAACCTGTATCCGGTTAAAGGACCAGACCTGTTGCTGCAGTCTTACAGTCGACTGAATGGGTGGCGAAGCCGAAGCCGTTTGGTCCTCGTTGGCGAGGGTTTCTGGCGTGCGCGTCTCGAGGAACAGGCGCGTCGGTTGGGACTGGCGGCGCGGGTTCGCTTCGCGGGTGCGCGGCCGCACGAAGAAATGCCTCGCTGGTTGGCGGCTGCGGACGTGGTGGTGCTGCCAAGCCGCAGCGAAGGTTGGCCTACGGTGGTTGTCGAAGCGTTGGCAGTGGGTCGACCTGTCGTGGCTACCCGAGTTGGGGCTGTACCGGAAATGGTCCGCGACGGGAAGAATGGCTTTGTGGTTGAGTCAGCCGAGCCCGGAGCGCTGGCAGACGCACTCACGGCGGCACTGGAGAAAAGCTGGGACGCGGAGGAGATCAGCCGAAGTGCGCCTTTGTTGACCTGGACCGAAGTTGCAGAACGGATCGCTTCCATTTACCAGGAGATCGTGGGAAAATGAAGGAGAGCATGAAGAAACTGGCAACTGCCTACGGGAAGCTCTTCAGAACGGCACTGTGCGCAAGGCAACAGGTTGGTCGTGTGCGTCGGAATCCTCGGCTGCTTGTCCTGGCCTTCCACCGGGTTGTGCCCAACGGGGAGGAAACGCTACGACCGTCTTTGGCGGTGAGCGAAAATTCTTTCCGTGAAATCGTGAAACTGGTGCGCCGAAACTTCTTCGTGCTCAGTCCCGCGGAAATTGGCGATTTTCTTCGTGGGGACCTGCGGCCCAGTTCGGACGCGGTGCTTTTCACCTTTGACGACGGCTACGCGGATAACTGGTACCAGGCGGCGCCGGTGTTAAACGAAGCGGGAATCAAAGCGGCGTTTTTCATCACGACCGGCTTCGTGGCCGGAACCCATCCGTTGTGGTGGGATGTGCTGCTTGCGTCCGTCCAGCAGGCGGCCCTCGAGAAAGTGGCCGAACTCCCGAAAATCGAAGAGGAGGCGAGGTTTGCTACAATTGCTGAAGAAATTGCCTCCCTGCCGACGGAACGCAGACTGGTAGAGGCGAACAGACTGATTTCTGTCCTCAAGAACACAAATTCCGTAAGACGGCTGGCGCTGGTGCGCAAATTCGCCGAAGCCTGGAACGGTGAGGACGCGCTCAAGAAACTCGCGTTGCCGAAGGCGCTCACCTGGCGGCAGGTCGAATTGCTGCACCGTCAGGGGCATGAGATCGGTGCACACACGGTGAGTCACGCGGACCTGGGGATGCTAAGTTCCGAGAAAATTCGGGAAGAGATCACGCAAAGCGTTTTGGCCCTTGAGCGGGTCACTAAAGCGAGAGTTCGCATGTTTGCGTACCCCTCCGGGATGCCGAGTCCGCAAACCAAGCGGGAAGAGTTGAATGCGATCTTGAGCGAACTCGGCATCGAAGCGGCGTTTTGCACGAACGAAGGTTGGAACGAACCGGGTACGGATCCGCTGCTACTCAGCAGGGTCAACATGACGGACTTAACACTCACGGACTCCCGTGGGCGGTTCTCGGAGGACTGCTTTTACGCTGTGGTTGGTGGCTTCTTCAGACGCGGTGGTGCCCTGCGCAGGAAGATCCAGCGTGCGGTACGGGGCAGATCATGAGCGTGATTGTGGTTGACACGGAACGTGGCTTCCAGGCGCTGGCCAAGGACTGGAACCGTGTTCTGGAGCGCAGTTACAGTCCGGAGATCTTTCGGACCTGGGAGTGGCAGTACGCCTGGTGGCAAACGTTCGGCCAGAACTTCGACCTGAGGATTTTTGCGGTTCAACAGGGTGCGGATGTCGTGGCCATCGCGCCTTTGTACGTGCGCCGCGTGTCGCTGGCTGGACTGCACACGGTAAACGTCGTGCGGCTGGTAGCGGACGACGTCATCGGTTCGGATTTCCTGGACTGGTTGGTTCCGCAGGAAACAGAAGCAGCGCTGGTAGGTGAGCTGGTAGAGTCCGTTTTGAGCGAGTTCCACGGCAACGTGGTTTTTGACTTCCGCGATGTTGCCGCCGACTCAGTGGTGGCGCGACGGGTCCTGCCGGCATTGACGGAGCGGAACCTGTCGTCACGTCAGATGTTCCGGTACCTCTGTCCTTACCTGGAGCTTCCCGGGACCTTTGAACAGTTCATGCGTCATCTGGGCTCCAGCACGCGGGAGAGTTTGCGGCGGAAAGCCCGAAAACTGGAGCGCGACCACGACGTGCAGCTTGTGCTCGGTGGCGAGCAGGTGGCAGCCGAAGATGCACTGCGCGCCCTCTGGGAATTGCACGAACGGCGTTGGCAGGGTAGAGGTGAAGACAGCTGTCAGCGACCTGGATTCAAAGATTTTCACGATCGACTCTTGACTCTGCTACGGCCAAACGTTCTTCTCTACCTCCTGCGTGTCGACGGGCGGTTCGTGGCGGGGCAGTACAACTTCAGTTTTCTCGATCGGGTCTACCAGTACCAATCCGGCTTCGATCCGGCCACGGCGGATCTCTCGCCGGGAACGGTGTTGATGCTGAAGGTTCTGGAAGACGCCGTCGAACGTGGCGCAAGTCGTTTTGAGCTGTTGCGTGGTGACGAGAGTTACAAGGGGCGTTTCACGCGTACAAACAGGGCAACATTCAAAATCGTGGCGGCAAGAAGTCGGGCGCTTCTCGGCGCCTACACCTTACCCGACACACTTCGCCGCACAAAGCGGGGTGCGTTGAAAGTTGTGGGTACAATTGCGGGGACTTTGTCATGACAACAGCAGTGGCTCGGTCGTTGACCCTGGGGTGGTCAACGGCAGAAAATGCAGAAGCGGTGCAGGCCGCACGAACCTGGCGCCTTTTGGGCGAAGAAGCCTTCTTTCAGGAGGCCTCTGCGTGGTGGGACAAACTTTTGGAGCAGGCGAAGACCCGTGGGCCGTTTCTTCAGTTCGACTGGCTCAAGGCGTGGTGGGGGGCCTTCGGAGAGGGACGCAAATGGTGTGTCCTCGTGGACGGCTCCACGCCCCAGCCGCGGTGGGCGCTACCGCTTCACCTGGGTTTGGAGCGAATGGCCGGCGTGTCTGTCACAACGTTTCGGCTACCAACCAACGTGCATTCGGGTCCAGCGGATGTGGTCCTGTCTGAAGCGGGTTTGGCCAGCGAAGCCGGGCGCGCCGTCGTCAACGCGTTGACGGTGTTCGCTGGCTGGGACCTGGTCGTGCTGGAGTACCTGCCGGCAGACTCACCGGTTCTCGGCTGGTTTGAAGGCTTTCCGGTTTTTGTGCGTCAGACGCTACGGAGCCCTTACGTCGAGTTGAACGGCGATTTCGACGCCCTGCTGCGGACACGCTCGCGGCACTTTCGTCAACTGCTCCGGCGCAAGTTGAGAAAAGCGCTGAACACGCCCGGGTTCGAGATCCACCGCGCCACGGAGCCGGCTGACGGCCCGGCATTCTGGAACGCCCTGGAAAAAGTAGAGGCAGCAAGCTGGAAGGCGAAAGCAGGCACGGCCATCTTGCTGTCGGATCAACAGCGGGAATTCTACCGCAAATTGGTTGAGCTGGCCCTGGAGCGAGATTGGTCCTACCTCACCTGGGCCACGTACGAGGGTGCTCCAGTTGCCTACGAACTTGCCGTTCGTTTCGGCGACACGGTACACAGCATGAAAATCGCTTACGACCAGGAGTACGCCTGGCTCTCGCCCGGGGTTGTTTTGAAAGCCTGGGTGATGCAGAAGGCTTGCGAGGAGGGCGTGCGCGAGCAGGACCTGATGGGGCACAGCGAGCCCTGGAAACTGAGCTACACCGACAAAGCTCGCCAGCACGTAACGCTCTACGTTTTCAATCCCCGGAGCTGGCGTGCGAAACTGTTGCATCGCCTGTTCTTCGCGCCAAGGACCTGGGCGAGACGAAATGGCGCGCTGAGGAGATTCTTAGACTGGGGACCGGTGCGACGAGGGATTTGTAAGACCGGCCTAGTGTGAGAATGGGCAGGTGAGTTCTGGTTGTCGCTGGCCCACGACGTGTGGAAAGCTTGCCGCGCTGAGGGGCCCGGGTGTGCGGATGGTTCCACCCGCTGAGCGGGGTTCCGGTCCGGCGGACTCGGCAGGGAGGTCACCCAGACACTCGAGTGCTCGACAGAGAAAAACACGAGAAATGGGTCAGCTGATTTACCGGTGCAGCTTGAAAAAGTTGCTCGGAGTGGGCTGGATGCAAAGATTGGGAGATTGACGATGAAAGTGGCCATGATCAGCTGCTGGTTTCGGCACCAGATCTACAGCGATTACGCCGAGGATTTGCGCGCGGCTCTACACGAGCGCCTGGACGGTGGGGTAACGGTTGTGACCGGGGACTGCCGCTGCGCCGTCAGGGATGGCGATCATTTCACGAACGCCGTGGACCAGACTGCCCGTTTCCTGACGACCCCTTACGAGCCCAACCCACCGAGCAAGCTGAAGATGGCGAGCAAGCTGCGCCAGGACTGGAAAATCGGTCGGTCCTACCTGGAGCTGGCTGCTGACGCCGACGTCGTTCACTTTCAAGAGGTTACCAACGCTTTTGGTACGGTACCGGCTCTTGGTTTCTTGACCGCTCCCAGCGACAAACTCAGGGTTGTGACGGTGCACGAGCTTGAGCGTTTTCGCAAGCGCTTCAAGAGCCTCTACCGTCTCTACAACCGCGCCGACGCCATTCTCGTGCACGGCCGCGGCTTGAAGGAAACACTCGTGGACCTGGGAGTCGACGAACGCAGAATTCACATCGTTCCCTGGGGCGCACGGGTGGCAAGCTTTGTGAGCGACCACCGGGAAGGCATTCTGTACTACGGCGGCCATCACTTGTGGTCGGGTAAGGGCTTCGAGGATTTTCTGCTTGCCCTTCAGATTGTGCACCGGAGCGGCACGGACGTGCCGGCGACGGTGATCGGTTTTTTCGAGCCCGAAGATCTGGCTGCTGCGCAGCAGCGCGCTCGGGACATGGGTGTTGACGCGTTGATCCACTGGGTGGACCATCCTACCCGAGAGACGTACGAACGCCTCTACGCCGAGGCTTTGCTCACCGTGATCCCCTACACCGGTGGCAGTGCGGTGTTCCCGGCGGCCCAGGCCATGGCTCACGGCACGCCTGTGGTGGCCACACGCTCGGTGGAGTTACCCGAGTACCTGGGCACGGCGGCCCTTTACGTGGACGACAACGCACCGGTCCAGATCGCGATGGCCATTTCGCAGTACCTGGACAACGAAGGCTTACGCGAGCGCCACGCTGAGATGTTGCTGGAGCGAGCCCGGGCCGTGGTGGACTGGGGTGCGGTGGCTGAACGAACGCTGCGGATCTACAGGGGCGAGGAAGCCTACATCGACCCGGATCCCTGGGCGGCAGTGGAAAAACCTGTTGGGAGCGTGAGCGTTTCATGACCCTTCACGGCGAGAACATCGTCTGTTTTGCGGGCGAGGACTGGTGGTACCACAACCCGCACAGCAAGAACCACCTGATGCGGGTTTTCGCCCGCCAGGGAAACAAGGTCCTATTCCTCAATTCGATCGGGTTTCGTTTTCCCTCGGTGGGTGACCGCTCTTTTGCGTACAGAGTGGGTAACAAGCTGAGAAGTCTGCTGCGGGCGCCTCGCTGGGTTGAACCAAATCTGCTGGTGGCCAGCCCGTTCTTACTGCCTGCCTACGGCAAACCAGCTCTGTTTGCCCTGGGCTGGCGTTTACTTTTGCTCCAGATCAAGGCTCTGTTCTGGCGCTACGGCATTTCCGAGCCGATCCTGTGGATCGGAATGCCGACGGCGGAGCCACTCGTTGGACGTCTGGGCGAGAAGTTCGTGCTTTACCACTACTCGGACAAGTTCACTGCTTACGACGGCGTGCCCGGGAACGTGATCGACTTGCACGAGAGACTGATTCGGGAAGCGGATCTGGTTGTCTTTGCGGGTCAACAGCTGTACAGGTCCGAAAGGCACAAGAACCCGCACAGTGTTCTGCTTCACCACGGCGTGGACCTGGTGCACTTTGGGCGCGCTCTCGAATCGGGTTCTTTGCCTGCCGACCTGAGAGCGATTCGCCGACCCGTGGCCGGTTTCTGGGGCGAACTCAACTACTCGGTTGACCAAAGGCTTCTCGAAAAGGCGGCGCGGGCTCTGCCGGACGTCTCGTTTGTCCTTCTTGGCCAGGTGAAGACGGGGATCTCGCGTCTTGAGGCGCTCCCGAATGTTCACTTCCTCGGTCAGAAGCGCTACGAGGAACTGCCGGACTACGCTCGTGGCTTCGACGTGTGTCTCATCCCGCTGACCGTCGACCACGAGTACGACCGGCACCGGAGCCCGATCAAACTGAGGGAGTACCTGGCGACGGGCCGCCCTGTTGTCAGCGTGCGCTACCCGGAAGTGGAGCCGTTCGAGCCCCACGTGATTCTGGCTACCAACCCTGAGGAGTTCGCGCGGGGCATCAGGAGGGCGCTTGCACCGGAAATTGCAGCGCAGTGGCGACAGCGCGTGAATCTCGTGCGCAACGACAGCTGGGAAGCGAGGGCTGAGGAAATTGCTTCGGTGATTGCGCGGCACCTGGCGGGAAAAGCGCCAGGAAGAGCGAAATCTCGCGTTTCAACGCTGGCGAGTCCGGCGGAAGGAACTGCGTGAGTCCGCTCGAACAACGCAAGGTTCTCGAGACCGCAGCGTGGACACACGCTTGCCCAACAGGTCCGTTGGCAGCGAGTCGTAGCTTGCGCAGCGAAGCACCCGACCGCTCAATCTGGGCTGGATTTGGGAGAGAAGGTGTGGTGGGCCGATGCCGAACCTGAAATGGACACTCAGCCGCCTGCGGCAAATGGGAGTGGCAGAGGTAAGCCACCGGGTGGTGGACGCTGCCCGCACGGTGTGGGAGAGCTTGGCCGCAGCCTCGAGCTGGCCTGAGTGCCCGGAGGAGTGTCTGCGTCTGCTGGGCGTGCAACGAGCTGAGGAGGCCGTTGAGGCTTTTCGGGAGCGGCTTAGCAACTTCCGACAGTTGGTCCCGGCTACGCTTGCCGCTGAAATCGCCGCTGTTCGGGACCGACCGGAGGCGCAGAGGATCATCCGGCAGGCTGAAGACATTCTGTGCCACCGGGTGGCGCTCTTCGGCAGGACCTTTGAATTCGGCGAGGAAATCGACTGGCACGCTGACCTGGTGCACGGGCGGAGCATCCCCTTGCGATTTTACGGCCAGCTGGACTACCGCAACCCGTCCCTCGTGGGCGAGGTCAAGTTGACGTGGGAGTTGAATCGCCACCAGCACCTGCTGAGACTGGCCCAGGCGCACCTGCTTACCCGGGACGAACGCTACGCGCACGAGATTTTCGCGCAGATCGAGAGCTGGGCGGAAGCAAACCCGCCACTCCGCGGTGTGAACTGGACTCGCGCTCTCGAAATCGGCCTGCGGCTGCTGGCCTGGTCGTGGAGCCTGGCCGCGGTGAAAGATTCCCAAAGCATTCCTGCAGAGCGCTGGGTACGCGTCCTGACGTACGCCTTCCTGCAGTGGGATTTCCTGAGGCGTCACCTGTCGTACGGCAGTTCTGCGAACAACCACCTGCTTGGCGAACTGGTCGGCACCGGGTGGGCCGGAGCTTTCCTTGTGCCGGAGCAGACAGCGGAAAAAACCGTGCAAAGCGCGCTCGACCGGCTCTTTTTGGAAATCGATCGGCAGGTCTACCCGGACGGAGTTTCACAAGAACTGAGCCTGTACTACCACGCTTACGTGCTGCTTTACGGACTGCTTGGGCTGGTGCTAGCGGAAGCGCTGGGGCTCGAGGTTCCTGAGCTTGCGCGCCAGAAACTGCGGGAGATGGGGCGTTTCTTGGCTGCACTCCACCTGGGAGACGCGGTCTTCCCTTCGCTCGGCGACGACGACGGAGGGCACGTTCTGCCTCTGGCTGTGGAGCCCAATTTGCCTCGCGACACCCTTGGTCTTTGGTCGCTTCTGTTTGATGAGCCTCTGGTCGAGGAGCTTCGGCCAAGTTTGGGGCTGGACTGGTGGCTTTTGGGTCCGGGAAAGGACCGGCGCCCTGCTGTGACATCTGCCCTGGCGGGATCCGGACAGCAGCGGAAGGGCGCTGTGGGCGGTGAAAGTTCTCCTGGCAGCGATCAGAACTCGCGACTGCTCATTTTCCGCGACGCTGGTTACGTTGTGCACAGGATTGAGACCGAATCCGGACCCAATCTGGTGTTGTTCGACGCGGGTCCGCTGGGCGACGACAAGCTCGCAGCGCACGGCCACGCCGACGCTTTAAGCGTGTTTTGGGCTGTGGAGGGAGAGGAAATTCTGGTGGACCCGGGAACGTTCGTCTACGACGGTGCCCCGGTCTGGCGCGAGGCATTTCGCGGCACACCGGCGCACAACACGGTAACCGTGGACGGCGCGTGGCAGAGCCGTCCCGGAGGTACGTTTCTCTGGCTTCGCCGGGCGGAAGCGCAACTGCTGGAAGCGGTGGAGCAAGGAGGCGCCGCCTGGATGGTTGGGGAGCACGACGGCTACAGCCGGAAGGGCATCCAGCACCGACGCAGTGTGCTCAGCCTCGGCGACAAGCTTGTTGTGACGGACTGGCTTAGCGGTCGAGGCTGCCACAAGCTTGAGCAGCGGTTTCATTTTCCGGACGGTGTCCTCAGCTGGGATCCAGGCCGACGCGTGGTCCAGATTGATCTGGCGGAACACCGCGTTGTGATCGCGCCTCTGGTTTGGCCGTTTGAACTGGAGGCTCACAGAATGGCTGGCCCGGACGAGGGAGGCTGGCTGTCCCGGCGTTTCGGAGAGAAGGAACCTGGGGTGACGCTTGTCCTCAAGTACGAAGGCGGGCTCCCCGCGGAGCTTACGACGCTTCTGGTCGTGAAGAAGCTGGATTCGGCGAGGTAGGGCAGAGCAGTTCGCAGCCGTAGTTTTGCTCTGCCTGACCGCCGGAAAAAAGCAAGAACAAACCCTGGCTGTCTTTTGGGGTGCGCTTTCATAGGGGCTACTTTCATGTGCGGAATTTGCGGGTTGGTGAACGTCGAGACGGACAGGCCTGTGGATTTTTACGAAGTGCGGGCCATGGCCGATTTGCTCTGGCATCGTGGACCCGACGACGAGGGCTACCACGTGGAGCGGCGTGTGGGCCTGGGGCACCGGCGCCTCAGCATCATCGATCTGGACACCGGACGACAGCCGATCTACAACGAGACCGAAGACGTGTGCGTGGTCTTTAACGGCGAAATCTACAACTTTCGCGAGCTGCGCGACTGGCTCGAGACCAAGGGACACCGCTTCTACACGAAGACGGACACAGAGGTACTGGTTCACCTGTTTGAGGAAAAAGGGACCGATGGTTTTCGCCTTTTGCACGGCATGTTCGCCTTTGCCCTCTGGGACCGGAAAGAACAGGCGTTGTACCTGGTACGGGACCGGCTCGGCATCAAGCCGTTGTACGTTCTCAGACAAAAGGGACGGCTGGCCTTTGCGTCGGAGATGAAGGCGTTCCTCGGCTTGAGCGATTTCGTGCCGGAAGTGGATGTCGCCACGTTGCCTCACTACCTGACCTGGATGTTCACGCCGGCGGAAAGCACGCTGCTCCGCGGTGTCAGAAAACTCTTACCTGGCCACTACCTGAAGGTGCACGGTGAACGTGTGGAGGAACGCCGCTACTACGCTCTGGAAGATGATCTTGCGGGCGGCGGACACCGCCCCGGCCTGGCTGAGCTGCGCCACACGCTGGCTGAGTCAGTGCGCCGACGGTTGGTCGCGGATGTTCCCGTTGGCGCGTTCCTGAGTGGTGGTATCGACTCGAGTGTCGTCGTTGGCCTGATGGCCCGCATCGCAGACCGGCCGGTGGAGACGTTCTCCGTGGGTTTTGAGGAGGAGGGATTCAGCGAGCTCCCGTACGCCCGTCTGGTGGCCGAGGCTTTGGGCACGCAGCACCACGAACTCGTCGTCACGGCTCAGGAAGTGCGCGAGAATCTGGAACGTGCGGTTTACCACCGCGACGAGCCGCTGGCGTACCCGTCTGAGGTGCCAACGCTGCTTCTGGCCGAGCTTGCGTCCCAGCGCGTCAAGGTCGTGCTGTCCGGCGAAGGAGGAGACGAGCTCTTTGCTGGGTACCCGAAACATGCCGCTGAGAGGCTGGCTGGACTACTGCGAGTGGTGCCTGGCGGTCTACGTCGAACATTTCTCAGAGCCGCTGCCGAACGCCTGCCGTTCCGGGCCAGACGCCTGCGCATTCTCCTTGCCAATCTCGCGCGCTCAGACGAGGCGGAGCGCTGGACCTCGTGGTTCGCGGCGTTTGATCCGGAGTTGAGGGCGGCGGTTTTGAACCCGTCGGTCCTTGTCGAGATGGACACGGACACGGTGAGCCTTAGTAGGGCAATTCTTGAGCGGGCCCGTGGAGGTAGTGCCCTGGACCGGCACCTCTTTCTGGACATGCACCTCTGGTTGCCCGACAACCTGCTGCAAAAGGGCGACAAAATGACCATGGCCGCCTCACTGGAAGCCAGGGTGCCGTTGCTGGACCAGGACCTGGTGCAACTGGCGTTTCGAATGCCGGACGGCTTGAAAGTGCGTGGTTGGACCGGGAAAGTCGCCCTGCGCAAAATCGCGGCCGAGATTCTGCCGCCGGAAATTCAGAACCGCAAGAAAGTCGGCTTTACGTTGCCGATTGGCTTGTGGTTCAGAGGCGAATGGGCCGACTGGGTGGCTGACACGTTGACATCCTCGCGGGCTTTGCAACGGGGATTGTTCCGGCCGGAAATGGTGCGAAGACTGGTTGAAGAACACCGCCGTGGTGCTGTGGACCGGCAGCGGGAGTTGTGGGTTCTGTTGAATCTCGAGATTTGGCACAGGGTTTTCGTGGATCGAGCGGCTGTGGACAAGCCGGGCTACGACACAAAGCGTGAGGACAGCGTTCTGGTGCACGGAGGCGTGATTCAATGACTGTTGCTGTGCAAAAGCGCTGGACACGGCGACAACGGCGCTGGAAGGCCGTAAACCCGTGGAACCGGTCCGTAGGCGAGCTCTTGCCCGAAAACCGTGGGCCCCTGGGTCCGTACGCTGGTTTGAAACCCGCTTGGGCGGTAGAGTACTTCCGGCGGCGGTTTCTGCGCAGCCTGGTGTCGCGCGTGAACTTTGGCAGGGTTCTACTCGCGGACGTCGGCGCCGGTTTTGGCTGGCTTGCGCTGGCCTACGCCGTCTCTGGCGGCAGGGCTGCTGTTGCCATCGACAGCAACCCTCAGCGGCTCCGTGTTCTTGTTAAATTGGCCCGAATTCTGGTCCCGGACAGCAAGGTCTGGGCGGTGGCAGCGTCGGCTGAACACTTGCCGTTCAAAGATGCGGTCTTCGGTGTGGTGGCGACGGTAGAGACGCTGGAACACGTGGGCGAGGGGCTTCCTAAACGTCAGGCCCGGCTGTACCAACGCCAGGCCTTACGGGAGCTCCGACGCACGAGTTCAGACTGGATCTTGCTGTCCACTCCAAACCGCTGGTTCCCCTGGGTCCGGCACGACGTGAGCCTGCCGCTGGCGCACTGGCTTCCGCACTGGCTCAAACGCGCGTACGCAGGACTGTTCCGGCGGACGGATCAGTGCGCGAGGATTCGTTTGCTTTCTGTACCGGAGGTGGAACGAGCGCTCGGCGTTTCGGGGCCCGTCACCCCGTTTCTGAATTTCGACTCGCCTTCAGAGTGGGCGGAGATGTTCCCGTACAGAACGCCGTACTTGCCAGCGCCTGGCAAGTGGGTCGACAGGCGTGGCAGCCTGCACGCCAAGATCATGACGCTCTTTTACCGGCTGCTGGGTACAAGAGCGAGGTACTTTTACCCGTCGATTTGTGGCCTCTACGCAGTCGGCACAAGAGGCAGGAGGGAATCGTGAGAATCACGGTACTGGGACTTGGGTACGTGGGGGCGGTGACAGCTGCTTGTTTGGCCGATCTCGGTCACGAGGTGACAGGGGTAGACGTCAATCCGACGAAGGTAGAAGACATCTCGCGGGGCGAGAGCCCCGTGGCTGAACGCGGACTGCGCGACTTGATCCGCAAGGGGCTTGAGTCCGGTAGACTGAGGGCGACCAGAGAGGGGGTAGAAGCTGTTCGGCAGAGCGATGTCTCGATCATTTGCGTCGGCACGCCGTCCGATCACCGCGGCGGTCAGAACTTGGAGTACGTCGGCAATGTGGCTAAACAAATTGGTACCGCCCTCGGCAAGTCGGACCACTACCACGTCGTGGTGGTTCGGAGCACGGTGTTCCCCGGCACAACGGAACGGCTCGTGATCCCGGCACTGGAGGTTTTCTCCGGCAAAGAGGCCGGTCCGGATTTCGGGGTTTGCATGAATCCCGAATTCCTGCGGGAGGGCTCGGCCATTGACGACTTCTACGCGCCGGCTCGTACGGTGATTGGGCAGCTGGACACGCGCAGTGGCGACGTGCTGGCTGAGCTGTACCGGCCAATTGACGCACCGATTGTGCGCACGGAGATTCGCGTGGCGGAGATGATCAAGTACACAGACAACGCGTTTCACGCCCTCAAGGTGAGTTTTGCGAACGAAATCGGGCGCTTGTGCCAGGCCCTTGGGATCGACAGCCACGAGGTCATGGACATTTTTGCGATGGATCGGAAGCTCAACCTGTCGCCTTACTACCTTAAGCCGGGCTACGCCTTCGGTGGCTCCTGTTTGCCCAAGGATGTGCGTGCCCTGATCACTGAGGGGCGTCGTCGCGACGTGCCCCTGCCGCTGCTCGAAGCTGTTCTGGAATCAAACGAAAAGCAGATGCAGCTTGGACTCGAGCGCGTCATGGCTACTGGTAAACGGAAGGTGGGCGTCCTGGGAATGAGCTTCAAGCCCGGTACGGACGACTTGCGCGAGAGCCCGGTGGCCCGGCTGGTCCGCGAGCTGATTGGCCACGGCTACGAGGTGCGCATCTACGACCCAAACATTCGACCCGACCGTTTGATCGGCTCGAACCGCGAGTACATCGAGCGAATGGTGCCGCACTTCCGGCCGCTACTGGCCTCGTCGCCGGAAGAGGTGCTGGAACACAGCGAGGTCCTCGTGGTCGGGCACAAAGATCCCGAGTTCGAAAGCATCCTGTCCAGACTGCGGCCAGAGCAGGAGGTAGTGGACCTCGTAAGGTTGGTGAAAGATGCGAAATCGCTCAACGGAAGGTACCATGGCATCGCCTGGTAGCGTTTTGATTGTCGTTCAGAATTTGCCTGTACCCCTTGACCGAAGGGTGTGGCTGGAGGCAAAAGCTCTTCGAGAAATGGGGTTCCGTGTGTCCGTGATTTCCCCGAAGGGACAGAACCGCGACACGGCAAGCTACGAGCTACTGGAGGGCATTCACGTTTACCGTTACCGGATGCCGGTAAACGCTGAGGGTGTGCTTGGCTACCTGGCGGAGTTCGTGCTGGCTTGGGTGACCACCTTCTGGTTGTCGTTGCGGGTTTGGTTCAGGCACGGCGTGAACGTCCTCCACGTCTGCAACCCGCCGGAAACCTACTGGTTGCTGGGGCTTTTCTACAAAGCGCTGGGTGCCAGGTTCGTTTTCGACCACCACGATCTGTCGCCGGAAATGTACAGCGCCAAATACGGCGGACGCAAGGGCTTGCTCTACAAGGTACTGATCTGGCTGGAGCGTGCGACGTACCGCGTGGCCGACCTCGTGATCGAGGTGAACGAGTCGCACCGGCAGGTGGCACTGACACGGGGACGCGTGGCGCCAGAGAAGGTGTGGGTGGTGCGCAGTGGACCCGATTTCGAGCGCTTGAAAGTGCTGCCCGAGGAACCCGAACTCAAGGCTGGCAAACCGTACCTTGTCTGCTACCTCGGTGAAATGTGCCCGCAGGATGGGGTGGACTACCTGTTGCGAGCGATCAAGTCTTACCAGGAAGAGCTGGGTCGACAGGATGCTCGCTTCGTCCTGATGGGTGGTGGCCCAGCGCTCGAAGAGCTGAAGCGTTACAAAGCCGAACTGGGGCTGGACGGAAGCGTTGTGTTCACCGGTCGGGTGAGCGACCAAGATCTGTGCCGCTACCTCAGTACCGCTGACCTGTGTGTGGACCCGGACCCTTGGTCTGAGTGGGCGGATAAATCCACGATGAACAAGGTCATGGAGTACATGGCCTTTGGCAAACCGATCGTGGCCTTTGATCTCAAGGAAGGGCGCTACTCGGCGCAGGAGGCAGCAATCTACGTAAGACCGAACGACGAGCGACAGTTCGCCCAGAAAATGGCCGAGTTACTTGACGATCCTGCCCGGCGTCGGCGAATGGGGGCTTTCGGCGCCCGTCGGGTGCGCGAGAAGTTGGCCTGGGACCACTCCAAACGCGTGCTAAAGGAAGCCTACAGATGGTTGCTGCGCCAGTGAGGTAGGCGTCCGAGTTCTTTTGACCACTCCGTGCAATCTTGCTACCCACCGAGTGCGGGCTCTCTCCCCGATCTTACTCGAAGAAATCCGCGTGAATGTCCGTTCCGTAGTCCGACTCGACTCTTTCGAACATGGACAGGGCTGTTAGGGATGTGGTGCGGTCGCTCAGGCCGACGCCCGCCACCAGAATGTAGACGATGGTCAAAACAGAGGTTACCGTGTTGAGGAACACGACGTTGTCCGTCTTGGCTGTGAACACCACGTCTGAATGCTGAGCGATGGGCGAGGACGGCTTGTCTGTGATGGAAACAATCTTCACACCCCTGTGCTGAGCGGCTTCAGCAGCCTCGATGATTGGGTAAGCGTAAGGCGGAAGGCTGATCGCGAGGACGGCGTCGTCCTTTTTCATGGAGATCACCTGTTCTTCCGGACTGAGCCCACCGTGGGTCAGGGCCCGGGCTCTCATGGTGATCCGATTCAGGTAGTAGGCTGCGATCTCCGAGACGTAGTAAGAAATGCCCATGCCCATGGTGTAGATCGTCGGTGCCGAGATGAAGATCTTGACCGCCTTGTTGAAGGAATCGCGGTCGAAGTACTGCATGGTGGTCTGGATGTTGTTGATTTCGTCGTTGCAAATGCTGCTGACGAAATCGAGCCCGGAGGAAGCAGCTTTGAGGCTCTCTCTCAGTCTCTTGGCCAGACTGAGGTCGTTCTTCAGCTTGGCGGACAGCTCTCTCCTCAGTTCCAGGAACCCCTCGTAGCCTAACGTTTGCGCAAGTCGCACAATCGTGGACTTACCCACGCCCAGTCTCTCTGCCAGGCTTTCAATCGTGGAGAAAGCGAATTCGTCGGGGTGATCCAGAAGATACTGGGCAATCTTTTTCTGGTTTTTCGTGAGGTTCTTGAAGTTCCTGTGAACCAGACGTTCGTAATGAGACATGTCTAACATGTTCTTTCTCTCAAGGAAGGTTGAGATGCCTCAATCTGGCACGGCGCTCACCTTCGATCGGCTGCCGCTGCTGGTGAGCAAATCCGGGTTCACGCGTTGTTTCCAGCCACAGACCTGGGACGGCACACACCTGACGGGCTTCCCAGTGCCACTCTTGCACGACACTCTTTGAACAGGTGCTCCGAAGTGCTCTGCCAAGACAGATTCCGCCGAATGCACGAGACGTGTCGGTCAGCAAACGACGGATTCCAGCTGAAATGGTAACGCTCAGACACTTGCTGCGGCGACGCTCTCTGCGACGGTGTTCACTTTGCCTGATTTGCAGGGGTACAGAGCGCGTCCAGCGCCGACCTAAGTTACAAAACCTACGGCGGCTTGTCAAGCCCACGATCTGTGAGCAGTTCGCTCTGTTGCAGATCGGGGGCTGGGCTCGTCCGCAGCGATGGGGTCGGCCACGAGGTCAAGCGGATTCGACACGCGATTGTCGCATTCTGATCCCTGTGCGCGGTGTACTCGGTTTGTTTAGGGCGAGCTTCGCGCGAATTCGAGATCGGGCAGGGAGAGTAAGGCCCAGGAGAGTTCGGCGTTACTGGTTTCTGGGACAAACGTTTCACATTCTGCTTGACATTTTGGTGAAGAGTTGTTAAAATGACCGCAGCATTGAAACAGATATTCCATTGGGCTGCCACGCGGGAAAATATTTTCCACGAAGGGCTCTCGGCCGGGCGTAGGCGGAGCGAGTCTACGCGTCCCGATTTTTGTCATCAGGTTGTGACCAGTCCGCTGCGGACATTCTCCAGTAAACTGCGGGAGAAGGA